>CAYZTT010000001.1:0-108960 GCA_964481835.1 Candidatus Woesearchaeota archaeon
AGAGTGCTAGTGCTCCAGCCACATGAGGGGCAGACATCGAAGTTCCTGAAATTGCCGTATGCTCATCGTCCATGCACTCAGACTCCTGCCATGCATCTTCCCATTGGGATGCACAAATGCTTACCCCTGGGGCGACTATATCTGGTTTTGGATATGCGTCTGAGCCTGTGACTAGGACGGGACCTTTTGAACTAAATGCGGCTATTGGATAAGAATCGTCGCACCCTCCGAATTCATGCTCGGGTTTGCAAGATGCCCCTACGGTTATTGCTGTTCTTGCAGCACCTGGCGAGCCAATGCTAAAGTATTCATAGTTATTTCCGGCCGAGATTGCAGAAGCTACTCCAATTTCTGTTGCAGCATCTATGGCCTGGGAAGTGGGGTCATCTGGACCGCAATCCTCGCTATAGGTTCCACAGTTTGCTCCAAGGCTCATACTTATAACATCTACGTGATCTGAAAAATCATCATCATTGTTTGGGTCCATTGCTGCCTCTATTCCTTCAACAACACCATCCATTGAACCGGATCCGCTTTCACTTAAAACTTTGAAAGCGTATAGCTTTGCACCGGGAGCCACGCCGATTAGACCTTCTTGGTTTCCGTCCGTACTTGCAGCTATTCCAGCACAGTGAGTTCCGTGACCGTGGTCATCCATGGGGTCGGGATCATCATTTATGAAATCGTATCCTCCTAGAATTTTGCAATCTGGACCCATACACCCTCCCAAATCTGGGTGGGTATAATCTATTCCCGTGTCTATAACTGCTATTGTAACTCCCTCTCCGGTATAGCCTTCGGACCACATATCATCGGCATTAATCATTCCAGTAGAATCTAGTAAATTTAAATAAACCCTATAATTTGGCCATATCTTTTTTACTTTTGGGTCTCGCTCTAGGTCTTTTATTTGTTCTTTTGTCAAATCCTTAACTACAATTCCATTAAATGCTTTTTTGAATTCTTTCTTGACTTTGATTTCTTTTTCAGAAAGAAGAGATTTAACATTAGAATGTTCTAGTTCCAGAATCTCTTTTTGGGGAGATCTTATTGACTTTTCTGTTTTTGCTAGTGGTTCTTCAACCAATTCAATTATGTACCCGTCATGGTACCTTAAACTGAAATCATCAATCCTTTCATCAACCCCTGCCACATTGATTTCACCAGATTTCGATTTAGAGAATGTCACTTCTAATCCATCTTCATTTCTTATTTTGTAGGCTCCCTCTGTAAGATCTGCTATTATTACTTGGTTTGATTTTGTTGTGGAAATTTCAAATATTTGAGGGCCTGTTGGCTCTTCTTCGCTAGATAAAGTGGGGCTAAACTGAGTTATTTCACAACTCGAGATAAAAAATACTAAAAAAATTAAAGTTACTATTAAGTGTCCCCTTTTCATGTAATTTTTTAAGAATTAAGATTTTATAAATGTTCTTGTCTATCTTTCTCTCTATCGATAAATTTGTAAACATTCCCATGTGGAGTCCCGTTAAGTAATTTGTCTAATGCTCTCTTCGCAAGATGAACATCTTCTACGTTTCCAATTATACTAATTGTTTTTCCATAGATAGAAATATGTGTATTGGTCATCCTTTCTAAGGTGGCTCTTGCCTTCCCCCTGGTTCCAATTACTCTAGATTTTATTCTCTCTTCCTGTTTTTTTGACTTTCCGGAGAAATCGTGAATGCTAATCATTTCTAGAACGTGATCTTCTTTTAGTAATTTTATTGCAACTTCGGGGTTGAATCCTCGCCCTATTGCTTTTATTATGTTTAGTGTTAAAAAAACCTTAAAATTATCTTCGCCTTCTATTGAAACATCTCCCTCTTTAGATGAAACGACTATCTTTGTGTTTGTTAGTTTTTGAAGCTTTCTCTTAACTTCGCCTTTTTCCCCTATTAAAACTGCAATTCTCTCTTTGGGGATTTTTAGTTCTTCTGACATTTTAGAATTCATCAAACTCGGATATTTGTTTTAAGAACCCTTTTTTCTTAAGCCACTCAACTTGTGTCGGATTATACCTATAAAGAACGTCTCCTTTTTTATCTCCTTCAAATTCCCAGGGCTCTACTAGAACTATATTTCCTTCACGCACCCATAATCTTTTTTTTAATCTTCCGGGGATTCTACACACCCTAGTGTTCCCGTCTAAACAAGCCACCGATAACCTTGATCCGCCCAACCGTTGCAGCACGGTACCTATTACTTCTTTATCTTTTGGTGTTCGGACCCTAACAAATTCTGGTTGAGGAGTCACTTGACCTTTCTTCTTTTTCTTCGGTTTTACAGGCTTTTTCATAGGTTTAAGAGAAAAAAGTTGTTTTATAAAGCTTTGTATGCCTGTCAGTTTATCTTCAAGGAAACCGTTAATTTGTATATTCTTTTCCCAAGTTGCTTGTTTTCTCCAGTTAGGGATCTTGAGACCTTTGGTTTTATATCATATTTATTTCTAAATAGTTTTCCTAATCTTATTGCGAAATCTGAAGAGTTGATGTATAGGTCCCACCCTTCTTTTAGTTTATTTTGATCTATAATTTCTACATTTGCTTTTTTTATTTCAGAATTAACAAACTTAAGTAGGCTTTCGTCATTTGGGCGGATTTGTATTTTTGCTTCGTAATATCCTTGGGGTATAAATTTTTTCATATTTCAAATATTTGTGCATGTGGGATTTTTTCAATAAGGATTATGTCCTCTTTTGTTAACATCTCTAGCTTTAGTGCAGTATTAATTGTGTTTTCCCCAACCAGATTTAGATTTGTTGCTTCTTTCATGATTTCTTCTACTTCTTCTTCTGATTTCTTCTCACCCTTGTAGAACCTTTCATTTACGTCTAATTGCCTTTCAGAATCAGAAAAAGTCTTCCCAATAAGTGCTTCATCACAGATTGCTGTGACAACAGAATCTTTTGATTTATGGGTTTTTACATACATTTTATATCTTGGCGGTAATCGGATATTTTGCTCCGCATGCAGCACACTTCAGAGTTAGTATTCTCCCTTCTTTTACAAAATGTGTGTCTGGTTTCCCGCAAGTTTTACAGATTACGAACTCGCTTGCATATTTTCCAATTTTTTCGTTGATTAATTTTGAACTTAACTTTCTTCCCATTACAAATCTTGGTCCATCCAAACTTCCAGGGGACGCAAGTTCTTTCAGTAGATATTTTATTAGGTGGCTTGGCTCCCGATGCAGTATTGAAGCGATTTGTAAAAAATTAGTTAGGATTGTCTTAGATCCTTCTACATGTCCCTTGACTTTGGGAATTTCGAATCTTTCCCCGGATGTTGTTTTCTTGGGGATTTTTGACTCTGCTCTTTCCAATAATTTTTCGTAATCCATCTTATTCAATTATTTTTAGCTTTCCTGCCTTGATTTCGAAGATTTCGCCTTCCTTTAATAACTCTTGCATTATTGAATTTGCTTCATCTTCAGGGATTTTTGAGGCTTCGATTACTTCTACTATATCTGCCCCCTCGTTTTTATCAAGAGATTCGATTGTATTTAAGATTTTTTGTCTGTCGTTTTCAGTCGTTTTCTCTGAGGAAACTGTTTCTTCTTGTATTGTAATTGTTTGCTCTTTTTTTGGCTCTTCTCTTGGTGTTTCTTTAACTGCAGGTTTTATTTCTGGAGTTGAAGCGGCCCTGCTGCCATAAATTACTTCTAACTCCTTCTTTCTTAGATCTAGCCATTCTGATTTGTCTAGCGGCTTTATTATCTCGGGAGTTAAGTATAATTGAGAGTTGTATTCCCTAACTCTTCCGATAAATAGTACTGTGTCTCCGATATCAACACTTTCTACTGTTGCTACGTCTTCTCTCCATGCCTTTATTTGTACATCTGCCGAAGAATCGTCTATCGTAAGGGTTGCGTATGATTTATCTTCAGCCATGTATTTCATAACAACTGTAGCGACAACATTTACTCTTGAGACTCGTTTATTATCTACTAGAATATAACTTGGAGACCATTCTCCTTCTTCCTTCTGTATCTGCTTGTTTAACAAGTCAGAAATCCATACCTTATATGCCGTTTGTCTTAATTGTTGGTCCATTTTTCACTATATTTTTTGTATAAATCCCTTTTTTGGTTCAAAGATATCCCCCGACCTTTTTAACTTTTCCATTATTTCGTATAACTCATCTTCAGAAATTCCTTTTTCTGTTGCTTCAATGGTTATATCTTCAAATGGAATTGATTTTGAGCCTGTTTTTTCTTCTAATTTGGAAATTATTTCTTTTACAGACATGAATTTTCCTCTTTGTGATGCAGATATGCCCGTTGATATTCTATCTATATCTATTTGTCCAGTTTCTTTATCGAAACCTACTTTCATTAAACAATAATGGACCAGATTTATTGCTAGTTTTGCATCTTTCTTCTGAACTTTCTCAGATAACCTTACCTTTGCAGATGCTTCCGACAATCTTATTAGTGCCTCTAGTTGTCTTGCGGAAATCGGGATTGGTTTTACCTCATCTTCTGAAGCATGGCCGGAGTTTCTTAAGTCAACATAGTAATTTCGTATCTCATCTATTGCCTCTTTCATTAGTTTTGGCCTTATCTTTTGTTTTGCATAAGAGATATATTTTCGGAATAGTTCTGTATCTATTTCTGTTGTTATTGTTTCAGGATTATCATATGCTGTTAAGACATGGTCTGCGATTTTTGTATCTGTATCCTTGTTGGGTAAATCTCTGACGGGGAATATTAAATCGAATCTGTTTATCAGCGAAGGAGGTAAATCAATTTGGCCTGCGATAGGTGTGAATGGATCAAATCTTCCCATTTTTGGATTTGCTGCAGAAAGTACTGTTGTTTCTGCTCTTAAAGTAGCCTGTATATTTGCTTTAGAAATTGTTACGGTTTGTTGCTCCAGTGCCTCATGAAGGGCAGACCTGTCTTCGTGACTCATCTTATCCAATTCATCTATTGCACAGACTCCCCCATTTGCTAGGACCATTGCCCCTGCCTCTAGTGCCCATCCTTTTAGGAACTCATCCTTTACTACCGAAGCAGTTAACCCTGCTCCCGAGGAACCTTTTCCAGAAACAAATCTTCCTTTTGGGGCAACCTGAGATATAAACTTAATTAATTGAGATTTTCCTGCTCCGGGATCTCCGACAAGAAGTATATGGACATCTCCCCTTCTAATAACTCCATCTTTCATGACTTTTCTTGTTCCTCCAAGTAATTGCAATAGAAGGGATGCCTTGATTTCCTTGTAACCATAAATAGATGGGGCGATCGTTGAAACTAACTTTGGAAGTATTTTGGGATCTTTTGAAAGTTTGATTATTTTTTCTTCATCTTCTTTAGTAATATCTATGTCTTCGAATGTTTCTTGTACCGGCTCAATATAATTTGCTTCTAGCGCGAGATCGTACATTCTAGATTGTGCTCCTGTTTTTAGGAAGACCGGTATCTCTTTTACTACACCAATTACTCTAACTTTTGCACCAGGGGTAGTTTTCTTTTCCATCCTTGGCTCTACTAAGTCTTCTTTTAAGAAAACAGATAATCGTTTTGGTTGGGAGCCTCCTTCTAATCCTTCTGGAGCTTCCTCAAGAATTATTCTTTGTGCATCTACCAAATCTTTAGAGATTAATTTAAAGTGTCCTTTTCTTCCACATGAACATCTAGTTGGTTCTTTAAAGGATTGTTCTAGTTGCAATATGGATAGCATATTTCCACAAGAAGGGCATTCAAATTTTGCAGATACTACCTGAGGCCTTACGTCGGAAGCTTGTCTAACTATTCCCTCAACTACCATTAAGTTTTCTAGATTGGCACTCCTTATGTTCCTTATTTCAATTTTTTGAGTGCTTGGAAGATTGTTGAATCGAATTCTAATGTTCTTGCCAGTAGAAATCTCAATCTGATCAAGGGCCATTTCAAAGTTTTGTACCACTTCAATAGTCTCATTTAGTAGCTGCTCGGCTATTTCCACTTCATATTTCGCCAATTCTTTAAAATCTATTACTAAAGATTGGCCTCCAAGTCGAATTAGATCATTTAGATCCTCTTGGTAGATTGTCTCTATGAAATCTTTAATTTTCTCTATCTGTGTAAATACATCTTCTGCCATGTTCTAAAAAATGTAAAAAAGGAAAGTAAGGTTATTTTTTAAACTTTTTTAGGTTAGAAACTAGTAATAGAACTGCTTCTTTTAGTTTAGATTCTGCCTTAGTTCCTGTACAAACAATCTTCCCATTACTGAATAGTAAGAATGTTGCTCTGGTCCCTGGCAGCTTATAGACTAGCCCGGGAAACTGTTCTGGCTCATATTCTGCATTCTCGAGCTTTAGGGCCAGTTCGTTTAGGTTTAGGTCCATATTGATATCTCCGGATCCAACCATGTTCTGGACAGTGATTTTTGGTGTTATTGTGACTTTTACACCGATTTTTGCTACTGCCTTTATAATTTGGTTAATAGACTCCCTTACTTTTGCCATAGACCTTGCGCCAGTACACACTATCTTGCCTGAACTGAATATTAATGCCGATGTCTTAGGTTCTCTAATTCTCATGACCAACCCAGGAAATTGCTCTGGATTATATTCCGTGTTTGGAAGTGTTTCAGCTAGTTTTACTAGGTGAACATCCTTTTCAAGAGAAGTTGAACATACGATATTTACTATCTTTATGGTTGCTTTTTGTTTTACCATTATTGTGACCCCCAATGTTTCATTTATAAATGGATGTATAGAAAAATATTTAAAAGGATATGTAAATGTTTGTGTTAATCGTTTGGTGGTTATCTTCTTAAAATTTAGAAAGATTTAAAAGGTTTTTAACCAAAATAGGGTTATGGCAAAGAAGAAGAACCAGGATTCAAAAACATATGCCTTTATCGCAACTTTCCTTAGTATAATTGGTTTCATTATTGCCTTGCTTGCTTGGAAAGACGATAAATATGTTATGCATTATGCCAAACAAAGTCTAGTCATCTTCATAATTGGGATTATTGCGGGAATGGTGTTTATTATTCCTATACTTGGATGGGTAGCAGGAGCCGTTTTGTATGTTGCGTATGTAATCTTTTGGTTCATGAGTTGGATAAATGCATTATCTGGGGAAATGAAAGATATAAAGATTGTAAGTGATTTTACAAAAAAAATTGATTTATAATTTCACAAAAGAAATTTTGAATTGATGTCCCTTTATCTTAAATTCATCTTTATTTTCATACTTCATGTCTTTAAATTCTATTATGGAGGCACCAACTTTTTCTTTGATATATTCTTTGAATTTTTCTAAATTATACTTTGAAGCTATGGATAGGTTTATCTGATCTTTCTTCTTGAGTCCTTTTGCCTTCCTTAAGTCTTGAATTCTCCTTATTGCTTCCCTAGCAAACCCTTCTTGCTCAAGTTTTTCGGTGACTTCTAGATCAAGTATTACTTTTCCATTCTTGAATTCTGAAGCGGCCAATCCTTCTGGCATGATCTCTTCTATAAAGAAGTGATTTCTTTTTAGTAAAAATTCCCCTACCTGGACTTCCCTTTTTTCATAGAACTCTCCTAGGTGTTCTTGGGTTAGTTTTTCATAAATTAATGGTGCATCCGTTTTGAAATCCTTTCCTATTTGGGATTTATTCGGAGAAACATTTACGGATTCAAATTTAAAAGTTTCTTCGTGTCTTATTGCTTTAACATTTAACTTGGACTTTAGTAAATCTTCAAAATTATCTAATGTTGCTTTAACATCCTTATTGGAAGAGATTATCTGGAGCTCCTTTATGGGCCACCTTACCCCTTTCTTTGCTTTTTCTCTTGCGGCCAAACCTGCCTGGGTTATGTCTTGGGCCATTGCTAGTTGCTTTTCTAGATCTTCATCTATAAGTTTTGGATCGTACTTTGGCCAATCTTCTAAAGAAACAGATTCGTTCTCTAAATCAAATGGGAGTTTTAGGTTTTGATAAATTTTTTCGGATATGAATGGAGATACTGTTGAAAGCATTTTTATTGTTTCTAATAGGACTTTGTATATCGTGGAAGCCACTAATTGGGGTTTTTCTGATATCTTTTCCCTTGTGGATTGAATGTACTCTCTAGATAGGGCAATTATCAAGGATTCCAGTTCTTTTGGAACTTTATCTATAAGATAAAACTCATACATCTCTGTAACGTTTTTTATTGTCTTGTTTAATTTGGATAGGATATATTTTTCTTCTAAATCTAATTCCTCTGGCATTTTTGTGGGATTAATAGCTAGTGATGAACAATAATTCAGTAAGTACTCATGAACATTCCAAAATATTGTTAAAACTTTAAGCTTATTTTTTAGTTCGTCCCATGCAAAATTTACATCTTGCCCAGCATTGGTTTGAAACATATATAGCCTAAATGAATCCGCCCCTGCCTCATTAATTACCTGTTCTGGAGAGATAACATTTCCCAATGATTTTGACATTTTAACGCCATCTATATCATTTATCATCCCATGGGAGTATATATTTTTGAATGGTGCTTGGTCAAAGGCTAAAACTGTAGAGACCATTAATAAATTAAACCATCCCCTTACTTGATCTCTCCCCTCCAATACAAAATCTGGTGGAAAGTATTTTTCCAAGTAATCCTTTCTCTTAGGATAATGGAGGCATGCCCAAGGTCCAACACCTGCATCAATCCAGACGTCTAGTACATCTGGTAGTCTATTCATTTCCCCTCCACATTTACACCTTAGTTTTATTTTATCTATCCATGGACGATGGAGATTCTCTGGCTCTTCTCCTGCCTCCCTAATTAGTTCCGCTTTTGATCCAATCACTTTATATTCCGGACATTTAGAACATTTCCAGAGCGGTATCGGGGTCCCCCAATATCTCTGTCGTGTGATGGAGTTATCTCTTAATTCTTTTAACCATTCTGAATAGGAATTATTAATTGATTCTGGAACCCAGTGTGCTTTTTTATTGAATTCACTCATTCTCTCCTTTAAATCTTCAACTTTGAAGAACCATTGCTTTGTTGTTTTGAATATAACTGGTTTTGAGCACCGCTCGTGATGGGCATATTCATGTTCTACATTCATAGATCCGACTAATGCCCCACACTCTTCCAATTTAGAACTAAATTTATTGTCATCCGACTTTGCCTTAAGCCCAGAAAGATCCCCCATTCCATCTGGGAAAACACCTTTCTCATTTATATTGTTATAAGGAGGGATATTATTTTCACGCCCAACTTCATAATCTTCTGGACCACAGCCAGGCGCGCAATGTACTAACCCAGTTCCCGCATCAAGATTCACATATTCTTTTGAGAGCACTATAGTGTGTATCTTTGGATGTTTTAACTTTAATTTTGTATAATCTTGAATTTCATTTCCCCAAGGATGTTCATATTTTAATCCTTTTAATTCTGACCCCTTAAACTCATCTAAAATAACATAATCCTTTCCTAGTTCTTTCATAACTTTATCAACTAAATCCCTTGCAAGAATCCAGGTCTCTCCCTCAACTTGAACTTCTGCATAATCCACTTCAGGATTGACCATAACTGCTAAGTTGAATGCAATTGTCCAGGGAGTAGTTGTCCATATGATCAGGTGTTTGTTCTCTTCGTTTCTTATCTTAAACTTTACAAAAATGGATTTATCCACAAGGGTCTTATAGTGGCATTCATGCTTGGCCAGGGCAGTTTCACATTCTGCACACCATGACATTGTTTTTTCCCCTTCATACAACCGCTTCTTTTCTTCAACTTTTTTTATTAGGAACCATATAGAGTCTATCCAATCTTCTGATATGGGCATATATGCATCTCCGTAATCCATCCAAATCCCCAGTTTAAACAGGTCTTGGCTCATTTGCTTGGCATGCCCTTCCGAAAAATCCATACATTCTTGGATAAACTTGCCAACTCCAAATTTTTCAATATCCTCTTTAGAATTTAATCCTAATTTCTCTTGTACTTTTGAGGAGGTGGGGATCCCGTGCATATCATACCCTGCTCTGTCCCATACATCAAGCCCCCTCATTCTTTTGAATCTGAGTACTGCATCCTTCATCGAATTGTTCCATGCTTGGCCAATATGGATTCTCCCAGAGGTATAGGGAGGCCCCTGCAGAAAATAGAATGGCTTTTTCCCCTTGCCTTTTTCTTTGTTCTTAGAGTAAATATTATTCTTTTCCCAGAATTCTACTATTTCTTTCTCTATCTTTCTGTGGTCAAACATCCTTAATTCCTTGAGTTTTATTTTTGTTTAAATAATTTGCCATTGAAGAACCTCCCTTGCCTAGAGGCAGTACTAGATAATGATAGAAGTAATCTTAGTTATGGTGTTGATCATAATGGGTTTTTTGAGGGAGGGGGCCTATTTAAATGTTCCTTATTCCTTAAAAAACGAAAGATATTTATAATGGCTTCATCTCCCTTGTTTGTATGGAAGAGAATAATAAAGAAATAAACCTAAAAGAGAAGAATTGGAAGTTAAGCATGAAGGAAGTTATTAAATCTGGTTGCTTAATCAACTCTAACTAATTTTTGGGTTTAAAGATGGAGATTGAACTGGGCGGAGAAGAATTTAAGAAAAAGTTATATGTTAGCCCGTTATATGTTCAACTTGATTTGACCAATAAATGTAATTTGAATTGTGCGTATTGTTATAATCGAAATGTAAAATATTCTTCCGAATTGAGTGATATGCAACTTTTAGACATTGTTAATCAGATAAAAGAGGAAGTTAAACCTCTATTTGTGACTTTTTCTGGAGGAGAACCATTTGTTAGGAAAGAAATTATGTTTAGATTAATTAAAATATTGAAAGAATCGGATATTGAGATTTTTGTTAATACCAATGGGACTTTAATTGATGAATCTGTGGCTAAAAAAATTGGTGAATTAGATATAGATAAAATAAATATAAACTTGGATGGTATTGATAAAGAGAAACATGATAACCTAAGGGGATTACCTGGATGCTTCGATAGAGCATTAAAGGCCATTGAATTATTAAAAAAGCATGCCCCCACCGCCCTAGTTTCTATTCGTACTGTTATTACTAAAGAAAACTACGGAGAGATAGAGCACATTGCAAAGTTCGTTAAGGAAGTGGGGTTGAAAGAATATATGTTAATTGATTTCATACCCAAATATGATGATCATCATCTCATGATGAAGAAGGAGGAGTGGTTAGAATTTTATGAGATTTATAAAAAAATAAAGGAGCTTGGATTAAGAATTATTCCAAATCATGCCATTTTATTTTTGGAACGTAAAAGAGATGTGGGAATTCCATTTTGCATGGCCGGTAGAATAAAGCTATCTATCGGGGCAAATGGAGATGTCTTTGCTTGCGATCATTTGAAAGAGAGAAAATTTGTTGCGGGCAATGTATTAACTGAGAAAATTTTAGATATCTGGCAGAATTCAGAAATCATAAATAAATTTAGAGGTTTAGAACCCAGTGAATGCAAGGGTTGTGATTTTGTAAAGCAATGCGAAGGAGGATGCCATGCAATGGCGTATTATATTCATAAAAATGTTGAAGGAATGGATCCATATTGTAAAATGGGATTAGAAAATGGGTAATGAATCTGGGTTACAAATATTAGAGATAGAGATAACTACACGATGTAATTTAGATTGTAAACATTGTTATGTAGACAAATCTACCCCTTCCGACATGAAGGATGATTTATTGAAAAAGGTTATTGATGAAGGGAGTATTTTAGCCCCCCATGACTTGATTTTTACTGGGGGTGAACCCCTTTTGTGCAGGGACCTCTTATTAAAATTTGCAAATTATGCTAAGAAGAAGAATTTTGAAAGAGTAGGCCTATTAACCAATGGCCTTTTGATTAATAGTGAAATTGCTAGGGAGTTAAGGGCATTCGATTTCGTACAATTAAGTCTTGATGATGTAACCCATAACCGAGAAGGATATAGGATAGATTACTTGGATAGATTAAAACAGGTTGCCTCTCTTTTGAAAGAGGAAGGAATCCATGTGGTATTTATGTGCACAGTAAATAAACAAAATATAAAAAACATTGGTGCGATTGTTGATTTTGCCAAGAAACTAGGGGTACAAATAGGTTTTAATAGGACTTGCCCAGTGGGATCCGCCTGTGGATTGAATAAAAATGTTATTTTGGCGGAAGAAGGGCTGAGAGATGCCTTGGTATCAATCTCAAAATTTGTTGATGGAGCGCGGGTTCGCTGTTCTGACCCCTTGACTATTCTAGTAAATGAGGCTAAAAAGAAAAATGCCTTAGAGAGTGAGAAATCAATTGTTGGAGGATGCACTGCAGGAATTGCAGGGTGTTACGTTGCAGTAAATTGTGATGTATACCCTTGCCCATTACTAAGGAAAGCAGTGGACAATGTTTCTGAAAAATCTTTGGTGGAAGTTTGGGAAACTAATGATATATTTACAAAATTTAGAGATAGAGATAACTTAAAGGGAAAATGCGGAAAGTGTGAATTGAGAAGTGGGTGTGGAGGGTGTAGGGCCACGGCACTTTCAATCAAAAAAGATATCTTAGAATCAGACCCCTTCTGCTGGATTTAGTTAGTTTTTTAAATTGTTTTAGATTTCTAGTTTTATGTCAATCCATAAGGGAATCTCTGCCCGTAGTGGTTGGAAATTAGGTATCAGCCTATTTCTGTTGCTTATTGCAGGACAATCTCCGCAGGTAAATCGGCATTGGCAAACATTCATTGATCAGAGATTTGATATTGATAGTGACGGTATGCTGGAGCAAATAGCTTTGCAATGGAAAGTAAGTGAATTTAGGGGGATTGATTATCGGCTTGTGGTGAAAGATTTTGGTTATGGTGGAAGTCCGGAAAGGAGGGTAGAGTTCGATCTTGAGGGCAAACCCGATGTATTTGAAATCTCTGATGGCAATGATGATGGAAACTATGAGTTGTTCTTGGAAACAGTAGATGGGAAAACTCGAGATAGATATAGGTTTCGGGGAAATGTCCGAGATGGGTTTGAGCTGCCAGTATTGGCAGGCACTAGGTATTCTAGATAATTTTATAAGCAGTTTATATTTCCCTTTTTTTATGTTTCTATACAGAATAAATCATCCGGATAATAAAGTTAGGGAAGAACCTCTGCCCTTTAGAGGATATGTTATCGATTATGGATTTGATGAATCGTATGGGGGCGATGTTGAGAGGGCTACAGAATTATTGCAGAGAGTTATGCAAAGATCTGGACCCACATGGTTTGCTACCAATATTGATTTTATGTTGGGCGTTTTCTGGGGAGACCCAGAGGGGCACCTGGGCGGGCCTGCACAGGTAATGGACTTGTATGGATATATTTTGAATTAGGAATCTGCCCCTATTTCAGATGGCCCTGGCAACCCAGACGCAAAACCATATGTTTTGAAGAATGGAGTATGGCAATGTGCTAGGCCCACATTTTGTGAGGATAGTTTTATTATGCTGGGTAGAGAAGGGGAGCATCGGAGGCGGTGTGATAATCTTGAAACGGCGATGAGAACGTGGCCAAATTTGGAGGATATTGAGCCTTCAGAGACGGTTGAGCTAAGTTAATTTTGAAATGGAATTAAGCGAAAAATTGTATAGTTGGCTTATTGAAGAAGAATCTATTTCTGGAAGATTTGACCTATATCTGCTCTTTAGAGGAAAAGGGCTTGACCCTCGGGGGGCAATTTTGGGGGCTAGAGTATGTGAAGAAACCTATATGCCTGAATTGAGAGAAAGAGGATATAACTTAGAAAGTATTCCTGACAAATTTGAACGTTTAGAAAAAAGTTTGGGTGCGTTGAATAGTTTATTTGATTTTGGAGAGAATTAAAGTGTGCATCTTATGTCATCTGAATCAAAGCTTTCATCGCTCCGGGTAAGTTGATCTGTACAGTCCCTCTTTATGTTGCAACCATATCCTATCTCTTCCCAGGTGTTTTCATGGACATATGCATCTGCTGCCTCATTGTATACTCTTTCTGAGCCTGTTTTTTCCTCACATATTCCCTCGTAATTGTTTTCTTCCTGTGTTGTATCTTCTTCAATATCAGTTGTGTTGGTTTCTGTTGTCGTGTTAATTGTATCATTAATTGTATCTTCTTCAGTATTTGCAGTAGAATGCCCCTCAAGTTCGAATGGGGACAGGCCAGCCAGGAAAACTACTGAGATTACGATTAAGACAAATAATAGTACAGAAGGGATTACGATTAATTTTGTGGATACCTTTTCTGGCATATGTTTTGGATCTTTGTGCCTGGTAAGTGTTAACTCTATAATTAATCCAATTATAAATCCAATTATTAACCAGATGGCAGTATTTAGGTAAATATTAGAAACAAATAAAGGAGCTACCTCAATTGCTGCCTTTTGATTTATTTGGTTGACTAGGTAAGTAATTACTCCAAAAACTACGGCGAAATTCACTGCATTGAAAATGGGTACCTTGAGTCTCATAGTATTCTTTATTTGTTTTTTGTTTTTAAAGTTTTTTGTTTCTCAATAGATTGGCATTTGTGACTACAGTGATACTTGAGAGGGCCATTGCTAGCTCTGCGATCACTGGACTAAGAATCCCGGTCATTGCAAGAGGGATAGCTATGACATTATAGAAGAATGCCCAAAATAGATTTTGTTTAATTTTTGAGAAGGTTGATTTAGATAAATTGATCGCTTGTACTACGCCTATGAGAGATCCTTTCGCCAAAACTATATCTCCTGATTCTATTGCAATATCTGTCCCTGTACCCATAGCAATTCCAACATTTGCTTGTTTTAGTGCAGGAGCATCATTAATTCCATCCCCTACAAAAGCTACAAATCCTTTCTTTTGAAGTTCCTTGATTTTTTTAGATTTATCTTCTGGCAAAACTTTTGCGATTGCTTCTTTGATCCCTACTTGCTTTGCAATGGCGTTAGCCGTAATTTCATTGTCCCCCGTTAGCATAACTGTCCTGTATCCTTGCCGGTTTAGTGCCCTGATAGATTTTATCGAGTCATTTTTTAGGGCATCTGCAACCCCAATAACCCCAATAACCTTCTTATTCTCTGAGACTATCATTGTTGTTTGGCCCTGTTCTTCAAATTCCTTTATTTTTTCGGAGAGTCCTCTTAGATTAACTTTATTTTCCTGCATTAGGGATTCATTGCCTATTAAAATCTTTTTAGTGCCTATTGTACCTTGAATTCCTTTCCCCCGAATGTTTTTGAAATTTTTTACTGGCCTATATCTTTTTAGGTTAGCTTTCTTTACGATGGCTTTTGCTATTGGATGTTCAGATAATTTTTCAAGGCTCCCTGCGATTTCTAATAATTGTTTTTTGTTTTTTGCGTGGATGTTAATTACTTCTGGTTGGCCTTTTGTTATTGTTCCAGTTTTATCAAATACAATTGTTTTTATTTCTTTCATGGTTTGGATTGCTTCTCCTTTTCGGATTAGAATTCCTTTTTTGGCCCCCATCCCGGAACCCACCATTAGAGATATTGGTACTGCTAGCCCTAATGAACATGGGCAAGCAATAACTAATACTGCTATGGCCACCCCAATCGCTCTGCTCATTTCTGCAGGCAGGATAAATACCCAAAATAAAAATGTTAACACAGAGAGTACTAAAATAACGGGAACGAATATATTTGTTATTTTGTCAGCTATTTTTTGAATTGGAACTTGCGTTCCTTGTGCTTCTTCCACCAGCTTAATTATGTGGGACAAGAAAGTATCTTTTCCTATTTTTGTGGCCTTTACATATAAAATTCCATCCTGGTTTATTGTTGCGCCAATTACGTGACCCCTTAATTTCTTTTCTACTGGTAGACTTTCTCCAGTTACCATAGATTCATCAACACTACTGGCCCCCCTTGTTATTATTCCGTCTGTGGGAATTTTTTCTCCAGGCTTTACTATAAAAATATCGCCAAGCTTAACCTCCGAAATTGGGAGTTCTATTTCTTCTTTTCCTCTTAAAACTCTTGCTTTCTTTGCCCCCAGTTCTAATAGCTTTTTTATTTCTGATGTTGCTTTTCCTCTTGCTCGATCTTCAATATACTTTCCAGTTATGAAGATTGTCATAATCATCCCAGAAACTCCGGAGAAATCTTGGATAGGCATGAAAAAACTTAATATCCCTGTTGAAAATGCAATCACAGTACCTAATGCTATTAGGGAATCCATAGTAAAATATAATTTGTAAAATCCTCGTAGGCCTGCTTTTATTGTTGAAAATCCGAATATGAAGATAATTGGGAATGATAAAATTAACATTATTGGGGTCATTATATCCATCGAAACAATGGCTGTGCCAATTAATTTCTCAGAATACATAATAAACATTATTGGGATTGTAAGTAACCAAACTCCGATTAGTTTGGTTAGCCAAAATTTAGTTTTTTTAGAAGGAGAAGCTGAAGAAGATGATTCTTCAAATTCAACTTCTTTTGGATTGAAACCAGCATCTTTTATTGCAGCTTTTAGTTTATCTTTGCTTACCTTCTTATCTACTTCAAGAAAGGCTTTTCCCGCAATAGGATTTACGTTTATGTTATTTGTTCCTTTTATTTTTGAAAGACTCCTCTTTACGTTACTAGCACAGCTGGCACAATGCATTCCTTCTATGTTTATCTTGGCCTTCATTTTTTAACTCCCAATTTTATAAAGAAAAAAAGAATATTTAAAACCTATATTTTCCTGCTTCAATGTCAGAGTGTTTTATAACTAATGTTCCTCCTTGAATTTCGCTGGGTAGGTAGCCTGGCCAACACCCTCCTCCGGCCCTATTTTCAGTTCCTAAGCCACTTATTGGATATTTATTTCCACAGTTATTGCAGATCATTTGAGCTCCTTCTTGCCTATAGCCTTTCTTGCTTCCGTAGCAAACATCGCAGGCGTCAAACGCAGTCTTTATGGATCCATCAGATGATTTTACGGCAAAGAATTTTACCTTTTTTCCATCTGCATCGTACTCATACCATTTTGCTTCTTCAGTTATCTCTGTTAAAGGAATCTCAGTTATACCTGTTGTTAGAGGTATAGTTTGTGTGGCATTGCCTGTTGTAGTTCCCTTGCTAATAAAGAAAATTGCTGCAAGGAGTACTAGCATTGTTATTATTATTGTTTTCTTCTTCATTTTATTTATTGTAGTTGCATGTTGGGCTTCCGCAACTTCCTCCACATGTTCCTGCGCCCCCACACCCTCCAGAACAAGATCCCCCTGGAGAGTTTGATGCCGTATTTGGTTGTACTTGCTGAACTCCCGTATTTTCCCCTAGTACCGTGGCAGGATATTCTTCAAATACATCTAGAGAAAGGATTTCTTCTTTGGATGTTACCGAAGAATCATAGTAAACCTCGAAATCATTTGGGAAAGTATATTCTGATCCCTTAACCCCTTCAATAGTACTTAGTTCATTAGTTATTAATGGTGCATGGCCGGGACAAGGAATGTCTACAGATATCTTTAGTATATCAGAACCCAGTGCATCCGTTTCGGTTACTCCGCCTGTTGCAGATGCCAAGAAAGGGAATACTAAGAATATTAACAAAATATTAATTCCCACGGTTGACCCATACATTGTTGTTAGGTATTTCTTCTTTTTCTTTATCCCTGCTTTTGAGAGGAGTTTATTTTTTCTCAGGTATATGTATGCGGAAATAGTTGCAAATACAACCGATATCAATATTAAATAATAAAAAATATTTCTATTTAGTAATAATGGTTTGAAGAACTGCATTAGTACTGTTGTTCCTAAGACTGCTGCAATAATGAAGAGTATACACCCTATGTGAGGAACTAGGCCATAAATTATGCCCATAAACGGATTATCGCCTTTGTATTCTTTCTTTGGCTTGCAACAATCTGGTAGATTATCTTTTTCCATGAGAACTTTATTATTATCCTTTTATATAACCGCTTTGGTGAAACTAGTTTCACTCCTTTAGAACTATGATATTATTCATTCCTCTTCGTTTTCTTTCAATAATTTGTTTGGATTCTAATTTGTCTAGAAGCCTTGTTGTCTTAACTTTCCCTATTTCGAGCTTTTCCATTAGATCTCTTTGGAACATTGCTTTGTTCTCTTTTCTGAGTAATTTTACTACGTTTAGCTCTTCCTCGTTTAACCCAGTTGTGTTTACTTTCTTTGCTTTTTCTTTTTTTATGATAGTTTTTGTTTCGGGTTTTGAGAACATTATGAATAACCCAATGAATAAAATAAATCCTGTAACTACCAGGCTAATATTTGTTTGTGTGGCGATAGTATCATACATCGTACATTCTGGCCCATGGCTACAACTTTGTGATACTATACTTTTCATTGAAATATTGAATGTGAAGATAATAATGGCTAGAATTATTGCTATTGCCACGATTAATATCCCTACATTTTTGTTTTTCATAGAAAAAGAAGAAAATGGGTGTTTATAATGTTTATCTATTGCTGTTCTTTTATTGCTGGTTGCGCTTTTGCCACTTGTTGTTCTTTTTTGAACATTAATGCAAATGGCCTTATTGCAGCCAGTATTCCTATTGCTAGGTACCAGTACCACTCTAATGCTAGAAGTCCTGACCACAACTTTGCAACCATTAATATTATTGCTGCGGTGCTTAACTTAATTAGAGATATGTCAAACCATTTAAGATTCTTTAACATAGTTTTTATGCACATCGAATATCACCTCTATTATTCCCTTTATTTGAGGTTATTTAAGTTTTACTCTTCTTCTATAAAAGTCTGCTATAAACATATTCTCCGTAAAAGCTAGTGCAGGTAGGCCGATTAGGACAATACACATAACTACAAAGATTATTGCTAACAGGATGCTTTTTAAGATGGCAACTATATAATCCCCTAGATCTGTGAACACTGGTTTTAATGCTTTAAATTCGAAATAGGAACTTACTGTCCCTTTTACGAAGAAATTTATGGTCAGTATTGGTACTATGAATAATTCCAATAGAACAGTAACAAAGTCTTCTGCACCTTTACCAAAGAGACCAAACCCTTCTGTGATTAAGAAATATACTAGTATGAAGGGTATTGCTTTCAGAAACATAAAAAATCCTAGTTTAAAATCAGATTTGAATTGGAAAGTTGGTAATTTTTTGAATTTTCCGTTGGTAAACTCTTTAATAATTCTAATCCCATAACCACCTAACGGGAACCAACCAATGATCGGTAAAAGTATCCATAGAATATTCCACATTCCTTTTGCTCTGTTAAAGGGATAGCTGAAAGCTGTCTTGAATCTTAATGTTTTCATCATATTGAAAGGTTTATTGTGTATTTAAGGTTTTTTAATTTCTTGTCAATCACACCCAAAATACTTATAAATTAAATGACTTTCTCCCAAGTATGTTCGTAGAAAAATATAGACCTAAAGATTTTAATGAGATGAAGGGTCAAGAAAAGATAGTTGAAAGGGTTAAAGCTTTAGTTGAAACCGATAATATGCCTCATTTACTTTTCAGTGGTCCGGCAGGCATAGGAAAAACTACTCTATCATTAATTATTGGTAATAAATTATTTGGAGATGAAAGAAATAACTTATTCTTAGAATTGAATGCATCAGACGAGAGAGGCATTGATGTAGTAAGAAATAAAGTCAAAGATTTTGCTAGAACTAGAGCAATAAAAGATGTTCCTTTCAAAGTAATTTACCTAGATGAATGCGACTCTTTGACAAAAGACGCTCAGCAGGCATTGAGAAGGACCATGGAAACATATTCTAATACTTGTAGATTCATTTTAAGTTGTAACTATTCGAGCAAAATCATTGATCCCATACAATCTAGGTGTACAGTGTTTAGATTCAAACCTTTAACTTTTGAAAATATGAAAGAGATTATCCATAACATCTCAGAAAAAGAAGGTTTGAAGGTAACTGAAGAAGCAGGAGAGGCCCTATATGAAATAAGTAATGGAGATGTTAGAAAATTAGAAAATACCTTACAATCGTGTTCTGTCATGGGTAAGGAGATAACTAAAGACCTAGTTTATGAAGTAGCTAGTGCCGCAAGACCAAAAGAGATTAAAGAAGTTTTG
This sequence comes from Candidatus Woesearchaeota archaeon, assembly GCA_964481835.1. GTDB lineage: Archaea > Nanobdellota > Nanobdellia > SCGC-AAA011-G17 > PNOQ01 > JABIBT01. The sequence goes on from CAYZTT010000001.1 coordinate 19,986, forward strand.
AATCTAGCAACAAAAGGTTTTTTTGCTGATGCCCGTACGTTACTATTAAAGACAATGTTGAACCATGGTTTGTCTGGAGTTGATATTATTAAACAGATTCAAAGAGAAATTTTAGCCTTAGATGTAGAGGATAAGAAAAAGATGGAAATGATTGAGAAATGTGGAGAAGCAGAATTTCGTTTAGTTGAAGGTTCAGATGAGTATATTCAGTTAGAAGCTTTGATTGCTAATTTTTGTCGATAGGTTTTTAAATAAACTCCGGCCTACTTTTTTTATGGTTGTTAATGCTAAAGAGATCGCGACGTCAATGGCCGAAATTAGAGAACGGCTATATGGAGATCGATCTCCGATTGGCCATCCCCCAATTATGGTGGCAAAAAATGAAAAGGGGAAATTCTGTAGGGGGGAGAATCCTGCAGACAGCTTACCCATAATATTGGCTGAAGATGCAAGAGGGTTCCTTGAAATCCAGGTTGGAGAAGATAGAACTTATAGATCTATTGAAGTAGGAATTGGCAACTATCTTAGAAAAAAGGGCCCTGTTTTTGAAGAGCAGTATGAGATATTGGCTAAAAAAAGTGCTTAGATTTTTAGAAGAAAATTTATAAATGCCAAATAAAATTGATTATTATGTTTGGATTCATAAAGAGATATTGGAGATTTTTTATAATTTTTATAACAGTGGTTTTGATATTTTTAGCCATCTTCAGCCAATATTATAATTATTGGAATTAATTTCTCAGATAAATCTTCTTGATTAATATTTCAGAAATTTTATAAGTTTAAATTTGCTTAGAGGATTATGGTTGACTCCGATCGTGCGTATTCCCATCAAGAATTTTTAGAAAAACACCCCCTCTTGCAAGACCCTGATATGGCAAGTCGTTTCCCAAACCTAGTGGATGCGGCCAGGGTCTGTGAGAGCTCCCTAAAATGCCGTAACTGTCCTTTGGCCGTGGCAGGAATAGTGAGTGTGGACCAATATCTTGAAGGGCTAAGGGAAGATGTTCCAGAAGCAATAGAACACTATAGGGGGATTTTTAGGTGCATTGTTACTGAAACCCATTAGGTATTTTTCTTGTCAATTACGTAGAAAAGTATTATAAATTATCTTAGTATCCCTGAATTATGATATGGGCCGATAAGCATTCTCCCAAATTATTGAAAGATATAAAAGGAAACTCTATGTCTATTGAATTATTAGTGGATTTTATTCAAAATTTTGAAAAACACCCTAAGAAATCTGTTGTTTTAGTTGGTCCTACGGGTAGTGGGAAGACTAGTTTTGTATACGCGTTTGCAGAGGAAAATAATTATGAGGTATTGGAATTAAATGCCTCTGATTTTAGAAATAAGGCGAGCATTGAAGGATTTATGAATTCTGCCATGAACCAAATGAGTTTGTTTATGAAACCAAAAATTATCTTAATTGATGAGATTGATGGTTTATCGGGTATGAAAGATCGCGGAGGTGCACAGGCCCTGGCTAAATTAATGGAAAAGAGTTCTTTCCCAGTTATCATGACTGCTAATGATGTAGAGATAGATAAGCTATCCACATTAGTAAAAAAATCTAAAGTTTTAGAGTTTAATCAATTAACAAGCTCTGAAGTTGGAGAGCGACTTGGAGAAATACTGAAACTAGAAAATTTGGAAGGAGATGACTTTATCGTAAAGAGTATTTCTTCCAGAAGCGGGGGAGATATGAGGGCGGCCATAAATGATTTACAAACTTTATTTTCTGGAAAATTAAACAAAGAAAACTTAGAGTTAATTGGAGATAGGAAACAGGAAGAAGAAATTGAAAATGTATTGAGGTTAATCTTTAAATCTAAGGACATAAATCTTATTGAAAATTCTTTGGATGACATAAAATTAGATGATTTGCAGGCGTGGGTTGACAGAAACGTTGTTCTCGAATACGATAGGGAAAGTATTCCAGGAGCAATTGACTCTATAAGTAAGGCGGATCTTTTCAAAGGGAGAATTATGAGATGGCAATACTGGAGATTTTTAGTGTATCAAAAATTCTTTATGTCTAGTGGTGTTGCGCTTTCAAAAAATAAGAAATCTCCTAAAATTATAAAATATAAAAGGCCCAACATCGGCTTGATGGTTTGGCAATCTAGAATGAAGACTGCTAAAAGAAAATCTATTTCGAATAAATTGGCTGATTATTACAATATTTCCCAAAAAAGAGCTTTTCAGATGTTTCCAGACATAGTCCAGTTATTGAAATCTCCTGGCCCTCAAGAAGAATTGGCTTTAGAGGAAGAAGAAGTCGACTGGATAAGAGAAAAATTATTGTGAGAATGCCATCTTTCTTAATCGCTTTAACCTGGACTGCAATGTAGGGTGAGTACTCATTAAATTGATTAAGATTGAACTCCGATATGGATTTGTGATAAATAAATTTGCTAACGCAGGATTTCCAAATTCTATTTTCCTATTTGTTGAATGAATTTTTATCAATGCCTCCCCAATTATCTTTGGGTTTTTGATCATTTCTGCACCTTTTTTATCGGCAGAGAATTCCCTCATCCGGGGAATTGTTAGATTTATCAGTGTGGCAGATATTGGTGCCAAAATAGAAAACACAGTAGTTTCAATTATGTTTGTTTCTTTATTTTTGAAAAATATATTGAATGGCCTAGAAACATTGGTTAGGTATAAAACCATTGCTGCCAAAAAAGAGGATACAGTGGTTAATAAAATGTCTTTGCTTGATAGGTGTGCGATCTCATGTGCCAGTGCCCCCCTCAATTCTTGATCCTCCAATTCAGATAACAATCCGTTTGTAATTGCCAGGTACGGTTTTCTTGGCCTCCCGGTTGCAAAAGCATTTGGAGAATTGCTTGGGATTATGTAAACCTGGGGGGCCTTTATTTTTGCCCTAGTGGATAGTTCTCTAATTAATTCATGCAATTCTGGTTTTTCAGAGTAGCTTGATTTTCTGGCTTTAAAAATTCTTAAGATTAGTTTGTCAGAATAGAAAAATGCTGTAATGTTTAGGGCGATCACCAGCAATAAGGCAATAGTCAATCCTGGTGCCCCTGCTAACGCAAAGAAAAAAATCAACACGAAGAAGGTTAGAGTTAGTAACAAAACCCACGTTTTTAAGTAATCCACCCACATTTTTGTAGGATTTAGAATTTTAAGGGATATATAAATGTTATTATGCGATTTTTGGAGAATAAAAAGCCTTTTAAGAATAATCCTTGTCCCCCATTTATGGCAAACATGAAGCAAAATGTTCAAAATATTTTGGATTTGGCAGACATCAAGCTAAATGGTGATCGGCCTTGGGACATAAAAGTTAGAAATCCCGGATTCTATTCAGGGGTTCTGGCAGGAGGGTCCCTTGCCCTTGGAGAATCTTACATGGATGGATGGTGGGAATGTGATAATCTTGATCAATTCTTCCATAGAATACTAAAGGCCAATTTAGATAAAAAAGTTGTAAACTTAAGACAACTTATTTGGGCAGTTTTAAAGGCTAAATTAATTAATCGCCAGAGTAGATCTAGGGCGCATGTTGTTGGAGAAAAGCATTACGATGCAGGAAATGACCTTTACAGTTTGATGTTAGATAAGAGACTTACATATAGTTGCGGCTATTGGAAAAGTGCGAAAAACCTTAATAGTGCCCAAGAAGCCAAATTAGATTTGATTTGTAAAAAACTTGGGCTAAAAAAAGGAATGAGTGTTCTAGACATTGGCTGTGGCTGGGGGAGCTTTGCTAAATTTGCCGCGGAAAAATACAAGGTTAAGGTCGTGGGCATTACAGTTTCTAAAGAGCAAGTAAAACTTGGAAGAGAAATATGTAAGGGTTTGCCTGTTGAAATAAAGTTGCAAGATTATCGGAGTTTAAGAGGCAAATATGATAGGATAGTTTCTGTGGGCATGATTGAACATGTCGGTTGCAAGAATTATAGAAAATACATGAAGGTTGCAAACCGATGTTTAAAGAAAGATGGTTTATTCTTATTGCATACCATTGGAGGAAACGTGTCTGTAAATGGTGTGGACCCCTGGATAGATAAATATATTTTCCCGAATGGGATGTTGCCTTCTGTAAAACAACTTTCAAAGGCAAGTGAGGGTCTGTTTGTCATGGAAGATTGGCATAATTTTGGGACGGATTACGATAAAACCTTGATGGCATGGCATAAGAACTTTATAGAAGATTGGGATAAAATAAAGGATAAATATAATGCAAGATTTTTTAGAATGTGGGAATATTATCTTTTATGCTGTGCAGGCTCATTTAGGGCTAGAAAAAATCAATTGTGGCAGATTGTATTCTCCAAAGATGGTTTAAAAGAGGGTTATCGGAGCATACGGTAGCTTTTAGAAAGTTTTAATAAAGAACCTTCTTATTTAGGAATATGGCTTATGATATTGTCATAGGTAGGACTGATTCAGACAGAAAAAAGCTTGGTGATGCAGGAACTATTTTCTTAGGTAGGCACTATGTAAAAATGGGACAGACCGTTTCATTAAGCTCCAATATTCGGATGGATGTAGCAAGAGCACATGTTGTTTTAGTTTCTGGAAAGCGGGGAAGTGGGAAGTCATATACCTTGGGGGTTATGGCCGAAGAAATGTCTTCTCTGCCCGAAGAAGTAGCTGAAAATCTTGGGATTCTGATATTTGATACGATGGGTATTTTTTGGACTATGAAATATGCTAATCAGAAAGAAGAAGACCTTTTAGCTGGATGGAAATTGGCCCCCAAAAAACTAGGCACTATTGATGTATATACTCCCCATGGTTTTTCTGAAGAATATAAAAGAAAAAAGATCCCGGTAGACTTTCCATTCTCTATTCGAACTTCAGAGTTGAATGCGGGAGATTGGGCTAACGTATTTAATCTGGATCCTATGCAACCCATAGGAATATTGATTGAGAGAGTTATTTCTGAATTTCAGGATTCGGGAAAGGCATATTCAATAGAGGATGTTATTGAGAGAATAAAAAAAGAGAGTAAAATCGAAAATAATGTGAAGGATGCAGCCATTAACTTATTCGAAGCAACAAAGAGTTGGGGTTTATTTTCGGAAAGGGGAACCGAAATAAAAGATTTGATTAAACCTGGAAGGGTATCTGTTTTGGACGTAAGTTGTTATTCTAACCTTGCGGGGAATTGGGGCATAAAAAATCTTGTTGTTGGTTTGATTTGTAAGAAATTATTAATTGAGCGTATGGCAGCGAGGAAATTTGAGGAAATTCATACTATTGAAAGTGGAGAGAGTTATTTTGGTTTTGGATCAAGGAAAAGAGATAAAGATGATATGCCCTTGGTTTGGTTAATGCTGGATGAGGCCCATGAGTTCTTGCCGAAGGATGGAAAAACTGCAGCCAGCGATTCCCTGATCCAACTTCTTAGAGAGGGAAGGCAGCCTGGAATTTCAATGATATTAGCGACCCAACAACCTGGAGAAATCCATAAAGATGTCATAACCCAATCGGATATTGTACTCAGCCATAGGGTTACTGCAAGAAAGGATATTACTGCGTTGAATGATATGATGCAAACTTATCTATTGAGTGATATTCAAACATATATCAATAATTTGCCTAGACTTAAAGGATCTGCAATTATCTTGGATGATAATTCTGAGCGAATATTCCCGATGAATGTTCGCCCAAGATTTACATGGCATGGCGGAGAGGCACCAACTGCGGTTAAAGGAGAAGGAAAGCTTGTTGAAGAATTAAACTTTGAGATCTAAACATAATCTATATTTGCCTGGAGCAGGATTTCCGGCCTTGACAAGTTTTGGTTTGAATTTTTTGTATTTCTCTTTTATTTTTTTGAAATCCTTTTCATGAACAAACATGTAAATATGTATTTTTCCGTTTTTCTTAAGATATCTTAGTGCTAAATCTAAATAATCTTCTGAATTTTTTGGGAGAGGCATTATGATTCTATCAAATTTTTTATTTATTTTTGGCAAAACTTTCTTTACATTTCCCTTGAGTGCGTGGACATTGTGAAGTTTGTTGATTTTAATGTTTTTTTTGGCATATTTATGGGCATGCTTGTTTATCTCTATCCCGTAAACCTTCTTAGCATTGGTATTCTTCCCTATCACCAAACCAAACGGCATAACTCCTGAGAACATGACTAAAACCTCTTCTCCTTTTTTTACTAGCTTTGATACCCTAAGTCGTTCATTACTTGATCTTGGAGAGAAATATGCCTTTTCTGGATTTATTTTTATTAGAACTCCTGATTCCTTATGGATTGTTTCTTTTCTTTTTTCTCCAGCCAAGATTTTTAACTTGGGGGTCCTGTATTTTCCGGAATAGAATTTAGATTTTTTTGCTACTACTTTTATGTTTTTTATTTTCTTAAGTAAATAATTTCCAACCTCTTTTTCTTTTTTCTTTAGCTCTTTTGGGAATTCTGAGAAAATCAATATATCTCCAACTATGTCAAATGACTTTGGTATTTTCTTGATTTCTGTACTAGTGAGCATAATCTCTATTAAATTAAATAGTTTATAATAATTTCCGATAGTTTTAAATATAAATTTTCTTTGAATTGATTATGGATAAAAAGGGTGCATTTGTCTGGCCGAGAAGTTTTATATGGGTACTAATTGGTGCCATTTTCCTCTATTTGGGGTTAATGCCCTTTTTCGATGTATTCCCATATAACTTTGAAATCGGAGAGGAACTTTTGCGGTTAATTATTGTCATAGTAGGTATTTTAATTTTAATTGAATCTTTTAAGAGGGAAAGGGGATTCAGGAATTTTATGTGGATTATTGTAGGAATCGTTATTGCTGCTTTTGGGATTTATATCTTTTTGATGGGGATAAATGTCACCTTGCCATTTGAATTTGATATAAGTGATGTTGTGTTACAAGTTATATTGATCTTATTTTCACTCTACCTTGTCTGGGGATCATTTGGGCAAGTAAAAATAGTCGAATAAAATGCTATTAACTCAAATAATAATACTGATTGTACTCATCTTTCTGTCTGCATTCTTTTCTGGAATTGAAACTGCCTTGGTTTCCTTGAATATGGTTAAAGTTAGGGCACTGGTTAAGCAGAAGAAACGAGGATCAAAGGCGCTGTTTAGATTAAAACAAGACCCCCATAAGATGATAATTACAATTCTAATTGGAAATAATCTTGTTAATATTGGTGCGGCATCATTTGCAACGGTAGTTTTTACTCAGCTTTTTGGCTCTAGCGGTGTTGGAATAGCTACTGGAGTTATGACTTTCCTTATCTTGGTATTTGGAGAAATTACTCCAAAAACACTTGCTTCCCAGAATGCAGAAAAAGTATCACTAGCAGTTGCGAAACCTGTAGAGGTTCTCTCTTATGCTTTATCCCCCTTGGTCTATATTTTTGGTTTGATTGCAAAATTGGCTACCAAGCTGTTTGGAGGGGATAAAGAAAAACTTTCTGAAGAAGAATTAAGGACTATTGTGACAATGGGCCGGAGGGAGGGGATATTGAGTAGAGAATCCGCGGATATGATGCATAATGTTTTGAAATTTGAAGGTACAAGGGCCACCCAAATTATGACACCTCGGTTGGAAATTGAGATGTTAAATGCAGAAGATACCCTGGGGAAGGTAATTGATTTTGTTGCAAAGAGCCCTTATTCGAGATTCCCCGTTTATCATAAGAATAAAGATAACATTATTGGCATTGTGGATGTTGATGATATCCTTACTTATGTCAAAGATAATAGAATGGGGGTAAGGGTGAGAAGATTGAAGAAACATGTCCACTTAGTTCCGGAGAGTGAAGAAATTGATGATATTTTGGAGCATTTTGAGGGAAGGCATGTTCCGATGGCCATTGTTAAAAATAAAAATAAAAAGGTTGTAGGATTAGTGACCGTAGAAGATATTTTAGAGGAAATTGTAGGGGACATTTTTGATAAAAGTGAAAGGAAGAAAGCGAGGGTAAAAAGAATCAATAGGAAATTAATACGGGCAGATGCAAAGGCTTCTGTTGAAGAAATTAACAATCTCCTACATTTAGGAGTAAGAGTTAGGCACTTTGATACACTTGCAGGCTATCTCGAGAGGAAACTGGGAAGAGTTCCAAGAAAAGGGGAAAAAATTAAATTAAAGAAGGCTATTATTACTGTGCATAAAATTAGAGACCATAGGATAGAGAGCTTTAATATAAGGAAAGTTTAGAACCAATTGTCTAATTCTTTTTGCTGTTTTGGCTGTAATCTTTCTAATAACTTATCGACCCTTTCTTCCGAAAAATCACGTTTTAGAAGTATCTTTTTTATTTTATCTAAATCTGGTTCTTTCCATTTTAGTTGGTAATTCTTCATGATTGGCATACTCTTGAAAGTTGCATAAACTTTTTTCCAATCAAATTCGGCTTCTACGTTGGCGAAGATCTTTTCAAATGATTTGTGCTCTTGGACAAGTTTTAGGGCCGTTTTGGGGCCTATTCTTTTTACTCCGCCTGGATTATAATCAGTGCCAACTAATATTGATAGTGCCAATAGTTGGTCTTGGTTTATTTTCATATTTTTCAGAACATCTCTCAGTTCTATCATTTCTGGGTGAACGGATACGTACATTCCTTTTATCTTCCTTTTTGGGGACACTGTAATGTTTTTTATCATTCTTGGTGCGTTGTATAATAGAGAATCATGATCTTGGGAAACTATTGCGTAAACATCTCCCTTTTCGGCCATAAATGCGGCCTGTGCTTCAGCTTCAGAGGGGGCCCGGATTGTTGGCAAGCCTAATGCCTTGACAAACTCTTCGGATTCCTTTACGATATCTTTTGTAATCCTTATTGATTGTTTTTTGTATTTTGCAATTGATTCTGTGTCTTCTTCTTCGATTGCCTCTTTAAGTTTTTCTTCAGCTTTCTTTTTTCTTTTTTCCCTAATCTGGGATTCCCCAAATTTGGCTTCTGGAGGCTTTCCGTCAAAAACAAATGCTAACTTGATTCCTTGTTCCATTAGTTTTGGAATTCTGGTAGAAATTCCCATGATGTGAGATGTAACGTTCTTATTGCTATCCATTAAGGGGGTTCCATCTGGCTGCCTTATTGAAGATAAAAATTGGTAGATTACCGGAGAGGCATCTATTGCTAGTTTTTTTCCTTTTAATTCTTGTAGAGAAATTTCTTTTTTTGGAATTAATTCAGAGATTGCTATTCCCATAGAAAAGAAAAGCGCGAGATTTATTTAAAGGTTATGAATAGCCAAATAAGGTAGATTGTGTTGATCCTTTAATTAGGTCCTCAAAAGCTATGTTAAAGAAGGAGAGTACTGTATCTGCAATTGGTTTTATTTGTTTTTCTATGTAATGATCATAATCTATATCATGTTTTAACAGCTGTATTGGCTCCGGACCCGAAGTAGTCATATAATATTCTATTGTGCTTGATTCTAATTTTTTTAGTTTTCTGGCTGCCTTCACATGGGGAGGGGTTGTTTTAGTATATTCTTCTAGGTCCTTCCTGATTGATTTTCGATATACTAAATCTTCGTCATACTTGCCCTTTTGTATATCTTCTACGAATTTTTTAATGAATTTAGTAACTTCTTCCTTATGAAATATTTTGTCCAATAGCTCTTGTTGGAATTTCTTGGCTGCGTTTGTCCAGTCAGATCTTACTGTCTCAAGACCCACTATGTCTAATTTTTCCTTTCCATCTTTTTTAAGCAGGCCAGCATATCTCTTTTTAGCTCCAGCCTCTCCGCCCCTTATCTTTGGCATTAGGAATCTTAAGTATAATTTCTCATATTCTAATTCTAAATTGGATTCTCGGCGGTATTCTTCCTTTATGTGTTTTTTATAGAACTCATTTATTTCCTTCTCTAGCTTTTTACCTATTTGATCTGCTTTTGTTTCGGATTTCTCTTTTGTATCTACAAATACTGAATCTGTATCGGAGTATATCACATTATATCCAAGCTCTTCTACCTTCTGTGCGGTTTGTTTGATTATGTGTCTCCCAAACCCGGTTAGGCCATTTGCCATTTTTAAGTTGTAGAATCTACAAGTGGGATTGGCTAAGACTCCCCAGAATGAAAGCATAATTATTTTTATTGCTTGTATTGCCAACTTATTTTTCTTTTTCTTGGCTTTATCTCTCTCGCCCCATATCTTCTCCAATATGCCGGGCAATATGCCTTCTTTTGAGATATCAAAGTATGTTTTATTTGGTGCCCCTATAAATCCTTTTTTCTTTTTTTCTGAAAATGTATATGGATCTATGTTGAATGTTCTAATCATTGAGGGGTATAGGGACTTAAAATCTAAAACAATTAAATTGTCATAAATTCCCGGGGCAGAACTCATTACGTATCCTCCCTTTATTCTGGCCTCTCGTTCTGGGTTTATTGTTGTTGGAGCAACCAGTTTCCTTTCTTTTGTTTTTTGTAGATACAAGAAATCCAGGGAAGATATGGAGGCATTTACCCTATCTAAAGACATCCCGGTCAATAGAGACCGTTGTATTGCCAAATCAATAAGATTTGCCTCTGTTACTATTCGGTAGGCTAATTCTGAATCTAGTATATTATATTCAATTAACTTTTTTTGGTCCTCTTTAAACAATCTATCAATTTCATTATATTTTTGTTTCCCGGTATCTTTGATTAATTTTCCTACCCCTAATAGACTCTCTGCAGCAGTATCTAATTTATAATTCTCGAGTTTTATGAATGAAGATTTTGTTAGGTCAATTCCATCCAATACTACGCGCCCAGGCATATCTGCTTTGCTTGTTCTGAAGAAGTTAGTTTCTAACCTTAGTTTTGTTGGAGTGTTTTCTCTCCCGAGATCGAAAGGTATTTTATGTTTCTTGAATTTATCTCTTAAATATTGTAAATCAAAATCGATTACGTTCCAACCGGTGACTATATCCGGATCCAAGTCTAAAACTGCTTCCCTGAATTTTTCTAATAATTCTGCCTCATTTTTGCAGGATACGGCCCGTGGAACTTTGTCTTTTGAGATAATAAATGCTTTCTCATAATTTTTAGAGTATAGCGAGATACAATATATTTTTTTCCCGGCTTTATCCGATTCAATATCAAAGGAAAGTATCTTCAAGTTTTTTGGAACATAATCTGTTGATTTTAAATCCGGATCCTTGTATATCCTATCAATTGTTTCATTCCCTTCATAGTCGCCATCAATTTCTAGGGAACCTTGTATATTGTTATCTATCAGGAATCTGATTGGAAATCTTATATCTGATTCATATGTCTTAATCTTTGCATCCTCTAATTCCCTTCGTATATCTGAAACATCTTTTGGAAATCCAATTACTAGTTTTGCCATAGGCTCTTCTTGAAAATTTGTAAAATCGGTTTTTTCTGATTTGAATTCGGCTAGTTTTTTTGCTTTGCTTAAATCACTTGACTTTATGTAGAAGTATGGTTTGAATTTGTTTATAGTCAAGAAAGATTGGTTGTTTTCTAATCTGCCATAGAGTAAGACATACGGTTCTCCGTTTATTATACGGTAGGTGGGATAAATAATAAAACCTTTCATGTTTTGATGTATTTGGTTAGGTTTTTAAATGTTTTATTATTACAGATAGTATGAAAGATTGGATCAAAGCGGGGGAGATCGCTGCAGAGGCTAGAGAGTATGGCAAGAAATTAATAAAGCCGGGGAAATCTCATTTGGATGTAACAGAGAAGATTGAAGCCAAAATTCTAGAGCTTGGGGGAAGAATTGCGTTTCCTACTCAAATGTCCTTAAATCATGTTGCTGCACATTATACTGCCCTCCTCAATAAAGATATTGAATTTAAGGAAGGGGATTTAATTAAATTAGATCTTGGAGTCCATATAGATGGGGCCATAGGAGATACAGCTGTTAGTGTTGATTTGGGAGATAATAAGAAACTAGTGAAGGCAAGTGAAAATGCCTTAAGTGCTGCATTAGAAATCATCAAGCCAGGATTAGAGATAAGAGAGATTGGAAAGGCAATACATTCTGAAATAACTCAACTGGGGTTTGCCCCTGTGAAAAATCTCGGTGGCCATGGGCTAGATAAATACCAGATACATACTAGTCCAACAATTCCAAACTATGATAATGGAGATTCAAGCAAATTGGAGAACGGTCAAATAATTGCAATAGAACCATTTGCTAGCAGTGGAAGTGGGTTGGTAGGTGAAGGAAACCCCTCCGAGATATTTCAATTGATGAACCCTAAAAATATTAGAAATCAAAATGCTAGATTAATATTGAGATATATTTCAGAAGAATATAAAACATTGCCATTTGCAAAGCGGCAATTATTAAATAAGTTTAATAAATTGCAGATTGCTACCGGCCTTGTTGCTTTGAAAAGAGAGGGGATATTACATGAATATGGAACTTTACCTGAAAGGGTCAAGGATTCAATGGTTAGTCAGACGGAACACACCGTAATTGTTGGGGAAAAAATAACAACAAAAATATGAAATTTAAATCTAAAGTTTTTTTAGCACCAATGGTGGATGTGACTGATGTTTCATTTAGGCTTATATGTAAAAAATATGGTGCAGGGCTAACTTTTACGGAAATGTTGTCTTCGATTGCATTAGCTAGAAAGAATAGTTCTACTTTGAAATTATTTGATGTGGTTAAGGGGGAAAGCCCTATTGGGGTGCAATTAATGGGGCAGAATATCGACGAAATAAAAAAAGCTATTAAGATTGTTGAGAAAAAAGTGGATTTAATTGATTTTAATTTTGGGTGTCCTGTTCAAAAAATTGTTAACCAGGGATGTGGGGCTGCATTATTGAAAAGGCCTGAGAAGATTAGAGAAATTTTAAGAGAAGCCGTAAACTCTACTAAGAAACCCATTAGTTGTAAGATCCGTGCAGGGTGGGATAGGCGCAGCATTAATGCTATTGAGATTGCTAAAATAGCGGAAGAAGAGGGGTGTTCCTTTATTACGGTCCATGGAAAGACAAAATCCCAGGATCGCGGGAGTAAAGCAGATTGGAAGATAATTAAAGAAGTCAAAGAAAGTGTTAAAATTCCTGTAATTGGTAATGGGGGAATTAATTCCCCAGAAGATGCAAAAAGAATGTTTGAAGAGACTGGATGCGATTATGTTATGATTGGAAGGGAGGCCTCTAGAAACCCTTTCATTTTCAAGCAAGTAAATGATTATTTAGAGAGGGGAGATTACAAGGAAATAACTAGAAAGGATAAAATTAGAGTTTTTAAGGAATATCTTGAACTGGCAGAAAAACATAAACCTAGATTTAGATACATTAAAGATCATGCCCTCTATCTGAGCAGAGGATTTAAGGGGAGTAAAGATATTAGAAGAGAAATAAGTCAGGCTAAAACTGTTTCTGAAATCAAAAAAGTATTACAAATAAAATAAAAAAGAAAAATTATTTGCCCCATGCAAATACCCCTAGCATAATTAAATTAACTATGGGGATTACCATGAGAATTCCTTGCCATCCTTCTCTCTTGATGCTTTCTGCTACTTTCCACCACCAAAATGCTGAAACCACTAGGAATGCTAGTCCGCCTACTGCTGGGATAAAGTATAGCAATAATGCGAAGATATGCCACCAGGGTTGTTTAGCAATCTGGATTATTAGAAAAATATTGGCGATTGGGATCCATGCAAGCCAGCCATTTGGAGTCTTTGTTTTCTTTGCGATAGCCATTAGTGCCAATGCACTATAAATATAAACGGCTAAGAAAATCAATAAGAAAACAAGTGCCATTGCGGTTAGTGCAGCCAGTATAGCTGCCATGTCTCCTGTTGAGAGCGCCATGACGAAATCGTTAATTGCGAATTCTTCGGCCAATGTTTCACCTCCTTAAATAAAATATAAAGAAAAATAGTTTTTAAAACTATCCCATGTAGCTTTTTTCTTGAATTGCGGCACCCCTTGCAGTTCTTAGATATTGGGCCTCGATTTCTTGGTATTTCTTAATATCTTGTTCCCTTATAGAGGGTTGAACTTTTTTTAGTGCCTCTTCAAAGTATTTCATTGTTATTTCTTTTGCATTAAGATTTTCCCTTAATGTAAGCATGGCTGCTTCCCTGCAAACTGCCTCTATATCTGATCCGACATATTGTTTTGTTCTTTCTGCTAACTCCAGGAGCTTTACATCTTTAGCCAGGGGCATATCTTGAGTATGTACCTTGAATATTTCCTCTCTTGCCTTTTTTTCTGGAACATTGACTAAAAGTATTCTATCAAACCTTCCTGGTCTGAGCAATGCAGGATCCAATATGTCTGGTCTATTTGTTGCTGCCATTACAACTACGTCGTTTAGTTCTTCTAAACCATCCATTTCTGTCAAAATTTGGTTGACCATCCTTTCTGTGGTCCGTGTTCCTTGTGTTTCCATCCCTCTTCTGGAGGCTATGGAATCCACTTCATCAAAGAAAATTATTGAGGGTGCTGCTTGTCTTGCTTTCTCAAATATCTTTCTAACTCCTTTCTCGGATTCTCCCATCCACATAGACAATAACTCTGGACCCTTAACTAATATGAAGTTTGCATTTGTCTCATTGGCTACTGCTTTTGCTAATAGTGTCTTTCCTGTTCCAGGTGGGCCATAAAGTAGAACCCCTTTTGGAGCCTTAATTCCCATCCTATTAAATGAATCCGAATATTTCATTGGCCATTCCACGACCTCTTTCAATTCTTGCTTCATGTTTTCTAATCCGCCAATATCTGTCCATTTAACGTTCGGTCTCTCTACTAGAACTTCTCTCATTGCAGAAGGCCTAACTATCCTTAGTGCTTCTTTGAAATCCTTGTCATAGATAATTAGCTTATTTAGTAGTTCATCAGAAAGATTTACTTTCTCCCTTAAATTCAATTCGGGGATCATTCTCCTTAATACATTCATTGCTGCTTCTTTAGCTAATGAAGAGAGATCTGCGCCCACAAATCCATGTGTAATCTCAGCTAGTGCATCTATGTCCACATCTTTTGCTAAGGGCATATTCCTTGTGTGAATTTTTAGAATCTCTAATCTTCCTTTCTTATTTGGAACTCCGAATGTGATTTCTCTATCGAATCTTCCAGGCCGTCTAAGAGCTTCGTCTATAGCGTTTGGCCTATTTGTTGCACCTATAACTGTAACTTTCCCTCTTGTGTTTAGGCCGTCCATCATAGTTAGTAATTGGGCCACGACTCTTCTTTCGACCTCTCCACGAGTTTCCTCTCTTTTTGGAGCGATCGCATCGATTTCATCTATGAAGATTATCGAGGGTGCTTTTTCTGCGGCGTCTTCGAAGATCTGCCTTATTTTCTTTTCAGATTCACCATAGAACTTATTCATTATTTCTGGTCCATTGACTAGTACAAAATTTGAATCTGTTTCGTTGGCTACTGCTTTCGCTAGTAGTGTCTTCCCCGTTCCTGGGGGGCCATGTAATAAAACTCCTGCAGGAGGTTCAACCCCAAGTCTATTAAATAATTCGGGGTGCTTCATTGGAAGCTCTACCATTTCCCTAATTTTTCTTATTTCTTCACTTAATCCCCCAATGTCCTCATATGTTACATCTGGGATTATTTCTTCCTTGATTTCTACTGTTTTTGAGCTAACTTGTACTTGTGTATTTTCTGTGATAATAACTGCATCATTTGGAGATGAATCTGCTACAATGAATCTTATACTCCCCAATCCTCCAAGAAATCCCCCGGATTGTAGGCCTTCAAATATGTCTGAGAAAATATCCCCAAATGGACTATCAGATAGTGTAGATTTTCTTCTTGTTGTTCCACCCAAAGCAATAATGTCTCCCTTAAGTACAACCCTCCCTAGTAAACTCCTTTGGAATACTGAAGGGTCTGCTTGGATTGTCATTCCTTTTTGTGCAGGTGCGATTGTGATTTTTTTTGCTTCTTTGACTTGGATTTTTCTTATCTTTACTTGTTCCCCTATGCTTGTTTTGGCATTTCTCCTTAAGATTCCGTCCATTCTAATGACGGCCTCGCCTACATCGGTTGGATATGCCCTATCTATGATACCGACTGTTTTTCTTCCGCCTTCGATTTCTACTATGTCCCCGGCACGAACTCCAATTTCTTTCATGTCTTGAGAATCAACCCTAACTATTCCTTTGTATGCCTCTTCTTGCATTGCTTCTTGTACCCTTAGTTCCACTTCTTTCTTAGCCATTTTGTTTCTCCAATAGTTTTCTAAAATGTAGACTTAATCTTCCTGGTTCTTCGAGAGTGAGCCTCATAATATTGTCCATTTCTTTTTCCATCTGTGCAAATTTTTCTTCGAACTCGATTATTTCTTTTGGTATCGTAACCGAAAATGAGTTTCCAACCATCCTTAATTTAACTTGGAAATTTCTTTCTCTTAATTTATTAAATTCTTTATATTCTCTTAAATCTAATGGGTGATAAATTTTTTCGGGGCATTTTTTGCATTTTAAAAATCTTAATCTGAAGCCTTCTCTGGCTTCTTGGACCTTTAACATTAGGCTGCCACATTCGGGGCAAGAGATTTTTGCATCAAATATATCTTTCATTTTGTGTATACGGGGGGTATATACGGTTTATATATAAAGATTTCTATAATTAAACAAAACCTTTAAAAAAGTTAAAATAAAGGGATAATTATATGTTTTTTAAAAAATTAAAGGGGGTGAAAACTTGGCAAATAGTATTGGCGGTTGGGCATTTCTGATTGGTGTTCTTCTTGCAATAATCTTAGCATTCTTTTCTGATATGGCTTCTTTTGCATGGATCATAGTGGTTCTAGGTCTTATTATTGGATTGTTAAATATTAGTGAGGGCGAAACACAGAAATTCTTGATGGCAGGAGTAATACTTGTTATTGTGGGTGCGCTTGCAGGAAACATGTTTGCATCAATAATGTACCTGACTGACATCTTTAACAATTTGGTAGCCCTATTTGCTCCAGCAGTTGTTGTTGTAGCACTTAAGTCTGTTTTTGAAATGGCTAAGAAATAAAAAACTTAGTCTTTTTTTCTTATTTTTTAGTAACTATCTATCAGTAGCAAAAATAGTAAGATTTATAAACAGTTAGATTGTCCTATATTCTACATAATATATATTATAACACGGGGGTTATATTCAAAAATGAAAAAATCAACCATTGGAAAAGGACTTTTAGTTTTAGGAGGTGTAGCTTACGGTGCAGGCGCTTCTGCAGATGATGCTACAGTTACTTCAGTTTCAGAAGATTTAGACACAAGGGGCGGGGTTGTTTCCACTGATCCTTTGCCGGATGGTGCAGCTTTGCCGGATGGCGTTGTATTAAATGATGATAATATTGGTTCAAATTCAGAGGGAGATTCTCCTCATGCGCCTATTTGTGGACCCACTGGAGAGCCAATTCCTCTGGGCCCAGTATATGATATCGGCGACGGATGTTGCACCGCTGCAGAATCTCAAGATCCTGCTTCTGGCGGAGATCAAACTTCTCCAGTAAAATGGAGTCCTTTATTCTCACAGCCTGATTCTATGGTTTGGTATTTCCAAACTAAAGGTGGAGAAAAATTCCCAATACCTACTGATGGCTTGGGAGGAAATCCCGCTGGAGATGGGATGTCTGGTCAAGAACTAATAAACCATTTGTATCAATCCTCAGCAGATAGCTTGGGCATTAGTGGCCCTTGGACAAGTTTGGATGATTCTACACAGGCATTAATTGCAGGATGTGCATATGAGATTGGAAAGGATATGGGTATATGTGTTGATAATACATATGCAACAAATGATTCTACTAGACAACAAATTGTTGCTAGACGGCCAACCTCAGATTCATTGGAGGCGGAACTTAGAAGGAATGCTAGATTAGAGGGTCTTGCTGCTGCAGCAGACTCTACTGAAGGTAGAGAACCTGAAGATGAAGGCAAGGACAAGCCAGATTCTGGAAATGGATCTGATGATGTACCTGGTCCAGGAGATTCAACAGAAGGCAAAGAATCGGAAGCAATGAGATATTTCAGAGCAACATCCCTTATATACAAAAATACTGGGGCTGCAGTTGATGCATTCATTGGAAATGCTGCCGCAAAATTTGGTATTGGCGGGGGTGTTTCATACAATGGAGTGAGAAATGCTTCAACTACAACTGATTCTAGCTCAGTTAGGTATAATAATCCTCTTGGTTTCTCCGAGGAAGGGAGTGTTATAGATACTGAGACTGGATTAGGGAACTTGGTTCTGACATTCCCAAGATTAAGTCTTAATGTTGGGAGAGTTACACTTACAGGAATGCTGGACCACTATCAGATAGAAGAATCTAAATCTGGATTAGCTTTCGTGAGAAATGTTGTTGATGGTATTCAAGAAGACTATGATGATGAAAGGATACCTGAAACAAGCAAATCTGCTTGGAAATCAAGTTGGGGTGCCGGAGCAGATGTTAGAATAAAGGGTAACTGGGGAATCGCTGGAAAATACAGTGGTTTCAACAAGAAAGGTTCCCTCGGTGTTTCATATACTTGGGGACAAAGTAGAAATGGAAACCTAAAAGCTGCAGAAGCAAAAAGAGCAGCGAGGGGGAATTAAAATGAATAAACTAATACCATTTGTATTAATCTTTTTATTTTCTGCATTTATGGCAGCTGGACTTCCAGATTTAATTGCTTTAGATTCAGAATGGGTAGACGAATATGGACAACCCATTGGAAATAGTGTTAGTGTGTATCAAGGAGAGCCTGTTGAATATTACATGATGATTGTAACGGATAGTGACGTTATTGGATATAAGGTATGGCTAACTCAAAATGGACATGCAATAGATACTATAACTCCGCATACTAATATTAATGATAATCATTATTTTGCATATGAGGCAATCGATACTTCAAGTTATGCTCCCGGAGACTATACTGTAAAGGTTGGGGCAAATAATGATGGTGTCGAAAATGCTTATGATGAGACCAGATATTTATATCTAGAAATTTTACCTATAGAGGAAGTTAACGAACCTCCATATACTCCGAGTAATCCTAGCCCAGTGGACGGGCAGACAGCAGTAGGTACAGAAGGTGTCATGTTGGTTTGGACAGGTGGAGATCCTGATGGAGATGAGGTTACTTATGATGTCTTATTTGGGGAAGATGGAGAACTTATGACCCTAATAGCGGAAGATATAAGTGAAACCTTTTTCTGGAATGACGAGAACTTAGATTTCGAAACTTCATATAACTGGATGATTGTTTCCAAAGATTCTGAGTTTGACATTGCAGGTTATGTCTGGAGTTTCACAACCAGGGCAGAGGATGTTGAAGAAAATCATGACCCTGTGATTGAGAATATTGAGAATCAACGAGCTAAATGTAACCGAAACTTTAGGTTATGGGTTGATGTAGATGATGAGGATAACGATGACTTAACATTCTACGACAATACAGACTTATTTAATATTGATTCGGAAACAGGAGAGATTTCATTTAAACCAGATTGTAGTGATAGGGGAACTTACCACATCACAATCACAGTAGTTGATGAACATGGTGGAGAGGATAGTGAAACATTTAGACTAAGGATTTATAGGGAGGGCTCAGGTGACGATGATGACGATGATGATGGAGACAACATTGAAAGTGTTATTGAATACGGAGAATGTATTGAGGACAATGATGGAGATAATCTGGGCATAAGGCAAGTAATCTACACCTTGTTAGATAGCAACAGTGGAGGATTCATATCTGTTCAATCTTCACAAGAGATTTGTCAATTGGTAGTTGACGAGATTCCTGTTTATGAATTCAGGGGATTTTTAGAAGATGAGCTGGTTACAGTGATCCTGGTTATCATTATTTTCTTGATGATAACGATTCCATTGGCATTATATGTATTTAATAAACTATCTTAGTTTATTTAAACCTCTAATTCTTTCTTTTTGTTATGTATTTCGGAAATGATTTAGATAATTGCTTAAAAGGCCCAGCCGGGCTGATTTTGATGTATGGCCCTTCGGCTAGTGGGAAGAGCACATTTGCTATGCAAAGCTCTTTAGAATTTGCTAAGAAAGGCCGGGTTTTATTTTTGGATACTGAAAAAAGTTTTGCCATAGATCGAATTAAACTTATGAATCCCAAATATGAAAGGCTATTAGAAAATATTATGGTTGTAAATATAAAGAATTTCGAAGATCAGATCATAAAATTAAGGGATATTGAGAATTTGGTGGAGAAAGGAAATTTTAGTTACGTGGTGGTGGATAGTTTTGGAAATTTCTATAGGCACGCCTTGCATAACCAAGAATATTCAGATGTTAATGAGAAAGTAGTTTTAATGTTGAGAAACCTTAAACATGTTGTTGAAAGAGGGGTGCCCGTTTTGATAACGAACCAAGTTTATGAGACTAAAGAAGGCGGAATAAAGGCTATTGGCGGAACAATGATCCGTAATTTCTCAAATACCATAATTGAATTGGGTTTGGAGCCAAGGCAGATATTGGTTCATAAGCCTAATGAAGAAAAATTAGATTTTAAGATTGATAATTCAGGTCTTCTTCCCTGATTTTTTAGTTGATTTCTTAGGAGATTCTGTTTTCTCTGTAAATCTGCATTTTGGATATTGATCGCATGCAATAAAAGAACCATATACCGATCTCCTCACTTTTAACGTTCCTTTCTCACATTTAGGGCACTTTTTTATTATTTTTCCAGATTCTATGCCCTCCATTTCTTTTATTTCTTTAGCAGAATAGTCTTCTAGTTTTGAAGGACATTTTGGATTAATACACACTGTTTGTGGCCCTCCTCTTTTTTTTATGATTTGGACCTTGGGCAGAGAACAAGAATCGCAGATTTCTTTTGTAGGTTTTACTAAAGTTTGGGGAATTGTAAATGTTGTTTTACAATCCGGATATTTGTTACAGGCTATGAATTGTCCAAATTTTCCTTTCCGTATTGATAAAATTCCTTCTTTACAATTTGGGCATTTTCCTATTTCTGTTGCCTTTCTTTGTGTTTCTTTAGATGCCTCTACTAAATCTTCCCCTATCTTGCTTTCGTTTTGTTTGAATCCTTTAAGAATTTTTATTAAAGATTTTTTTGCTTTTTCAATTACCTTTTCTTTACTGTTTTTACCTTCTCTAATTTCTTCCATATCTTCTTCAAAAGTCCTGGTTAATTTCTCGTCTATAATTTCTGGAGAATATTTTTTTAAAGTTTTGATAAGTTTTAGTCCTAAGTTTGTTGCTTCCAGGGGCTGATTTTGTATATAGTGTCTATCGTAAAGGGTTTCAACTATTATTGCCCTTGTAGATTTCGTTCCTAAATTTCTCTTCTCTAGCTCTTTTAATATAGATGCCTGATTATACCTTTTTGAGGGTTGAGTTTCTTTTTCTTCTTCGTATATTTTATTGACTTTGATTTCTTCCCCTTCTTTCATTTCTGGAAGCTCCTCTTCCTTGAATTTTGCATATTTCCCGTAAAGGGTGTGCCAGCCAGGGTCTATTGTAGTAGTTCCGGTTAATCCAAATATTTCTTTATTTACACCGATATCGACTGAGATTGTTTGTCTTTTTGCTGGTTCTCCAAAAACGGCCAAGAATCTACGAACTATTAAATCATATAATCTCTCTTGCCTCCCTGATAATTTGGCAGGTTCTCCGGTTGGATAAATTGCCGGGTGTGCAGGATCACTCTTTTTTCCTTCATTTGGTTTTAATTTTTTATCTAATAATAATTTGCAAGAGGGAGAATATTCTTTTTGTTTTTGCAGCCCTTTCAATATCTTACCATAATTTATGGAGGGGGGTAATTTTTGAGATGATGTTCTTGGGTAAGAGATTAAACCTGCAATATATAACTCTTGAGCTATAGATGCTGTGTCTTTTGGAGTAAATTTTAGATGCCGGAAGGATTCTGTTTGTAATGTTGTTAAATCAAAGGGTGTTGGGGGGCTCTGATTTGAGGTTTTCTTTCTTATTTGCTCTATTATTGCTTTTTTTCCTTTTGTATTTTTTAAAATATCAGAAACCTTTTTCTTATCAAAAATTTTATCTGCTTTGTGTTGTGCTAAAATATTATTTTTCTTATACGTTCCATCTAAATATATTTCCCAGAAAGTTTCAGGTTTAAACCTTTGGATTTCTTCTTCTCGTTCCGCTATGATTTTAAGGGCTGGCCCCTGGACACGGCCAGTGGATAAAACTTGAAAATATCCTTGTGAACTTTTTATTGCCATAGTTAGTGCCTTTGTTAAATTAATACCATAGAACCAGTCGAGGTAATGTCTTACTACCCCTGCATTTACCATCCCCATTTCGAGAGTTTTGTCTGCATCCTTGTAAGATTTTTGAAGTTCATCTTTTGTAAGTGTAGAGAACTTCATCCGTCTAGCGTTATCTTTACCTAGGCCATATTTTACTGTTGTGTACCCTATAACTGCCCCCTCGGTATCATAATCCGTTGCTACCGTCAATGTATCTACTTTTTTTCCTAGTTGTTTAAGTGTTGTTAGATAAGATTTTGTGTATGCAGAGGCTTTGTTGATATCAGATTTGGGGATCCAATCAATATCAAAAGAAGGATAATCTGCCCATTTTGTTTTAATTTTTTCTGCTAAACCAAATAAATGGCCTACCGCACACCCTATAAATATATGATTGTCTCCGTGTTTAATCTCATAATAAACTGTTTTTCCTTTTTTGTGAGATATTGGTTTTGTGTCTGCTAGTGCTGTAGCTATCTTTAAAGCCGCTTGTGGTTTCTCTGTTATGATTAATTCTGTCATTGGAGAATGACTAAAGAGAGGTTTATTTAAAGGTTTTGATAAATTTAGGTAGAAATATCTACAAAAAAGAAATTAATTTTATTTATACGTGGTTTTTTTGTCTTTCAAACTTTTCGGCATGCTCTTCACAGCAAAACCTGTATCGCTCGTCATCTATTTCCCTTTCCACTATATCTTCTCCTAGGACTTTGTCGCAATATGCACATACTGCAGGATTCGAATCGTCATCATAGCCTTGCATGAATCCTTCTTCATCTGCACTTATCTCATCTGCGTCTCTTAGTTCTTCTCGGTAATCTTCTTTATAGACGTTAGCTTCTTTATCTCCTTCCATTCTTCAATCCCCCGATTTTCTTTTTGTTGTTCATATACTTTCTTAAAGGTTTTGGAATTGTAATCGTACCATCTTCGTTTTGAAAATTCTCTAGAATTGCGACCATTGCCCTGGATGTTGCGACCATTGTGTTGTTTAACATATGGCAAAATTTCTTTTCGTCTCCGTCGATATATTTCACATTTAAGGTTGCAGATTGATATTCCCCAGTATTACTTGCGGATGTAAGTTCTTGATATTCATTCTGCCTTGGAAACCACCCTTCAATATCATATTGTTTGGTTTGTTTTCCCCCCATATCCCCGGAGCATATCTCGACGACGCGGAATGGAATTCCTAATTTTTTGAAAAATGCCTCTGTTATCGATTCCATCTCTTCAAGTAATCCATACGAGGATTCATGATCGGATATAACTACTTGTTCCACTTTGTTAAACTGGTGCATCCGGAATAGTCCTTTTGTGTCTACCCCTCTGGAGCCAATTTCTTTTCTAAAGCAAGGCGTTACAGTGCATATCTTGATAGGCAGATCTTTTTTGTTTAAAGTTTTATTAATGTACATAGAGACTAGGGGATGTTCCCCTGTGCCAATTAAATATAGGTCTTCTTTTTCTAATTTGTAGATAGTATCCTCGAAATCTTGGAGTGTTACCGTCCCTCCAAGTGTTTTACGGTTTAATGCCAATGGGGGTGAAACTAATTTGAACCCTTTGTCCAATAAGAAATCCACTCCAAATCGTTGTAATGCAAGGTCTAGTTCAGCCATTTCCCCTATAAGAAAATTGAATCCTTGCCCTGTGGATATTCTAGCAGCTTCAAAATTGGCTAATCCTGCTTTCTCGATTAGCTCGCTGTGGGATTTTAATTCAAATTTGAACTCTGGTTTTTTCCCTGAAAACCGGAAAGGTATATTGTCTTTTGCATCTTTTCCAGTCGGAACTTTTTCATGCAATACATTTGGAATTCTTTCTAAATAGGATTCAATTTGCCCCATTAGTTCGGTCATCTCATTCTCGAGTAGACTTATTTTTTGGGGAACTTCCTTGGCTTGTTTTAAGATATTTTCATATGGTTTTTTCTCAGTTTTTAATTTCCTGATTTGTTCTGTAAGTTCATTCCTTTTGTGTCTAAGTTTATCCGTTTTTTGCTTTAATAGACGCCATTTCTTATCTCTTTCAAGAATTAAATCCAACCACTCTATCTTCTCAGATTGATTCCTCTGGGTAAAAGACTCCTTTAATTTATCATAATTTTCTTTTATAAACCGGAGGTATAACATACTATAAAATTCCAAAAAAATAGTTATATAAATGTTTTGTTACCCCTAGATTACATGACTCATTTTGAAATAGATACTAAAAAACATAAACATTTAAAAATAGATAATAAGTTATACATTTGAGGGGTTAATCGTGAATAAGAAAGATATGTTCGAAGTTTTTTTCAGGCGAAAACCAGCCATGATACTTGTGGCCTTGAGGAATAGTTCTAAAAATCGTTATGGATCTGTTTTGGCAAAAGAAGTAGATTGTACTTATTCTCACGCTGTTAAAATACTCCAAGAGATGGAAAAAAATAAGCTTGTTTTATTCGAGAAGAAAGGAAGAATAAAGACTATTCAGCTAACTGAATCTGGTGAACAGGTTGCAGACCATATAGAAAGAATAAGAAATATTTTATAATGACTTTTTCTAAAAGTTTCCCACGGACAACGGAAAAAAGTACTTACCCTGTTTGGGAAGAGATTTATTTGAGTGAAGAAGAGGAAAAAGATGCAGATTTAGAAACTAAAACTGATTCTATATCTTTGATGAGAGAATGCATTGAAGACGCTAAGAAAATAATTTTAGACAAAGGCTTGAAAGATTATCAGAGTGATGTTATTTCTATGGCCATTTCTTTGTTTGAGAAAAGAGCTAGCCATTCTGTATATAGGAAAGAGCAGAAAGCTAAAGAAAAGTTTGATGAGAAATTTGGACTTAACTAATTTTTTTCTTACTATCTATAATAAAATGTAATATTAAGGGCATCACTAACACGGGCATTATTGCCAAAGCGATTGAAAAGTAACCAACAATCCACCCCCCGGATACATTAAAGACTTCTTTAAGTATTATTGGGAGCAATGTTACGGCAATCCCTCCTGCAACTATGAGTATTACTGTTGTGATCGCAATTTTTAACCCGTATCGTGTTGTTTCTTTCATTTAAAATAAATATGGGCCCGATGGGATTTGAACCCACGACCCCCTGGTTAAGAGCCAGGTGCTACCACCAAACTGAGCTACGGACCCAATAAGAAAAAGAGCTAAAACTCAATTTAAAAAACTTTTGTTACACATTATTTGCGACTAACCACATAAATAACATGTAACAGATAAATAAGAAGAAAATTATATTTGCGATCCAGACTAGTTTTTCCTTCCCCGGTATGAATGCGTGCAATAATACCAAAACTAGGGATATGGCAAGTGCAAGAGATATAATCAAAACCTGGTTGTCTCCAATATTCTGATATATGTGTTCTTTCATATCACTACAGTCTTCTTGTAAACAATATCCTCGGAGTTCGTCCCCAGTATTTGGATCTGTGATTGTATATCCTACCATTGCCTGTATGTAGAAGAATACGCCAAGAGACAATGCCATGACTGCAGAAATTAAGATGAATACGCCAACATAGATTAATACCTTCTTGTAGTTGAAGGACATTTTTGGTTTGAATTCTGATTTGGATTTTTCTTGTTTTTTTGTTTCAGAAAAAGTTTTCTTTTCACTTGCGGGCTTGTTTGCATTCTGGAATGCGATATCAATCTTTTCCTTGGGCCAGTTTTTTGAAGCAAGGGCCTGTCTGATTTTAGATTCGGGGATTCCTTTTGCTAATGCTCCATTGATAAATGTCAATAGTGTTTTATCTGGGGCCTCACCGGTTGATTTTACTTCTTCAGCTGGTTTTTTTTCGAGGGCGCCAAATGCCTCATTGATCTCCACATTAGACCAGCCATTTTCTTTGAGAATTTTTTCAAGCTCAGGTTTTTTATAACCCTTTTTTAACCCGTCTTTAATGTAATCTGCTAAACTTTGATCTACCATTAAATCATTTTCTAGATTTTAGATTTATATAGTTTACTATTCACTAAAGAATCATAACTTAGAAAAAATAGAAAGTTATTTAAAGAATTTTAAAGGGGAAGAAGTATATGAAGATAGATTTGAAAAAGAAACCACAGAACGTTACAATTGTTGGGGGATTTCCTGGCTTTGGTTTGGTTGGAACGATTTCTTCTGAGTATTTGATAGACCATTTACAAGCAGAAAAAATAGGCTCAATATGGTTTTCGGAGATGACTCCAATGCTAGCAATTCACGAAAGTAAAGTTGTGGAGCCTTTTGGAGTATTTTATAGTAAAAAGTACAATTTAGTTATCTTACATGCAATCACAAATGTTGCGGGAATGGAATGGAAAATCGCAGTAGCAGTGGGAGAATTATATAAAAAATTGAAAGCCAAGGAAATAATCTGCATTGAAGGTGTAGGGAGTGTAGGCGGAAAGGGTGGAGAAGATTATTATTATTACACTAATAAAAAAATAAAAAAATGGGAAGCTACTGGAGTTAAGAAATTGAAAGAAGGAGTGGTTGTTGGGCCAACTGCTAGTTTGATGTTGAAGCTAGATAACATCCCCATTTCATGTGTGTTTGCGGAGACCGCATCTAAGTTGCCGGATAGCAGAGCTGCAGCGTTAACTATCAAGGCCTTGGATACTTATCTTGGATTAAAGGTAGATTATCAGCCACTTTTGAAGAAGGCAGAAGAATTTGAAGGAAAGCTGAAGAAGATCTTGGAAGGAACTAAGAAGGCTAAGCAGGTCAAGGATAAAAAAGACGTTACATACATGGGTTAAGTTTATATATTCTTTAGGATTTACTTTTTTATGTCATTTGATAATTTAGCAAAGGTAAGGATTATCCCGGGAATAAGCATATTTGTTGCCAGTTTTATAGTAATATTTATTGCATTATCTTTGCTCGATACATTGACAAATAAATACCTTTTGAGTATAATCTATTCGTTTTTAGTATTGGTCTTGATTAAGATTTTATTAATCTATAATGGATTAAATAAGATTCCTGCTAGCTTGACAGGGAGTAACATGATCCGATATAGTATGCTTTGCCATAGCTGCAATTGGGAGTGGATGTCAAACACAACTGACAAAGAAAGTCCAACTAAATGTCCAAATTGTGGAGAAAGATCCAAGTTAGAGTTAGTAGGCTATAGGAAAGTCCAGAAACTCCCGAAGAAGAGTGAGAAGGATCTTACTAGTTTTTTTACAGAAAAATAAAAAATAAAAGAATAAAGGTTTACTTTTTTTTCTTTTTGACAGCTTTTTTCTTAGTTGTTTTTTTCTTTACAGCCTTCTTTTTGGCTGCTGGCTTTTTCTTAGCGGCTTTTTTCTTTTTTCCGCCTCTAGCCATTTTAGCCTCACAAACATTACCTTTTCCATCTACATAATAAAGGTAACCTGGCTTTCTTGTAACAACATTTTTAGCAACGACCTTCCCCAATAAATTCACCTCCTTGAAACATGATATCTAAATTTTGATTATATAGTATTTAAATATTTCCATTTGTCGACGACGAATCAAGTATTTTCGTCTCTAGCGGATAGTGCTCGAGTCATAGAGTAAACTACTCTCAGAATTAATTCTAAAGCAAAGACGAAGACAAAATAGTAGATTAGGATGTCCAACAGCGAGGGTACTTGCATAATTAATGACCATGACTGCGTCCAATCAAATGCGGTTATCCCGTCTGTAAGGAAAACTGCCAATAAAGCAAAGGGGACTAGTTTGGCTATATCTTTGGCTAAATCCTGGTGGTAATATGAAGCAATTCTGATGGCAGCGATCATTGCCATGGAAATCAGCAGTATATTGGAGACTATTGCATCCGGACTTTGCGCCATGAATATCGCTGCGAATGCTACGAACCATACCATCAAAAATAATGGAAAAAATAGTAAATATTCTAATATATATAGGAGAAGTGCAAAAAATTTGAATAGGAATGCGTGCTCAACATGGTTATATTGACCCAGGTTTAAATTGAATATATCTCTCGTAGCTACAAATTTATAGAGATTGTATACTATTATTGCATATACTGCTAAACCCACTATAAATAAAATTAGGGGCCTTAGAATCTCATATGCTCCCCCTGGAGATAGTTGTATCATATTTTTATATTCTTGTTAGTAAGTTTATAAAATTTTTGTTGAACTACTTTTAGTCTTTGATAGAATTATTTTATAATAAATATTATTGTATATTCTTAGAACTTTTAGGGACAGTATATTTTGTTATTGCTTAAAGGTTATAAACTCAAATAAACTCGTTTTTCATCAAATGGGCCTTTCTCATCTGGACCAATATCCTCATATATTCTTTTTAATTGATATGCTATCCTATCCGCCAAATTTACTAAGGGATATAGTCTATCTCCGTCCTTTTCTTGTCTGAATCTCCGTCGGGAAAGCTCTGTATGGAACATTTCCCCCACTAAAGGAACAAGATCTTCTAGAAGGGGGGATCTTTGGTCGCGCCCGTCTATAATTATGGAAGTTCGGGCGATGTCTATCTGGCCAGATAATCCTTCTATAAGCTGGGCAATAGTTGGCACCCTTCCGCTCATTCGGCCTATCTTTCTAAAATGCTCTTCGCCCAGAACCATGAACCTAAAATCCTGTGGCCCAGAAAGGGTTGTGGCGATATCTACTTGTTTTCTTTGTTTTCCAAGCATTTCTTGTGCTTTTCTTACATCTCTTGGGTTTGTAGAAAGTGTGGCAACATATATCTCTGGGATTGCCCCATGGTTCGATTCATCTATCCCTATCCAATACCCTATATTTGTTGCTATGGAAGTCACCCCTTCAAGTAATTGGTGTTAGGAGAAATTTATAAGCATTTATTGATTAGAACTGTTATTCTTCAATATCGTCAAGGACATTTCTCACTTTTTTTAGTTGCTCTTTTGATACATGCGTGTAAATTTGAGTAGTAGACAGATCCGAATGGCCAAGTAACTCCTGAATTATTCGTATATCTACTCCTGCATCTAGATTGTGGGTGGCAAAGGAGTGCCTTAGTTTGTGTGCAGTCACCTTTTTGCTTATTTTTGCCAATTTTGCGGTATTTGATATTATTTTTTGAACATTTCTTGCCGAAAGGTGATCTTTTTTCCCAGGAAAGAGATATTGTTCTCTTTCGTCTATTGTTTGTATATATTTCTTAATTTCATGTGTTAGTTTCTCTGATAAGAAAAATGCCCTATCTTTTCCGCCTTTTCCAGATCTGACCCACCCCATGCCATTTTCTAATTCAATATCCATGATCTTTAGGTTTACACATTCACTCACCCTCAACCCAGTGGAGTATAGTAGTCTCATAATCAATAGGGATTTTTTTGAAGGAGCTCTTTCAAACAATCTCCTTACTTCTTCTTTTGTTAGGAATATCGGTATTGACTTGGGGATTTTTGGAGTTTTTAGATTTACTATACTCATCCCCATAACTTCATGGAAAAAGAACTTTAATGCCGCCTTCTTTACTGCGATGGATCTGGGAGCATGATCTGAGTCGGAAACTAAATATGCAAAATATTCTTTGATATCTTCTTCAAGAATTTGGGGAGGATGCCTATCTTCAGGAAGATTCTTATTTACATGATTTAGAAAAAGTTTGACATTTTGGACATATGATTCTCTTGTTCTTTGAGAGAACCCCCTTAATTTCATTTCAGTAACTAGCCTTTTTAGACAAATCCCCATGAAAATCCCTCTTTTTAGAGTATTTTTAGGATAAATGGTATATAAAAGTTCGCATAAGGTATGTTAGGCGAATTAGTGTTCTATTTTGCCTTCTTGAGGAGTAAATAATACTCTATTCAGAGAAATTTAAAAATCTACCGAATTATGCAAGCTCTTCCAAAAGTGCTTGATATTCCCGGGACCTTCTTAAGGCATCTTTCTTTTTGCCTTTCCGTGTAAGAATGTAAATTGCTCCTTCGCCTTCTTCCATCCTTCTTTCTACTGCGAAGGAAGTTGCACTAAACCCAGTTATATCTGTCAAATTCTCTGGGAGTTCATATCCTGAATGGGACCTGAATGGACCTGAACGGCAAGTTAAATCTATTATCCTAAGTTCTCTGTCAAAGTACAATTCATACCCTTTGCTAGTATTAACTACATGAATCACATCTCCATCTCTCTCAGGAACGCTTGCAAATAAGGACTCTATAGTCCTTACTAGATTAGAGGAAAAATCGTGTGGGATGAATATTGGGGCTTTCATTTTGAATTATTTATCTTTTAATTTTTGCTAAAAGGTTTTAAACATGCAAATAGAGTCCCTGATGCCTTCCTTCTTGACGCTTCTCTACGAGAAAATAGTCTGGATCTGGGCCTATAAATTCATAAAATCTCCGGGGCATTTCGCTCCCAGATAATGAAGTGAAGGGACCTAGTTCCTTTAAATCTCCGAGTTCCTTTAACTCTTGTACCTTTGAAGGTTTTCTTCCGAGAGGATATAGTAAAAATTCTCCGTCTTTTGTTTGGGCTACACCCACTGCAATCGCGTTCTCAAAGGTTGCCAGAGTTAGCTCTATTGATCTCCTTAGCCTTTGCCATCTTGGCACTCTCACTGATGTAGGTTGTTTTTGTTTCATTTTTTAATTGCGGAGGTTTGTAGAAAATTAGCTATTTATAAAACTATCTCTCTTTTCTCTCTGGCCTTTTCAGGGGTTCTGCCTTTACGGCTTTGGGGTTTAATCCTAAAATTATATCCACTAGTTCTGCTACTTTTCCTGTTTCTTGGGGATCTTGTGTAGCTACAACCCCTACTTTTCTTTTTAATATACCTTCTGCTGCGAGATAGCTCTCGACCCACTTCGTAAGTCCTTCTTCCCCGTCTTTGAAGGTTGAAAGATTTGCATGGTTGAATCCCCCGTATGCATCTAGAGACAATAAATATTGGCCATTTACCATATTGTATCCTGCGGATAATAGTTTCATTTTTCTTAATATCTCCTATAAAATAAGGACCGCCAGGCCCTTTTTAAATGTATCTATTTGTAGCTATTGTATAGTGACAAAAGATTTAAAGAAAATATTACATATGTTTTTTCATATATTCATACCAAATGGCAACTAGGAATGGTACAAATGCAATTAGAATCCAATTTATTTTATGATACCAAGCCCCAAATACAACTAAAACAAATGTTATTAAGAATAATGCCAATGTTAAAGAATCAAAGCTTTTGTTCACTGTTTGGGCAGGCTTTTTAATTTTCCTTTTAGTTGACTTCTTTTTTGTAACCTTCTTTTTCTTGGGCATTAAATATCACCTATTAATTAATTTTTGAAATTTTAAGTATATAAATCTTATGTTTGAAAAGCAAAAAGTTTAATAACTAGTTTAGTTAAAAAGTTAAATAATGGTTTTTAGATTGTTCAAAAAAAGACGCGATGTGGAAGAGAAACTGTCTGGTTTGCACGATAGTCTGAATGATTCTTTTTCTAAAATTAAGGATGATATGGGGAGTGTTGGGGAGTGGATTAAACACTTCGATCAAACTAAAGAAACTCACCATAGTAAAATAGAGAATTTAGATACCCGATTGAGATCTGTTGAAGAATTCGTTATGAACCTTATAGAACAGTCTCCCGTCGAGGAAATGTCCAAACAGCTGTCCAAACAAGGACAAACAGCTGTCCGTCCGAATCAAACGGATAGTGTGTCCAAACAGATGTTTGAACAGCCGTCCAAACAGCAAAAAGTTGTCCAAACGGATCTAGAGAGGGCATTAATTAGTTTGACAGCAATGGAAAGGGCATTAGTGTGGAGCCTTTTGAATACAGACATTCTATTAAGTTATGAGGATATGGGTAGGATTTTAGGCAAAGACCAATCTACAGTGAGAGGACAAATAAATAATATAAAAAGGAAGATTCCTGGGCTAATAGAGGAGAAAAGTGAGGACACAGGAAAGAAGAGATACTATGTAAATGAGGGAAAGAAGAGGGATATATGGGTAAAATATACGGGTAAACGGGCAAAAAAGGTCGAAAGTGAGAGCTAATTTTGAGTAATATTGATTAATTTGGGGTATTTTAAGGAATAAATCAGGGCATTTATGTTAAAAGTGAGAGTAGAATCAGATATAATGACGCAAATGGCCAGTTAACCGTGTTTGTGAGTGATCCTTCTCTCTGAGAGCTAGAAGATTTTCTAGCATTTTGAGCGTTCTAAACTCTTTTTTTATGGTTAAGTATACCTTTCTATTGGGAGATACATTCTTTGTGAGAGGTATTTTCCTTAAAACAAGGTCGCTTATGTAATCTCTAACTGCACTTTGAGATATTAGGAGATCTTTTGCCAGATCAGCATATGTTATGGGGGCCTTAAGTTCTTCTTCTAATCGATAGATGGCCATAAAAACCCTGAATTGTGCCTCTGTAAGGCTCAGAAACCTCGATTCTAGGTCCTCTTTAAGGGTTTGAACGTCATAATAATCTTTTAATCCTTCTGTCGGAGCAGTGTCTGTCTGTCGTCTTTCTGTCGGCAGGTTGTCGGCAGGTTGTCGGCGCAGGACCCCTTCATTTCCTATGGAACTTTCTTGGATTTTCGGCTTAGGAGGCTCAAAACCATTAAATTTGGGGGTTTTAGGGTTTTTGGGGGTTTTTGTCTCTGGTTCAGGCACTCTTTGCATGTGTAGAGATTGCTCTAACAAGACCTTAATCTCCTTTATTTCACTCTCAAGCCCTGAAATGCGCAAATCTAGCTCAGAAATAGATTCTTTTACCTTTTGAAAGGACAATCTTACTTTACTTTGAAAATCCAATTTAACCCCAATGTAGAAATCTGTGTCGAATTTATAACAATTTATGTGTCGGAGCAGTGTCGTCTGTGTGTCGAAAGTGTGTCGAAGTGAGAGTATTCTTGTATTAGGCACTATACGGAGTTATAGGTATTTTGTGAGAATACGCCTTGAGAACTATAAATTCTGGGGTTTGACTTGGTTATTGTAGATATCGATGAATGAGGTGTGGTGGAGGTTTATCCCCGCAGATATAAAGGATTCTGCAATACCTTTTATCAGTTCTTTTTCATTGAGATTCTCTGCATTGAATCTAAGGAGATTTGTGAGAGTGAGTGTACATAGGAACCCTTCATTTAGCTCTAGGCAAACACTTCTATTCCCTTCTTTTACCGTCGAGGATTCTAGATCGATATTAATGTTTCCCTTGGTGAGATTCCTTTCTTGTTTAGAAAATCCCCATGGCAAGAGCTCGTTAATGATGGCTTCTTCCATTGTCGAAGCCACTGTCTGTTTGTCGGCAATGCCCAAATTTATTACTTTTCCAAGGTATTTTGTAGACTTTTGTCGAGATTGTTTTTTCTTTTTGTTATATCTATTTTCTACAAGATATGCATATTCTTTTCCGTTGATAACTTTCTTCCTTATGAACATATTATTATTGTACAAACATAATTTATAAGAATTACCCATATACTGAAAACCTATCTGACTCACACATTATTATCATTAGAGAATGGGGGTTTTTCTCCTTGCTAGAATTGAGTGTTATAAGATCTTGCTGGGAGGCTATACATCTTCTAAAGGGGTGAGAATGTAATAAAATTATTGTGTCTTCTGAACAAGTCTTAAAGGTCACATGGTTAAAAGTTTGTTCAGTTATATCTGGTTGATATACTTCATTTATCGTATAGTCTCTACTTATCTCCCCTTTCAAACAAACCACCATCTCTACAGAGAGATCTTTGTTATAATACTCTTGCAAATCATTATATGTGTCTTCTGTGAACATTATTGAGAATTCTTCAAGGACTATTGTTTTATTCTCTGCTAATTTTGATTCAGATATGCTCTCTAGTATGGGAAATATTGGATACCCCAATAATATGTACGAGGTAATCAAAAATAATAAGGCTATGGCTATAAACATTATAATAATTTTCCTCCATATGGAATCCCTTTCTTCTATTTGATTTTCTTCAATCATGCATGTAGATGTAGATGTAATTGTTTTGTTATTTTTCTAATGTGTTTCTTCCGGATATAGTGTAGTACTATCCCTGCAAGTATAAGAATTGTTCCCCCCAGTAATATTCTAAAATCCAGGGTTTCATTTATGAACATTATTGCGAAGGCTATTGATGCGATAGGGGTTACTAAGAGACTTATTATTGAAATTGTATCTGCATGTAATCTCTTTGCGCTATATCCAATTAACAAGAATGGAAGTGCGGTGCATAATACCCCCAATACGATTAAGAGAGGTATGTGGGGCAATATATTATTTCCTAGACCAAATATGAATACAAAGGGGACATAAAATAGTGTTGCAAAGAAAAAGAACCACATGATGGACCCTATTGAGTGTGTTTTCTCTTCAGATCTAAGGAAAACTAATAATAGTGCATAAAATAATGCGTTACCAAGAGATATCATATTCCCTATAAAAAATCCACTTTTGAAATTGAATGGATTTATGACAGATAACCCAATCAATGCTACAATAATTGCTAATTTTTGGTTGAACTTTAATTTTTCCTTTAGGAAAAAGAATGCAAAGATAGTTACAAAGACTACAGAAAAGGAGGAAATTAATATTACATTTGAAACTGGTGCATATGAAAGCGCATATATGAATGACCCTAAAGCTAATGCCTTTAACATTCCAATTGATATATAATTTGGCAGATCTTTTCTTTTTACTCTATATGCTTTTTTATCTAACATGGGCATTAAAATTGCTAGAAAGATAGATGCAAATAATAACCTAAAGAAAGTGATTGCCACAGGGTTTATGTCTGGCACAAGAACTTTAGTTATTACACCTACAAATCCTACCAGGATCCCTGCAAGGATTATATTGAACTTGGATTTCATTATTAGCTTTAGGGTTAAGTTTTTAAAAATGTTTGCCCAAACTAATTGTATGAATAAAAAGAAAGCTGTGCAGCAATTGGGTGAATTGAGAAAGAATACTAAAAATATGCGATTGACTGCAGAAAAATGGGATAGGCCATGGAAAACTCTGATTGCCATATTGTTGTCTGCTAGGACCCGTGATGAAATGACTATCCCTGTAGCTAGAGAGTTGTTTAAGAGATATTCTAGTTTGAATAAACTCAGTAATGCAAAATTAAGGGATGTTGAGAAAATAATCAGACCGATAAATTTTTACAAAAATAAATCCAAAAATGTTTTAGGTTGCTCAAAAATGTTATTGGAGACCCATGGGGGAAAGGTCCCTAAGAATTTTGAGGAGTTGTTACATTTGCCTGGTGTTGGTAGGAAGACTGCCAATGTATTTTTGTCTGAATATGGAGGTGCAGCAATCGGTGTGGACACACACGTGTTTTACATTTCCAAGAAACTGAGTTGGAGTAATGGAAAAACCCCTGAGAAGGTAGAGGGCGACCTTAAGAGATTGTTTCCTAAGAACTACTGGACCAAGGTAAACCCAGTATTGGTAAGATTCGGAAAAACGTATACAAGTAGAAAGGTGAAAGATAAATTGCTTCTTAAGATTAAAAATTTATGAGTTTAGAGTGTAATGACTATTACTTTTAGAGTGGTATCGGCTTCTAATATATAGGTGAAAATTGTTATAATGAAATTGGAGAATATATATAAATGAAAGTTGGGATAGTCAAGATATGAATAAAGAAATTAAGATCTTGAAGATAATGAAAGAAGAGAGATGTGATTGGGAAGAGGCACAGAAACGCGAAGAAGAAAGAAAAGATCTAAAAGAATTCTTTTAGTTTGCTTTTAATGTTGGAAGCCTTACATGTGGTGGCAAATTTACATCTTGGCTTAACACTAGCGCCTTAATGTTGCATCTTGCTAGAATCGAGTTTATTATTAGTGGAGAAATGTCCTTTTGCAGACTTTTGCTTTTGTTCCACTCCTTTGTGATTCCATCAATTTTTTTTGGATCATCCATATATAGAACATGCCCATTCAGTTGAATTGCGCCCACTTCTGGATCGTACGTAGATTTAAACTCAAAGCTAATCTTGAGTATATCATCTGAACTAGAAACAGAGAGCTTCTCCTGCTCAACATTCTTTATATCAATATTATTTTTTATTTGGACTTTCCCAACTATCTTGTTATCTTT
This sequence comes from Candidatus Woesearchaeota archaeon, assembly GCA_964481835.1. Lineage (GTDB taxonomy): Archaea > Nanobdellota > Nanobdellia > SCGC-AAA011-G17 > PNOQ01 > JABIBT01. The sequence continues at coordinate 56,224 of CAYZTT010000001.1, forward strand.
CTTCGCACCGATTTTATCAAAGTTTAATCCTACTATAGGCATTTAACATCACCAGAATAAAGAATTTCTAGTTCATTTATAAGTGTTTCTACATTTCCTTGGGCAGGGGGATATTTAGTATTGTGAATGTATTTCTAAATACTTGTTGTGTTGCCTTTATCATCTCTATCCTGGCCCCTTTTAGGCCCTTCTCGGATTGATTTATATGGCATGAATGGTAGAACTCATTAAAAATCCTAGCTAGTTCTAGGATGTAGTTAGTTAGTGTGTGTGGAGAGTTTTTTTCTTTAGATTTTTTTATAATCTCTGGAAATGAGGAAAGTTTCTTAATTAGTTTAAATTCTACTTTGTTCTTTACTAATTTGTAGTTAGGAGTATCTGCTTTTACTTTTTTAAGTATTGAGTTTATTCTGGCATTAGAATATTGTAAATATGGGCAAGTATCTCCTTCAAAACTCAATGCTTTCTCCATATCAAAAATTATGTCTTTATTTGAATCTTGATTTAGCATTGTAAATTTAATTGCCCCCAGAACTATCTCTGTTGCGATTCTTTCCGTTTTTGTTTTTGTCCAGGATTTATATCTCGATTTTAGATCTTTGATTGTTTTTTGTAAAACTTTATCGTAAAAATCTTCATATAGTTCTACTCTCCCTGTTCTTGAAGATATACTGCCCCCTTTTAGTTTTACTTGTCCGTGTGGGACATGTATCATTGATTTTTTAAATCCAATTATATCTAATGTTCTGAATAGTTGTTGAAAATAGAACTTTTGTTCGTCCCCGGTAACGTATATAGATTCATTTATTCTGTATTCATTAAATTTTATCTTGGCCAATGCAAGATCTTTAGTAGAATAAAGTGAAGTTCCATCTGATTTTCTTAATAAAAACTTTTTAAGATTATATTTCTCTAAATCTATTAGTATTGCTCCTTCATCCTCATATGCTATTTTTTTCTTTATTAGATCATCAACTATCTTTTGTCCTGGTTTTTCAACTTCTGACTCTAAAAAATATCTTTCAATTTTTATGTTTAGTTGTTTTGCTATCTCTTTGAATTCATCTAGACTCCACTTTCTAGTTTCTCTCCATATTTTGGTTAAGTGAGGATCTCCACTTTCTAGTTTTTTTAATATTTCAGAGACCTCCTCTTTGTATTTTTTGTTTTTTTCTAATTCTCGATTTGCCTTAACATAAATCTCCCCCATATATTTTCCTTTATTTTTTGGTAGTTTGTCTCCCTTATGGAATTTCTCCAATGCCCAGATACTTTTGGCTACGTGGGTACCTATGTCTCCTAGGTAAGATACAGGTATTGTCTTATAGTTTGTAAAATTATATAGGTTAACAAGAAAATTTCCAATCACAGTATTTCTTAAATGTCCAACATGTATTACTTTATGCGTATTTTGGTTATAGAATTCCACCATAACTTTTTTGTTTTTCCCGATGTTTGAGTATCCGTATTCTTTTGTCTCTTTTAAAATATTTTTTATTGTGTTCTCTATGAATTCTGCCTTATTTAAGAAGATATTTAGATATGGGCCATTGGATTCTAATTTGTTTATGAAATTGGGTAATTTTATTTTTTCTAGGTTTTTTGATATGTCCTCTGGAGATTTTTTTAGTTTTTTAGATAATATAAAACATGGAAAGGTGTAATCTCCTAAATCTAATGAAGGGGGAACTTTTAATGTATTTTCATTTAAAGTTTCCTTTAGCTCCTTGTTAAGAAATTGAATGGTCTTTTTCTTGTAATCGATCATATAGAGAATTATTTGAACTTCCTTAAGAAAGTTTTGTTTTTTCTTAGATCTAGTGCATGCTCTAAAACCTGTTTTATATTGTTTACAGGGATTATTTTTATTTTAGCTAATTTGTCTTTTGGCAAAACTATATCTTTTTCATTAGATTTAGGAACAATTACTTGTTTAAGCCCGGCTTCTACTGCTGCCTCTACCTTTGCATTGACTCCTCCAACTGCCAATACATCCCCTCTAACTGAAAGTGAGCCTGTCATTGCAGTATCCTGTCTTATAGGTATCTTCTTTAGTGCAGAAAAGATGGCTGTTGCAACAGCTATTGATGCTGAATCTCCTTCTACCCCCTCATGGGTTTGTAGAAATTGTACATAAATATCATATTTCTCTTTGATATCTTCACCAAAATATTTCATAATAATTGCAGATACATTTTTTATCGCTTCTTTGGCTATATTTCCTAAAGACCCGGTTGCAATGAATTCTGCTTTTTTCCCTCCAGGAGTGATCTCTGATTCTATTGGGAGTATCATTCCTGAAAAATTAGGTGAAGACCCTAAAACCGCCAGTCCGTTTACTCTGCCAATTACGGAATCTTCAGTTTTTATGATATCATATTCTTTTTTTGTTTCTATATATTTATCTGCAATCTGTTTTTCTAATGACCTGGCCATCCTTTTTGCTTTCTTTATGTGGATTGGTTCTACTAACTTAGCTCCCTCTTCTTGGGCTACATCCCCCGATGCCCTAATTAGTCCTCCAAGATCCCTAAGGTGAAGTGTTAATTTGTTTGACTTCCCAGATTTTATTTTTGACTCCTGTACAATATCTTTTATTGCTGCAGTTGAAAAATGAGGTATTTTTTTATCTTTTTTTACTTCTTGTGCTATGAACCTTGCGATCTTCTTTCTGTTTTTCTCGTTATCATCCATTTCATTATCCATATATATTTCATAACCATACCCGCGTATTCTAGACCTTAATGCGGGGTGCATAGTTTTTACAGTCTCTAGGTTTCCAGCAGCTATTAAAACAAAATCACATGGAACTGGTTCTGTCCTTACCATTGCACCAGCAGATCTTTCTGATTGTCCAGTTATAGAATATTTTTTCTCTTGGAGTGCTGTTAAAAGCTCTTGTTGGGTCTCAGATCTAAGTGTAGCTATTTCATCAATAAATAAAACCCCCCTGTTAGCCCTATGAATCATCCCAGGAACTACTCTCTCGTGTGCAGGGGTTCCAAGCCCGCCAGATTGAAATGGGTCGTGGAGAACATCACCAAGTAGTGCGCCTGCATGTGAACCTGTAGCTTCTATGAATGGTGCCTGTTGTGTAGTTTTATGATTAATTATTAATTTGGGTATTCCTTTTTCCCCAGTTTTCATTTTTTTATTAAGATTGAAAAATATTACAAACATGGCTAAAATTACCATAGACCCTATAAGGGATGCTGCCCCCATAATATCTCCATATTCACTTCTGATCCACCAAGGGGTAAACATTGTTAATAAAAAAACTATTATTAATAGTATATTTTTACCCTTCATAGAATTCCGATCTTCAAGCTTGAGTGTAGTAATTAGTTCTTTCCCCTTCCCAGGTAAAAAGGTTTGAATCTTGGGTACATTTTCATCTTCAGAATTAACTAATGATACCACATCTTGTAAATTTTCTTTAGGTAATAATTCTGCTAATGCCTGGCCTAACATTGATTTTCCAGTTCCTGGATCCCCAATGAGGAGAACGTGCCTTCTTTGTTTTGCTGCTTTTTTTATAATCTCTAAGGCGTGCTCTTGTCCAATAACTTGATCATGTGTTTTTTCAGGAACTGCAATATCCTTTGTAGTTTTAATAATTTTAGGCATTTTGTGAATATAGAAAGTTGAAAAGAATTAGATTATGTCTTCTTCGGCAACAACTATAAAATCACCGATTGCGATTACTGCGCTAAAAGGAATTAATAATCGTCCTTCGTCTGTTCTTTCCAAATCTAAATTAGAAGCAAGTGATGTTGGACTTTTCAGTTCAAGCTGCAATAGTTCTCCTGTTTTTGTTTCAAAATGAATATTTCCTAAATCTCCAAATTTCTTTCCAGTCTTACTAACTATTGTTTTTCCAAGAAGATGTTTTGAATATCTTTTATCATTATTTGACATTTTAGGGGCCTCCTTAAATAAGGGAGTATTATCTGCTTTATAAAATTTTCTTAATCTACTTCTAGGGCATTAGCCAATGTTTCTCTTAATTCTTCAAATGAAGACTTTATACTGTTCTTTATTTCTACTATAAGTGGTTCATCATTAACTGATTGGGCAATAGATGCTCCCGTTTGGATATATTCATTATCTGATTGTATTGCTTGATCAACAGACAGACTGCCCATTATTGTAAAAAATAAAATCATTACTATAATAGCAATTACAATTAATTTTAATGCAGTTCTTGTGAATAAATGTTTAGATATTTCTAAGACTATTACCCCTACTACTATTATAATAATAATTGATATTATATCCATATCAATATAATAAGAGTTTTTATTTATAAGGTTTTTTATGGCTGAATAAATCGGGGACTCCCACCCCTATTTCTATTGGAATTATTGTATTTATGGATGTGATGGGTATTTCATATGGAATTATTTTTTAAGGTATTTTTTGTATGGGGTTTTACGTGTGTTTAAGTGTATTTTTATTGATTTTTAGTAAAAATTTTTATGTTTCAAATTTATGGTTTAGAAGTCTTGAAAGTGAAGAATTTGATTATATATTATATATTATATTTATAAGTTTTATTATTATATATATATTATATTATTATATATATATTTTATAGTGTTACTATTGAAAAGTTTCTATAGGAAGAAGGGGTGTACCCATCTGCAAACATGAATCAAGAAAGTTCCATTGGAAATATAGGTCCGTGTCTCTATTTTTTAGTATAGCAATATTTATAATCATAATTTATCAGTCGTTTTTAAGATGACTAAATCAGATATTAATGAATTTTTTGAAGATTATTTGAGTAAGGACGGGTTATTTAGGGATAAGAAAGTATTGCAATCTAGTTACACTCCAGATAACATACCTCACAGGGATGCAGAGATAAAAGAAATTGCGAGTATGATGGCGCCTGCACTTAGGGGAGAAAAACCTTCTAATTTATTTTTATATGGGAAAACTGGGACTGGGAAGACTCTTTCTGTATTGCATGTTGTTGAAAAGTTAAGGAAAATTGCTAAGCAAAAGAATATTAATATGATTATACACACTTTAAATTGTAAATTAAAAAAAGTTGCAGATACTGAATATAGGTTGATTTCTAACTTGGCTAGACATTTTGGAGAAGATGTACCTGTTACGGGGTTGGCAACTGATGAAATCTATAAAAGATTTATAGATAGTATAGATAGTATAGATAATAAAAACCAAAATATAATTTTAGTATTGGATGAAATAGATCAATTAGTTAAAAAAGCAGGAGATGAGATATTATATAATTTAACAAGGTTAAATTCTGAGCTGAAAAATACACAAATTACATTTGTAGGAATTTCTAATGATTTAAGATTTGCAAATGATTTGGATCCAAGGGTAAAATCTTCATTAACTGAAGAAGATATTAATTTCCCATCTTACAATGCACTCCAGTTACAAGACATTTTGAATGAACGAGCAAAAAATGCATTCAAAGAAGGAAGAATAGAACAAGGCGCAATAGAAAAGTGTGCTGCATTAGCGGCTAGGGAGCATGGAGATGCTAGGAGGGCATTAGATTTACTTAGGGTTGCTGGAGAACTCTCTGAGAGGAAAGGATCGGACAAATTATTGATAAATCATATTGATGAAGCAGAAGATAAAATCGAGAGAGACTTAGTTTCAGATGTAGTGAGTACCTTACCAAAACAATCGCAATTAGTTCTTTTAGCGGCTTTTAGATTATATGGGAAGGATAATTCTAAAATATTTACTGGAGATGTATATGATTTGTATAAAACTTTATCTTCAAATGTAGGCTTAAAACCATTAACACAGAGAAGGATGTCTGATTTGATTGCAGAATTGGATATGTTGGGAATAATAAATGCCAAAGTAATTAGCAAAGGCAGGTATGGTAGGACAAGAGAAATTAGTATGTCCATCCCAGATACAGAGGTTCCAGAATTGATGGGTGCATTAACAAAATGGCTGAATCTGTAAAAGGTATCATTAAGATATTTTTAGATAGGGGATATTTGATCGATCCTGGGTTAATAGATGGGATTGATCTAGATAGCGAATTTATTGATAAAAATTTAGAATCAAATGACAGTGGCGAATTATTAATGTTTAATAAAACAATGATGGCTAAACTTCTTGCAAAAAATACCAGTGTCGAATTAGAAAAACCATTAATGGAAAAAGATAATGGTCTAAGGCCGTTTAAGATAGTAAAATCTTTTGATAAGAAACCTAGGAAGGTCCAAGTTCAAGATTTTGTAACACATTATGTAAATCGTTACAACACCTTAAGAACAATACTTCAAAATAGGAATGCATTAATTGCTCCCCTATCTATAAGCAGGATTTTAACAAAGAGGGAGAGGGATAATGTATCTACTATAGGATTAGTTTATGGAAAGAGGTATACAAAAAATAATAATTTAATTTTAAGATTAGAGGATAATACCGGAACAATAAATGTGTTAATTAATAGTAATAAACAAGAACTTTTTGAGAAATGCAAAGACATAGTGTTGGATGAGGCAATTGGAGTAAAAGGATCCAATGGAGAAAAAATAATTTTTGCTGATGAAGTTTTCTTCCCTGATGTGGTTTTAGGGGGAAAAGAGATGAAAAAATCTGAGAAGGAAGAATATGCCGCCTTCATATCTGATTTGCATGTTGGTTCTAAGATGTTCTTAGAGGATCAATTTTTAGATTTTATAAAATGGATAAATGGCGAGACTGGTTCTTCTGAACAAAAGGAGATATCTAAATCTGTAAAATATCTTTTTGTTATTGGGGATATTGTGGATGGAATTGGCATATATCCCAATCAAGAAGGGGAGTTAAATGTTTTCGATTTGGAGGAACAATACAAATTATGTGCAGAGTTATTGGGAAAGATTCGTAAGGACGTTCAAATTTTTATTTGCCCTGGAAATCATGATGCAATTCGGTTGGCAGAACCTCAACCTATATTTGATAAGAATATGGCTGAAAGTTTATATAACTTGCAGAATGCAACATTGGTATCTAATCCGGCTACAATAAATATAGGGTCCTATGAAGGATTTTCTGGGTTTGATGTATTGTTGTATCATGGATATTCATTTGACTATTATATTGACCAAATAGAAAGTATTAGGTTTGGAGGGGGGTATGATAGGGGAGATCTAGTGATGAAATTTTTACTCCAGAAGAGGCATTTGGCTCCTTCCCATGGATCTACACCCATAATTATTGATACCGATGAAGATAATTTGATTATAGATAAAGTGCCTGATTTTTTTGCTTCAGGGCATATCCATAAAACTAGTATAAGCAATTATGGAAAAACGACTATGATATCTGGGAGTTGTTGGCAGAGTAGAACAACATTTCAGGATAAAGTAGGACACCATCCTGAACCGGGAAGGGTCCCAATTATTAATCTTAAGACTAGGGATGTAAAACTGATGAAATTTTGTGACTAAAATGGAAGATAAATCAATGGAGAGATACTTTAAGAGTTTTGACAAATATATTGAGAAATCTTATTCCTTGGCCGACCAAGCTAGAGCCAGGGGATTGGACCCTGTCAATCAGGTTGAAATTCCACTTGCAAAGAATATGGCAGAGAGGGTCGAAGGACTAATTAGTGTTGCTGCCCCTCAGTTAGGCGGCTCAGGTGTTAGTGAGAGGATACTTGAATTGGAGAAGGAACATGGGACCCAACATCCGATTATAGCCTTTTTCTTGGCAGAAGAGGTGGCAAAACAAAAATTCTGCAAGTTTGATAATGAAAAAGATGCCATAGAAATTGGCTTGAGAGTGGGGTTGGCTTACATTACTAATGGGGTTGTGGCTTCTCCTCTGGAAGGATTTGTTAGACTAGAGCTAAAAGATACGATGGATGGAAAAGGAAAATATTTTGCTCTTTATTTTGGGGGGCCGATACGTAGTGCAGGTACTACTGCCACCTGTTTTTTCGTTGCGTGTGCAGATTATGTGCGGAGAAAAATGGGATATCTTCCTTACGACCCTACTGAAGATGAAATTAGTAGAACTTTTTCTGAATTAGATTTTTTTCATGATAGAATTACAAATTTACAATATATGCCATCCCAAGAAGAGGCAACATATATTACAAAAAATCTCCCCCTTCAAATTGATGGAGATGGTAGTGAGAGATTGGAGGTTCCAAATTATAAGGATCTCCCTAGAGTAAAATCAAATATACTTAGGAATGGTTTTTGTCTGGTTTATGGAGAATCTTTAGCTTTGAAATGGAAAAAATTTTGGGGGAAATTTTCTAAGTGGTGTGATCGTGTAGACATGGAAGACTGGAAATTTGTAGAAGGTTTTGTAAAGCTTCAAGAAAAGATTCGAGCTAAGAGCACAATAAAAAAGGACTCGGGAGAGGATAAGGTTTTGCCAGATTTTGGATTTATTAAAGATCTTGTTGCAGGGAGACCCGTGTTTGGACACCCATTAAAACCTGGAGGATTTAGATTGAGGTATGGTAGGTCTAGGATGTCGGGGTTTTCTGTTGATGGATTGCATCCTGCTACGATGGTTGTACTGGACGGGTATGTGGCTTCTGGAACCCAATTAAAACCTGAGAGGCCTAAGAAGGGGAATACCGTAATTTCTTGTGATTCTATTGAGGGACCAATTGTGCGGTTGAAAAATGGAAACGTAATTCGTTTAGAGGATGAGGAAACTGCGAAAAAACATAATTTGGATGTTGAAGAGGTCTTGTATCTTGGAGATATATTGGTAGATTATGGGGATTTTTTAGATAGGGGATCTATGCTTTACCCTCCAGGATATTGTGAAGAATGGTGGTTTAAAGAGTTAGAATCTAAGAATAAATCCCCGGAGGAGATTAATAAATTAACTGGGATATCCTTGCCCAACCTGAAGGAAACATTTAGTAACCCAATGCAAACTAAATTATCTGCTGAAGATTGCTTTAAACTTTCTAAAGAATTGAAGATACCTTTACATCCAAAATATACTTTTCACTGGAAGGGGATCAAGGTTAAAGAATTTTTAGTTCTAGTTCACTGGTTATCCCGGTCTGTTTTGAAAAAAGAGGAGAAAAAAGTAATTTTGCCATTAGATTATGAGGTGGAAGGATATGAATCTCCAAAAAGAGTTCTTGAACTATTGGGGGTGCCTCATTCTATTGTGCACCGAGAACATATATTGGTTGAAGGAGAGTGGTCTATTGCCCTTATGGCAAATTTAGGATTATTTGATAAGGAGTCTAAATTTAAGGAAATGGTATCCTATACCTCAGATAAGAAAAATGTTTTGGGGATTGTGAATAAATTTTCGGATATAGCCATCAAAGATAAATCAGGGATATTTATTGGAGCTAGAATGGGAAGACCAGAGAAAGCAAAGATGAGGAAATTAACTGGAAGCCCACATTCTTTATTTCCTGTTGGTGAAGAAGGGGGGAGACTTAGATCTTTTCAATCTGCAAAAGAAATGGGGAGAATAATATCGGATTTCCCTACATATATTTGTAATGGGTGTGGTAAACAGGGGGCCTATAATGTCTGCCCATATTGTGGATCTTTAGATATGAAGAAGATGTTTTATTGTCCGAGATGTGATAAATCAACTGAAGAAGAGAAATGCTCTAAACATCCTCTTGAAAATGGACAAACCGAACATCTAGATAACCAGGTGTATAGTCGTAAGGAGATTGACATAAGAGAATATCTAGATTTTGCCATGAAAAAACTAGAGCTTGGGGAACTCCCCCCTTTAGTGAAGGGAGTTAGGGGAACCTCCAATAAAGAGCACATACCTGAAAATTTAGTTAAGGGGATACTAAGATCGATACACGATATTTATGTTAATAAGGATGGGACGACTAGGTATGATATGACTGAGATGGCGTTAACACATTTTAGACCATCTGAGATAAGAACCCCTGTAGAAAAACTTAAGGAGTTGGGATATGAACATGATATATATGGGGAGGAATTGACAAGAGATGATCAAATATTAGAATTAAAGGCACAGGATATTGTTTTGCCTGCATCTCCAGATTCTCCGGATGAGGGGGCAGATGTAATTTTATTTAAAGTAACTAAGTTTATTGATGATCTACTTGAGAAATTTTATGGTGTTGAAAAATTCTACAATTTGAAAACTAGATTGGATTTAGTGGGGCATATGGCTATAGGTCTGAGCCCCCATACTTGTGCAGGAATTGTGTGTAGAATTATTGGGTTTTCTAAAATGCAAGGATTAGTTGCACACCCTTATCTACATTCTATTATGCGTAGAGATTGCGATGGGGATGAAGCAGGCGTTATGATGATGATGGATGCACTCCTTAATTTTTCTAGGAAACTGCTTGGGGGACATAGGGGGGCAACACAAGATGAACCACTAGTTTTAACATCTCATCTATTGCCTACTGAGGTTGACGATCAAGTGTATAGTATGGGTATTGCTTGGGAATACCCCCTAGAATTTTATGAGGCATGTGAAAAATATAAATATCCCTGGGATGTAAAAATAGATACTGTCCAAACAAATATAGATAAAGGAAAACCTTACTCTGGGTTTGGGTTTACACATAATACTAGTGATATTAATTCTGGGGTGTTATGTAGTTCGTATAAATTATTGCCAACAATGAAAGAGAAGGTAGATGGCCAGATGTATCTGGCCACCAAACTAAGATCTGCGGACAGAGACGACGTTGCAAGGTTAGTTATCGAGAGACATTTTATTAGGGATTTGAAGGGAAACCTGCGTAAATTTAGTATGCAACAATTTAGGTGTGTTGATTGTAATGAGAAGTTTAGAAGACCTCCTTTAGTTGGCAAATGTACTAAATGTGGGGGGAGATTGTTATTTACCATTTCAGAAGGATCTGTAACTAAATACTTATTGCATATTCTTTTTTTAGCTAAACAATATAATTTGCCCCATTACTCGCAACAATCCATTGAGATATTGAATCAGAGAGTGGAAAGTGTTTTTGGGAAAGACCCAGAAAAACAAGAAGACTTGGGAAAATGGTTTAGCTAGATAATTTTAGTTATTGGTGCCGCTGTTATGACCATGGGATTTGATAAGTAATTAGAGTAAAAAATAAAGTATTACTGGGAATAGAAGACATCCCATTAGGTGGTTTCTTCCAATTCCTAATTTTACTGGAACGATCCCTAGAAATGTAGCAGTTGTTAGTATTAATAGTCCGATGAAATTGCTTGAGAGAATAAATACCATAACAAATATGAGAAATATTATTGATACTAATAATTTCCTATAGTTTACTTTTTCTAAAATCTTTGAAAATATTTTCGTTATTCTTATTGTTATGAACACTGCAATTCCTCCAGCGGCCATGGAGGAGGCAAAGAAGATTAGGAGTTCCATTGGGCCTACATTTTCCATTATTTTAGAGATTATAACTACTGCACCATTTCTTGCTTTATCTAGGAGGTATAATGCAATAAAACTTAGTATCATGTTTATTGTGTTTAGGCCCCCTACAAGGACTAAAAAATATTCATTTGTTATCTTTTTATAAAATTCTGAACCAATTATTGCGGCTTGTGCAGGACCTAGCCCTGGAAGAAAACTACAGAGGGATCCGGCTATTAGTGAAGCCCCCATTGTTTTATTTAATTTAGTTTTGTCTATTCTAGGAAAAGTTATTTTCTGTTTTGGTATTCTTGTTTTATCAGAGAGACTAACTATTAAGGTGCTTGTTCCAAATAGTCCTGAGAGAAGGGGAAATAAGGGATTTTTTAGATTTACCAACCCTAATGTTGACAAGCCCAATACCCCGGAAAGAAGAAAAATTATCAGAGCCCACATGCGAGATTTTCTTTCTCTTATTATTAGAAATCCAGATGCGAATATCAAGATATATCCCATTATTTTTTGAAGATAGGGATAAATTGATCCAACTAATATCCCTACTGGATATGAAATCACAATTGCTAATATTAATGCGAAGAAACTGCCTATTAAAGTTAACATTACTGCTTCGTATCCTCTGCCTTCTAGAAGCATTTTGTGCCCAGGAAGAACTGAGAGGGCATTATCCCCTCCCTCGGGGGCACCCAAAAAGATGGAAGGAATTGAATCTAAAAATGTGTGGGTTATTGCCATAGATATTATGAATACAGAAATTGTCAATGGAGAGGTTATGTTTAATAAATATGCAGACATACTGAGCACTAATAAGGATATTAAATTTATGTGGATCCCGGGGATTAGTCCGGTAAAAATTCCAAATAAACAACCCAATGTAATTGCAATAATTATTTCTAAAAACATTTGTGTTATCCTGTAACTTGGTCTGCAATTATTTCTAGTTCCCCTTTATATTCGGCCAGTATTCCAATTATATCTATTACTTGATTCCTTTCTAAATTGATTGTTGAATTATCTTTGAATAGGATTGCAACCATAATTCCTGTGGAATCTTTTACATTGACTATCATTAATCCTGGAGTGTCCCCGATGGAGATTATTTCCCCTTCAATTCTTACTATTTTATCTAAATCATCTTTTGATAAATATGAAATCTTGGAGAGATCTACAGAAGTGGTTTCTGAAATGTAAAAGATTGTTAAAATTCCTATGAGGGACAATATGAGCGATATTTTAAGTAGCGAATTTTCGTTCATAAAAAGAGGAATTTAGTAGGATTATTAATTATTTCTTTTCTAAAAGAGCAATATTTATATATAAAGTCCATTTTTCTCTTTTAATTCCATGATATCATTAGGAAAAAAAGGAGGGGAGGTGTCTAGTTATCTTTCCGAGGAGAATCGGAAATTAAGGGATACTGTTTCTAAATTAAAGCGGGAGCTGGATATACTAAAAGAGCCCCCATTACTTGTCTGTGATGTTCTAAAAATAGTCGATAAAAAAGCAATAGTTAGATTGCCTAATGGGAGCCATTTTTTTGTAAATGTATCCCCTTTGTTGATTGGAAAGATTGGTACTGGAGATAGAGTGTTGGCGGAGCAGAAATCTTTAGTTTTAGTTGATAGAATGGATAAGTCTAAAACGCATGAAGTGGAGGATTTTTTGATTATTGATAAACCTGCAATGAACTGGGAAGAGATTGGTGGTTTGAAAGATCAGATCCGAGAAATACAAGAGGTCATTGAATTACCTTTGAAAAATCCTGAGTTGTTTAAGAAAATAGGAATTTGCCCTCCTAAGGGGATATTATTGCATGGGCCTCCTGGAACTGGGAAGACTTTATTAGGGAGGGCAGTCGCAGCGAGTACAAATTCTACATTTATTGAGATTGTTGGCTCTGAGTTAGTTCAGAAATTTATTGGAGAGGGGGCAAAATTGGTTAAGGATATTTTTAAGCTTGCTAGAGAAAAAGCACCTTCAATTATATTCATTGATGAGATCGATGCGATTGCAGCAGAAAGAGTCGATATCGGAACTTCTGGGGAGCGGGAAGTGCAGAGGACATTTATGCAATTATTGAGTGAGGTAGATGGGTTTAACCACCTGGACAATGTTAAGATTATTGGGGCCACGAATCGAGCAGACATATTAGATCCTGCAGTTGTACGGCCAGGAAGATTGGATAGGCTTATTGAGATCCCAATACCCCAATTTGAGGAGCGAGCAGAAATCTTTAGGATACACAGTAAAAATATGAACTTGCATAATATTGACCTTAAGTTTTTGTCTTCTCAGACGGATAAATTTTCGGGGGCAGAGATAAGATCCGCATGCACTGAGGCAGGATATTTTGCAATTAGGGATAAAAGGACTAAAATAGTTAAATCGGACTTTTTAAAAGCCATAAAGAAGATAAAACAGGGAGAGGAGGACAAGAGTCACAAAAGTATGTTTGGATAAAATGGCAGATCTATTAGTTTTCATATTGTCTTTGTTGTCTTTTTTTGTTTTATACTGGATATTCTTTGGAGAGAAATTAATGAAGAAAAAGATGGAAGGAAAATGAGATTATTTGTGGGCATTGAGTTGTCTAAAAAAGTTAGAGATGATTTATTTAGAGTTCAAAAAATTATTTCTGGTGATGTTGCAAAAATAAATTGGGTTGCAAAAAAAAATCTACATATAACCTTAAAATTTATTGGAGAAGTGGATGAATCTAAATTGGAGAATATTGTTTTAAGGCTTAAGAAAATAAATTTCAGGAAATTTGATTTATCTTTTAACGAACTAGGATTTTATCTTTATAGGCAAGAACCTAAAGTAATAAGGCTGGGGTTCGGAGATGATTCCAAGCTGAAGGAATTACAGAAAGCTATTGATGAGGAACTTTTAGACATGGTTAGCTCAGATCAGAAGTTTACTGCACATTTAACTTTAGGGAGGATAAAGTTAGTTAAAAAGAAAGATCAGTTTTTTGATAAGATTGGGGGCTTTGAATTCTCGAGAGAACCATTTAAGGTAGATTCTTTTTGCTTGATAAAGAGTAGTTTAACAAAAGATGGCCCAAAATATGAGTGTATTGAGACATTCAAATCATAAATTTTATTAATGACACCTTTAATTATTAATAGATGGAAGAATATACCTATGAAGAGGAACATCATACAAGATGGTGGCCTTTTGCATTGTTTTCTGTGTTAATTATTACAGGAGTTTTAGTATTTATATTCACTGGAGATGATAATCTACGTTCTCCTGGGTCTCCTGGAACGGGGTGCGTAGTCATGCAGGATAGTGGAGATTACGAGGATAGCATTAATATTGTATTTCTTGGAACTGAGTATGAGAGTGTTGAAGAATTTAGGGCAGACACAGACGGATTTATGGAAAGTTTTCTAAGGGTGGTCCCACATAATAATTATAGAGATAGATTTAATTTTTTTAGGATAGAGGATTTTGGGAGTTATGGATGTAAATATGAAGATGCAGTTATATGTAACCCTCAAACTGTTCAACGAGAAGCTACAAAATGCCCTGGGCAAGATATGAATGTAGTATTGGTCAGTAGGAGCAAGGTAAATAACTTTTTCAAACATCTAAGATCCTCTGCGTGGTTAACTTTAGTTTCTCTTAACTCTGCGGATGATCCCTTGGTGTTGTCTCATGAGGCTGCGCATGTCTTGTATGATTTTGCTGATGAGTATGTCTATGGCGGAGTTATAACCTGGGATGCACCTAACTGTGATTCTGATAAAAACACTTGTCCAAAGTTTTCTGCTGTTGAAGGGGCAGAATGTCTTATTGGATGTGTTAATGAAGAGAACTCAAGACCTGCAGAATATGATATTATGAGTAATTATTGGAAGAGCGATAGGTATGAAATATATAATGAGTGGTGGATAGGGAACTATCTAGAAGAAAATACAGTGGGAGGATCTTCTGATGCAATAACTGAGGGAGACCCGGTTGAAAGTCCACAGGATGTCTATATTGTAGATGGGGAATGTACTTCTGATGGAGATTGTACTATAACTCAAGTTGATTATAGCCCCGCAGCATACCCAACTAAATCCAAGATCCCTACATACGGAAGTCCGAATGTTTACATAAAACATGGGGGGAAGTCAGTTAATGTGCCAACAGATAACATTTTGTTTAAAGATTTTGGTCCGGAGGGAAATATTGAGAAGAGGCCTTACGCTTTTTCATTAGCTATTCCTGTAAATGATAAAGATCCTAATGTGGAATTACATGAAGAAGGGGAAGTAAAAGAAGTTTATGTAGTAAAAAGAACTGAATCTTCTGACCGATCTGGGGCAGGCTCTAAGGTTTTGAATATCCCTGAAGTCAGTTAATCTTCTGGATAAATTTCCTCTAAAATATTTTTTATATCTTGTGCTTTTTTAGATCCTATTTTTTCTACTTTTTCTAGCCTTTTTATACTTGCATTACTAAGCTTCTTTATTGTTTTAAATTCTTTTAAGAGGGATTTAGCTAATGAAGGGCCTATCCCCGGAAATGATTCAACAATGAATTCTTGTTGCTCCATTGTCGTCATTGGCATTTTATTTGTTCGTATAGAAATCTCCTTCTCAGAATGATTTTGCTCCCTTTGTGCGATTGATTTCACTAATTCTGCAGTATCCTGTGAGTCTTTAGTTCTTATTATTGGAATTTGGAAGGATGTAACGATTGTGGCAAGCATACCTCTAATTGCGTTTGGATGTACATTTCTTACAGAATAAAGGTCTTCTTCCCCCTCCAGGATTATTATTGGATTTTCAAAGTTATTTTTTAAATCTTTTAATTGTGTGAATATCCTCCTATCTATTATGGAGTTGACGAAATCAGGAACGGTCTTTCTTTCTATCCCTATTTTGTCTGAGAGGATTATATCTGCGGTTGCTAAGGTTTGTATTTTTACGTCCATTCCAGTTTCTAAGAGTCTTTTTGATAGGTTCGAACCTTTTTCTCTAGTATCAACAAGTACTTTCAATTTGGTTTCTTTTTTTATGTAATCCTTAAGTGTTGGTTCTTTCTTTTCTAATTTTATTCCATCTTTAAGGGTCGTTAGAATTCTATGCATTCTTTTTTCTTTATTTATAGCGACCCAATGATATGCTTCATCACGAGTATTTTTAGTCATTAGCACGATGGCCCTTCCTTCTTTATGCCTTGCTGTCCTCCCTCTCCTTTGAATAGATCTTATGGCCGAGGGGATAGGTTCGTAGAAGATCACTAATTCCACATTAGGTATATCCAAACCTTCTTCTCCAATAGAAGTAGAGATTAAACAATTATATATTCCTGATTCGAATTGGCTAAGAATCTCTATTTGCTCTTTTTGGGTTAATCCTGTTCCTGATTTTTTGGCCTGTCCTACAAATAGTTTAGCGTTTATATTTTCCATAGAGTTTAATTCTTTCTCAATTTCTTTAGCAGAATCTCGATATTGATTAAAAATTATAATTTTTGAATGAGGGCATTTACTTATCTCTTGCTTTACTATTTTTTTTAGCTCCAACAGTTTTGGGTGTTTTACCTTTTTTTCTTCTAGTATTTTTGCTTTTACGAAAGCAGACTTTATGTTTAAGTCTGAAGCTAAGTTTTTTACTGCTTTAGTTTTAGTATCCTTATAGAGTGTATCTAGATATTTTTTTAATGCGGAAACTCCTTGAGTCTCTAGCATTTCTATGGAGTGGTTTATTTTTATTGCCTCTGCAGATGTGGATATAGATCTAAATACCTGGAAATCTTTTTCCCCTCGTGCGATTCTTCCCTGTAATGAGGATTGAATTATCAATAGTTCTTTTTTTGAAGTACTATTATTGTTCCTTACGAATCCCATTTGGGAAAGGGATTGCAATCTTTGTTTTAAAGCAGCATCAAGAAAATCCTTTATATCTTTCAATTCTTTTGGAAAATCTAATTTTATCCAATTAATATTGAGATCTTGTATGTATTGCTTTACATCTGGGTCCTCATCAGTTCTTACTTCTATTTTCTTTACGTAGAGGTTCTTTATTATCTCTGAGATCGTATCCTTATCTGATCCAGGGGATGCAGTAAGTCCAATTATCCTTTCAACTTTAGAATTCTTATGGTATTGTTTTGCAATCCAGGAATAAGCGTAATCTTTTACTGCCCGATGGGCTTCATCAATTACAAGTAATGAGACGGTTGAATAATCTATTGAGCTATTTATTATATCATTCTCTATTGTTTGGGGCGTACTTATTATTATCTTGGAACCTTTCCATAGTTCTGCTCTCTTTTTTGGGGAGACCGTTCCTGTAAAGAGGTTTATTTCATTAATATTGGTCTCTACCTTAAATTCATTGAATATTTGGTTTGCTAGTGGCTTCGTGGGGGTTAAGAAAAGAATTTTTGATTCTGGATATTTTTTTAATCTGTTTACTGCTGCCATTATAGCAATCTTTGTTTTCCCCATTCCAGTTGGGAGAACTACTAGAGTATTATCCTGATTGCAGCTTTCCAGGATAGTTTCTTGATATAGTCTTGGTTGGAAGTTTATATCCATCTTTTCTTGAATTCTATTTTGTTTATAAATTGTCTTCCTGTGCGTGACAAGAAAGTTTAAATAGATTGTTTTGTTTATTTCTTTATGTTAGTTAAGATATTGAGTGTGGTTGATATTCTAACAGCAATCTTTTTGTATGTATTTTTGAATACAGGGGAATATAAATCCATTTTGCTTCTTTTTGTAGGGCTGATTTTATTGAAATCTGTTTTTTCTTTAAAGAATATATTTAGCTACTTGGATTTGGGTTCAGCTATAGGGATTTTATTTATAATTTATGGATCAACTAACTTTTTGTGGTGGGTTCCTTTTGGATGGTTGTTCATTAAAGGACTTTTTTCTTTAATCAGTTCTGTATAGATAGATGAGTAAAATTATTATTGCAGCAAGTATTGCTAAGACCATTGTTGCAATTGTTGGCAATACGTTGATTAAGAGCAAACTTGCTATAGTAAATATTAAACCGAATAAGTAGAGTGGGAGTGAGCCAAATAATATTTTTGTCCCATCTAGTTTTGAAAGAGGGAGAAATGAATAAATGGCAATCAATCTTGAAATTTCTATTAGGGAACTAAATGCATTGAGGGGAGTTAATACCAATGCGAGCAATAAACACGCAAATGGTCCTGCAAGATGTATTCTTGCGATCTCAAAATCAGTTAGATGGGGGTATCTTTTACCCGTTCTGCTTGAACTAACTTCTTCTACGTTAACATGCGCTATTGCCGCCAATCGAATTAATCCGTTAGAGAATAATGCAAATAGTACGGGGAGTAATACACCTGTTTTTATTGATTTGAATCCTAATTTTAACTTTGCAATCTTTGATTTTTTTGTTAACCAATATTGCTCTATGCCCCAAACTTTTATTGTAGACCTTGCCCCATGTAGTTTCGCAACATTTTTTGATGCTATTAGGTAGATTGAATAGACTATTACTGCCAGGATAGATGCCCTGAACCAATTTTGTAATCCTACTGTTAGAGAGAATGCATCTCCATATCCCCATTGAGTAAATGAGATTATGAAACCCATGACTAGCGATGCCCCAATCAAGGATCCCAGTTCTTTTTTATTTATGCCCATCTTTTATTAATCTCTCAACTTCTTTTTTATGCCCTGCGCCTATGATTGCCAGTATTTTCTTACCTTCTTTCTCTTTTTTCAATTTATTTAAGTTTTTTGCAAGTATTTTGTTTCTATCCCCTATTAGGGCCTTGTATATTGCAGGATATCTTATTTTTACAGCATCAAGTATACTTTCAATGAATTCTTCTTTTGGAACTTTAGTTAAATCTATTTGGATTTTCTTTTTCTGCATAAATGGTGCTCTTAAGATGTCAAAGAAGACCCTTGATTTTTCTCTAAATGGGATTTTTGATAGATTATGGATTGTTAACTTTATATTTTGATCAATTAGGGCAATTTCTTTTTTATTTTCTCTTGCTAGCTTTATTGCAGTAAGCATTTCGGTGCCGGGTTTTATTTTTACTTTTTCCCCTAACTTTTTTTCAATGTATCCAAGTATCAATGTGAGGAGAAAACCTTTGATTCCGAAGAATTGGACCTCTTTTGTAAAACTTCTCTTTTGTTTTTTAGTTAATAGGGCTTGGAATCTCAAGGGATCTAATTCTAGAGCTATGATATCTGGATCGAATTCTTTAAAAGTTGCTTTAACTTCTTTTATACTCTCAATTGAGATATGGGAGGTCCCTAGAACGTATATATTGGACATAGGAAGGATAAATTTATAAAGTTTAAAAGACTTCTCTTTTTATTCTCTAGGAAAGGAGGTTAAAAATGTTAAAAACTAAAAAATTAAGCGATGTGTTCAGTGTAGAAGTTTTTACAGACTCAGGTGAATATTTTGGCGATGTTGAAGAATCAATCTTGACTAATAATAAGATTTTTGGCTGGAGAGTTAGAGCAACTAAGAAATCATATTTGACAAAGATTTTAGGAGGAGCTAAAGGAGTTATTGTTCCACATCAACTTGTAAAATCTATTGGGGATGTTATGATAATTAGTAAAGCAGCTATCCCAAAAGTAGATGACGAGGATATGGAATAAAAAGATTTAAATACTCAAAACTTTATTTTTTTCATATGGCATCGACACTAGGAAATACATTAGACTTTTTGAAAGATTTTGGCTTCTTTGATGTTGTAGTTCCTTTCTTATTGTTTTTTGCAATTATTTTTGCATTTTTAGAAAAGACAAGTATACTCGGGAAGAGTAAATCTAATGTTAATTTGATTGTTGCTTTGTCCATTTCCTTACTAGTTGTTGCTACAAATAAAGCTGTAAACTTTATATCTACAGTTATACCTAATATGGTGTTAGTATTAGTGTTGTTGGTCTTATTTGTTATGATCACTGGAGTATTTTTCAAAGAAGGAGATTTTGAATTCTACCAGGAACATAAGGTATGGTTTGGAATCTTTATGGTTATACTATTTATTTTGACTATTGGGTTTGTATTGCAGGCATGGCCTGTTGATGGGGATGTCACATTACTTGAACAAATGTGGGATGCTGTTGTTTCTGGCTCTTCAGGGGAAGTTGTTGGGGGCATTATCCTGGTAGCATTCATTATTGGGGCAATTATCTTGGTCATGAATTCATCTAGAAATGGTAATGATGAAGACGGAGGATAGATATTGGTCTTTGACTTATATACATTTTTTGGATCGCTTTCACAATTTGGGTTCTTTCAATATGCAGTTCCTTTTTTGATTGCCTTTATGATTCTTTTTGCTATTCTAGAGAAGACTAATGTTTTGGGTAGCAACTCTACATTACATGGGATTTTAGCAATCTTATTGTCTTTATCTTTGATGACTAATGATCGGTTGTTAGAATATATGAACTCTTATTTATCTAATCTAACCTTGGCTATAATATTTTTAGCAATAATGGCATTGATTCTGATGTTTGCACTGGGGATAGAAAATAGGTGGCTAAAATTCTTTGTAGTTATCTTTGCTATATTTGCAGTCTTATGGGCCCTGGTTGAAGCTAGTTGGTTTAGCCCCTATGGGAATACATATCTGAATGTCCAAGATTATTTATTATATCTGGGTCCTCAAATTGAACAGTTATTGTTTTGGGGGATGTTTATTGTTCTGGCTGTTTTAGGTTGGACCGCGGTTCGCAGAGGAAATAATAATCAACAACAGAGGCAAGGAGGAGGCTAATGGCTACTTTGCTTGATGCTGGATTAATTGAAATTTTTGTTCCCCTTGCTACTATACTTTTTGTTTTCTTAATTTGTTATGCAATATTACAACAATCTAAGATTTTAGGGGGAAAGAGTATAACAGATTTTTTTATTGCTTTAATGGTAGGAATATTGGTCTTTTTCAGTAGTGCTGCAGTAGAATTGACACAATTTATGGCGGTGTGGTTGGTTGTTGTTTTGATAATAGTTATCTTTTTAGTATTGACTGTTTCATTTTTTAAAGAACATGATAATGAATCTAAATCTTTAGGGTTCCCTCCGGATTTGGATATTAAAGGAATTATTTTTTGGGCTCTGATTATTGTCTTAGCAGTTGGGTTGACACAGGTATTCGGCCCAGTTTTGACGCCTTATGCGGCAGGTGCAGATCCAAATAGGGTAATTTTGAGAACATTATTTCATCCAAGATTAATTGGGGCAGTAATATTATTGATAGTTATAGCTAACCTTGCAAAATTATTAAAACACCAAAGTTAAATTATTTTTTCTTGGTTCTTGTGGCCCTTTTCTTTGTAGCTAATTTTGCTGATACCTTTTCAAGATCTTTTACACTTTTTGTTAAGGGAGCCAAGATTTTTTCTAATACTTTTTCAAGAGCTTTCATTTCCGTTCCTAAATGGATAATCCCTTCAGAGTATTCTGAAACTTTGCCAATTAGAGCGTTTTGTAGATCATCAAACTTTTGTTGGGTTCTTATCAACTCTTGTTTTACACTTTCAAGTTCCATGTCTGTTTTTTGTTTCCATTGGGTAACATCTCCAACGTCCCTTACCATTTCACTCCATTTTTCTTTTATGATAGATTCCGCTATTTCTTCGATTGCATCATAACTTGCCCTTTCTAACGGTTCGGGAGCAAAAGTTGAAGAAGGATCTTCAGGAGCAGTATATGTTGGTTGCTGATAGTCTTGTTGTGGCATTGGTTCTTCTTGAGATCCGCTGGGGGCAGGAGCATTCATCAGAGCCAATGGAACATCATTGCCCACTGGTGCTTGCTCTGGGAGACCCATGTTTGAGATTTCATTCTTAACTGCTACTTGGTCCATCGCACTTGCTATTTGCTCATGTTTGTAGCCCAAGTTTTGTAAATTAGAAATAATTTCTTGATTTCCTAGGCCTTGCTTTTGCATATCTAATACTTTTTCAGTTGGGATTTCTTTATTTTTTTGACCTAACATTCTTCAACCTCTTTTCGATTAATTCATTCACTTCATCTTCAGTCATTAGCTTTAATGGATTCCACATATTAATATACTTTTCTAAAACTTTTACCTCATCTTTCCTTGCCAATAATTGAAGTTCTTTGAGAATATTTTTAGTTGCATTCTTCAGAGAATTTATGGCATCTTTTATCTCTACCATATCTTCTTCTATAGTTTTTACGTTAACTTTAGTTCCTTTATAGTGATCTAGCATATTTTGGTTTATGACTAGCATCCGCTCTCTGGTGAGATTATATTTTCCTTCTAGAATCCTTATCCGTGTATTTAGTTCGTTAACTACCGAATATGAATCCTGCATTTGGTCTCTTCCATCCATTTTAAAATCGAAAGTATTTTAATTTAGTTAAGTTAATTAAGATAGTTGAGGTAAAGCATAATAAAAGTTATGTTGTTTTATTAGAGTGGTAATATGGTTTTGACAAAAAAACAACTAGGTCCAGGGGATTACGAAATCATTGAAGAGGGCCAGCAGCAGGTACTTAGAATCAATTATTTGGGAGTTTCTTTCCCGCCATCTATTGAACATAGCAAAGCCTGTATGGATGATGTTGTTGAGAAATTAATGCAAACTCCATCAGTTAGCAGAATCCTCCTTTCTGCAGATAGAAATTATATTTATGATGAAGGTCAGACACAATTATTGAGAGAGGTAGCAAATCTTTACGTATTTTTAACAAGGCAAAAAAAGGTTCTTAGTGGAGGAGGATTTAGTATTGAATACCTATCTAGAAACCCTAGCAAACTTGCTAGTGTGCAGTATATTGTTAGTAATCTATTGAAGAATGATCCAATCGGAGCCTATGTTGAATTAAAGAGAATGATCCGGGAGCATAAAATATTAGTTAGCAAGATTAAAAATCCTGAAAGGGCAAAGATGGAGAATTCTTATTTGAGATCCTTGACTGATATCCTCGGCATGGTTTCTAAGTTAAGGGTTGTTGAAATGGTCAAGGATAGCTTAGAAGGGTATGTCATTGGCGATAGATCTATATATGTTAATACATTCAGGCCGGTTATCAGCCCTAATTTTATGTTAACTAGGTTAATGGCACAGATTCCCGTTGATGCCTATGAATTGGATAGCTATAATCTGGATGAGGAAACAAATGTTTCTGTTTTTTCTTTGAAGAATGATGTAAAAAATTATTATCATTTAATGCCCCCTGAATTTAATTTAGAGGATGACAAAATTGAACTTATTAATCTGGCAAGGAATATCTTGGCTGAGCATCAGCCTGAAGAGAAAGAATTTACTGAGCCGGATAAGATGAGGAAGACGTTTCATAATATTGGCAGAGATTTATTGGTTGAGATTGCACAGACTCAAGGAATGGAGGTTGATTTGGATGAAGCCAACCGGTTGGCAGAGATTTTAGTTAGATACACAGTGGGCTTCGGTTTATTGGAGGTATTATTGAAAGATCCCAAGATACAAGATATTGTAATTAATGGTCCAATCGGGCAAACACCAATTTATATTGTTCACCAAGACTATGATGATTGTGTTACCAATATAATTCCGAGTGGTGTCGATGGTGAGGGGTGGGCCACACGATTTAGAATGATTTCTGGAAGGCCGCTGGATGAAGCCAATCCGGTTTTGGATACTGAGTTAATTGCTCCCGGAGGAAGGGCGAGAGTTGCAATTATTGGGAACCCTTTAAACCCTGTTGGATTGGGTTATGCTTTGAGGAGACATAGGGATAAACCGTGGACTTTGCCCCTGTTCATAGATAATAAGACTATTAATCCTCTTGGCGCGGGACTGTTAAGTTTCTTAATTGATGGCTCTAGGAGCCTTTTAGTTGGAGGTACTAGGAGCTCTGGTAAATCTTCCTTACTCGGAAGTTTTATGGTAGAGATCATGAGAAAGTTTAGGATAATTACTGTAGAGGATACTCTGGAACTGCCGGTAAAATCTATGCGGGAGCTAGGATATAATATTCAGCCAATGAAAGTTAGGGCTGCTTTATCTGCGGGGGGAACAGAGATGGCTGCAGATGAAGGAATTAGAACAAGTTTAAGATTAGGAGATAGCAGTTTGATAGTTGGAGAGGTTAGAAGTAAGGAGGCTTTAGCACTTTATGAGGCAATGCGGGTAGGGGCATTGGCAAATGTTGTTGCTGGAACAATTCATGGCGGAAGCCCTTACTCGATTTATGATAGGGTTGTGAATGATCTTGGAGTTCCAAGAACAAGTTTCAAAGCTACAGACATAGTTGTAATAGTAAATCCAATTAAATCTCCAGACGGACTGCATAAAATTCGGAGAGTATTAAGTATCACTGAAGTTCGGAAGCAATGGGAGAATGATCCTTTAAGAGAGGGTGGCTTTGTTGAGTTGATGAAGTACAATGCGGAGACCGATATGTTAGAACCCACAGATAATTTAATAAACGGAGATTCTGAAGTTATAAAAGACATAGCAGCAAGTGTTAAAGAGTGGGCAGGAAACTGGGATGCTG
The DNA here is from genome assembly GCA_964481835.1 of Candidatus Woesearchaeota archaeon. Classification (GTDB taxonomy): domain Archaea; phylum Nanobdellota; class Nanobdellia; order SCGC-AAA011-G17; family PNOQ01; genus JABIBT01. The sequence goes on from CAYZTT010000001.1 coordinate 81,057, forward strand.
TTTGGGATAACATACAATTAAGGGCAGATTTGAAAGGAGCTTTAGTTGATTACTCCAAAAAACAAAAGAGGCCCGAATTATTGGAGGCAGAATTTGTGATTAAAGCCAATGATGCGTTCCATAAAATATCAGATACTATCCTGGAAAAGGACGGAAAATTAGATAGTAAGAAAATATTATTTAGATGGACTGATTGGTTAAAAAAAGAGGCAAAGAATTATGCAACATATTCCTAAGGAAGAGGTTGAGAAGTTAGTTCAAAAGTATACTTCTAAGCTAGAGAAGAACATAAAGCGGGATGTTGAGCAACCTAAGAAGAATTCTGAATTCTCTAGAGAATATGATAAATTTCGGAAGGAGGCCATGTCTAATGCTTCTGGAAGGTATGAGCGAATGGCAAAATTCGCAGGGAATATTATTAAGACTAAACCTAATGATAAAATTGTATCTCCGCTTCAAGAAAGCATAGATATAGCACACCTTAATATTAGTGTTAATGATGCGTCTAGTTTTGGTGTTTTTTATTCTTTATTACTGGGAATAGTAGCATTACTTTTAGGTGTAGTTGCTTATGTTTTTGAGTTAGTTGGTGTTGCATTATTTTTGGGCTTGGTTTTTTTGATTTCTCTATTGATGATTGGGCCACTAACTAAGATTCCAATTAATCTTGCAACAAAATGGAGAATTAAGGCAGGTAATCAGATAGTGTTGTGCATATTGTATATTGTTATCTATATGAGGCATACTTCTAATTTAGAAAATGCAATTAAATTTGCTTCAGATCATATTGGTGGACCTATTGCATTAGATTTGAGAAAAGTTTTTTGGGATGTAGAAGTAGGAAAATATTCAAATATCAAAGAAAGCTTAGATCGTTATTTAAGATTATGGAGGAATCACAATTTATCCTTTGTAAATTCTGTTCATTTAATTGAAAGTAGCTTGTTTGAACCGGGTGAGGAGAGGAGATTGACTTTGCTGGATAAATCTTTGCAGGTAATTTTAGATGGAGTGTATAGTGATATGCTGAGATATGCTCATGATTTGAAAAATCCCATAACTATGTTGCATATGCTTGGAGTTATTCTTCCAATTTTAGGACTGGTTATATTCCCTTTGCTGGGTGCATTTATGGGAGGATACATTAAGTGGTATCATTTATTGATATTGTATAATGTGTTGTTGCCTTTACTAGTCTACACTATAGGCACAAATATCTTGAGCAAAAGGCCGTCGGGGTATTCTGAAAATTTAATTGGGTTTGAAGGGAAGCGAGGACCCGCGTTTCTTTCGTTTATTGTTTTTCTATTATTATTTTTAGTTGGGATTAGCCCATTCATTGCATATGTCTCTGGAGTTGGAGGAGATCCTGAATTCTTGGGGATGCCATTCTTTGATTTTGATGAACAAGGAGGGAAAGTTTATGGGCCATATGGTTCTGGAGCATTATTATTGGGACTCTTTATCCCACTTAGTTTTGCCTTAAGTATTGGGATGTATTATCGTATGAAAACGAAAAATCTGCTCAAATTGAGAGATGAGACTAAGAAATTAGAAGCAGAATTCTCTTCTAGTCTATTCCAGCTGGGTACTAGGATTGGAGATGGAATTCCTACGGAGAGTGCGTTTAAAGATGTGGCTCAGACAATGGAAGGAACTCCGGCAGGCGGATTGTTTAGAAAAATCCATAACAACCTTTCAAAGTTAGGAATGAGTTTAAGAGATGCAATCTTTGATAGAGAGCGGGGGGCACTTGCAGATTATCCGAGTCCTTTAGTTGAGAGTTCCATGGAAGTTTTAGTTGAAAGTGCAAAGAAAGGGCCACAGGTTGCTTCACAATCTTTGATTAGTATCTCTAATTATGTTAATTCGGTTAGGAATGTGGGAGAGAGATTGAAAGATCTGATGTCCGACATTATTTCTAGTATGAAAAGCCAGATTAGTTTTATGGCACCCGTTATTGCAGGGATTGTGGTGGGAATCGGAAGTATGATTGTTGGAGTAATTTCTCAATTAGGAAGCGTTTTGGATAAAGCTGCATCTGGAGGATCGGATGTTAGCAGTAATTTGACTAATTTAACGGATCTATTTAGTAAATTTGATACCATTCCCCCTTACTTCTTTCAAATAATAGTGGGGATATATGTTGTTCAAATTATTTATATTTTGACTATCTTGGCTAATGGAGTTGAATTTGGTGTCGATAAATTAAATGAGCAGAGTAGTTTGGGAAGGAATTTGTTGAAGAGTGCTTTACTTTATACAATTGTTAGTTTTATTGTAGTTTTGATATTCAATAGGCTTTCCTTGTTTGTGTTACAGAATGTAACGTAAGGCTTATAAAACTCTATTCTCCTTTAGAATATAATGAAAAGAGGAGAGCTTTCTTCGGGTTTGAGTACAACTATTGTCATATTACTTATTATTATTGCACTGGCATTATTGTATTTCTTTGTTATTAGGGGGGTGAATAGCCTTGCATAATAAGAAAGGAGATGTGAGTATAATTGTAAAGGCAATCCTTGTTTTGTTAGCAGGAGGGATATTGTTAGCTATTTTTCCTGTTCTATTTGATGATAGCGTACATGCTATAGATAGGACCAAATGTAAGACGCAGGTAAATCTACATTCTATTGAAATTCTTGAAGGGAAACTTCCAGGAGAGATGGATAAATGTGAGACCAATTATGTTGAAGTAAATGAAGATGATGAAGAAGAAATAAAGAAAATATTGGCGGATGAGATGTATTATTGTTGGGATCAATTTGGAGAAGGCAAGAAAGATTTTATTAGTGAATGGAGGGATAAAAGATGGTGTTTTATTTGCTCCAGGATAGATTATGATTCCGGGGTACAAAGTGATTTTCCAACTATTAATAATTTTGATTTGTACTTAAGAGATAATGAGTTTCCTTATTTTTCAAGCAACGCATCTATTTCGTTTTATGAATATCTTTTTGAAGAGAATAATGTTCCAGGAATAACACAGGATTTTAGGATAGATACCAGTAAGACTAGTTATGTGGTATTCTTTGCGGATAAAGAAAAGAACTGGAATGATATGGGGAAGGGTCTTGGAATCGGAGTTGGAGGTGGAGTTGCATTGTGTGCCGCAGGAATATTAGTTTCTCCGCTTTCTGGAGGAGCTTCTATTTTACTCTGTGGAACGGGGGTTGTAAGTTCTGTTCTTGGAGTTGGGTATGCAGCAAATCACCATCCTGATTTTTCATCCGGAATTTATATCGGAGATGCAGCAGGAGCTGCTGGAGCGTGTAGGGGAACATGAAGAAAGGACAACTATTATGGGAAAATATCTCTAAATGGGCATTGGCAATAATATTATTGGTAATTGTAGCATTACTTATTTACTTCAATAGGGAAAAACTTATTGAACTAGTTGATAAGATTAAACTTATTTTAAAATATGGTGGTTAGATATGGTTAGCATTGTCTCAAAGGAACTTGTGTACGGGATTTTGACTATAGTGATAATCTTGGGGGTTGTCATGGCTTTTCAGTTTATTCCTCAAGTTAAAGAGAAATTTGATGAAGTTATTGGAAGATTTGATATTCTATTGCCACAAGAGGTCAGGGATGCAGAGGATCAGTTTGAGACATATTTTAAGGATAGGTTTGTTGACTATTTTATAGATTGTAGAGATTCTGCCAATACAAATTGCTGGTGTACTAATAACACATTTGGAATTCCTTCTCAGTTTTCTGTTAAGGTTTATGAAAAGAGAGGTACAAGAATTGAATTGAAAAATAATAAAGGATCTACCTTTGCAGAATACGTCTTTGCAAATGTTCAACCATGTTTAATTACACAACAAGGGGAGTTTGCAATTGCAGAACTAAAGGGAGGATATTTCTCTATTAAGGGGGGAGGGATCGGCCCCTCTAATGTTATCTTTGAAACAGAGCAACCAATTGACATTTCTTCGGGAGGGGGAACCCCAAGTGGAGGAACTGCAGTGGGGGGCCACCCTGGCCAAGAAGCATTGCAATATAGTCCACAATCAGATTTTCAAAATACAGTAGATTTAGATTATTTGTTTTTCAAGACGGCTAGTGGGCAGATATGTGTGCTTGATAAAACTAGGGCCGACCAATACAAAACTTTAGACATGTGTTAACCAAAAGGTTTAAAAATATATTAGAACAAGGATAAGAAGAGGTGGATATATTGAACAAGAAAGTGAACAAAAAGGGCCAAGAGTTATCAACTAATACAATTATTATAGTAATTCTTGCGGTTTTAGTTTTGATCATTGTTGCTGTTTTCTTCACCGGAGGATTTGGAACATTTATTGATAAAATTAAGAATTTATGGAGTAGGAGTGGACAAGATGTTGCAGAAATTGTTTTAGAATGTAACTCCTATTGTAGCAATTACGATAATACTGGTGTAGAGGCCTATAAGAATTCGTTTTGTGAAAATGAATTTGCATTAGACGTTGATGGAGACAATAAGGTAGATCAATACGTGACGTGTGCGGATCTCGACCAAGTGAGTTGTCCGTCAATAGGAGCAGACGACTGCTTCTAATTTTTTATTTTTAAAATGGGAAAAAAAGGATTTTCTTTGTCAATAGAAACCATTGTTTACATTTTATTAGCCATAATTGTTTTAGCTTCTTTGTTGTTTTTATTTCAAGATCAATTTAGGGGGTTTTTTGATAGTATTGGCAGATTTTTTGGTTTTGTTAACAATACTCTTCCACAATGAAACGAGGAAATTTTCTAGGATTATCTTGGACTGCTTTATTTGGGATAATTTTTGCAGTAATTTTTATTTTGTTTGCTTGGCAGGGAACTAGCTTTGCAGATATATTATTTCATTTAGGAGATGATAAAAAAGTTGATGAATCTATGGAATTTTTACAAAATAGTATCTATGAAATTAATATTGGACAATCTAAAGATGTGGCCTTTTATTCTAATGGGGACAATGTTTATTTAATGAGTTTTAACAAGGGTTTACAGAACCCATTGGATTGTTATGATTCCGCATGCATAGTGTTATGTAGTGATGAGAATTGTGATTCTACCTTCTATGCGAAAAAGTTACCGGATAGCGTAGAATTTGAAAACCCCGGAAAAATTGCATACTTGGGAGATTCTGAAGAAACCACGTTTAATGTAGTTATTGAGAATGTTAATGGGAAAATAAAAGTGGGCTTAGGCAATATAGACTGTAGCTTAGTTAATGATTGCACAGGATATAGCTTTGATGAGGTCGCGTGTAACAATAATAACTGTGGTACCGATGGCGATGGTTGGGGGTGTGAGTATTCTAATTCTAAGGGGTGTATTAATTCGGCTGCACCGATGGAAACATATTAACAAAAGTCATATAAATCCCTAGATTAGTTTTAGTATAAATATGGAAGAACCTTATAGGATGTATATTTGGCTGGGTTACACTGGGTTGGCCCTTGCTGTTTTTTTGTTAACGTGGTTTATTCTATTTAATATTGGAAGCGGAGACAGAGTTTATGAGGAATATTTTGTGGATGATGTTGGAATGGTCATGAGTTCTGTTTTAAGTTCCAATGGGGATTTGGTTGTGGATTATAATATTAGCGAGAAGAATGGAGATTTTGATTTAGTTTTTATGGATAATTGCGAGATTAGAATAAGTAAGAAGGGAACAACAGTTCCATATTTATCCTATCTTTGCCCCGATAATAAAGCGATTAGCCAACAAGAGGAAATAGTTAATTTAGACCATATCCGGTTTAGGATCCTGAGTGGGAGTTTAATTGTGGAGGAAGTTGGATAATGTCTTTTCAATTGAGTAAGGAAGTTACGAAGATGCCATATTATGCATTGTTTGTTATCTTTATTGCGGCAGTAATAGTGATTGGAGGGAAACTATATCTCGACCAGGATATTGCGATTGGGGGGATTGAGAACAATTTAGTTATTTCTAGAATTATTTATTCGCAAGAGTGTTTGGCAGGGGATAAAATGGGAGAGATTAATCTTAATCATTTTAATGAAAATCAAATAGTTCAATGTACTGGAATTGAGAGTGGGAGTTCTCATGGGGTGAAGCTGGCGTTTTATTATTTGGATAACACTTCTAGGCAGGAATTGGAATTAAATAAAGAAGTTGTTAGTGCTTGTTTAATAGATCCTGATAGTAATAGGCATAAATGTGAGTATGCAAAATATTATTTTGTGAATAATGGAAAGGGGGGAATTTTGGAGATATTAGTAGCAAATGTTCATGAATAAGAGGGGGCAAGAGGAAATTGGAACTTTGTTTACAATATTTGTAATTCTTATAATCTTGGTATTCTATTTTGTTTTTATTGTATTTGGGAGGGTTGCTTCGGGACCAAATGTAGATAGTGTGATCCAAGCAAATGAAAATATCAGTACACTGAATTACTTTCCTTCTCTTTTGGGGTATTTAAGCACAGAGGTCAATTATAATGGGGCCAGTAGGAGTATGTTTTCTTTATTGGATGAATACTCTCAGGATATGACTGATCAGGGGCTGCGGGACTTTTTGAGATTGGAGAGTGAAAAGATATTTACTCAGATGGAATATTGCACATATTCTAGTTATCCAAGCATTGATGCAGTCAAAGTAGTTTTTAAAGTTTATATTAAGGGGGATGCAGATCATACTCCAGTACAAGATGGAGAGTTTTATGGAGATGGATCCACGTTAGGTTATCCATCTGTTAAACAAAAATTAAATGGAGACATGAATGTTTATTTAATGGCCAGGGAAAAAGTTGTAGGGCAGGGAGATTGTAATCATGTATACTAAGAAAGGTATCCTGACTCAGTATTTGTTAATATTTACCATTCTAACTGTGGCGATGTCTATTGGATTATTTTATCATTTAAAGGATCAGCCATATACATTTAGTATTGGGGAGATACCTCGAGATGTGATTCAAGGATATGTAGATGTGGGAAGTTCTAAGTTTTATTTAGAAACCAAATTCGATTCTGTTTTTAATGATTCGATTAAAAAAGTTTTGAATAATTCTGGAATGTATGGTCCAATTTTAATTGACGATTATGTATTATGGAAAAAAGGGAGTATGGAATGCTACCCTAATGAGTGGAATATAATTAAAGAAAATATGATTTTAATTTTGAAAGATGAATTTGGAGGATATGGGTTTGAGGTTTCTAGGAATCAAGGCAAGACTTCATTAGTATTGGATTCTGATATTGCGCATTATAATGAAATTAATGGGACTAGGATAAACTATTCTGAGGAATTTGCTAAACAGAGTGAAATAGGATTTGTTTTTGATGATTTCATTTTGAAAGTAGAGGATGCCAAGGATGTCGCGGATTTATGTGTGGTTGATCAAGTTTGTTGGCAGAATCAATTTAATAATATGGGGAGTGATTATGATTTCATAGAAATGAAGGATAAGCTTTTTAAGTTCGAGCTTATTACCCAGGGATTAGAGGGCCAAATTATGGTTAAGGGTGCAGTGGATTTTGATCCTGACTATAATTTTGGGCAAGAAGAGCTAAAATGTTAAAATTTACCTACGATCAAATTGTTGATAAGATAAAAGAGGAAAAGAAACTTTCTAACGAAGAAATTGACAAATTAGTTGGTGAAAAGATAAAACAACTTTCTGACTTAATTAGTAAGGAGGGGGCAGCACATATTGTTGCAAATCAACTTGGAGTTAAATTATTTGAGAATATTAGCCTTGAGAAGGAGATGAAGGTTAAAGATATTCCCCGTGGTGCCTCTAATGTTTCTTTGGTTGGGAAAGTTATGGATATTAGGGATGTTGTAAGTTTTAATAAGAATGGCAGAAGTGGAAGGGTTGTTAATTTTAGTATTGGAGATGAAACTGGAAGTATGAGAATTGTTGTCTGGGATGAGCCCATAATTAATGAGATTGAGAAAGGTATGTTTAAACTAGAGGATGTTGTTAAGGTAAAGAATGGTTATTCTAGGGATAATAATGGGTTTGTAGAGGTGCATTTAGGAAGTAGTTCACAGATTATAGTTAACCCAAAAGATGTTAAGATTGGAGAAGTTGCTATGACTAAACAGAAGTTAGGCAGGAAAAAGATTGAGGATGTTAAGGAAGGAGATTATACTGAGGTATTTGGAACGGTAGTTCAGCTTTTTGAACCTAGGTTTTTTAATGTTTGTAAGAAATGTGGGAAAAAAGTTAATGAAGAAAATGGAGAATTTGTTTGTAGAGAGCATGGCAAGGTTGAATATGAGAAACGAGGAGTAATGAATTTCTTTTTTGATGATGGCTCTTCGAACATACGTGTTGTTGGTTTTGGAGAGGTCATTAATCAATTAATTAGTCACACTCAAGCAGATATAGATAATTTTTCTCCTGCTTTATTTGATGAATGGAGAAAAGAGGCATTAGGAAGACAGGTGATTGTTGAAGGGAAAGTGAACAAGAATGAGATGTTTAGTCGACTGGAAATGGTTGCTAGGAAAATCAGAGATGTTGATCCAGCAGAAATGATTAAAGAACTATGATGTCTAAAACCCATTTTGCATTTGGTTTGCTTGTCGGTTTGTTTTTTTCTGGCATTTTTGGAATAGAGGATAAACTATTGTTTGTGTCTGTTTGCGTTTTGGCTTCTTTATTGCCTGATATTGATATCCCCATGAGTAAGGTTGGGAGTAAGGTTAGGCCTCTTTCTTGGTTACTTAATTTGTTATTTGGGCATAGGGGGTTGATCCATACAATATTTATTCCTTTGATAATTTGGGGCATATTGTCACATTATGGGTGGAATTTGGTTGCAGCGGCTTTCTTTTTAGGATACATGAGCCATTTAATTATTGATATGTTAAACACGAAAGGGATAACTTTCTTTTATCCTTTGAGCAAAGTTAGGATTAATGGATTTGTGAAGGCAGGGGGAATTTTGGAATGGCTTTTGTTCTTAGCTATAGTGTTTGGGATCATATGGATTCTTGTTTAGTAAGCTTTAAAAAGCCCGAAATAAGCACTTTTTCTAATGTTCTTAGTAATGAACAACAAGGAGTAATTAAGTAAAAATGAAAGGAAAAGTAAAATGGTTTAACTCTAAAAAAGGGTTTGGCTTTGTAGAAGGAGAAGATGGACAAGATTATTTTATCCATTATTCTGAAGTTCCTGAAGGGACCTTTCTAAACGAAAATGATGAAGTAAACTTCGAGCCTGCAGAGACAGATAAAGGAAAACAGGCGAAAAGTGTTTCCTTAGTTGGAAAAGGTAGTGCTCCAGCTAAAGAAGAAGATTCTGAAGAAGAATCTGCTGAAAAGGAAATACCAGAAGATAGTGAAGACTTTTAACAAGAATAAATTGATGTAATTTATTATTTTTTTATTTTTTTCGTTAACTTTATATATTAACTATTAGTATTTTAGAAAAATGAAAAAGAGTATTATAATAATCGCAGTTTTGATCATAGGAATGATTGCCATAATAGGCAATATGGATAAGGGGGAAACAAATATGGATAAGAAAGTAGTTTTATTGGAAACGAATAAAGGGAATATTAAGATAGAGATGGCAAGCGACATGCCAATCACTACTGGAAATTTTGTTAATTTGGTTGAGAAAGGAACTTATGATGGAGTAATCTTTCATAGAGTTATTGATGGTTTTATGATTCAAGGTGGAGATCCTACTGGTACTGGATTTGGTGATCCAAGCATTCCGAATATACAGGATGAGTTTACTGATAGTAATAGGAATGATAGGGGCACTATATCTATGGCAAATGCTGGTTCGAACACTGGGTCAAGTCAGTTTTTTATCAATTTAGTGAATAATAATTTCTTGGATGATAAGCATCCTGCATTTGGGAAGGTTATCGAAGGAATGGATGTAGTTGATGCAATCGCTAAAGTTGAGAAAGATGGTTCTGATAGGCCTCTGGAAGAAGTTAAGATAATTAAAGCGAGCATAGTTTGAGGCAAAAGATAAATTTATAAAGTTTATTTGGGGTGTTTAGCCTATGAAAACTAAGAGGCTAATGTTGGTTTTGGTTCCAGCTACTATCGTTGCCCTGTTAATATTTGGATTTTATTTTTAGTATAATAGTTATTGTACTGGTGATTGTATGGTTGGAGTCCAGAACTGGGAGAAAAAGTGCGTGTATGATGGATGCGTTTCTTCCCATTGTGATTTTTTTGCGGGCCCAGATGTACAAGATTATCGGGACATGGGATATCCTTATGTTCCCCCAGAAGGCACTACTCAAGAGGAAATAGATGCTAGCCAGGATTGGCCGGCCTGTCAAGATCCTTTGCCCCATAGCAGCCGAGGTTTTTCTTGCCAACTTGTCATGTACAGCAAGAGTATTTATAAATTCTTTTTAACATCCTAGTCTTAACCTCCGGCCAGAATGGACCATAGTCGGGTCCTATTTCTGCTGGTGTGAAAAAAATGCGATAAGCAAAGGAGGACAAGATGGTAAAACCAATAAATAAATGGAAATCTGGAAATATTTCTGGTGCAATTTGGGCTAATGAACGTGAAGTGAATGGGGCCAAAGTTTCTTTTAAGACTGCTTCTTTAAGGAGATCTTGGAAGAAAGAAGGAGACGATACATGGAGAGATGAGACTATTAATTTTAGAAGAGCAGATCTACCTAAATTTATATCAATATTACATGAGATGCAAAAAGAATTGTTTTTAGTTGAAACTGAGGAGGGCGAAGAAAATGGACAATGAAATAGAAACAACACCTATGGGAGTAGAAGAGACACAAGAAGAAGAATTTGGCATTAGGGATTTACCTGGTGTTGGGCCTGCAACTGCTGAAAAATTAGAGGAATCTGGATATGATACTTTAATTGCGATTGCTGTAGCCTCTCCGTCTAGTTTAGCTGAAGCTTCTGGAGTTTCTGATTCTGTAGCTAGGAAAATAATACAATTTGCTAGAGGAAAACAGAGTATGGGTTTTGAATCTGGCTTAGATTTACTAAAGAAACGAGAAAAAGTGATTAAGATAACAACTGGGAGCGAATCTTTCAACCAATTAATCGGTGGAGGATTAGAATCTGGCAGCATTACTGAATGTTATGGGGCATACGGTTCTGGAAAAACTGCTTTAGCCCATCAGTTGGCTATAACCGCACAATTACCAAGGGCAGAAGGCGGTGCAGAAGGCGCGGTTGTTTGGATTGATACTGAAGGGACATTTAGACCTGAAAGAATACAGCAGATGGCAGAAAAGGCAGATATGGATGCAGAGAAACTTTTAGGAAACATTAAAGTTGTTAGGGCATTTAATTCGGATCATCAGATGCTGTTGGCAGAGAAAGTTGAAGAACTAATAAAAGACAAAGTGCCAGTTAAAGTAGTAATTGTAGATTCTTTGATGAGCCATTTTAGAAGTGAGTTTGTTGGAAGAGGAACTCTGGCAGATAGGCAACAGAAGCTAAACAAGCATATGCATGTTTTGTTAAAATTGGCACATACTTACAATGTCGCAGTATATGTAACAAACCAAGTTATGTCGAAGCCAGATACTTTCTTTGGAGACCCTACTGAAGCAATTGGAGGGCATATAGTTGCGCATGCTTCTACTACTAGATTATACCTTAGAAGGGGAAAGAAAGGAAGTAGAGTAGCTAAGCTTGTAGACTCACCCAACTTGCCTGATGGAGAGTGTATGTTCTACATTACGGATAAGGGTATTAAAGATGATGTCTAAATAATACAAATCTTTTTAATTTTATTTTTAATTCTTTTTTTATGAATTGGAATCATGGAATGCTAGAAGTTATCGCTGGCCCTATGAAGAGTGCAAAAACGCTAGAATTAATTTTTAGATTAAAGAAATTAGATTATTCTAATGTTAATTACCAGGTATTTAAGCCAGAGATTGATGATCGATATTCAAAGGAAGAAGTTGCCAGTAGAGATGGGCATACAATTCCTAGTACTTTGGTTCCTGTAGACAAGCCCAAAGAAATCTTATTCAAATTAAAACCAAATATTGATGTTGTTGCTATTGATGAAGGGAATTTTTTCTCTATGGAGTTAGTTGATGTTGTAAAAACTTTATTGAAAGATGGGAAAACAGTTATTGTTTCTGGATTAGATTTGGATTTCAAAGGGGAGCCTTTTGGGGCAATGCCTGTCTTACTAAGTATTGCGGATAAGATTGTTAAGAAGCATGCATATTGTGATTACCCTGGGTGTGGGAGGATTGCAAATCGGACACAGAGAATAGTTGATGGTGAGCCTGCCAAATATAATAGTCCTCTGATTGTTGTAGGTGGTAATGAGCTATATGAGGCTAGATGCATGAAGCATCATAAGGTTCTAAAAGATTAATAAATGACTTATTTTACCCTTTATTTCTGCCGAAAAGAGTGATTTTATTGATGGAGATGAAGATTGATGAAGGCATATGAAATATTTGAGAAGATTGATGAGGTAGTTGTTTCCTTATATGGGAAGGCTATGGATTATATTTCTGATAGTATTGGATATTCCCAAGGAAATGATTTAGGGCTGGCGGCCGTAGGTGGTAACGGATTGGAAACTGAGGTGGATACTTTTGATCCTGCTTCCCTTAATACTATGTTTTCCAAGGGAGATAAAAAAACTGGGAAGGGAGGGGGACGTTTACATAAAGGAAGGGATACCGTGGATGTTCCAAAAGAAGGAAGAATAATAAAAGTTAATAGGGCTAAGAAACCCAAGGGGGAGACCTTAATATCTTTTGTTATGCGGGAGGCAGGTGTTAACCGTAAGCAAGCCTCTAATGCAATAAAGAACTGCCAATAGACCTAACAAAACTTTTATAAATGATCCAAGTCCCCAAATTCTAATATGGTAGATAAAAATTTGAAATGCACATCATGCAAGGTAAATATTTTGAGTTCAGATGCTTCAGTTAGATTTATGTGCCCTAATTGTGGCAAAGTTGAAATAATTAGATGTAAGAAATGTAGAGTTGAATCTATTCCTTATACTTGCTCAGAGTGTGATTTCGAGGGGCCTAACTAAAATGGCAGAAGTAATTGTTACATTGAAAATAATGCCTAATAGCCCGGATGTCAATTTAGATAATTTAGAGTTAAAAGCAAAAGAAAAAATAATCCACTTTGTACGAGAAGAAGCCACTATGAAGGTTAGTGTTGAGCCGGTTGCATTTGGATTGAAAGCAATAAATATAATTTTTGTTATGGATGAGGCACTAGGAAGCCCGGATCCATTGGCGGAAGAAATTGAAAAAATTGAAGAAGTGACTTCTGCAGAAATTACAGATGTTAGAAGGGCTTTAGGGTAATAAGTAAAGGAAAATATTCCCGACTAATAAAGTTATTATTGTTCCTATTAGAAAACTTGGTGCGAAAGCGATACCATTTTTTATTTCTACTTTATCAAAATGTTTTTGGATTTCTAAAATTTGTTTTTTTGTGACTCCATGAATACTTGGTTGATAGAGTATTTTATCATGCGATTTTAGTTCTTTTGTGATGGCGTCTCCTTCTCTGAGCTTTTTTGTACTAATTGTTAGATACATGGAAATGTCTTCTATAGATTTCACAGCGATTAGTAAGTAGTTTAATAATAGGAATAAGATAGACATGGAGAGTACGAACAATTTTAGAATATTTGTAGAAAAGAAAAAGAAACTTAAGAGGTTTACTAATATTATAAGCGTCCAGAATATTTTTTCCCGAACCTTTACTTTTTTCTTATTGTATTCTTCTTTGAATGTTTTGGAGAATTGTTTTCTATTTTTTATCCCTAAATAGATTGCAAACAATAAAGCGTATGCCGACCCTACTAAAAGTATATTTAGAAATAAATCTAATCCTAAGTAAGAAGTCCCTCTAATTGGAAAGTTTTCTAGGATAATGCTTGGATAAAGGGGAAGTAGCGCACCAAGGCCCATCAGGAGTTTTAGATCTCCGCCCCCCCACTGTTTTGTGTAATACATTAGGTTCCCTATTATTAGGAATGCTATAAGGGTTAACCCACTTGCAAGAATGTAAGCAGAATCTCCAGTTGTTATGGTTTTTATTAGGTAAATGAATAATCCTATTGCGATGAAAGAGTAATTTAGTGAATCTGGAATCTCTTGGGTTTTTATGTCTGAGATTGTGGCAACTATCAAATAAATTAATACCAGGGCAATAATTAATAACTCCATAAGATTGATGATTGCTGAAAGTTTATAAAATTTAGTATGCAAACTATTATAAGTTATTTTTAATCGTCATACTTGATGTTTACAAAAAAACAAATAAAAGATTTGGCTTCAGAAGCACACAAAGAATTTTCTAAGAAACACAAGGTCCAATGTGAAATTTCTATGATTGAGTTAGATAAATTTTGGAAATTGGCTAAAAAAAGTAAGTTAGTACAGGACGACCTTAAAAAAAGAATACCTTTGAAGGTAGGTGCTTTGGTTTTGCATGGAGAAAAAGAGATAATTTACTTGAACCAAGAAATTGTTAACCAGCTATCTAGCAATCCGATGTTCGTGAAGGCATTAGTCATGCATGAGTTGTCTCATATTTATTTGAAAAACAAAGTTAAGGAAAATAGCATGGAAGAAGAGATTAATTCAGAGAATCGGGTCTCAGAGTTCGTAAATAGCGAGTTTCCCAAATATTCGGGGTATTTGATTTAACAGAAAAACTTTTAAATTATCTTAGGGTTTTTATTGGTATGAGTTACTTGAATAAAAAGGGGAAAGATCCTTCTGTGCAAGGATTGATTTTTTTGATTGCTGTTATGATTGTACTTTATGTTTTAGTTTTACCCCCTTGCGATAAATGTAAGCTTCTTGGAAAGAATTGCCCAGATGACTGTGAGGCAGTTTCATATGGCAAAATATTACTACAAGAGCATCCAGGAGACATAGGAGAGATTGAGGAAGATAATGTAAGGCATATATTTGATTCCGCTAATTTGTTTGGGAATTCTGACCCAGATTCAAGAACCTTATCAAATTCGATGGAAATTAAGAGTGGGCTATTTGGTTCCCAAGATCAATCCTTAGAGTTTAGGATGGATGAGTTGGAGAACGTGGACGAAGCCACATTAAGTTTTGCAATTTTGGAATCCCGAGGAAATCTAATTTTAACTTTGAATGGGAAACAAATTTTTAATCAGGAGATTAGTGCAGATATTGTTAAGGAAGTTGAGCTTCCAGTAGAATACTTAGAAGAAGAAAATAATCTTAAATTGAAAGTTAATCCACCCGGATTTGCATTTTGGATGACTAACAAGTATTCTTTGAAAGATATTAACTTAAATGAGAATTATGAGAAAAGCCAGACTTCAGATATACTTGAATTTTCAATAAGCTCTTCGGAAAGGAATTCCATACAGGATTCGGATTTAGACTTTTACATTTTTTGTAGGGGAGAGCCAGGGATTGCAAATATCATGAAGGTTTATTTGAATGATAATTTATTGTTTAGTGAGTTGGTTCCTTGTATCAATGAAGAGCATTCAGTGGATATAGATGAAGGGTACTTTGAAACGGGAGTTAATGAGTTAGAATTTACTGTTAGTGGTGGAAACTATCTTGTTAGTGATATTGTTATAGACAATGAGGTTTCTGGAGATGTTTATTCCTCGTACACATTTTATATTCCAGAAGAGATTTATGATGGAGATGACCAGTTCTATTTATTCTTAGACATGTATGGGGATGATAAACTTGCAGATATAATTATTAATGATTATATAATCGATATGGATACTTCCAATACGTTCAAGGAATATGATATTTCTGATAAAGTAAAAGAAGGCAACAACTACATAGAAATTAAACCGTTGACTGAATTTAGAATTGATGAAATACGGGTTTATTATGAATAAAAAGAGGTACGATTGAATGGCAAAACCTGCTGGCCGATTTGTTAAGAAGGATTCTGTGACGCGGGATGCGAGAAGATATGGGAATGATGCTGCTAAAAAGAGGTTTGGTGATTCTACCTACGCGCAAGGAATGCGGAGAGGGAGAACTCCTGGAACAGCAGGTTCTTCTGGGGGATCTGGCACAAGCAATCGGAGGAGACCTAGCCCTGCTGCAAGCCCGGGTGGCGGAGGCGGTAGCCAGGATGTGAATATTAATTTGAATAAGAAGAAAAGCTCCCCCGTACCGAAGTGGATTGTCTCCGGATTGCTATTTTTCTCTCTCTTAGGGGTTATTATTTTTGCCATGAATGGGTTATTTTTACCTACTGTAATTTCATTGGCTGTTTTTTTGATTTCCCTTTACTTTGTAACAACAGGGACCAAATACCAAGGAACGTTTAAGGTTGCTGTTGCTTCTATGTTTGTGCTACTTATTTTCTTTGTTCCAATGACTGCATGGGGACAGGATAATGTAGTTCCGTTTGTAAGTAGCGCCCAGGGTAGGATTTCCGATTTAGGATTCTTGGGATTTTTGAAGGATGTGTTTAATCCTTCAGACCTGAGAGACTATGGGGATTTTGAGAATGAGGAATACGAAGAGGAGGGAATTGGAGTTAAACTAGATTACCCAGATACTACAAAAGATAGATTTGATCCAGGTCAAGCGATTGTGATATACAGTCATCTTGAAGCAGCCACACTTTCTGAATATGATTCAGATATTAATTTTGAATGTGAATTAGATGGATACACGGATGTATATGAATCCAAGCCAGAAAATGTCGTTTTGCCTGCACGGGGAGATGATGTTTACCAAAGAGTTGAGTGCAGATTTTTGGAAGGACTAAAGGAGGAGAGAACACAGACGAGAGATGCAAGGATAATCGCTAAATTTGATGAATTTTATAGTGAATCTACATACCCATTATTGTTCGTTTCTGAAGATGATGAAAGAGAGATTAAACCTGCAGAATATATTCAGGATTCAATTAAATGGTATAATATTAGGAACTTTGGGAATAGTCAGGTAAGCCCAGGACCCGTAAAGTTAGCATTAGGAATTGAAACCCCTCAGCCATTTAAAGCAGGAGATACAGATCTAAATCTTGAAGTTAGGATAGAATCTGATGATAGAGTAAATCTAAATAATGTGGATAGTTTACAATTATTTATTCCAAGAGATTCTATAATTATGCATACTGATGATCCATTTTGCGATTTTGAGTTGGTTGGTGGAGAGGTTAGATATGATATTTTTGAGATAAAGGCCGGGGCACAAGAGGATTACCTAAATGAGCAGTGTACTACTTCCAGTTGCCGTAGGGAAAAGAGATTAATTCAGCTAAGTTGTTTCTTTGATATAAATTCTGGATTTATTAGCGAGGGAGAGGTATTACAAGATACAATTGGAGCCAATATGATTTATAGTTTTGATATATCTAGAACTACTACGGTTACCGTTAGACCTTTAACGGATGAGGATCTTGAAGCAATATCTTAATTCTATTAGAAACATTTTTAAACATTTGTGGCGTCATATTCAGTAGATGTTAAAAAGAGGGATTTTAATTATTCTAGGAATGTTTTTGTTAGTTGTTTCTTCTTGTACAACTGGTCCAGGTCAGCAAGGGGCAATTCCACAAGGAATTGATATACAGTTTGTTGAAGGTTATCCGGATAGCACGTTGATTGAAGATGATGATTTTAATGTTAATTTAGTAGTTTCGAATGGCTTGAGTTATGTAGTTGACTATTCTCTTTGTATATATGGGGATCGAGCAGAGTATTATGGGGGAGTCCCTGTTTCTGGAGTTTGTAAGGATGGATTGAAAGTTCCTGCTGCGTATGAAAGCCAAAATGATGTAATTGTTCCTACGACTGAGACGGTTATTTTTCCTAGCGAATCTAGCACATTCTCTTATACTAATTTAGATAAGGGTGTTGGGGGAGTCAACATAAGGGCAATAGCACAATATGGAGTTATTAGTGAGGCCAGTGTTGATGTTTGTGTTCTAGAAAGCAAAAATTATGAATCTGGAGGAGAATTTGTTTGTTTAGCTAAAGAGACACTTTCTAATTTAGAGGTTGTCCAAGAGTCTTCACCATTGATCATCTCTCGGATAGAAAAAGATATTCGAAATATTGGGGGTACGCCCCAAATGAGGGTTTTGGTATATCTAGATAAGACTTCCCAAGGGAAAATTGTAAGGGGATATGAAGAACAATTTGATAAGATTAATATGGAGGTCTCTTTGAGAGGAACAAATGCACAATTTAGTTGTACCAATCAGGATGATAATAATAGAGTAATTTTTAGAGAAGGCGATGCAATAGAATGCAAGGCCGATTTGGATGTAGGAAATGGAAATGTATATAAAGATAGTTTGGTAATTAGTTTGGGTTACCCTTATGAATTGGAAAGGAAAAAATCTGTTTTGTTTGATTCAAGCTGGGAGGAGTAAAAAATGAGGAAGATTATATTAACATTGTTGGTTTTGTTTGTTGCGTTTGCAACAGGCTGTACGGGTGATGATGACACGCCTACTTCTGAGAGTCCATATATTGGGGGGAGTAACGGATTGGGTCTATCATTTGAAGCTACTGCTCCTTTAGCGGAATTTACACAAGATGATGAAGTAGATGTCCGATTGAAAGTTATTAATAGGGGAGAACAAGAACTTTTAGAGAATACAGCAAAGGTTAAGTTGTATGGGGTTTCTCCAACTGAATTTAATACCCTGAGTTTTGATTATTTTAATGTTGGATCTAGTTTATTCCCTGCAGAGAAAGATATTTTTGAAGTGGGTGGACAGGCAACTGTCGATATGGGAAAGATAAATTATAATGGTTTAATCAGCAGTGGATATATTGAAAGGGATCTTTATGCTAAGATTTGTTATCCTTATACAACTAAAGCCAATGTGGAGGCATGTATAACTTCGCAGAGAATTGAACAATCTGGTTCTGCAAATATCTGTAGTCCTCAAGGAGAAAAGGTCAAGGATGGATTTGTTTCTTCTGGCCCGATTCAGATAACCACATTTACAGAGGAGCCAAGGGGAGTGGATGAAATAATCTTTAGAATTGGATTCCAGAATAAGAGATATACTGATAATAATAAGGGGCAGGTATTTAGCCGGGATGCTGAATGTGAAGATATGGAGAGTTCCTTTGGGAGTGTTCAGCACGATGGAAAGGTATTTGTGAAGATATTGCCAGAGACTGCATTATGTAGCTTTTCTAATGGCCAATATAGTGAAGGATTCTTGACATTGAACCGTGGAGAGGAGAAAGTGCTTGTTTGTACGATGCAGGTGGAGGGAGATAGTGAATATGTACAAGGCGTCGATATCGAGGTAGATTATAACTATATTGATAGCACTACAACAAAAGTCAAGATATTAAGTAATCAATAAATTTATTAATTCTTTACTTTTTTATTTTAAGATGGTTAATGTTGAAAATGCGATTCAGGAACTGATTGAGGTTGCTAAGAATCATAAACTTTATGAGAATATAATCAAGACAGATGGGAAACTTGTGATCAGTAGAGGGAATTTACATAATCCAGATTTTTTGTTCATTGGGGAGGCCCCTGGGCAGCAAGAGAACAAACAAGGAATACCTTTTATTGGGAGAAGTGGAAAGTTATTAGACGGATGGATGAGCTCCTCAGATATAACTAATTTTGTTGTTGTTAATACTCTGCCAATTATTCCCTTGAACCCAGAAGGTGGAATCCGGAAGCCAACTAGGGAAGAGATAGATTTCTTTAGACCGTATGTTGATAATTTGATTAAAGCTTCCAATCCTAAATGCATTATATGTTTGGGAAAAAGTGCATTAGAGTATCTGAGAAAATCCATAAAAAACACAGAATGGGAAGGAAATGTAGGATTTATTTACCACCCTGCTTACTATTTAAGGAATGGCAGGAATGGTTTGGATGATTTTGAGAGATTATTAAAGAATAAAACAGATTTACAGGACCCATCTCAGAGAAATTTAGCAGAATTTTGAAAAACTTTATATATACGATAAATGTATAGTTTAGATATGAAAAGAGAGGGGTATATTGTAGTTAGTATTATATTATTAATTTCTATAGGCTTGGCATATGCTGCGCCTCCTTCTTTCCACATTTTTAGTGGGAATGTTCATTGTGAGAATGACCCTTTGACACCTTTAGTTACATATGCAATAAGTGCGACGGCAGATAATGGGACACATTCTTTTGATGTGGATGGAAGTGTGTCTGATGAGGGAGAATATTTCTTTATTATTGATGCAGACCCAACATACACAATTTATTTTTATATTGATTCCGTAGAGGTTGGGAGTTCTGCCTATACTATGTTTGGGATTACTAATGATCTAGACTTTACTACAAGCTCTGAACTCTATTGTGGTGCACCTCCCGTTTGTGGAGATGACGTTATAGAACTTCCGGAGGAGTGTGAAGGTGATGACAACCTAAATGAAGAAACCTGTATTACCCTTGGACATGACGGAGGAGATTTATTCTGTTATCCAGTGGGGCATGAAGAGGAATGTATGTTTAATGAGACTATGTGCACTGATACTCCTCCTGGGGATGACGATGATGACAGTGGAAATGATGACAGTGGCAATGACGATGATGACGCCGTTTGTGGAGATGATGTTGTTGAAGATCCCGAGGATTGTGAAGAGGATGATCTGGATGGGGCTACCTGTGGAAGCTTAGGATATTCTGGCGGAGGAAACTTGGCTTGTGCAACTGACTGTTCTTTTAATACTACTAATTGTGTGGCCGGACCAGATGATACAATTTGTGGAGACGATGTTGCTGAAGGAGATGAGGGCTGTGATGGTGCAGATTTAAAGGGAAATGATTGTTCTTCGCTAGGTTATGATTCTGGAGATTTAGCTTGTAATAGTGATTGTACATTCAATGAAAATAATTGTGAAACTGGGGGAGGAGTTATTACTTTCCCTGTGAGTCCTTATGGAGATTTAGCTTTCTGGTCTACAATAAGTTTATTTGTAGTCATTCTAGGTGTTTTAGGATATTTGTTCTATGATAAATTTAGAAAGAAACCGGTGAAGAAAATACCTAAAAAGTTGCCGAGTAAGGTGTCTAAGAAATTAGCTAAAAAGTGAGTAAATGGAAAAGAGAGATAGGAATATAATTGTAGCTACGGTTGTAGCATTCGTTTTGATATTTGTCGGATCCTATTTTTTATCTTCTTCTGGTAATTTGAATTATGTTTCTGGTAATGTTATACTTCCTCTGACAGGAAACGTTCCTCTGCTGCCTGCGCCGGATTGCCAAATTAATGGATCTATTCCTGAGGGAGTGGAGTGTAGTTGTGGAGGAGTTGATATTAATGGATCTAACATTGGGGAGAGATATTGTTGTGATTATGGATACTCTAACCTGATTGGTAGCCCGGTTAAATGTGGCCACCCAAGAATTTGGTTAACTGAGGATCGATTAACGAGACTAAGGGCCGATTATAGGGAAAATCTCAATGAATATCGCTGGGATCAGTTACGGCGGTGTGCCGCCAGTGGTTCAGATGATTACCAATATGGGCCGTGTAGTGCATTTTTTTATCAGCTTTTTAAAGGGATGCCAGAAGAGCAGGCAAACGCTACTCGGTATGCTGAAAAGGCAAAGGGTTATTTTAGGAAAAAATTTGATGATCCAGTAGATGGGTTTTCTGCGAAAGTTTTGAATGAGAGTGGGGAGTCTGCTTGTTTCATATTACCTTTGCAAGATTATTATGATGGCGACATTAATGAAAACTCCTCGGGTGCAGATACCTTTTATGATTTTAATAGGACTAGTTGTTGGACTGTAGGAACTGGATTTAATTCTATGGGGGGGACATTAGAGAATCTCGCGGTTACATTTGACTGGATTTATGATACGTTGACTCCTGAAGAGCTATATAATTATACTGTTTATTATTACAATCTTAATCAAAGAGAAACTACAAATTATTTGGGGACTGCTTTTTTTAATGGAAACGCCAAACATGTTCGGGGAGCTCCAATGCTTGCGATAGCAGGATTTGGCATACCTGAATTTAATGCTTATGGGAATGATGAAAATATAATTAATAATATATCTATGTATTATTTTGATCACCTTGGGTATGAAAATAGATATAAACCGTTAAATTTGAATTTTGCTGACGATATCCCATTTTTTAATTTTAGCAAGGGTGGAGGAACTACACAAGGACTTGATTATGGGTCTGGGATGTATACACAGATAATCCATTATATGGATGCAGTTGCTACAGCTAGTAATAGGGATCTTTTTGTAGAAAACCCATTATTGGAAGATTATCTTAAATTTCACTTATACTCTTTTTTCCCCACCATAGATTTTCATGAATGGCACCAGCAATGGGAAATAAGAATACGAAGAGATAACCATGGGGATTACGCAAGAAAGTGGCATGGCTATGTGCCCTCCATGGTTGGGAGTATGATTGCAGTGGCAGGCTATTTTGAAGGTGACATTGCAGATTATGCATATTATCAATTGAATAATTTGGGTTGGGATGAAGACACATTGGTTTATTATGGATTTAGTGAATCCAAGGATGCATCATATGATACGGTATTTAACTTAATTTATTATAATCATACTAAGGAGGGCAGAGAATTTACTGATTTGCCACTTGCACATCATGCAGAAGGAGTTGGAATTGTTTTAATGAGATCTGATTGGTCGGATTATGCCACTACTATGAATGAATCCCCCGTGAATTACATTTCTTTTAAGGCAGGGAATAAGTTTTGGTTTACTCAGAACCAAAGGGACCAGGGCGATTTTGTAATCTTTAGGAATGGCCAAGAGTTATTATCTGATGGAGGGGAATATGACGGGGATGGTGGGCCCCATACATCTAATTATCATTGGAGAACGGTTGCCCATAATACTTTGCGTATTTTTGATCCTGCTCAAGAGCGAGGGTGGGATTGGCAATATCCAGATAGTACACTTAGGATTAATGATGGTGGGCAAAGTAAGAAATGCAGGTGGACCAATCCGATGGCACCTATCGATGGGCATACAATTACTGATTTTCCGGATTGGGAAGACTATAATGGATTAAATCTAACTACCTATACAAGACATGTTTTGGATGCTGCAGATATAAATATGTTTGAGAATTTTGATGAGACTCATACTTACATAAAAGCAGATTTGACTAATGCATACAGCCCGGCGATAGACACACAATATGATGTTGATGGATCTAAATGTTCCCCGGATGAATACTATCCAGATAGAACCAATGCTGTTGAAAGAGAGTTTGTTTATCTAAGAGATCCAGTTGGTTTGGAGGATGAATTTGTTGTTGTTTTTGATAGGATAAATGCTACCTCTGCAAGCACGATTAAGGCAGCAACTTTTAATTTTGCTAATGAGCCGGATTTTGATGGGAGTATTGCAACTACTTTTGTGCCTCACCACCTTATGCAAAGTGAAAACACAGATATTATTGAAACAGATTATTATGATAGCCGATTGTTCTTGAAAACTCTATTGCCATTGGATGCTAGAACTACCAAGATTGGAGGAGACAACTTTAGATATTTCACAGACCAATTCGAATATGATTTGGTCTATACTGGGATTGTAGATGATATTTGGGAGACTACGCCCCCTGATTCGATTTTCCCATATTTGGTTGATAATGATCAAACTTGGGAAGTGGGGGCATGGGAAGATCAAGCCCATACAGTTTATAGTGTGGTTTTCTTGGAGCCAAGCGACTCAGAGCTTTCAGGGATGACATTAAGGATTACAGACATTGATTATGCGACGAATACATTGCAATTGAGCATTGGTAGTAGAGAGATGGGGGATACATGGAACATGTGGAACTCCTCTAAAATTCCTCCAGGTACACAGTATGGGATTATTCGAGGAGGATCTTTTTTTGGGACAGAAAGTCATGAGACGCATACAAATTGGCACATAAATGTAGAACCTTTAGTTCAAGATAAGGAATTTGTTAACTTTTTGCATGTCTTATATCCGACGGAGAATACTGTGAATAATATGCCAGATGCAGAATTGATGATTGTGGAGAGTGGAGATATTGAAGGGACACTTGTAAACGGGGAGAGAGGGGTCGTGTTCAAGAAACATCCAGGCATACTTAATTTTGCTAATTATAGTTTTAGTTCTACTGGGATTACCGAGCATCTTGTTGTGGATTTGAATATTAGCTCAATATACAACCTTCGAGTAAATAGTGTAGATATGGGGAACCTTATTCCTACTTCAGAGGGAACGGTTTCATTTGATGTTTCTCAAACAGGGAATGTGAATGTTTATTTGGGTGCGGAAGATGTCTTTACTTGTGCGGAAGTCGGCGGCCAAGAGTGTGCTGCTAACCAGGGTTGTGATGGAGTTATCTATGATACCCCGGATGCACCCTCTGGATGTTGTGTTGGAACCTGTATGCTTTGTGATTTGAGCAATGTCTATTGGTCGGATAGTGATGGAATAAATATAGAAGGCCAGGATGTTCTTGAAGGAACCAATATTTATGAGAAAGTAACTACTTCGTTTTGTGGAGGAAAGAATCTTAAATTAGAAATCTGGGAGAATGATTTTTTAAATGGAGAAGATGTGTTTGATGATTTTATTGGAGAGAGGGTGATCAGTGTGCCAGAAAATGATTATGTTGTTGATGAAATGTGGGCTGCAGAGTGGCATCCGGACGGGATCACTGATCCAGAATATTATTTTAAGGTTGAATTAATTGAGGATGTATCTATTAACGATATCTCTGGAGATGTTGGGGTAATCTTAGATACTGTGCCTCCTACAATTGATGATGTTGTCGTAGAGCCTAGTCAAGGGTATGCAGTAATATCTTGGAGTACAGACAAACCAGGAAATTCTACGATTAATTATGGGGAGAGTATAGCGTATGGAAATACTGAAAGTTCTTCAGAGTATAATGAAACGCATTCTTTAACTTTGAGTGATCTGACCCCCGGAGAGAGGTACTATTATGAAATTGTTAGTTGTACTTCTGGGGGATATTGTAGCGATCCATACCAAGATAGTTTTGAAACCCTGATTATTGCAGATCTTACATTGACTGAAGTAGAGGATACTTGGATCGGAAGTACTTATGGTAGGCCCGACAAAAATTATGGGGAGCAGACTACCATGACTTTAGATGGATTAAATGGTGCAGAATCTTACATTCTAATGAGATGGGATACCACCTCATTGGCAGGATATGAAGAGATTGAATCTGCCAAATTATCTTTATATACTGAAGGATATATGGGCGAGGATGGGGACGCAGGAACAGTGAGAATCTACCCTATGCAAAATACTCAGTGGAGTGAGGGAAGTGGGCCACCTCCGTCTGATCCTCCCGAATATCAACATATCGGGCCCGATGGGGCAACGTTTAATGAATGGGAATATACAGATTACCTTAACCCTACAAATACTTGGGTAGGATATCCTGTAGGGATTTCAGATGGCGACTATTTGGCTGGCAGTTTGATAAATGAATCTGAGCAATTGGAAACTCCGGGAATTTGGCATGAGTTTGATGTTACATCTCTAGTCCAGGGATGGATAGACGGGGGTTATGATCCGGATGCCGGATTTATGATAGTTTCTGACGATCTAAATACTGCAACTATGTTTTATGCATATGCTTCTTCCGAGCATGCTAATTCAGCTATAAGGCCTAAAATAGAAGTTTTCGTTCCTGGACAAGGGGGAGAGTGCCAAGAAGATGAAGATTGTACTGACGATGGCTTGGCATGTACATTGGAGTATTGCAACAATCAAAATTGTGATTATAATATTCAAACGGGAACTTGCTATATTGGTGGTGAATGTTATCTAAATGGAGAGAGTAATCCGGTCCAAGAATGTTCGATTTGTAACCCAAGTTATAGCCAGACGAATTGGGATTCTAGCGGATGCGATAGTGAGTTTGTTTATTTGGATAGTGGGCAGTGGTCTGCTCATCAGGATGTAGCATTGGATGGAGATTATATGTATGCAACTTTACCTTATGGATTACAGTCATTTGATATTTCCGATCCTTCAAACCCTATTAAATTACAGGAGTTTTATATTGAAGATGAGGGAGATGCTAGTCATATAGAGCCCTATCATATTGACTTATCTGGAGATTTGTTAGCATTTGGTACCTCCTCTGCTGGAACTGATAGATTGTATATAATGGACGTTTCTAACCCTTCAAATATGCAAATATTAGACATAGTTGAAGATGTTGGGGAAGAGGCAGATATTAAATTTAAAGACTATGGGGCTAATTTGGTTGTATTGACTGCAGGGGATAATGGGATTCATACCTATAATGTAAATGATCCTTCAAATGTTTATGAAATGGATAGTCTCGGAGGATATGAAAGAGATATGAGGAGTATATCTATTGTGGGGGATAGGGCATATGTTCTTGTGGAGTATAGGGGGGTTGCTGTTATTGATATTTCTGATCCTAATTCTTTATCCGAAATTGGGTACTTGGATTATCAACAATATGCCCCTTTAAATAATTCTATGGAAACAATCACTGCTTATGGAGACACCGCAATTATTGCGGCAAGTAGTCAAGGAATCTATACGATGGATGTCTCTGGATTAGATCCTATTTTTGAGGAACAGGTAATGATTAATTTTGGAGATGGAAACCTGGACATAAAGGCAAGAGATGTAATTTTAGAAGGAAACTATTTATATGTTGCTGCGGAAGATTTCACGGATGATGACGATCCTATTGGTGGGGGTGGAGGACTCGCAGTTTATGATATAAATGATTTAAGTTCGGGACCTCTGGGATATGGGCCGAATGAGGTATGGTATGCTATAAAATTTATGGATATCGATTTTGGAACCGGTTTATTACCTTTTACCCATTGGAGTGGCAATGGTGCTGGAGTAAGTATACATGATATTTCAGATGTCTATGATCCAACTTACTATGGCGATGTTGGAGCTTATGATTATTGTAGATTTGTTGATGTGGTTGGGGATATGGTTTATTCTGTTACTGGGCACATGGGGGTCATCATCCACAACCATACAAATCCCAATGAGTTGGTTGAGAGAGGGGATTCTCATACTAATGTGTGGGGGGTTGATGTGGAGAATGGTATTGGGTATATTGCCACTGGGGATGATATGGGGGGCCCACATTTTACAATAGAAGATTTTAGCGATCCCGATAATCCTGCTACTTTAGGGGATATTAATAGGCTTGATTATGGCCCTGCCAGTAGTATAATATATGAAGATGGAATTGCTTACGTTACTATGGGAGGGGGAGTAGCGACAATTGATGTTAGTGATACAACCAATCCAAGTGTTTTAAATCAAATTCCTGCAGGCAGTCAGGGAAGGGGCATATCTAAGAAGGATAATTTGCTTGCAGGGTCTTATAGGACTACAGGAGTATATATGTGGGATGTTTCTGATCCAGAAAATATTATTCAGTTATATAATTACGCACCAGGAGGACAGTTTATGGATGTTGAATTTTACGATAATTACTTGTTAGCTTTTGCCTCGAGCCAAGGAATCCATGTTCTGGACATAACTGATCCTCAAGATCCAACATATGTTGGAATAATGGATACTGGGATTGGATGTAATCATAATTGTGTGAATACCTTGTATGGAGATGGAAATACTTTGCTGGTTGCTAGGAGGACATCGGGAGTTAGTGCTTACACTCTTAACTCTGGGGATATATTAAATCCTACTCATTTGGATGATTACGATACTGCTTCTGACGCATTTGCTGTTGCCAAGGAAGGGGATAAAGTCTATGTTGCAGATAGGTGGGGAATAACAGCCTTACAATTAGGACAAGAGGCCCAACCAGAGTGCCAGGCAGATGGAGATTGTAATGATGGTGTAAGTTGTACGGTCGATAGTTGTGTTGCCGAGAATTGCGTTTATGCCCCGGATGATTCTGTTTGTGATAATGGCCAGTGGTGTGATGGAACAGAAACTTGTGATGTACTAAATG
>CAYZTT010000001.1:109060-112282 GCA_964481835.1 Candidatus Woesearchaeota archaeon
GTTTGTGATAATGGCCAGTGGTGTGATGGAACAGAAACTTGTGATGTACTAAATGATTGCCAGGCAGGGATAGATGTAGATTGTTCTGATTTGTATGATTGTACAGATGATTCCTGTAATGATATTTTAGATACTTGTGATAACATCCCTAATGATGATAATTGTATTTTCCCAGAGATTTGTAATCCGATATACTTCCCACAAGGAACTGGATGTGGAGAGGTACTAGAATGTACTGGACAGGACGATGGGACTCCTTGTGATGATGGAAGTTATTGTAATGGTCCTGATGAGTGTGTTCAGGAAACTTGTACCAATGCAGGTCCCGCAGTTGATTGTGGTGATGGAGTTTCGTGTACAGTAGATTCTTGTAATGAAGGAACAGAATCTTGTGATAATCTCCCGGATGATGATGTTTGTGATGATGGCTTATGGTGTGTTGTTGGAGAGTTTTGTGACGCACAACTAGATTGCCAAGCGGGTTCAGTAAGAGATTGCTCTGACGATCTGGATTGTAGTATCGACAGTTGTGATGATACTAATGATGAATGCACATATGACTACTCTGGTTGCCCCTCTGACTTTATATTGAACCTGCAGGTGGGGGAATGGAACTATGTTTCGATACCCATAGACATGGATAATAATGAAATTGAGCAATTGGGGGCCAGCATGGTATTGACCTATGATACCTTTAGTGAATCTTGGGAGATGAACTTTGGACCATTTGAGCAGATAACCGCCTTGGAGCCACTGAAAGGGTATATAGTAATGGTTTCCGAAGATAAAACTATAGAATTTTCGGGAGGGAGTATTAACACAGCCCCCCTAGAAAATGATATGTGGAATTTAATTGGTGTAAATGAAAGTGGATTGATTGAAGACCATTATCCTGGGGCAGGAACAATTTTAGTTTATGAATGGGATAGTGCCCTAGAAGAGTTAGTCTTAGTCGATCCAATTACAGAACTGCAACCGGGGGTGGGATATTGGATTGGCGTTGGTGATGTAGAATCTCCACCTGATGAAAAGGCAGATAGTAGTGCTGCAAGTAAATTAATTAAAGGGCTAGTTAGAATCTTTGGTTATTTTGTTTTAGATACTGTCTTACCTAGCGGGAATTTATTGATTAGTGGTTTTAGCTAATCTTCTATATTTTCCGTATTTATCTTCTGGGGAAAATTTGGCCGGCCTGGGATTTACAGTTTTTATTTTACATTTAGAACAGGTTTCTTTTAAAGTGTAAGAAGAACATTTTGGACATTTCATTATCTTTTTCATTTTAATCTTGAGAATGAGATCTCTCCACCAGCTTCTTCAGCCAATGTTTTTGCATCTTCATTTAATTGCATCAATATCCCTTCTGCGGTTTTATAATCAGAGGCTTTGATGGATATCTTATATTTGGGTGCACTGATATATACTATTTTTATTTCCCCTTTTTGTAACTTTGCCAATATTTTTTTGACTACCTCTATTCCATTTGGCTTATTTACTGATAGTTCCATTACTTCCTTTACTTCTATTTCGGGGACTTTTATTTTTTCTTCTATCTTTTTATTGAGAATCTCTGATAATTTTTTTGGAATCTTTAAGGTGGTTAATCTCTCGGGGTCCAATAGTAAATTTTCAAAGGCATTGTTTAAAGAACCATATTCTTCTATTAATTTACTTCCTACATCTTTGTACATTTGTTTTAGATCTTTGTTTAATTCTTTTCCAACGTGTTCTAAAATCTTTTCTGATTTCTGTTCTTGTTTGAATTCTTTTGATTTATTTATTTTCTGAGTTGTGTTAACCCTTCTCAAGGATAAATCTATGTGTCCCTTTACTTTGTCAATCTTTAGTATCTTACAAACTATCTGTTTTCCTTCTTTTACATAATCCCTTATGTTTCTAATTCTTCCGGGGGAAACTTCTGAAATGTGAAGCATGCCTTCTAGGGTTTTATATTCATCTATCGTTGCGAAAACAGAGTGATAAAGAATTTTTTTAACAGTACAAAGAACTATTTCTCCTTCTTCAGGCATACCTTTTTTCTTATAGAACATTTTATTCTAGAATTTCTAGAACAGTAGTTTTTATTTCAGCTTTTCCACCCTTTGGATTTGCCAATATCTCACCACAGACTAGACATTTAACTTGAGTAGAAGCTTTTTCAAATATTATTTGCTCGTTCTTGCATTTGTTGCATCTGATTTTTATGAATTTTGATTTTGGTTCCATTTTTATACGAATTCTACCTTTTTTGTTCTTCTTTGTTGCAATAATCGTGAGGTGCCACATTCAGAGCATGTTAATTTAAGGGCTAGTTTCTTACTTGTTTTTGCACCTGCCCTTTTCCATTTACTAACTGCAGGTCTTGAGCCATAGTTTCCGAGGTTTCCATAGCCTGTACCAAGGCCTCTTTTTTTAGCTCTAGTGATTGAACCTCTCTTTAAGGCCCCCCTGTTACCAGTGGTTTTATTATGAGTGGATTTATGCTCTTTGTGAGATTTACACTTCTTACAATAAATATTTCTTGTTTTAGGCGTTTTCATTTGCTTCTTCTACCTGTTTTTTATCTATAAGCAGTTCAGCGATATCGGTTGGCAATGCAGCCACATCCCCCTTTTGATAGGGGCCATAATGGTTTAAATCGGTACCAACAAACTTTGACATCTCTTGTCTAAATTTTACCTGCTTGGTATTAATTGTAGGTTTTTCATCCTTTTTTAAGCCTTTTGGTTCGTTTTCTTTTATTTCCTCTTGATAATTGCCATTTGAGACTTTTCCTTGCACAATATTATGTAGGACGTCTTCCCGAAACTCATTAAGACTATTTATCAATGAATCATAAGTTCCTTTTTCTGAATTTAACATTAGGGATTTATCTTTTGTAGCCACTTTTGATCGGGAATTCATGAGGGCCAATTGTAATATCTTAGATTCTCTCTTTTCATATAGTTCTTTGACTATTTTTTGTATATTTTCTATCTGTTTCCTAGTTTTTTGAACTTCAATAGTTGTGAAGATTGAATCTTTTTGCTCTTGAGATAGTAGGATTTCTTGTTTATCTTTGATGTATTTGGCCAATTTCTCGTAAAAGAAAGGATCTAGTTCTTGAAGCTCTGCCCTATTTTTCTCCCTCCTTAGCATATCATATAGAGTTTCATATGTGATTGTTATCTCTGTCATATTTTAGTGAAAAGAATAAGTTATTTATTAAGGTTATTGTAATGG
>CAYZTT010000002.1:0-74051 GCA_964481835.1 Candidatus Woesearchaeota archaeon
GAGAGATTATCGGAGTTGTTAGAGGCTTATTCTGAGAAAGGTTTTCAGAAAGGGGTGTGGGGCTCTGCTACTATGAGGCCGGGAGTGTTTATGTGGAGGGCTTTATATCCGGAAGGACATAGGGGGATTATTGGAGTGGATTATTCTGCCGAGATGGGTGCCATTGGTGTTTGGGATTCTAGGGCTGGCGGAAGAAGAAAAGCTAGAGCTACAAGCGATTTAGAGGTAGCAATAGCGTATTTTGAGATAGCTTTGGAAGAGGCCATAAAAAGAGTAGAATAGTTGTTTCTTAGTAGTAGTTACAAATAGAAAGGCTTATAAATGAATTTTTGCATTTTTTAGTAGGAAAATGGGGTTAGAGACGAGATTAGCGGAAGTTGAAGTTTTGGCAGGGGATTTAGGTAGACGCGCTTATGATGTGGATTATGAAAAACAAGTTATGTTGGGAAATAGGCTTGGGGAATTAAGTGCAGACCTACAGAATTTGGGAGAGGCCTACCATAAAGCGAAAAAACTTCTAAAGGGAAAGAAAAAAGGACTTGCTGCTGGATCCCTTGGAGACGTTATGAAAAGGCAGAAGAATCTTGCTGATAATCTAAATAGGATAATGCAGATGGTTTATTCTGGAAAGAAATATCTTAGTTATTCTGATGATAATGTAGATTTAAGAGACTTAGAGAAAAATACTGCGTCTGCCCCTTTATTAGAAGGCGGGCAGAGTATGTATGATTTATTTGTTTCATTCCATGGTCCCAGGAATTTTGTGTCTCAAACAAGAAATGGAGACGCCCATGGAAATACAATGCAGACAATTTGGGAAACCTCAAAGAGAGATAGAGAACTTGATGGAGTAAAAGAAAGATATCAGTTAGATGTTGATGGAAAGTCTATCGGGGCCAGAGAGTGGATGGAAACTGAGATGGAAAAATATTTGACAGGGGCCAAGACCATTCTGGATCGAATTTCTCAAGAAGGGCCAGAAATATTTGCTTCTTCAAGAAGGGATGGAAGCGTTCTTATGAAGAGGCTAAGGAATTTTGGAAATAGACATAAGGCCGGGGTAGCACTAGCAGGAGCCAGTGCGGTTTTAGCCGGAGGTTTAGTTGGCGGAGTACTTTTGGATGATATAGTTCAGGCCAGGAGAGATAAGAGGGTTGCTGAGAGAAACGCGGAATCTTCACAACAAATGGCAGAAGCCTATGAAATCTTGGGAATAACTTCGGATGCAATGAGATTCAGCTCAGAAGTCGTAAATGGGTTGAAGGATTCTGTTGATGAAATGTGGCAACCTCATGTGATTGCCCATGCGATTTTGAGAGATAGACATAAGGAAGAGCCGGATGTATTAGAAAAACTGGGAGATAATGTTGACGAGTTCTTGGAACACTATAATGTTCCAGGTATGGCGGATTCTTTATCAGAGGAATTTCATTGGGTTTCTATGAGTCAAAGATATGGCATTCCATTGGAGGATTTCAGACCATGAGAGTCGAAGATGCAATGTATTTTAGGATAAAGGATAACGCAGGAGAGGATTACTTCATAGCTGCAAAGACAGAAGGAGTTCTTGGTAGATTTTTAAGACAGCCGGGACATGAAGGAAGAGATTCAAGAGAGTTTAGCATGGCAGATGTTTTAGGTTTCGATTTAGACTCTTTAGAAAGAGTTGGCATGAGTGAAGTTAGGTTTGCGGAAAGAACTAATCAATTGATGGCAAAGGGTTCAAGTGTACAAGATATATTTTTTATGGGTTATTCAACAGATCCAGCAAAAAATTTAGCTTTAAAGGGAGAAGCGCAAGCTTTAAAAGTTTGATAATTTATTTCTTTCTTAATGGATTACAAGAAACTTAAATTTAAGGCAGGTTTGGAGATTCATCAACAGTTAGAGAGTAATAAGCTGTTTTGTTCTTGTCCAAGTATATTAAGAGATGAGAATCCAGATATCCTAATAAAAAGACGATTGAGGAGCTCGGAAGGCGAATCTGGAGAGAAAGACGTTGCAGCCGAATTTGAATCTTTGAAAGATAAAGAATTTGTTTATGAAGGGTACAAAGATACAACTTGTTCTGTTGAATTTGATGAGGAGCCCCCCCACGATATGAATAAAAGTGCCTTGGATATTGTCTTGCAGGTTTGTTTATTGTTAAAATGTGATTTAGTTGATGAGATTCAGGTAATGAGGAAGGTTGTTGTGGATGGTTCCAATACTTCTGCATTTCAGAGGACTGCTTTGGTGGGCTTTGGAGGATATTTAGAGACTAGTAAGGGCAAAGTTGGGATTCAATCAGTTTGTATTGAGGAAGATGCAGCAAGAAGAATAAAGGATGATAAAAATTCGATTACGTTCAGACTAGATAGATTGGGCATTCCTTTAATTGAAATTGCAACTGATCCAGATATAAAAGATCCGGAGCATTGTAAGGAAGCTGCCGAAAAATTAGGCATGATTCTGAGGAGTACTGCAAAGGTTAAAAGAGGGCTAGGAACAATAAGGCAAGATGTTAATGTCTCTATCAAGAAAGGGAATCGAGTTGAGATAAAGGGTTTCCAAGATTTGAAGAGTATGGTTAAGATTGTTGAGAATGAAGTTAAGAGACAGCAGAAAGGAAATGTGAAAAAAGAAGTTCGGAAAGCCAATGCGGATTTTTCAACTAGTTTTTTGAGACCTATGCCGGGAGCTGCAAGGATGTATCCGGAAACGGATGTAAAACCAATTCCAATCACTAAGAAATTATTGAAGAATATTGAATTGCCTGAGTTATTAGAGGAAAAGGTTTTGAAATTGGAGAAACAGGGGATTAATCCTGATTTGGCAAGGATTTTGGTAAAGGATGGAATCTTTTTGGATGAGTTTAATTATAATTTAGATAAAAACCTTATAGCAAGTATTTTAGTTGAATTTCCGAAAGATATCAAGAAGAGATTTAATTTGGATTATCATTTTAATGAACAAGAATTTAGATTGGTTTTGGAAAATCTAGAAAAAGGAAATTTGAATAAGGAATCTGTTTTTGAGGTTTTGACTGAGATTGCTAAGGGGAATAAAATCGATTTGAGTAAGTATAAATCTCTTGATGTGGAAGATTTAGAGAAAGAGATAAAGAAGATTGTTGAGAAGAGTAAAGATTTGTCTACCGGCGCCTTGATGGGAATTGTTATGAATAAATACCGAGGAAAGGTAGAAGGAAAAGTTGTTTCTGAATTAATTAGGAAGTATCAGAGTGGAAAGTAAGTGGGGTTATATCTCCTTGTGGTTCTAGACTAAACTCTGCCCCGGAGGCAGTTAGTAAATCAACTAGTTCTGTTCTTCTTGATTTGTCCCAGCCAATAAAGCTTAGTTGCCGTTGGAAGTGTATTTGCCCTTCTTCGAATCCTAGAATTTTTATTGTGGGAAATATTTCTGTAGGGAACCTTCCTTGTGCATGAGAAATTATTCTTGCGGCCTCTACCTCTGAAGGCACCATTGCATAACCATCCATACTTAGGTTTTCGGGGTTAGTTAGCTGTCTACAAACGAATTGAAACACTGCCCTTCCTCCTTCTGGAGTTGCTAAGTCGGGTCCAGGCCCATACCCATCAGCTAGGCCACGATAGAGTACTAGTTTTGCATAATTTTGATTTCTTGACATGGAGACGGGAGCTAGAAACTCTATTTAAAATTAACTTATTTGGGAGGGATAAGCTTCCAATATTTTGTTCCGGAAAGATTATCTATCTCAACTTCTACTCTACGATTCCATAATGCATTTGTTAGTATAGGATCATCTACAGAAGTTAATATTCCCTCTGGGAGACCTACTTCGTCTAAGAAAGCTAGAAATGCACACTCTAATCCATCTGTCTTCCCATTTCTAGATTTTAGTGAAATTATGGATCTTGCCCTTCTTGAATCCTTAGTGGAAGAAATATCGAATCTTGCGTTTGGGTGGTTAGATGAGATAATTCCTGCCCGATCCCATAGATATTCCTGGGTTCCCTCCACTAGGGCGCGGCATCCCATTTCTTTTCCCCCTAAGCCATAATCTCTGAAATCAATTTCATAAAAGAATTTTAACATAAGGAGGGGATGGTTAATTTACTTATAAAAGTTGCTTTAGTTTCGGCGTTAATTCTTTTAGATCTGGAGAAATGGGGTAGTTCTCAATATCTTTTATAGGGATCCACTTAAAATGGTCAAATATTTCTGGCTCCATTAATTCTGGCTCTCCTGAGAATGATTTTGCTAAAAATTTAGTCAGCTTTGCTTGCCTGCCATCGGGGATAGGGAATTCCATTTCAGAAAAAATCTCTAATTCCCCTACTTCAATATCTGTGCCTACCTCTTCTTCGGTTTCCCGAAGTGTGGCCCGTTTAAGATCTTCGAGAGTGGAGTTTGACCCTTTAACTTTCCCTCCAGGAGTTTCATAATAGCCTCCTTTTTTCTTAAATAGAAGCAAAATTTCTTTTTTTTCATTTATTAGCATGCAGCTAACCAAAATTAATTTTTCCATCATAGTAGGCTGGGATATATTTCTACTGTGTCCATAACTGACCGGGCATATCTATCTATTTCTGGGCTCATAATATACCTATCATTTCTGTGAGGAGTCCCCACATGCATGTTGCTAAAAAAAGTCTCCAGTCGGGTGGCCATCCTTCCCCCTGCAGATTCGACTGCGGCCTCTAGCGGACCATCCGCTTCCGCAACATGAACTCTGGCCTTTCTGGGAAGTCCCGCATCCTCGAGAAAACAGGTTGTAATCCTTACGAATTCGGGTTCCGTAAAGGCACCCGTGTCTGCAAAACTTACTACTTTATTCCCTCCTTCTTCAGTAGGAGGACCAATTTCAATTCTAAACATCTCCCCCAGCCTACTTAGGGCCCCTGTTAGTTTTGCATTCAACTTAAAATCCCCTCCTGCCTCTCGTGGAATAGGATAATAGAATGAAACTATTGCTCTTGACATGGAGAATTGGTGTTAATCTTATTATTTAAATATTTCTAAGCGGTTGGTTTTGTCATTCTAACATTTTTTATTAACAGTGGGGCCAGATAACAAGGAGTTTCTGCCTCCCAAGAAGTGATTTGTTCTTTGTCCTTTCCAAAAACCTCAATATTTTTTAGCATATTTAGTACATTTTCTGAAACTCTTAGATTTTTTATTGGTTTGTCTATTTTTCCGTTTTTAATTAAGAACATTCCATCCCGGGGAATTGTGGAAAAGTCGCCAGTTGAATAATTTTGGAATCTTGTATACCATACATTTGTTATGTAAATTCCATTATCAATTGCAAATGGGTTTCCTTTTTTTCCATCTAGAACTATATTTGTTGGATCTGGGGAAATTATTCCTGCGTTGCCAGTAGATTTTGTTTCATGCCGTGTTGCGGAAGAATTATTGTGCAGGTAGGTTTTTAGATCTCCATCTTTTATCACGTAAGTCTCTTGTGTTGGATGTCCTTCTTCATCAAAGGGCATACTCCCTGTTCCGTTTTCAAGAACCCCATTATCAATCAGATTAAAATTCCCATAATCTTCTTTTTTTGTTAGAAATGACATCCCAGATTCCAAGTTGAATATTGAGGCAGCATCCCCGATTGGAGCTAGAATTG
The DNA here is from genome assembly GCA_964481835.1 of Candidatus Woesearchaeota archaeon. Classification (GTDB taxonomy): domain Archaea; phylum Nanobdellota; class Nanobdellia; order SCGC-AAA011-G17; family PNOQ01; genus JABIBT01. The sequence continues at coordinate 5,594 of CAYZTT010000002.1, forward strand.
GGCCAAATGCTAAGGGAGAAAATACCACATCATAACTGCCTGGTTTGCCTTCTTTTGGATTAAGGGACATTTTGGAAATCCTCGCAGCTTCTTCTGCACCTTTTTCGTAATTGAACTTTTTTAGTGTTGAAGATGTTACTGTTTTGTGCCCTGAAGCCTCTTTTGTTAAAAAAGCCCTTAGGGACAAATACAATGAGGTTGTAGGGAACTCTTTTTCTATGCCACTTGATGTCACTATAGATATTTTTCCGGCAGAACTTTGAAATGTTCCGGAAGCACGTTTTGAATCTTTTAGAGCAGAATTTATGCTTGATTCAACAATATCTACGGGATTTAGAGTTAGAATTTTCTTATCGAATGTATTTTCTATTTGGGGATACTTAAAATCTCCTGCGGGAATTGAAACATAGGAATTATTTTTTTCTGCAGTTTTTAGAAATTCTAATGTTTTTTTTACTGTATTATTAATCGAATCCTTATCAAATTTCTTTAGTGATGTGGAAACCAGCTTTTTATCTTTTGCTACAAAAATATCGATTAGGTGCCCTGTTTCTAGACCAGTTCTAACTATCTTATTGTTTACAAATTTTATTAGAGATTCGTCAGATTCATATTTTTTAAGGACTGCGTCATCTGCCCCTTTTTCTAATAATCTCTTTTTTAATAGGGAAAGTGTTTCCATTGTTTGTGATATAACAATCCAGTTTAATAAATTTTCTATGTTTTATTAGAATTCTACATTAATTAAAGGTATTTTAATTTTATAATCTTGGTTATTTGTTGTTTTTCTTAATTCATTGGCCAGATATAGATCAATTCCCCACCCAACTCCAGCTACAACATATTTGTTAACCCCTATTCTTTCAGAGAATTTTTGAATGTCTCCCCCCCGTTGGGCGGCAGAAGGAAAAAGTGTAAGTGCAGTAATCATCTGGCCAGTAACCAAGTATTGATTGAATCCTCTGTCCATATTCAAGTTACCATTTTCAGCAAGATGTGTTAGTCCCATGGTTATTCCAAAATTCACAAGGTAGGGGGCAATTTCTGTAATGGCTTCCCGAGTATTACTCATCTCCCTTTTTGAGGCCACATATCCTAAGGCCCACTCTTTTCTCCCGCCTATAAATCTGCGGGTAGGATAGGGAGTAAATTCACTCAAACCTCCTCCGAGGGCAATATACGCCAGAGCATGAGAGGTTTCATGGGCCGCCACCATTGGTGCAAGCATTAGATATCCTGTCCAGGCATCTACAGTTTCAAGAAATCCGGGAGATTTTGGATATGTCCCTTGGGGAGTATTTTCTCCATAGTATTGTTTTCGCCACGCTGCCCAATCTGTACTTCCGCCTCCATCTGCTACAAAACCATTATAATCCATTAGCATGTTTTCCATGTTTTCTTTGACTCCTGGTCTGGCCATAAACTCATCATACTTGTATGCTTCTTGTGACCCAAACATATAGTCTGTGGGAGCAAGAGTACTATCCTCCATTCCATCAGGATCAATTCGATTCATTGGATTATTCTGAACGTATGCAAAGGGCTGGTTTTCTTTTATTGGATCTACAGAGGTGAACTTCCCCAAATTATCATCATAATACCTTGCTCCAAAATAGTATAGGGAGGATTCATCCATTTCCTTTCCAGTAAATGGATAATTAACTCCGGAGTTCTCAATAGGTTGTCCAAAGGGCAATGATTTAAATTCTTGAACTGTCCCTCCCCCACTGCCCTCTGTAGTAAGTCTATTACTTAGCCTTCCTTGATGGTAATACATAGCCCCAAAATTATCAACAGAGGCAATGATATTATCCCCCGCATAAACAAACTTCTTAACCCCAGGTTCACCCAATGGTGCCCCTGCTTCGGTTTTCTCGCCCCTGGTTATTCCAGGGATATCAACAACTTTAGCATAAGAAATAGGCATACAAATAATTAAAATCAACAAAATCACTGCTCTTTTCATAAAAAGAATTTGTTATCTATTTATTTAAATTCATCGATTTTTTTCTGGCCGAAGCAAATGTCATAGAAATTGCATTGCCCCGTGGACCATTTGCATAGGGGCGAAGTTTTCATTGGAAAATCTTGAATATCTTCAGATTTTGTATTCTCTTGAATCATCGCACATTCTTGCTTGGCCAATTCAATTAACTCCTTATCGACTTTCAGATACTTTAAACCGTGTTTTAGGAAATCTATCCCTACAAGATCTGGATGCTTTCCGTATTTTTCAAAATAAAGTAATGCATAGATTGCTAATTGAAGTCTATATTCATCAGAGACAGTATCTTTCTTAGATGTTTTATAATCTATCAAAGAGATTTCTCCATTAACGTCGTGTATTGCATCAATGAACCCCTGGACCTGATGCTCTTCAGATTTAAAATAAACCTCTGTTTCAGGTTTTAGGAGCTTGAAGGCTTCCTTGAATGATAAATGCGTGTTTTGTTTTAGTTGTATCCTATTTAATAGCGATTCAAACCAGGAATTAATCATTGTTTGGGATTCTTTATAGTAAAATTCTAGTTTTTCTTGACCGAGTTTTAGATCTATCAATTTTTTTTGGGATTTATTCCATTCTTCTTTGAAAATGCTCTGCAATAATATATTTAGTTCGAATTCTATATTTTCGTCCCCCATGGAGTCAATATTAAGTTTAAAGAAATCTTCTAAGACTGTGTGTACAATATTCCCCCGGATTAAATGTATGGAGGCTAGTGTGGGCAATTTTAGAATATATTGATAATAATACTTCCTGGGGCACTGCTTATATGTGTTTATTGAACTCGGGGATTGAACTCTTTGTGCCATTATTAAAAAATAGTTATTCGTTTTAAAAGGATTATCTAAGTGGAGAATATAGGTTTATTTAATGTAGCCTCCCTTTTGGAGATTCCAGAGTTTTTTATACTCTCCTTCTTGTTGGATTAGCTCATTATGGGGGCCTTTCTGTATTATCTTTCCTTTTTTTAGTACTACAATTGTATCTGCCTGCATTATTGTAGAGAGCCTATGGGCAATTATAATGGAGGTTCTTCCTTTCATCAATCTTTCTAGATCTTTTTGAATTTCATATTCTGTGTGAGAATCTAGAGAGGATGTGGCTTCATCTAGAAGCAATACTTTTTTATTGGCTAGGATTGCTCTGGCTATTGAAACTCTTTGTTTTTCTCCGCCAGATAGTTTGACTCCCCTTTCGCCAACAATAGTATGTTCCTTGTATGGAAAGTCATTTACTACCCTATCTAGTTGTGCGAATTTTATTGCCCTCATTACTTCTTTTTTTGTGGCCCTTGGGTTTGAGAATTTGATGTTATTGTATATGGAGTCGTCAAATAGTATACACTCTTGAGGAACTATGCTTAATTCAGATCTTAGGGATTCTTGTTTTATGTCTTTTATGTCTTTCCCATCAATTAGTATCCCTCCGGAGTTTACATCGTATAATCTGTAAATTAACTTTACTAGTGTGGATTTTCCTGAGCCTGAGTGTCCTACGAAGGCAACCTTTTTGTTTTTGGGGATTCTTAAGCTAAAGTTTTTGAGGAGTCCTTTTTTTTCGTGATATCTAAATGATACGTTTTTGAATTCTATATCTCCATTTTCTATTTTTAGTGCCTTTGCGTTTGGCTTGTCTTGTATATCATTTTCTATTTTTCCGTATTGGAATAAGGATTCAAAATCTGCCATTGCCCTGTAATAGTTTCTTATCCCGTGTACAAATCCAAATAGTGGGCCCATTACTGTTCCGAATACTGTATGTATGAAAACAACAGTCCCCAGCGTCATCTCTCCGTTCAAGAAAGCCACTATTGGAAAATAAATTATTAGGAATGTCCCTATGCCAAGTATTAATGATTGCCCTGCATCGAGCCATCTAAAATATCCCCAGTGTTTTAACATGGCAACTTTTGTATTTTTTATTAGTTTGAGGAATTTGTTTTTTATTCCGTCTTCTTTCCCAAAGTGTTTTATGGAATCTATGTTCATCATAAAATCGCTTAGATGGGCTTTTTCGACATCTTCTGTCTCATTTGCTATTACATTGTACTCTCTTTGCATTTGTTGGATTATGAAACTATACCCAATAAATACTAAAATTGTTATGAATGCCACCAATGCCGGCACCCAGGTAAAATATAACATGGATGCTCCGACTACAATTAATTGGAATAATAATGGGGCAGTGTTAAATATCAAGACGTCAGTCATTCGTTCTATTGCAGAGCTCCCCCTCATAATTCTGGATATTAATGATCCTGTTTTATGGGAGGTGTGAAAATTGTGAGAGAGGTGAACTATGTGATTGAAGAACTTCCTTTTTATGTCAAGCATTAGGTTTGCATCTAAATTATTAATTAAATGTAGATATATCCATTTTAAGAGTGTTCTAGTCAATCTTGAGGCAAGGAATATTCCTGCGATAATCAGTAAAGTTTCTACGAAGAGTTCTCTGTCTAGGTTGCCTGCGGCATATTCTGTTCCTTGATCTACAATGACCTTGAATAGAAAAGGGGTTAAGACCATTATTGCGGCCAGAATTAAAGCTATAGATAATATAGTTGCAAAAAGGAATTTATAATTACTTAAAAGGCTCCAATATTCTCTCATATTGTACTTGAAATCGATATCTCGTTTGATTTTTCTCATTTTAGATAGGTTTAAATATTATTTTCACGTATTATATATATGCCAAAACGAGACGTAATGGATAATTCAAACACCTCTCCTAAATATGATTGTCTCGATGAGGAGTATATTTCTGAGGATGAAGATTAATTTGCGAAATAGATTTAAAAATGTTTTTGTTGTAAATCCTATTTAGAAAGGTTTTTAAATTGAAAAATTAAAATTAGGTTATAGGTGAATGTATTGGTTAAGAAAGAAATTAAGGCAAAATCTACAGTAGCTGTTAGGTCTATGCTCGTTGTTAGTGGATTAATTTCTCTTGTTTTGGGATATTTACTTTGGAATAATATCTGGACCTTAGAACAAATAATTGCAATTATCTTATTCATCGCGGGCCTGTTCAAATTATTGATGGGTTTGTTTAGATAAAGGGAGGTGAAATATAAATGCCAGCAAAAAAAGTTGCACCTGTAGCACAACCGAAGACATGTAATAGTGGAGCTATGAAATGGGTTCATGGATTACTCTTGATTGTATTGGCCGGGTTCTTATGGTGGGGAAGCATCTCAATTGAAGTTTTCTTCGCAATATTGTTCCTGATCCTGGGAATTAAGACTCTATTCGGCCATGCACATTGTGGTTGCCATTAGGTAAATTCCAACCCTTTTTTTTATTTGAATTTGGGCTCTAGAGGCCCTGTATTGTTCTAATTCTAGATGTAGAAAGCTTTATATATTAGTATTTACCTAATAGTAGTAACAAAAGGGGGAACAATACAAAATGAATTTACTCGGAAAATTAGGATATAAAATTTCAAAAGAAACTGCCGGTTTTTTGGCACCTTTAGCTGCTGTATCTAGCATGGCTGGAAAAGGCGGGGATGGTGTTGGAGACAATCTTGCAGCTATTTATCATGTACCTAAAGCACTCTATGACGTAGGAAAAGCAGTAGTTATGGATGAAGGCATTAGATCAACTGGATTCAAACTTATGGGAGATTTGGTTGATATTGTAGGTACTGGAGCACAAAACCTTGTTGAAAGGCCTATTGAAACAGTAGGTACTGCCGCTGGAGTTTGGGCAGGAACAAGATATGCACCACATTTGGTTAAAGGCGTAGGAAAACTCTTTTCAAGAAGGGGTTCAAGAGATTCAGGTCCACAGCCAATAACAGAATCATCATAAAATTTTTCTTTATTCTTTTTAATCATATAAGTTTTTATAAAGCGCTTAATTTTTTAGTCCTTAATGAAAGATTTATTTCCATTTGATAGCTATAGAAAAGGGCAAGATTCGTTTATTAAAGTTGTAAATACTGCCTTACAGCATAAAAAAGATGTCTTGGCGCAAGTTCCTACCGGGGTAGGAAAAACTGCTGCAACGTTAGCTCCGTGCCTTAAATATGCTATAGAGAATGATAAACATGTTATTTTTTTGACTTCCAAGCATACACACCATAAGATTGCTATAGATACCCTTAGAGAGATAAAAGAGAAACACAACATTGATTTCCAAGTTGCGGATTTTATTGGGAAGCGATGGATGTGTCCAAGGGAAGATATTGGTGCATTGAATTCTAATGAGTTTAGAGTTTTTTGTAAAAATGTTGTTGAGAATAAGGAATGTGAGTTTTATAGGAATTATTATGATAAATCAAAAGTGTTTGTGAATAAAGGTCTGATGGAGGATTTGAAAAATAATATATATCACGTTGAGGAATTAGTTGAAAAATGCGGAAATGCGCAAGTTTGTAGTTTTGAAGCGGCTGTGGAAAATGCGAAGAAAGCAAGGGTCATTATCGTAGATTATTTTCATGTTTTGAATCCTGGAACACGAGAGAGATTTTTTAAGAGAATAAACAAGGAAATGAAAAACTGCATTCTAATCTGGGATGAATCCCATAATCTGCCTTCAAGAGCTAGAGATTTGATGTCTGATACCATTAGTACATTTAGTTTGGACTCTGCAATAAAGGAGGCAGGCAACTTCAACCAAGATTTGGAACCAGAGATAGTTGAAATTAGGAATAAGTTTATGATATTAAGTGAGAAATTAGGTTTAGAGAATAATGAGATGTTGGTTACTAAAGATTCCTTTGTGGATGTAGATACAGATACAATAACGAAGATTATGGATACTGCAGACCAGGTTATTGAAGAGGAAAGGAGAAGCTTTCTTAATGCACTTGGAGGATTCTTGTTAGGTTGGAAGCGAGAGGATAAAAGATTCTCTAGAATTCTAAAAAGAATTTATACCCGGAGTGGAAAACCTTCTATGGCACTTTCTTTTAATTGTATGGACCCCAGTATTGTTTTAGAGGATGTGATTAAAGAGGGGCACTCAAATATTTTTATGTCTGGAACCTTATATCCGTTAGAGATGTATGAAGAGATATTTGGCCTGGATTTGCCCCTTAAAGTAGAATATGAGAATCCGTTTCCTAAGGAAAATAGGCTCGATTTGGTTGTGCCCGCGATTTCTACAAAGTTTACCCAGAGGAATAGTGAGATGTATTCTAGGATTGCAGATAACATTAATGAATTGGTTGATATGATAAAAGGGAACAAGATTTTTTTCTTCCCAAGTTATGATTTAATCTCCAAGGTTAAGGATAAAATAGAGACAAATGATGTCTTTTTTGAAGAAAGTGGGATGGATAAATACACGAGAGAGATCTTGTTAGAGAAATTTTCTAGTATGAAGGACAAGGGAGCTACACTTATCGCAGTTTCTTCTGGAAGTTTTGGAGAAAGTATAGATTTGAAAGAAGATAAATTAAAGGCCGTTATTGTTGTGGGGATCCCTTTTGCTAAATCCGACCTAGAGAATAAAGAAATAATTAGATATTATGATGAGAAATTTGGAAAGGGCGTGGAGTATGGATATGTTATTCCAGCATTTACTACTATTTTTCAGAATGTTGGGAGATGCATTAGAAGTGAGAATGATTCGGGGGTTATTATTTATTTGGATGAGCGATATGCCTGGAGCACTTACCGGAAATATTTCCCCAAAAGTATTGAATTAAGAGGATCTAGAGATTATGATGAAGTTAAAGAATTAATAGAAAAAATAAATTAAATTATTAAATCGTCTGAAGGAACTTCAGCAATGTTATCTTTTGAACCTGGTTGAATTGGATCTTTGATAACAGGAATTTGATACTGAACTTCTAGATTTTCTTCGTCAAAATTGGCTCCACTTACATTAACTATAAACCTTAATGGTTCTAGTGATGGTTTTGCTTTAACTACAACGAATGCTTGAAATACATAGGCCTTGTCTTTTTCTAGAAATTCAAGTTCGTTTGATTTTAGATATTTTACTTCGTATGATTCTTGATTTGTTTCTAGATTTAAGACTAAGTTTTGTGCATTTACAAATCCTTCATTTGTAGCTTCGACAGCCACCCTATATAAGTAAGTTTCTTCGTCAATTTGCTCACCGATGACCTTATTTTTTAATGAAACTTCAGTCTTGGCGGGTAGCATGACATTTACTGGAGCATTTACAATTTCCCTGTCAAAGTTGTCTCCTATGACCTTGATATTAAATGTAGGTTTCTCAGCAGTTATTTGCTCTAAAGGAACCCCTATTCTAGCTTGGAATACGTAAACTTCGCCAGGCTCTAATGAGTCTAGTGTGTTTGAGTTTAAGTAAGCCATCCTTCCCTGAATAGGTAAAGATTCGACTTCAATCTGTATCTCTTCTGCAGTACTTGAACCTTCATTTCTTACCTCAACTGCGAGATCATATATGAAGATATCTACATCCAGTTGCCCAACTATTTTAGTTCTTACTGAAATATCAGTTGTTTCAGGCGCAGGATCTATTCCAGGATTGCTTGACCCGTATCTTTTTCTGGGAGCTTCCTCTTCAGTTTCTGTCTCTTGTTCAGTCGTTTCCTCTTCAATTTCTTCGTTTGTTTCTTCAGTAACTTCAAGAGTATTGTCAAAAGATTCATAAGAAAAATTTGGTACTAAAGCTATACCACTAGCTAGACCAACTAACAATACAAGTGAAATAACGGTTAATATTGCCTTTTTCATTTTGTTACCTCTATGTAGTAACTAGAATTAGGTATTTATAAATCTTTCTATTTGTATTAACCGAGTAGTAGTTAAAAAAAGAAAAGGATACTACTTGGTTAATTTCCTTGGGAATTTCAGTCAAGTGCCTATGGAATCATGATGAAGTTAAAGAATTAATAGAAAAAATAAAATAAAAAATTAAGCTGGTGGAAATTCGTCTCCGTGCTGAGCAGCTTCAACGAAAGGTCCACGAGGTTTTGGTGGTTTTGGAGGATCATCACCGTCGTTTACATTGATCTCCGCGCCATGGTTTTCTTTCCCATATTTCTTGACAACCACCTTGGGTTCTTCGACCACGGGTTGCTCTTCTTGAACTGGAGTAGCTATTGTTTCTTCTGTTGTTGTTTCTTCAATAGCTGCAGAAGTTTCTTCATTAGTTTGTGTTTCTGCGCCTTCTTGGCCTGCCTCTACAGTCAGGTAGGAATCGATTACATTGTAAGTTCCAGCAAATACACTCGCTATGAACACTAGAAATACGAAAAAAGCTATTTTTTTGTTTGTAAATGCCATTTTCTAATTTTTTAGTTATTGTTATTTTATTTAAAGTTATCTGATTGAAGCTTTCAGTAGATTTATATAGTTGATTTTCTAGATTGCATTTATGAGATTTATTGAGAAAATTGTCCTATTAGTTGTTATAATCGCTGCCGTAATGGGCTATTTGTACTATAAGGGCGAAATTGACATTGGGGTGTTGGATGATGACCTTACAAGCAAGGAATGCTTGGATAAGGGAGGAGTAATTGTTAATTCTTTGAGTGGAGAGTGTGATACCGATAAAATAGGGGATATTAGCGATTTGAGATGTCCTTGTGTGTGCTGCAGCAGTAGTTAGAAAGGTTTTTAAGTTCTGGTGATATGAGATTCAGAATGAAAGGGGATAAATTTTCTTGTAAAAATTGTAACTATAAATGGGCCAATAAGCGAGAAGTAGAACCCACTGTTTGTCCAGGATGTAATAGCAGCCTGATTAATAATGAAAGCGAGGTTGGTAAGCAAATTCTGGCAGACGAAGATATTGATGTAATTGATTGGGAAGATGACAGAGAATAATCTATCCGCATATAGTGAAGAGGCATCTGAAGAGGCTCAAGAGATACTTGAGAGGCTAAAGGATAAAAAGCTTGAAGAAGAGGCTTAAAAATATAGTTTTTTGTTCTATAATCTTTTTAAGGATGGTAATTTTTCTAATTTTATGATTTTTGAGCCCACTGGAGATGATATACTGAATCTTGAACCCAATAATGAGCCATTGGGCAAATGTAAGAAATGTGGGAAGTTGGCTCCGGGAAAAGATTTTCGATTGCATGACGGATTGGGGGTTATGGTTTGTAAGAATTGTTTTTCTAGTCCTGGGACCCCCGTAAAAAAAGAGGAAACTAAGGTTATGGTTCCAAAGCCTGTGGAAAAAGAGGTGATTCCGCGGACGATTGTAATAAATAAAGAAGAAGATGTATTTAGAGAGTTAGATCGGCCTGTAAGAGAGAAGAGAAGATTAGAAAAGAAGAAAGAAGAACAGTATAAGAAAATTACATGTGATAAGTGTAGTTTTAAGTTTAGATATAATGAGAGAAAGAATTGGCCAAGTATCTGCCCTAGTTGTGGCAGAGATGTTAGGAATTTTAAGAGAGGATTTTTTAATTAAGAAAGTTTTATGTGCCTTAACCTTATAGAGGGCCCCCCCATCAAGACGGGAATTCCTTGCATTGGTTCTCCTTTTCCACACGTACCTGCAAAAAGCTTTAGATTGTTGGCAATGAGGTCTATTGAAGACCAAAGTTTTGGGGTTGTTAACTCGAGTGCAGGATTTCTTACGGGTTTGGTAATCTCCCCGTTTTCAATCAGATATGCTTCGTTTCCAACGTATTTCTGTTGATACCTTTTATCATCTATATTCCATTCCATGAAGTTTTTTATGTAAACTCCTTTTTTTGTTTCTTTGATGAGTTCTTCTTCGGAGGATTTTCCTGCCTTGAGGAAAGTATTTGCCATCCTAACAATCGGTTCGTTAGAATATGAATTTGCCCTTGCGGATCCGTTGCTTTTGATGTTCATTCTTTTGGATGTTTCCCGGTTGTGCAAGAATTCGTTTATTAGTCCATTTTTGTAGAGTGCCCTTTCCCTTGCTTTTACTCCCTCATCATCATATAAGTAAAATCCATAGCTATTTTCTAGAGTTGGGTCATCAACTATTGTGACATTTTCTGAACCTATTTTAGACCCAATCATGCCTTCCTCTACGAATGATTCTCCTGCTTGGGCTGCCTCCCTCCCAAAGATTCTATCAGCTTCTGTTGGATGGCCGCATGCCTCATGAACTGCTATGCCCGTTACCTCCGGGGCTGCGACAATATCTATTTCCTTATTTTTTGGTGGAGCGACCGCATTTTTCAAATTATTCCTAAGGGCCTCAATCTCTTTTTGAAGTTCGCTTGATAGGTTCCAGGTTTTTAGGGCCTCATACCCAGAAGTGGCGCCTTTTTGTTGATATCTTTGAATGGATTTGTCTCCTTCTATCAAAGTTAAGAAATACATGAAATTTATCCTGGGAATTGTTGAGGAGATTTGTGAACCTTCGGTATTCACATAATATTTCTCGTTAATATCATCTGAGAGTGTTATGTATTTATGTTCGCATTTTAGAGTTTTATCTAGCTCTGTTAGAATTTTTAACTTTTCTTCTTGGGAAAAATCGGCTATGTTTTGTTTTTGTGTTACTTTATTTTTCTTTTTTATTCCTTTATGGTGTGCTAATTCAAATGGTTCAGAAATTTTTGAAGCCTTTTCTGTTATCTTTAAGGAGTTTTCTAATTGCGCCTGTATTTTTTTCTTTTCTAGGTCGTTTATAGAGATAAACCCCATGTTTTTTTTGAATAGGTATCTTACTCCAAGTCCAGAAGACTCATCGAAGCCGGTTATTTCTGGATTTGAATCCTTTAGTACTAATCCTGTCGAGGTTGTAGTTTCTAGCCTAGCCTCTGCGTAATCTACTCCTTTCTTTTGGAGGAATTCTATTGAAAAATCTGCTAAATCTTTGTACATTATTGTGAATACATTTGATAAGTTTATATAGATTTCTGAATTACATAATAGAACTCATTTTGTGTTTTTACTATCCTAAATTTGTATCCGATCCTATGGAGCAGTTTTTCAAACCACCCTCTCCGGGGATACTTCATCATTTTATTTGAGACTGTTTTTGTTGAGAAAGAGGCCACAATGTTCCTAGATTTTAAATTCTTCAGTAAAAGTTCTGTGAATTTGTGCCCTTTTTTAATTTCTAATGGATCTATTACCTTGAATAGGAATACTACGTCTGCAGTTGGCAGATCTGCTATATTCTTTGCGTTTATTGCCTTTAACTCTGCTTTCCCGCTTATCTTTTTTATTTTGAAGTATTTGTTTATGAAATCTACATCTTCTTGATCTATTTCTAATGCAGTATAACTTGGATTACACTCTAAGTAGGGATAGGAAACGGGATTTATCCCGGCTCCTATGTCGAGTATAGTTCTTGGCTGGCCAGTTAACTGGAATATCCGATAGTAGAGTGTTTGATATGCCCTCATCCTCTCTTTTGTTGAAAGGTTGGTTTCCAGAATTTTTCTATGCAAATCTATTGATTCTGGATCCTTTTTTAATTCTTCCAAGAACATTTCTCTTTTTTTCTTTTTATTTATTTGAAAAGAACCGTAGATTTTATGGAGTCTTGTTTTTACTTCTTTTATTATTTCTTTATCTTTTGCCTTTGGCTTCTTTCTTAGAAATGCATCTATTTCTTGCTCTATTATTTCATCGCTCAAGGAAGAATATTTTTTTGATTTTATTTTGGGGATTAGTGATTTCATTTCTTTATGATTGTGTATCCTTCTTTTGAATCTTTTATTTCATATCCTTTAGAATTAATTTTATCTCTTAGTTTATCTGATTCTTCCCAATCTTTAGTATCTCTGGCAAGTTGTCTTTTTTCTGCTAAATCTTCTATGCCTTTGGGAATAGTTTCTCCTTTTAGATCTTTTAAGGATAATCCGAGAACCTTATCAAATTCATAGGCCATTTCTAGCTTTTCTTTTGAGCCTAGTTTTGGATCTCTTAGCATACCCCATAAAACTGAAAGTGCCCTTGAGGTATTCAAATCATTGTTAATTCCCTCTAAAAATTCTTTTTTGTATGTATTCTTTGATTTTTTTGAATCTTTCTTTGTTTTTAATTCTAAAATTATATTTTTTAATCTGTCAAATGTGTTTTTTGCTGAATCTAAAGCCTCTAATGAAAATAACAATCTCTTTCGGTAGTGTGTTTGTAATGAGAGGTATCTAAAATCCAGTGGAGAGTATCCTTTCTTTTCCAAATCGGATATTGTAAAAACTGCGCCTTCAGATTTAGACATCTTGCCTTCCCTTAGGACTAACCAACGCATATGAAGCCAGTATTTTACCCAGGGGTGTTTCCCACATGCGGCTTCGGATTGCGCGATTTCATTAGTATGGTGTATTGGGATATGTTCTTCTCCCCCAGTATGAATGTCGAATTGTTCTCCAAGATACTTCGAGGACATTGCGGAACATTCTATGTGCCATCCTGGAAAGCCCTTGCCCCAAGGAGAGTCCCACTGCATGATATGATTTGGTTGATTTGTAATCCATAAAGCGAAATCAGAAGGATTTTTTCTTTCGGGATCTACTTCCACTCTTGAACCTGCCTTCATATCTTCAAGTTTTAGTTTTGCTAATTTGGTATAGTTTTTTGATTTAGAGGTATCGAATATCAACCCTACTTTTGTTTTGTAGGTGTAGCCGTTCTTTTCTATCTTTTTTATTAGATTAATCATATCTTTTATATGCTCTGTGGCCCTTGCCCATTTTGTTGGGGGAAGGATGTTTAATTTTTCTGTGTCTTCAATGAATATATCTTCGTATTTCTTTGCAACTTTCAATAAGGATTCGGAATTTAAGGGGAGTTTCTCTCTTTTTATGGCCTTCATCATCTTATCCTCCCCTTCATCAGCATCCGAGGTTAGATGTCCTACATCTGTTATGTTAATTACATGTTTGACCTTTAGTTTGTTATAGAGAAGTGTTCTTTTTATTATATCTTCAAATATATATCTTCGTAGATTTCCAATGTGTTGTGTCCAATATACTGTTGGTCCGCATCCGTATAGGCTGGCCTCCCCGGCTTTTATTGGTTTGAAATTCTCCTTTTTCCGAGTTAGGGTATTGTAGAGCTTAAGCATAGGATTGATTTGGGCCGAGGATTTATATATTTTATGGAAAGTTTTAAATAACAAGATTAAGAAACTATATCATGAAGTACAGAACCCATACGTGTGGAGAGTTAAGCAAGAAAGAGGCCGGAAAGAAGGTTATTTTATCCGGGTGGGTAGAGAGTGTTCGAACCCATGGAAAAATAGGATTCATAAATTTGAGAGACCGATATGGGGTTACTCAGATTTTCCTAGGAAAAGATTTTGCTGAAAAATTAATTGATTTGAGAAGGGAATCTGTTGTTAGGGTTGAAGGGGAAGTAAAGAAGAGGCCAGATGCAAACAAGAAGCTTGCTACTGGGGAAATTGAAGTTTCTGCCTCTAAATTTGATGTTTTGAGTTTATCTGAACCGTTGCCTTTGGAATTAGAAGATGTTGAATCAAACGAAGATACAAGATTGAAGTATAGATATCTTGATCTTCGAAGAGATGAAATGCAGAATAATATTATTTTGAGGCATAAGGCGGTAAAGACATTAAGGGATTTTTATGATAAAGAAAATTTTATTGAGATTACTACTCCAATTTTGACTAAATCTACTCCCGAGGGTGCGAGGGACTATTTAGTGCCCAGTAGGCTACATAAGGGGAAGTTTTACGCTTTGCCACAGAGCCCCCAACAATACAAGCAATTACTAATGCTGGCCGGCTATGATAGATATTTGCAGATTGCCCCTTGCTTTAGGGATGAAGCTGCAAGAGCGCATAGGGCGCCCGGAGAATTTTATCAGTTAGATGTTGAAATGTCTTACGTGGAGCAAGATGACATCTTAAAGTTGGTTGAGAAGAGTATGATTGAACTGGTTAAGAAGGTATTTCCAGAGAAAAAAATAACCCAAGTTCCATTTCCAAGAATCCCTTATGCTGAGGCAATGAAAAAATATAAAACCGATAGCCCAGATATAAGGAAAAATAAAAAAGATTCAAACGAACTAGGATTCTGTTGGATAGTTGATTTCCCTTTATTCCAAAAGCAGACTAAAGAAGATTTTTTCCACGGTGCTGGGCAGGAATGGGGGCCAAGCCACCATATGTTTACTATGCCAAGG
Organism: Candidatus Woesearchaeota archaeon; assembly: GCA_964481835.1. Lineage (GTDB taxonomy): Archaea > Nanobdellota > Nanobdellia > SCGC-AAA011-G17 > PNOQ01 > JABIBT01. Next base: position 20,632 of record CAYZTT010000002.1, read on the forward strand.
GAAGAAGATATAAAATTCCTAGATAAAGATCCTGGAAAGGCAAAGGCTTATCAACATGATATGGTATTAAATGGTTATGAGTGTGGCGGGGGGAGCATTAGAATCCATGATCCCAAGGTTCAAGCTAAAATTTTTGACTTGATTGGCTTCAATAAACAACAGAAGAAAGAGTTTGAGCATTTACTTGAAGCATTCAAGTATGGTGTGCCTCCGCATGGAGGAATTGCTTTGGGAATTGACAGGTTATTGATGGTTATAATGGGGAAGGAGAATATCCGAGAGTTGATTGCCTTTCCAAAAGATAAGAACGCCAGGGATCCGGTTATGGACGCTCCAAGCAAGATAGCAAAAGAGCAGCTAGATGAAGTGGGATTAAAGTTGAAATGAAATTTATAGCTATAGAAGAAGCATTAAAGAAAAAGAAGGGGGATGTATCCATCCGGGGATGGGTTTATAGAATTAGAAAGATGAAGGATAAAATCTTCATTGTTATGAGAGATTCTTCAGATATTATTCAATGTGTTGTTAAAACTCCCAAATTGGTTGAACAGGCAGATAATTTGTTGATTGAAAGTTCCCTTGAATTGGAGGGAAATTTGCATTCAGATAGCCGAGCCCCAGGGGGATATGAATTAGATATCACAAAGATGAATATCATCCATCAGGCGGAAGATTTCCCGATTGGGAAAGATCAAAGTCCCGAATTTTTACTAGATCAAAGGCATTTGTATATTAGAAGCAGAAAGATGACTGCAATTATGAAAATTAGAAGTACTGTTACGGGCGCCATTCATGAATATTTTAGGAGTAAGAACTTCTATGAATTTCAAAGTCCCTTGTTAGTCCCTGGTGGGGCAGAAGATGGACCAACAATGTTTGAAGTTAAATACTTTGGGAGGAAGATGTTTCTTGCTCAGACTTGGCAGCTATATGCTGAAGCAGCAATGTTTGGTTTAGAAAAATTGTATTGTCTGGCACCTTCGTTTAGGGCAGAGAAATCTAAAACATCCAGGCATCTTACTGAATATTGGCATACAGAGATGGAGGTTGCTTGGTGTAACCTAGATGGATTAATGGATTATGCTGAGGAGTTAATCAAACATGTTTTAACGAAAGTTCTCAAGGAAAATAAAAAGGAATTGAAAATTCTTGAGAGAGATGTGGAGAAACTAAAACCCAGTATTGAGAAGAAATTCCCAAGGATTACTTATGATGATGCATTAGAGATGTTAAACAAAAAAGGAAGGAAGATTAAATGGGGTAAAGATCTAAGGACCATTGAAGAAGAAAGATTGATGGATTCTTATGATACCGTTGTTTTTGTTACCCATTATCCTAAGGAAGTTATGGCGTTCTATAAACCAAGGGATCCAAAAAATCCAAAGGTTGCAATGTGTTTTGATGCTCTTGGACCGGAAAGTATTGGGGAATTAATTGGGGGCAGTGAGCGAGACACAGATCTAAAGGAATTGGTTAAATCTCTGAAGGACTTGGGAGAGAATATTGAAGATTACCATTATTATTTAGATACAAGGAAATATGGGAGTGTTCCGCACGCAGGATTTGGTTTAGGAACAGAGAGATTGATTAGGTGGATTTGTGGCTTAGATTCTGTTAAGGACGCTATTGGATTCCCAAGAACTTTACAAAGGACAAATCCTTAGATAATATGAAATAGTTCGTTTATTATCCCTAGTATAAATACTATTATTAGAATAACTCCAAAAATACTTAGAAATCGTTTCTTCTTGAGTTTGTATTCTGGTTGGCGCCTCCCTTTCTTTCTGGCCTTGAAATAAATTAATGTAATCAATATTCCTTCTAATCCGCCTGCTACTGCGCCCGTTAAACCAATTACTTTTATGAAGCTGGTTGCCCCAAATAAGAATATTATGAATGGAATAAACATTGTGAGTGCCCACGCATAAAGGGGCTTGATATTGTAATCAAACATGTAAATTTCTTTCATGGCTAGTGCGAGTGTTAAGAACGAGGTTAGCATTGCGAAGACTGCGAATATGTTCCCAAATAGTATCATTGAGCCGCCTAAATAGTTGCCCAATCCGATTGTGGCTATCTCTGTTGTGCTTGTTCCAGTTATTGCAATTGTTGTGAACGCGAATAAAATGTAAGATGCTATTGGAATTAGGGATCCAAGAATTATGGCTCTTTTTAACTTTTTCCTGTCGTGGGTAAGATATTCTTTCATTTCAGGTATTGAAGCGGCTCCTGCGAAAGCGAATAGTATTACTCCGTAAGGAATCAACATTTTTGCTATGTTAAACTCTGCTAGATTGGATATATTGAATTGGCTAGAAAATATTGCGAATCCCGAAATTAATAATATCAATAATAAGACTATTGATGCAAACAATAATTCATATTTGGTTATTGCTTTTAATCCTATGAAGATAAAGATTGACACGAATATAAAAAATATGGTTGAGAAAATCAGAGGAGTTAACCCAAAAATTGCTGAAAGTGCTACCCCTTCCCCGATAATATATGCAACTAATGCCCCGTAGATTACAAGGAACATAGAGGCTATTGCCACTCGTTTCCCCCACTTTCCTAAATATCTCTCTGCATAGCCGGGAAGTTGGTGATTGCCGGGGGTCCTTAGAACTATCTCTCCCATGAAAAGGTTCATTAACAGAATTGCTACCCCTAAAATTAGTATTGTTAGTAATCCTGTTAAAAATCCAGATTGGGCAACTACGTATGGAATTCCTAGAACGCCTGCTCCAATTATTGTTCCGGTTAGTAGTGCTGAAGCCCTAAAGAGTTTTTTGTCCATTAGGCTAAATTTTAGAAAATCTGTTTATATATGTTATGATTTTGATTTGTATTCTGATGCAGGTGTCAAATTTCCAAACCCTGTCTTTAGGAAAACCTCATAGTCCATTCCATGCCGGCCGTCTATTCTCCCCTCGCCTCGCCAATATTGGGAGATTAATCTCCATTCTTTTTCACCCTGTATATTTGGTTCGCCCACCCTTCTCCAATGCCCCCTTACTGGGTGCAACGGAGTTTCATTATTTCTTCTCTCCCCTGTAAGGATTCTAGTTAGATCTCTTTGACTATGTATTGTAAAATGTGGGCGGACTGCGGTTTTCTTTTGTTTTTTGCACCCTCTATTTTTTGGCTTTTTCCGTCCTCGTGCAATGGCTTTGCTTTGATTACTTTCGGAACGCAAGATAAAGTTTTCAGGGTCCATAATATACATTATTTGTTTCATAACTGCCATTGTGGACTGAGTTAAGTCTCTACCGATCTCCTGTAGCTCTTGTTGATCTAGGGGGGCCCTCTTGATTCTCGTTCTACCCTTCCTGTCCACCACCCCATAATAAATTGGGTGGGAGAGTACCTTCATGCTTGAATCGTCTTCTATTGATAGTAATTCTGTTTCTCCAAACTCTATAAATGTTCCATCTAGACTTGTATCGTCTCGGCCTCCCATTTCCATCGAACGGATTATCCTGCACCTATTGGCTGTAATTGATTCGTAAATTACAACAGAATCTGAATCCTCTACTGCGGTAACGGGGAATGGAGCCAAAACAAGATCTCCTTGCTGTCGAGATTGCCCGACATAATTTCTCAGGTATTCTGCATACTCCTGGGGAGATTTCCCTATTTGGGGCAATATATCCTCAGATAGTATTGGAAAATCAAATAATGCTGCCTCTTCCATTGCAGCACAAAGATAAGGATAGAATTCTCTAAATGCAGGAGGGCTCCAGGATTCATCTACATGGCCCTTGTTTACTAGTTCCACTAGCTTATCAAAATGTCTTCCCATGTTTTCCCTGCCATCGCTTCTGTTTTTAAATCTTTCTATTTGTTACTACACTTTAGTGGGCCTAAATTCTCATTTTAAGAACGATTTTCTAATTTCTAGAACTGCAACCCCAACTAATGATGCAGCCAATATGTATCCCCAATTAACTAAACTTAATGCCGTTAGGCTGAAGAATGTGGCCAACGGAGTATAGATTAATAACAGGTGGAGCAATATTGAGAGTGCTACTGCTCCAAGAAGGTACTTGTTCGTTAGGAATCCAACTTGGAATATGTTTTTCTTTTCTGATCTACACGAGAATGCCAAGAACAATTCGAAAAGTATTAGGGATGTTAGGGCGATTGTCCTGGCCTTATCAATATTGCCTGTGGTGAAATATTCTAACATGAACAATCCTAATACAACCATAAGGACAACTATCACTCTTGTTATTATGAAGCCTCTGGCACCAGATAGGATTGTTTCTTTTTGCGAACGGGGTTTTCTTCTCATGATATCTTTCTCGGCAGGATCCATTCCTAGCGCCAGTGCCGGGAGCCCATCCGTGATTAGGTTTACCCATAAGATTTGTAATGGTAGGAGTGGGAGTGGAAGGGATGCCAATAAAGAGATGAATATTATTGCTATCTCTCCAAGGTTTGCAGAGATTAAGAATTTCACAAATTTCTTTATGTTATCATATATCGCTCTTCCGTATTTTATTGCTCTAACTATGGTGGCATAATGGTCATCCATGAGTATCATATCTGAGGCTTCTTTTGAGACATCTGTTCCGGAGATACCCATTGCCACCCCTACATCTGCTTTTTTAAGTGCGGGGGCATCATTTATGCCATCTCCAGTCATAGCCACTATGTGTCCATCTTTTTGCAAGGCTTCTAGAATCTTTACTTTGTGTTCCGGATTAACTCTGGCGTAGATTGAAATTGACTTTGTAGAATTATGAATTGCTTCATCAGACATCTTTTCTAGTTGCAATCCAGTTATGACCTCAGATTTTATTCCGATTTGGTGCGCTATTGCTTTTGCAGTTAGGGCATTATCTCCAGTTATCATTACTGTTCTAATGCCTGCCTTCTCTGCGATTTTTACTGATTTTCTTACTCCCTCTCTTGGGGGGTCAATCATCCCCATTAAACCAAGGAAAGTTAGATCCTTAGTTGATTTTGATTCTGAATATGCGAAGGCTAGAACCCTTAGGGCTTTTGATGCCATTTGATCATTCATCTCTAGGATCTTTTTCTTGTCTGCATCTGTTATTGGCTTTGTAGTTACTCCGTTGAAAATGTATTTACATCTATTAAGGACTATTTCTGGGGCCCCCTTTAGGTGAACATTTTGAGTTTTTCCTATTTCATCCAGTGTTGCCATGAATTTCTTTCTAGAATCGAAAGGGATCTCATCTTTTCTTTCGAACGCGGTTTTTAGGTTTGCTTTTTTTGCAACTACTTTTAAGGCTAGCTCTGTAGGGTCTCCTTGTTTTTCACTTAAATCAGAATTATTACATAAGTAGGAAGTTTCTAGGAGTCTGTTTATCTTATTGGGATTGAACTCTTGTCCTTTGTGAGTAAATATTCCTTCTGTTGAATATCCTGATCCCGAAACAGAGAGTATTCTGTTGTTTGCGTAAATAGACTTTACAGTCATCTCTCCAGAAGTCAGGGTTCCTGTTTTATCTGTACAGATAATGCTTGTTGAGCCTAATGTTTCTATGGCGGAGAGCTTTCTTATTAGAGCCTTATTTTTTACTAGCCGTTTTACCCCTATGGCTAATGAAATAGTCACCACTGCTGGCAAGCCTTCTGGAATTGCGGCCACTGCCAAACTTATGGAAGTCATTAAAGATTCTACAAGGGATAAATCTTTTATTAATCCTAATAAAAATACTACTATAATTATCCCAAGAGTGATGAAACCTAGTTTTTTCCCAAATTTTGAAAGTTTTTTCTGCAATGGGGTTTCTGTTTCTTCTATTTTTCTTAATGAGGAAGCGATTTTCCCGAATTCTGTTTTATTTCCAATTCCAGTAACTACTGCCTTCCCTCTCCCGTAAGATACAATTGTTCCTGCGAATATCATATTATTTCTGTCTGCCAATACTGCTTCCCTCTCAATTTTGTTTATTGCTTTATCTCTTGGCACAGATTCTCCGGTTAGAACGGCTTCATTTACCTGCAGACTTACGTTTTCTATTATTCTTGCATCTGCGGGGATTTTATCTCCGGTTTCTAGAACTAGAATATCTCCGGGGACCAATTTTGATGCGGGAATTAATCTTGTATGGCCATTTCTCAGGACTCTCGCGTGAGGTGCTGCCATTTTCTTCAAAGTTTCTAGAGCTTTTTCTGCCTTATACTCTTGTGTGAACCCCATGAGGGCATTAAGTATTACAATAACTAGGATAACTATTGCATCTATGTGGTGTTGTATTAGTAAGGAGATTAAGATTGCAATTAATAATATGTACATTAATGGGTTTGTGAACTGCTCTAGAAATATTTTTAGGGGAGAAAGTTTTTTTTCATGTGTTATTTCGTTTGATCCGTATTTTTTTCTCCTTAGGTCAATTTGTAGGGATCTGAGACCTAATTTTGAATTGACTTGTAGTTTCTTTAGAGTTTCCTCCTTTGTTAATTTATAGAAGTCGGTCATAATGAGGGTTTAATTTCTTGAGTTTAAATTTGTTTTGGTAACCTTTATAAATGATAGGATCCCATTAAAATTCCCTTAATTGGAAGGTAGTAACAAAATGAAAAGAAAATTGGGAGAATTGATAAGAGAAGATGTAGCTAGTGAGCTAATTATACATTCTGATAGATATATTGCCCATGCGGATGCCATAGAAACACTACATTTTTTCGGAGATGACGTGAAATATGCACTTCGTTTTTTAAAAGAATGTTATGACCCTAATGAAGGAGATTTGGTCCTCCAATTGGCAATTTATGGAAACAATATTAGAAGTGTAGAAGAAGGTATTGCCCATTTGGATAGTGAAGATACCGAATTAGTAGAAATGGATGAAGATAGATTGGAACGCATTGCTGAAAGACGTTAGAGTATTATCAAAATCTATTTAAACTTCTTTTTTTTATAAAAATTGGCTTAATGCGGAGCCGAAGGGTGGAGTTTGTCTTTGACAGATGCTATGAAACCTTATTTCGACATTAAGTTGTTGGGCCTGTAGTTTAATCTGGATAGAACTTTCGGTTTCGGCCCGAAGGATCCCGGTTCAAATCCGGGCAGGCCCGCTTTTTTTGATTAAAGTTATAGAAAACTATTTAATTCTGTGAATCTTTTTTGGAGGGTGATACAAATGGATAAAAAAATAATAATTGCAATTTTTGTGTTTGGTTTAGTTGCCACTGCCCCCGCAGTTAACGCAGGTTTTTGGGATTGGATGAAAGGCAATGCTGGTTCGAGTGATCAAGCCAGTTTAGAACCAGCGGCAACTAGTGATGGTGGAAGTCAAGGTGGTGGCGGAGGAACTGTCCCCCCAGATATAGTGGCCATCCATGACCTCCCGGGAAATGCAGTAATCTCAGACTATTTGGTTTTGAAATCTGAGGATGGAAGCTATTGGAAAGTCTCCATAGATAACGAGGGGAATCTAAACACAGAAAAACTAGGCATATAAAAAAACTTATTAACCTTTATTTTCTATTTTTATTATGAAAGAAGAGCTAAGAAAGGTAATTGTATCTGGAATTGTTATTATATTGGGTTTAATTTTGTTGAAATTCCTGCCAATGTTTATTTTTGGGAGCGATATCTTGTATGATGCTTCGGCACATCTTTCTGTAGCAATTTTTATTTTGTATGCCCTATGGTTTTTTATAGATCAAAATAAAAGCTGGAGGATTCCGTTTTTTATATTTGCTTTTATGGTTTTAACTATTATTTCTGTACAACGGATTGTTAGCGATAACCATAATGATATTGGTTTACTCCTAGGCTTGATTTTGGGAGTTATTAGTATTTTTGTAGCTGAGTGGAGAAAGGTTAAGAATAAATTAAGGTTCTAGGAATAAAAAGTTTTAAAAGTTAGTTTTTATCAAAGAGTTCTATGAAAAAGCAGAGTCAAGAAGGAATAACTGTTAAGAAATCTGAGAATTTTTCTGAATGGTACACTCAAGTTATCCAAAAGGCAGATTTAATTGATTATACTAAGGTTTCTGGGGCAATGGTTCTAAAACCTATGGGCTATGCGCTTTGGGAAAATGCAGTAAGTTATTTTGATAAAAAGATTAAGAAAGATGGGGTAAAGAATGTTTCATTTCCATCTTTGATTCCTGAATCACTATTAAAGAAAGAAAGTGACCATGTTGAAGGCTTTGCTCCAGAGGTTGCATGGGTTACTCATTCTGGGAATACTAAGTTAAAAGAGAGGCTGGCGATTAGGCCTACTTCTGAAACTATAATGTATGATTCTTATAAAAAATGGATTAGATCTTGGAAGGATCTTCCTTTAAGATTAAATCAATGGTGTAATATTGTTAGATGGGAATTTAATAATCCGGTTCCATTTTTGAGAACTAGGGAGTTTTTATGGCAAGAAGGCCATACGGTTTTTGCTACAAAGAAGGAAGCTGAGAAGGAAACAAATAAGATTTTAGGATTTTATGCGGATGTTTTTGAAGACTTGTATGCAGTCCCTGTTTTGAGGGGAATAAAATCTGAGAAAGAGAAATTTGCTGGAGCCGATTATACTTTAAGTGTTGAAACCTTGTTATCGAATGGTAAGGCAATTCAGGGGGCTACAAGCCATCACTTAGGGCAGAACTTTTCTAGGGTTTTCGATATTAAATTTCTAGATGAGAATGAGAAGATGCAATATGCGTATCAAAATTCTTGGGGATTCTCTACTAGAAGTGTAGGTATTATGCTTGCAATACATGGGGATGATAATGGTTTAGTATTGCCTCCAAATGTTGCTCCCAATAAAGTAGTAGTAGTTCCGATTATTTTCAAGAAAGAAAAAGAGAAAGTAATGAAGAAAGCTAAGGAAGTTGCTAGTAAGTTGAAAAAATTTAACGTTCATTTCGATGATAGAGAAGATTATAGTGCGGGATGGAAGTTTAATGAGTGGGAATTAAAAGGGATTCCGGTGAGGGTTGAGATTGGCCCGAAAGATGTTTCTAAAAATCAAGTGGTTTTAGTTAGAAGGGATACCCATGAAAAGAAGATTGTTAAGATTGCTGGTGTGGCCAAGGAAGTAGATAAATTGCTTGATGAAATTCAAAAAAACCTATTTGAAAGGGCCAAGAAATTTTTAGAAAGCAAACTTGTTTCTGCAGATAGTGTCCAGAAGTTGAAAGAGTTGGTTGGCAAAGGGAACCTTGTTAAGGTTGAGTGGTGTGGCCATAAATCTTGCGAGGAAAATATTAAAGATAAAACTGGTGCAAAGAGTCTAAATTCTTCTTTTGATGAGAAGCCAAAATCTGGACAATGCTTTGCTTGTAAAGAGAAAGCTAAGTTTGTAACTTATTTTGGAAAGAGCTATTAATATCCAACCATTATTGATGCCCAATCTTTTTTTACTCTAATATTTTTTGATAGATAATCATGGAGTTTTTTTGAAGGCGATGCAGAAATCGAATTTTCTACTTCTTGGAATGGAACTGAAGGGAATACGATTTCTTTCCCAATTTTCTTAACTATTTTTTTTGGAGGCTCTCTGAATGTGGAATCATGAAAAACTAAAATTGCATTTTTCTTGTTTAGAACTTCATCTATCCCAATATTGTTTGCTTCATTTATCACTCTTGCTTTATTTTTTTGTTTTTCAGAAAGAAATCTAGGCTTATGCAATCCTTTTGTGAATCTTAATTTTAAGATCTGAATATATTTATGAAACTCCAGTACCATGGTAAATTGTTTACTTTAATTGGTTGTGTGTATTCTTCTTCATAAAAGTTTCCTTCTTCATCTTCGAACTCAATTTTTATAGAGATCTTTTCTGCATTGAAATGTTTTGTATTTGTTGTGATTGTGAATGTTTTTGTTCCGTCAAGTTCATCGAGAACTATTGGCTGGAACCTATTCATATTCAGTGTTATATCTTTTACAGGGGTTTGTGATGAAATGGTTAGTGGAATGTCAATTGGTTCATCATAGTTTAAACTGCTGAGTCCAATTCTTGCTATTTTTACTTCTGGCTTTTCTATGAAATTTAATAATATCACTCTCTTTACATCGATTTCTGAATTTTTTAAATTTACAACAACTGGATCGCTAGATGGGATTATAGGGAATGTGAAATCTTTTTCTGAACTCTTTGGTAAAGCAAAGTCTTCGCAACTTTCTCCAAGACAGATCTCTAGATGATCTAGATTATCATTTATTGATCTAACATTACATTCTATGTTTGCTGCACTAAATGAATAATAATAATCCCTATCTGGGATACAACTTAGAACTACTTGGCTTGAGAATTGATCTTCTTCGTCCACGGTCATTGAATCCACCATTTCTTCTGCCTCCGATAAAGAGATGTACTCATATCCTGCATCTGGGGAGAAAGTTATTTCTTCTGAATCTAATGAGTTAAATGTATCTCTTACTTCAATTGTTGTTGTATAAATGTATCCAGAGTCCGCATCTTCTGGAATTTTTACAATCCAGAACATATCCTTAGTTTGTTTTGGTCCTAGGGCAACTACCTTCACGTTTTTTTCTGTTAGATCTGGTGCCTTTGTAACTGTTAATTGGTCTGAAATGTATCCGCTAAATGGATTTACTACCCTAACTCTTATTGGGACATAACTTCCGGGGGCAACCTCTGTTTCTACTGCATGAAGATTTATGTCAAACACTTGTTCCATTTCATCACCCATCGAGGTTATTTCTCCTTGGCTAGTTATCTCTCCAGTTTCTAAGCTTAAATCCCCATTTGCCTCCCAGTTGTATGTTATTGAAGAAGAACCGGCATCTGCCGTTTTTTGAAGTGCAACGTGGGTTGGATCTATCCATCCAAATTGATCGAAAGTGACATCGTATGGAACCCACCCGTATTCTGGGTAGTAAACTTCTGCCCAACCATGGTTTCCAAAGTCACTGTATAAATTAGTATATGCGATTCCCGAAACAAATCTTGCCGGGATCCCAATAGATCGTGTCATGGAAATGAATAGAGAAGTTATCTCGTCACAAACCCCTTGTCTATTGTCTAGAACCCAAGAAGATTGTTTTGCTGCTTTTGCAGTTACGGTATTCAGATCATATTCAATGTTATTGTACACCCAATCTGCTATTTCGTGTACTGCAAGGTATGCATTATCTTCATTTGCGATTATTTCTGAAGCCTGATTGATTATATCTGAGTTTATATCAATTATTTCCGAAGCTTGTACGTACTCTGTGTATTCTTCAGGAATTTCAGAATATGGAAAGTTGATATCTGGTACGTGGAATAATCTATTTTGAGTTTTTACAACAGAATCATAACCAAATTGGTAACTTGGTGCTTGCTCTGTCCAAGTAAACCTCAGAGAAGAACTGTCTTTGTCTGCTTCCGCAGTTGGCGAGGAGGATTCTGAAAATGTGTTTACTGTTTGTATTGGGTCTTCTAGGGGAACTAAATAAACGTTTGCGTTAAGATTGTTTAGTGAGCCTGGCCCGGAAAGGAAAATCTCTGAATCTAATGAGAAATCGATTGTTAGTTCATTATAGTAATTATAGTTTGTTGCAAGAGTTAATGGCAGGATTAAGAGTATTATTGTAAAAGTGAGTAGTTTTTTCATTTTATATTCTCCTTAAGCCTTTCTAGAAATTCTTCAAAATCGCGTTTCTTTATTCCTGCACCACATGCATGGTCGTGTCCCCCTCCGAAACCATCTAATCCTTCCAAGGATTTTTCTAGTGCATCTCTTATGTTGATCTTTGTGGTTCTTAAGCTCATTATTACTTCATCCTCTTTTACTCTTTTTACCATTATTACTTTTTTTGGATATTTATAAATTAGATAGTTGGAGACTATTGCAGTATAGGCATTGGTTGTTTTTGGTGCCTCCACTATATGCAGTTTTTCTTTGGTTGGCTCTTGTTTATCTATTTCTTGCATTATTTTTTCATATTCTTTTGCTTGTTTCTGGATTGATTTCAGAATATATTTTGCTTGAGGGGTCTTTTCCTCTAATAATTCGTTTGGATCTTCTATCTTTAGTAATAGGTTTGCTGCCCGATTTACTTGTGATGTTGAATTTTTTAGGATTAGTGCGAAAATTCTGATTAAATTTCCAAGTTTTGAATCGAAAACTATTTCTGGGGGAGAGTTCATATTCTTTGGCAGTATGTTTGGGTATTTCTCTGAGAATTCTTTTGCGTATTCTGGGACATGCCAGTCGGATATACTCCCTAGTGTTCCAAGAAATAATTCTTTTTCTTCTGCGATTTTATACATTAAATATGTTGTTGGCAATCCTTCCCCTTCTTTCTTATCTTTTGGATTGAAATAATGAACTCCTTTTCTTTTTAGTGGAGGGTGGTGGTCAAGCCATAGAATTGGAACATTTACCTTGTTAATGAATTCTTGGGTTACTATTGGAATATCTAAAATAATTACTAGGTCTGGAGAGTATTCCGTGATTTTGTGATACATCTTCAAATCGAGTGTGGAAGTGGTCTTTAGTACTGCCCCCTTTCCTTTTTGGATGTATTTTTTCAGGATTAAGTAAGAACATAGTCCATCTGGATCATCATCATAGAATATCAGTGGATTTTCGGATTTTTTTAGATAAGCTCTGAACTTCTCTATCTCTTTTTTTGTTATCATAAGAATAGTTTAAAAATAATGTTTATAAAAGTTACTTTGAACGACCTTTATTTGCCCTTCTACTTGGCCTTATTTTCTCAGCACCTTTTCCTTTCTTTGAAAGTCCTCTAGATTTCTTAGCTGCGCTTGTTAGGCCGTGTGTTACTCGTTTTTTGTTGGCTTTTCTTCCTAACATCTTTAGTTTTCTGTCAGATTTGATTTGTGGATGTTCTGGGTCAATCATGATTATCTCAAACCAATAATGTCTCCCATCTTTTCCTACCTTGTAAGAGTTTAGAACTTCTAAGTTTTTGTAGAATTTTTGTGCCCTTTGTTCTGCTACCCATTGATAGGACATTCCCACAATCTTTTTTCTTCTTGCTGCTTTTGATCTTCGCCCTTTCTTTATTTGCTCTCTTTTTCTTCCGCCCCTAATTACTCGTACTCTGACTGTAATGAAACCTTGCTTTGCTTTGTAACCAATTGATCTTGCTGAAGAAATATTTGTAGGTTTATCTATCCTTAATATCGCAGGATCTTTTCTCCATTCTATTAATCTGTCCCTCATTAGAGACTTTTCTGGAGATTTCCATAGGTTTCTTAATAACTTGTACATGATAAGAATTTGGGGCAAAGATTTGTTTATAAAGGTTTCTGATTAAGAATTCTCCCTCTCCTTCTTTATCTGTGCCAATCTTGTTTGGTATTCCCATAATGGAACTTCTTCTACACTGTGCGAATATCTCTTCAAGTGGAATTCGCTTGATTGAGCAGAGCCATATATTACTCTGCCGGATTCTCCCACAAAAAAATAAGTCCCCATCCCCTCTACTGCGGACCCACTTGTCCTTGCAGCTAGGCCTGATTTGTCCTTTCCCACATCATAATTAATATCTAAATCGCAAAATTTACTCTTTGGATAAAAAACCTCTCCTAGCTTTTCAAGTATTTCAAATCCCTCGCCTTCTAGAAACCTCTGTTCGGATTGGGTGATCCCTTCATGATCTCCTTCAACTATATCTACAAGAGTAGGTTTTCTGTTTTCTGGAATCAAAGCATCAGGAATCGCTGCCATCTTCATCCTCCTCAATTACATCTATGGTTAATTGGGTTAAAGTGCCAGGTTTAAGCTTAGATTCGAGAACTCTAGGGATAACTATAATTGCTTGTTTCCCGTGTTTTGCCACCTTTTTTGTTATAACAAATCGTGCCATTTTATGTATAAGATATGTATTTACTATGTAGTAACACTAAAATTAACCATATATAAGGCTTTCTATCTGTTATTTTCAATAAGTAGTAACAAAATCAGCTTGTCAGGCACACAAAATAAGTATTTAAATGCCTTAAAACAACCAAATTTATGAAAAAGAGTGGGTATTCTCAGAGGGATCTGATTAAGTTTAATTTTGCTAGTTTGGACCTACAGAGCCTAGATTTCTTTGGAAATTCTCCTCCGGCAGTTTTTGTTGGTCGATTTGGCTATCCGAAAGTAAATGTGGGCGTTTTGAGCCCGGTGCAAAAGGAAAAAGAATCTTATTTAATGGATAATCCAAAAGAATGGGTTAAACAGGGTTTGAAAGACCACGAAATTTTAAGGTTGAGGGCACAATTAGTTAATGCGAGATTCCAGAGTTCTGTGAAAAATTTTGATAATCGATTAACAGATCTAAGTCAGGAAGTAGGGATGGCACACAAGCCAGTGGATATGGAAGTTTTTCTAAAAAATAAACCAAAGAATTTACTTAAGATGGAAAATGTTGCCAAGCCATTAAGCAATAATGCAAATGTCAGGAATATTAAACTAACCGAAAATCCAAGTGTAAAAACTGCGGTTGAAAAAACAGTTGGAGATGGAGATATGAAATCTGTTGAAGGATTGTACAAGTTATACAATAAAGGAATGGATGAGAATTTTCTGAGTAAGATCCTATCTATTGGTTTATTAGGAAAACAAAAGAACAGGAGACTTGTTCCGACAAGATGGAGTATTACTGCAACGGATGACACATTAGGAAAAGAGTTATTGAAAGATATTAGATTCTTCAAGGAAATAGATTATCAAGTTTATTTTTCGGGATACCTAGGAAACTATTACATGATAATGTTTTTTCCGGACATCTGGGGTTTTGAATTATTCGAAATGGAAGTTCCATTAAGGCCAAGCCCATGGAGTAAGACTGGAAAATTTTATGGAACTGATTACGAAGATTATTTTGGAAAGAAAACATATGCTGAAGAGTGTGCTGGAGGATACTATGCCGCAAGGTTAAGCATCTTAGAAAAACTACATGAATTAAGAAAGCAAGGCGCAGTCATAGTTTTTAGATTTGTTACTAATGAAGATAAATATCCCCTAGGAGTTTGGGTGTGTAGGGAGGCAAGTAGGATGTCTTTGAGAAATAATGTCCCTTTGGAATTTGAGGATAAAGATTCCTTGATGAACTATGTTCGAGCAAAAATAATGAAAGATTTTAAAGTTGATGTAAATATGCTGTTTGGAGTTAGTAAGCTAATGCATAGAAAAAGTAAACAAAAAAGATTGGCAAGTTACATTTAACAAAACTTTTAAATAAACTCTAAATTCTAGATTAATATGGTTTTGATTACCTTGTCTGAGATTTTGAAGTTATTAATTATGACAATTGTACTTGGAATAATTTTTATGGGCTTATTTTCAAGAAAGCCAAAGACTATTTATCATATGATGCGAAAGAAGAGATTTAATTGGGATGATCTCTGGTTTGCAATTATGATCTCTGCGCCCGCGATTGTTTTGCATGAGTTAGCACATAAGTTTATGGCAATGGGTTTTGGGTATAGTGCAAGTTTTGAGATTTTTCCACTAGGGCTAGGCCTGGGATTATTATTGAGATTGCTAAATTCTCCGTTTTTAATCATTGCTCCAGGTTATGTAACTATTCCTGCTGCGGCCGCCACAACTGAATGGGTATATAGATTAATTGCTTTTGCAGGTCCGCTAACAAATCTTATGATCTGGTTTGTTGCATTTATGATGGTAAGAACTAGGAAGTATAAAATGTCTCATTCTGCCTTGAATTTTTGGTTACTAACTAGAAATATTAACCTAGTATTGTTTATATTCAATATGATTCCATTTGGACCATTAGATGGGGCAAAGGTATTTTTCGGGCCTTAAGCAGTAGCTTCTGCTAGTGCGCTTGGCTCTTCTTCAGAAACTTCTTCAAGCATAACAAGCTCTTTCTGTATATTTTTAATTATTCTAGAATTATCTACTTCTTTCAGAACTTTTGCACATTCTGGGCATTTGAAGCTATTTTCTAGTGCGTGCTCAAATTTTACCCTTAGGCACCTTGAGCCACAAGTGTAGAAAGTGCTAGAATCCTCCCTTTCAAGCCTTTTCCTCAGGTTTTCTATCCTTGTGTCCTTCATTTTTTGAACCGTGGATATAGCTTGAGAGTCGTTAAATGTCCAGTAATATATGTACCAGCCCTTCCTTTTATCCTTTTTCCGGGTAAAAGTGACCAAATTATTCTCTTGAAGCCTGTATAGGGCGTTTCTAACTGCATTTATTGGTGCTTCTAGATGCTCTGCAATTAAGAATTCTGATACGTTTTCGCCCTTAGATATGACAAATCTGACTAACTCGACCGTGTCTTCTCCAGCCAATTGAGATACTAGTGTGTCTATTTGGTCTTGTGTTATGGAAGTCATTTTGTACCATCAAGTATTTCATGCACTTACTTATTTAAAAATTTTGTCCTTTATAAAGTTTACTACATCGGAATGGTAAAGAAATTTTAAATAGTGTAAAATTGAGAAGTTAATCTAACCGTTGGAGGTGTAATTATGCCATTCTTAAAGAAAAACAAAGGAGATGACGTGAATTTGGGTTTGGACGTCCCTAATTTTAATCCCGGAGAATCAAAAGAGAAAGCTCCTGAAGTTTCTAAAGTTCCAAGTTATCAACATGAGTTTGGAACTATAAAAAAAGAGGTAAATAAACCAATAATAGCTCAACCTAGACAGCAACCTCGGGTAAACATCCCTGAGAGGAAACCTATTGAAAATGTAAATAGGGTTTCTGGAGATAAGCCTGTTTTTGTTAAGATAGACAATTATCAAGATGCCATGGATAATATTGATAAAGTGAAAGATATGATTGGCGATGCAGAGGACTTATTGGAGAATATTCACAAGTTAAGGGCCGATGAAGATCGAGAATTAGAAAGTTGGCACAGAAGTCTTGATAAACTAAAAGATCGATTATTAAATGTCGATCGAAAATTGTTTGAGTTGTGATATTAAATGCCTCGTAAAAAAACAAAAAAAGCCAAGAGTCATCCGAAGAAAGAAGATGATTGCGTTACCTATGTTAAGTTGGAGGGCTCTACTCCGTTGAGAAAAGATATTCTGGAGAGTGCCATTGAATCCGCGGAACTTTTGAAAGCGTGGGAGAATTATCACAAATTTAAATCTGACAAAGTCGACTATTATAAAAAATTGGCAGTGGTTTTAGGAAAGATTGAGAAAGAAGTAAATGCATTGAAGAGGCACATCCCAAAGATGAATGAGGTGGATGTTCCTAAAGAGGATAAGAAACCCATTGTTAAAGCAAAGAAGCTTGCAGATGCAAAGAAGCCTAAGCCATTAGAGCCAGAATTTAAAAGTAAATTAGACAAAGAGATCTATGATATAAATTCTAGATTGAAGAAATTAAATATTTAATTTTTTTTCTTATAAATTTTTATCCAAACCATATATCCTATTGCTAGAACTATTATTACTATCGGGAAATATTTCCAAGCCGCGGTATCATCTGTATCGATTACTGTTCCTCCCGTAGGAGTTTGGTTAGTGGTGTTAGTGTTTTCATCCAAGATGTCTTCAAGCTCTGGTCCGATTTCTATATTTAGGTATATAGAGACCTGATAAAATTGCTCTGCCTCTGCCTTTACTTCTATGTCAGATCCCTCATTGGAATCGATATCTAGTAAATTGTCTTCCCCGTATGGGATTTCATAGTATGTGTTTCCTGGAATTAGCATTACCTTCGCATAATCACTATAAACCCTGCTAACCTTTAGCTTGTATGTATTATCCTCGTAATTAAATTTGACATAATCTCCGCTAGTTACATCAGTCCAATATAAATCATATTCGGTACTTGATTGTGAATCAGATTCATCGTATGTTTTTGCACTTGACGAAGAGCCTGGACTGCTTGGGGTTGTTGGGGCGGTCCCAGTTGTTGTAAAGTTGTATGTTATTGAAAGATTACAATTGCTTTCATAATCGCAGGAAGATACATTGAAAAAGTGCATTGTTCCGGGGGTCAGACTTGTTATGGTTACATTGTGACTTAGACTCCAGCTTGAATCTCCAGTCGTACTTGTGAGTATGGAAGGATCAGTGCCGTATAGAACGGTGGAATTCGTGGATTCCTGCGTTTGCCATTGTATTGTTGCTTGCTCGTTTCCAATTGAGATGTTACTTATATTTTTTAACCAAGGAATTTCATCTGTTACGGAAAATATTGAGTCATTCTCAAATCCAAAAATATCCATAAAATCTGTGAAGTTAAAATATTCTGCGCTTGGCCCCCTTGCAAATCTCCTACTTGAATTTTCTGCTATAAAGGTATTGTTATATGAGGCAAACCCAATATTAGTATAATTGGTGCCATGTTCCGATACTGCATAAGCCGGGCTTATATTGTATATATAAAATAAATTATTGTGGATTGTTAGATTTGTTACATTTCTTGCAGGGCTATCTGCATTTTTAGCTACAATTGCGTAGGGCCACTCTGTTTCATTGTAATATGGGGCAAAAAAAGTGTTGTTGAAAACTGTGATGTTGTGCCCTGCACGTGTAACAAAATTCTCAAAGTTTGTTTGGTTTATCATGGTGTTGTTATGGGCTACATAATTGGTATCGTGTTTAGAAAGGATTCCATAACCTGCTCCGACCACATAGTTATATCTGACCGTGGAGTTGAAGGTTGCTCCAGTAAATAGCATGTGTTTGGATGTAGCCAGGGCTGGAGCAATTATTCGATTATGTTCTATTAATGTGTGATTTATATCGCCTGTTGCGGTTGCAATTGAATCCGCCCCTATTTTTATCCCATATCTGTTTGGAGGGATTGTACTGGGCTCGTAAGTTAGATTATTGTATCTCACCTTCAGATATTCAGTGACCCCATTATTGGATCCAACTACATTTATTCCGTTTCCATCTATCATGAATGCAGTATTGTTCTCTATAGAACCATTTGTTGCATTTATTAAGTACATAAGGTAGCCTACCCCCCCTGCCCCGGTTATATTTGTATAGTTTGTGGCATTTCCCCAGTGGTTGCCGTAAATTTTTATATTAGAGCAATTTTTTACCGCACAATAGATGGAAGCCCAATTGGCTGTAACGTTGCCTTGCCAGAAAGTATTATTTTGGATTACTACATTCGAAGAATTTCTTACATCCACTGCTGCAACCCTTATGGGTTCCTCTTGGGTCCCGAAAAGATTGTGCGCTATGAGCCATCCTTCATGGCCCACATCATCCAGATAAACGGGGACATCATCAGGATCATAGAACTGATTATATTTTATAGTAATATTTACTGATCTCCCCTCATTGAATCTCATTGCTCTTTCTGAGAGAGAATTAGAGAAATTATTTCCTTCGATTATCGTATTATTATTTCCACTAGATACCAACCCATAGTTGGTGTTAATGAATTTGTTGCCAGTGATATTCTTCCAGATAGAAAGTGTAGTCATATCTAGCCCCTGGACTGTGGCGTTCTGGAGTGTATTGTTGATTAGGTACACTCCCCCTGTTCCTGCTATCCCGGATATAATGGAACTTGTAGATCCATCTCCTTCAAGAACAAATCCGATGATGGATAAATTGTTTGCGTTTGGTTGTACCCTTATTACTCGGCTTGTGCTTGATCCATTTATTGTAACTTCTGACTGGTTTTGGGCTTGGAATGTTCTGTTTGCTACATTTCTTTCTAGGTATAGATATTCTGCCCCGGTTGTATACGCCTCTATGTAAAGGCCATCCCCAACAAGAATCAAAGAGTCTGCTCCAGTGGCAATATTAGATTTATTTATTGTAAGCCAAGAATCTGCCCAGGATGTGCCCCCATTTGTGTCTGCTCCATTTTTAGAGACATAATAAGTAGTTGCATTTACGCTTGCTATGCAGATTAGTAGTATAAATAAAAGTGCCCCCTTTTTCATATATAATTTTCTAGAAAAGTCGCTTATATTTCTTTCTATTTCAAATAGAAAAAATTTTTAAAGTAGGTCTATTCTAAGAGTTTTATGAAGGCCAGTGAATTAAGGAAGAGATATATTGAATTCTTTAAGGAAAAGAGGCATAAAGAGATAAAAAACAGCTCTTTAGTTCCTGAAAATGACCCCACAGTATTGTTCACAACTGCGGGTATGCACCCTTTAGTTCCATTTCTATTGGGAGAAAAACACCCTTCTGGAGAAAGATTAGTTAATGTTCAAAAATGTTTGAGGACTGGAGATATTGATGAAGTTGGTGATGATACTCATTTAACTTTCTTTGAGATGTTGGGTAATTGGTCCTTGGGAGATTATTGGAAAGAAGATGCAATTAAATTTACTTTTGAATTCTTGACGGATAAAAAATGGTTGAATTTGCCTGTTGAGAGATTGGCCATCTCTGTTTTCAAAGGGGATAAGAATGCTCCGAAGGATGAAGAAAGTGCAAAAACCTGGGAAAAGTTGGGGGTAAGCAAGGGCCGAATTGGATTTTTAGATAAAAAGGAGAATTGGTGGGGCCCTGCAGGAAAAACTGGTCCTTGTGGACCAGATACTGAAATATTCTATTGGAATTCTGATGAGAAAATTCCCGAGAAATTTGATGTTAAGAATAAAAATTGGGTGGAGATAGGAAATAATGTCTTCATGGAGTATAATAAGGATGAGAAAGGAAAATATGGGGAATTAAAACAGAAGAATGTTGATTTTGGAGGAGGATATGAGAGGATTTACACTATTCTCGAGGGTAAAAAATCAATTTATGAATCTAGTTTGTTGTTGCCTATTGTTGAAAAAATAAAAGAGATTTCAAAATTAAATGATGAAACTTCCATTCGAAAGATTTGTGACCATATTCGTGCAGCTACGTTTTTATTAGGGGATGGGGTGGTCCCAAGTAACGTAGATCAGGGATATGTTTTGAGAAGGCTTATTAGGGTCGCAATACGGCATGGGAATTTGATTAAGATAAATAAAAATTTTACTAAAGAGCTTGCGGAGATAGTTATTAAAATAAATTCCAAGGAGCATCCCAATTTAAAAGAAAAGGAAAAAATTATTTTTGAGGAATTAGACAAAGAGGAAATTAAATTTAAAAGAACTCTAGAAAGAGGATTAAATAAATTTGAAAAATTCTCTAAGAATAAAAAAATATCTGGGAAGGAGACATTTTTACTTTTTCAATCCTTTGGTTTCCCAATAGAGATGACTGTGGAATTGGCTGAAGAAAAGAAAATTAAAGTTGATTTGAAGGGTTATGAAGCGGAACTAAAAAGGCACCAAGAATTATCAAGAACTGCTACAAAGGGAAAATTTGGGAGCGGATTGGCAGATACCTCTGAAGCAACTACGAAGCTCCACACTGCTTGCCACCTATTGCACTCAGCTCTGCAGAAAGTTTTGGGCGGGAAAGTAGAACAGAGAGGATCAAATATCAACCCAGATAGATTGCGATTTGATTTCAGTTTTGATAGAAAGCTGGAGGAAGATGAGTTGAAGAAAGTCGAGAATTTGGTTAATGAAAAGATTAAGGAAGGTTTAGATGTAAGAAGAGAGGAGATGACAATTAAAGAGGCCAAAAAGATAGGGGCCGAAGGAATTTTTGATCATAAATATGGGGAAAAAGTTTTTGTTTATTCAGTTGGAAAGTTTTCTAAAGAAATCTGCTCTGGGCCACATGTCGATAATATAAAAAAATTGGGCAAGTTTAAAATAGTTAAACAAAAATCGGTTGGCTCTGGAGTTAGACGTATTAAAGCAATTTTAGAATAAAAAAGAAAGAAAAATTATAGGTATATAGAGAACCTAAATTCGTCGTTGTCAAAGTTTTCTTTTGGGTTTCTTATAACCATATGGTTTCCTACCTCAACATCTTCTTCACATTTTCCGTAGTATCCATTATTACCACAATAACCTGTGCCTTCAATTGTTATGTAGAGTTCTTGGAATTCTGCCATTTGTGCGTGTTGCCCGAAGTAATCAAACGAGACTAGATGTGTTAAATTGGACCACTCTACCCAGATTCTTTCGTCCCCGATTAAATAGCCGTCCATCTCAATTTTTCCGGTAGTTTGTTTGTAATCCACCTCGAGTTTTCTATCATAGTCATCTTGTGGCCTCCAAACGTAAAATGTGGATACATTTTGTGCCTGTTGGTAGTCTCCGTCGGTATCTTGGTAGTACAATGGTCCCCACTCGTGTCCTAATTCTCTTGGGAATTCTGCGAGAACTCGTGAAGTCTCAATCCCATCTACCACGAACCCGGTATCAGGTTGCCCCCATGCGTTGAACACTATGACTTCGGTGTCGAGGGTACCATTAATGGTGTAGCTGTCATCGATTTCTATTTCGTAATCATATTCTGTTGTGGTGTTTGTTTCGTTTCCAGTGTAGTCGCAATTATTGTAGTAGCTCCCGAATATCCCGAAATCTGAGAGTGTAACATTTCCATCAAAATTAAGATCTGCTTCTATTTCTTTCTTTGTATAGTATGTTGCAAACATTCCGAAATCTGGCAAAGTAACCATTAAGTCGCCAGTATAGTCTGCATCTAAACAATGCATATCAGTTCCGTTTCTTAGGAGTATCCATTCTCCACCATCCTTTGATCGGAATGATGGCCCCGCATCACTTGCTAGTGCCGGGCTGCTTGCAGAAGATCTAGTTCTTTGAGTTCTTTGTAGTGTTGCCTTTACTCTCTCTAGCCATCCTGTTTTTGTGGATTCTTCGGCTTCTTCATTTTTTTCTGGAGACCCTAAGTCAACAGAATCTGATTCTTCTGAATGTGCAGTTAAACTTGGTTTCAATAAATTTCCTGTAAATCCATCACCTTCGGTACAGGCAGAAATTGTAAACACTGATGCTATCAGTAAGAATATCATAAATAGTCGTTTCATAAATTCACCTCCGTTTTTTATGAATGATTATTAGTTTTATTGTTAGATTCCTAGTATATATAGTTTTTGGAAAGAAAGAAAAAATTTACCAGAATTTAATTCTGGTAAATATACCTCTAAAAAAAGATTTTAGACTATTTTGTTCTTGAACAACATCTCCGGTTATATCGTCTAGGGTTCCATCATACTCCACGCCCGCATCTTCTGCTACGCCTTGTATGGATGCTTTCGCAAAGAATCCTAAATTATTTGTTACAACGGAATCTGTTGCTGCTTCATAATCTGGAGCAGATCTAGCTTCGTCCATGTAACTTGGAGATATTCCCCTGTCTGGGTAATATTCTTCAATTGCCCTTCTCTCGTAGATTAACTCTATGTAAGATCCACCAGTTTTTCTGGCAATTGTTTTCCACTGTTCAATACCGTCTCTATCCATTCCTGAACCGGATGCAGTGTAGATCCTAATATCTTTATCTTGTGCATCTTCTATTGCATCAGTCCAATCATAGTGTTTGTAATATTGTTGTGGCCCGTTTCCATAGTCTTCATAATGTTGATATGGGTAATCTCTTGCTGGAGCATCTCCTACTAGGATAATAATTCTATGTGCGGATTTTCTCCATTTCATATCATTTATTGCCCTATCTAAACCAGCTTCAGCGGCTTCCTCGTAATCTCCTCCACCTTGAGCTTCAATACCCATGATGAATTTTTCGACTGAGTTTACGTTTGAAGTTAACCCTCTAACCTTGGTCAGATATTCTTGTTCTTGATTTGGATAATCCCTATAAGCAACTACACCGACTCGTACGTCCGGCCTAGGTTGTCCAGAGTTTATCTTATCCATTATACCAACTAACTCTTCTTTTACAGTCCTTATTTCATCATGCATAGATCCTGTAGAGTCAATAACAAAAACAATGTCTAGTTCTACTGGGCTATGTGGAACATAATTAGGACTAACTATGTTTTGTTCATCATTTGATTGAACAAAGTCATCAATTACATCTGCGTTAGCAACGGCTGTGACCGTTGAAAACATTATCAGTCCAATCAATATCATACTTAATATTTTGTTCATTTTGAACCTCCTTAAAGTTCATAAAAATAGTAGAAAGGGATTGTATTTAAACGTCTTTTAGGCTTTAAGTTGGTTTGAAGTTATAAGAAAAAAGCTTATAAGGAAATTCTATTTTCGCATTTTTAAGATGTATATAGGTATAGATGTGCCTCGAGATTCAGATGGAGAGTTTGATTGGGGCCCCGTCAATTCACTTGGAAGAAGATATCATGAATTAGTAGAAAAAGGCCATGGTATCGGCAGATGTGGAATCGGAAATAAGGAGATAGATTTGAGTAGCAGGTGTGATGATCAGGTAGAGATTGGAGGAGAGATGGCAGTCTTGCTTCTTCCATTTTCTGGGCAAATAAGTCGGGCCATTCTAAATGGGGGATGGAGCATCTCAACTGTAAATGGGACGCGGACCATCAAATACACTAGACCAGATAGTGATATCCCAGACATGACTCTTGTTGGAGGCAGTGCGGTTTTGAAATCTGCACATGGATTTGACCCAGATAGAGGAGTGGCGGCAACTTATTTTGGAATAACAATTGGGGCCAGAATAGAAAGATACTTAATTTCAGATACCGGGAGTGGATATCATATTGGATTTGGTCCCTTGGAAGCATATAGGTCTGCCTCTGGGAAAGCAGGAGATTCAGCTGGAGCAGTTGAAATCTTGGCAGACACTCTAAACATTCCCATACAAGATGCTTGGCTCATCCATCGGACAGTAAACGATGGGGGGGCCAGTATAACTGCACCTGTAGGGGGAAATGGGAAACCTTCTGGAGAGAGTGTTGAAGGAAGACTCATGCGAGAGGACGGTACCCGAGAGAGCCCGTATCGCCAAATTTTTATGGCAGATGCAAATACTTTACTCAATGATGCCTTTTCTGCACTGAACCATCGCGAAAGAGTAGTAATCTCCCTAAGTTATCCAGAATGGGGGGCGCCCGTGAAACAAGAAGAAATTGCTTCCATGTTGGGCGATGGATTAGTAGTGCATAATGTTAGAGACATAAAAAATAGGGCCCTAAGAAAACTTCGGGCTAGTTTCCATAGGAAAGGAATTAGATCCTTGGATAGAATATTTGATGCCAGATAACTATTTCTTTTTTAGTATAGAGAACAATAAGAATACTAAAATTACGAATAATGATCCAGATAAGAACCACAAGGCCAAATTTGGTTCGATTGTTTGAGATACGACTTCGGTTGTAAGATTTGTTAGTGGATCTGTCCCGGGGGCTGCAATCTTTCCTGCAGTTTCTGCGCCAGGCAATAGCTTTCCAGCTGCATCTTGTGCAGTGTTCTTTGCGGATTCTGAAAAGGCAGAGCTCGCCTCGGTGGCCCTAAATAGGCCCATCTGAGATTTTTGCCATAGATAAACTAATCCAGAGCCAACTACCGATAGCAGAGTTACTGGAAGGAGACTTTTTAATTTTGATAGATTGGTTTCAGAGTTTTCGGGAGAAATTATGATATATCTTTTTGCTAACTTGTAAACTAGCATTTCCTTTCCTTTTTTACTCCAGAAAAATTCTTTAGCATCGATTAACTTTGCTTTTTTTAACTGTTGAATATTATAGTGCACTGTGGGCAAGGGAACCTTTAGTGCTTTTGCGATCTCTGATTCTGTAGCTTCTTTGTGTTCTGCCAAGTAAGAAATAATTTTTTGAGAGGTTTTATTTGACATAGCATCTGCTACAGATTTCGAATCCTTCATTGATAATAACATAAATGTTTCGTCTTTCATGTTTTTTAAGAAGAAAAGTTAATTTATAAAGGTTATTTTAGGTTCAAATTCAATTAAAGTCACTCAATTTTTATTGCAGGTTTCGAGGGCATTGCTTTTTCGCTATCTTTTGTTATTTCAATCTTTAATTCTAATTCTTTTTCTAATAGCTTTTTATCTTTTTCAAGTGTCTTGTATTCCTTTTCTTGAGATAAAACTACTTTTGGTATCTTTGATGGGTTCTTGACTAATGAAGGAATTATTTTTGCAATATCCTTCGCGAATTCTTTTATCATAAGTTTCTTTATCAATTCTGAAGGTTCTCGGGTTTTTTCCAGTTCTGCCTTTAGATTCTTAATAAGATTGTATTTCCATTCGTGTGCAACAGATATCGTTGCTTTCTTAGGTTTAATTTTTACTAAATCTATAATTCTTTTTACGTCGGTTATTGTATCTCTTATTAATTCCCCTTGTGCATCTAACTCTGGGTTTATTTTGGATTCGTCAAATTTGGGCCATTTTTCCTCAAGAACAAATTTTCTGTTCCCTGCTTTTTCCCATAACTCTTCAGCTAAGTGCGGCGTAAAGGGGGAAAGTAGTTTAGCCAGTGTCCCTAGCGAATCTTTTGTTATTTCATGCCTATACATAAAATTGATTAGCTCGGTTAAGTGAATTGTAGATAGATTGTACTGCATCTTCTCAATTGTCTCTGTTATGTTTTTTATTGTTTTATTTAGAATGTTATCTAATTCTGGTGTTGATTTTGACACAAACTTCTTTTCTGCTAGCGGCAAAATTTTATTTATTACTTTAAAGGATCCTTCAATCCCTTTTTCAGACCATTCTTTGTCCTTTTCTGGAGAGCTTATAGATAAGAGAAAGAACCTTGCAGTGTCTATTCCGTATTTTTCTGCAATCTCTTCTTGTGTGACTGCATTTCCTTTAGATTTGGACATTACTATTCCGTTCTTATGTAGCATTCCTTGATTGAATAATTTTTTAGCGGGTTCATTAACTTTTGTCAGCTTTAAATCCTTCAATACCTTAGTTATGAATCTAGAATACATTAGGTGGCCTGTGGCATGTTCCTTTCCCCCAATGTAAAGATCAATTGGCATCCAGAAATCTGCTTTCTTTTTGGAGAAAATTTCTTTTTCATTTTGAGGATCTAGGAATCTTAAGAAATACCAAGAAGAATCTACGAAAGTATCCATTGTGTCTGTCTCTCTTTTTGCTTTTCCCTTACATTTAGGACATGTTGCATTTTTGTATTCCTTAGAGGTCTCTAATGGATTCCCCCCGGATGTGAAATTTACATCTTCCGGAAGTTTTACTGGGAGATTTTTTTCATCTTCCGGGACCATTCCACATTTGTCGCAATATAAAATTGGAATTGGGGTTCCCCAATATCTCTGTCTAGATAATAGCCAGTCTTTAAGTTTATAATTTGTTACAATCTCTCCCATTTTCTCTTCTTCTATCCATTCAGCCATTTTTGGGAGTGCTTCTCGATTATTCATTCCTGAGAATTTTCCTGAATCAAATAATATTCCATCGTTTGTATATGCGTCATCTGCAGTCTTTGTATCCAGAGAACTCCCATCTTTACTTATTACAAATTTTAGAGGAATATCATATTTTTTTGCAAATCTAAAATCCCTTTTATCATGTGCATCACACATTACAATTCCAGAACCATACATGACTGCAAAATTAGATATATAGATTGGAACTTTCTCTCCATTTACAGGGTTAATAGCATATTTCCCTATGAAAAATCCTTCTTTCTCTTTTTCTTCGTTTGTTCTATCAATCATTGATTCTTTTAGAACCTTGTTTATGAATTCTTTAGAATCTTTTTCGTATTTTGTTCCTTTTACTAAATCTTCTATGATTGGGTTTTCTGGAGCAATTGCTATGAATGTTACACTAAATATAGTATCACATCTTGTTGTGAATGCAGGTAGGATTTTTTCAGAATCTTCTAATTTGAAATGAATATCCACTCCTTCAGATTTTCCGATCCAGTTTCTTTGCATATTTTTTATTTCTTCTGGCCAGTCTAGCTTGTCTAAATCATTTAGGAGTTTGTCAGTGTATGCGGTTGTTTTGTAAAACCATTGGTTTAACTCCCTTAGCTCTACTTCTGTGTTTTCATGCCTCCAGCAGCATCCATTTACTACTTGCTCATTTGCTAAAACGGTTTCACATTTTGAGCACCAGTTTACGGGGGCAGTTTTTTTATAGGCAAGACCTTTTTTTAGCATTCTTAGGAATAACCATTGATTCCATTTGTAATAATCGGGATCGTGAGAATAAATCATTCTAGACCAATCATAGCTAAGCCCGAGTTCTTTCATTTGTTTCACAAAATTTTGTATGGCTTTCTCTGTGAATAGCCTTGGATGAGAATTATTCTTTATTGCTGCGTTTTCTGCAGGAAGTCCGAATGAATCAAATCCCATTGGATGTAAAACATTAAATCCTTGCATTCGTTTGAATCTTGAAAATACGTCTGTTATTGAATAGTTTGAGGCGTGACCGATGTGTAATCCCGATCCAGAAGGGTATGGATACATACTTAGGCAATAAAACTTCTTCCCTTCGTTATCCTTAGTTTCGTAGATATTCGCCTTTTCCCATTCTACTTGCCATTTTTTCTCTATTTTACTGTAGTTCATAGAATTCTGATAATTTGGGAGATTTAAATATTTTTGGTTTAGTAAGGTTTATAAAACAGAAATCGCCTCAAATAATTGCTGGACCGGTAGCTCAGCTTGGATAGAGCACTTGCCTTCTAAGCAAGGGGTCGAGGGTTCAAATCCCTTCCGGTCCGCTCTGCGCACGTGGCCAAGCGGTAAGGCAAGAGGCTGCAACCCTCTGATCCCCGGTTCGATTCCGGGCGTGCGCTTGACTATTTTTATGGAAAGAATTAAATATGTGATTTGTGAGAATATTATATCAAAATGGGGTGGTGCATATGAAAAAAATAGTTTTCTTGTTTTTGGCTTTAGCTTTAACTCTGTCTGGATGCGGAGAATCGGAAGTTACTCCAAATAATGATCCTGAAACAAACACATCAGTTAATAACTCGTTACCAGATGATACAATTCCTATAAATGAAACCACAAACTCTACAGAAGGCAACGAAACAAATGAAACTGTCGGGATTCTTGGAACTTGTGATGATAGTGATGATGGCAAAGAATATGATGAATGGGGATATGTAACAATAAATGATTCTAAAGAATATTTGGATGGCTGCATTTCAGATTATATTCTAAGAGAGTATTATTGTGATGTAGATTTCCCAGGAAACTTAGAATTCGAGATTTATAATTGTGATGAGGTTTGTAGTGGCGGAGAATGCATAGTCATAGAAGATGAGCCAGACGATAATGAAACTAACGCAACAGAATAAAAATTAAACTTCAAATTTTTTCTTTTTCTTTTGTTTCTTCTTTTTGTACCTTCTAAAGAAGAAGTAAACTATCGCAAGTATTGCTATACCTGCCACGACATATGTCCCAGTTCTATCTGGGGCCGCATTATCTAACGAGTCCACAAAATAGGAGGGATCGTAATATACTGTTTTTTGTACAGATCTCCGTTCATTTGTAGAATCTGTGTAGATTAGGTTAACAGTTATCTCTCCTTCAGCGGGAGTTGCCTCGAAATCGGCAGTGGTATATTCATTTGAATCTAAATCTCCAACTATATTTCTGTTTGAACCTTTAACCGCAACATTATCTTGTTTTGGAAGTTCCACCGTTAATGCCTCAATATCTTGATTTCCTACGTT
The DNA here is from genome assembly GCA_964481835.1 of Candidatus Woesearchaeota archaeon. Classification (GTDB taxonomy): domain Archaea; phylum Nanobdellota; class Nanobdellia; order SCGC-AAA011-G17; family PNOQ01; genus JABIBT01. The sequence goes on from CAYZTT010000002.1 coordinate 49,972, forward strand.
TAGAATCTCAAGAACTAAATTCCTTTCCTTTATATTATAATCTTCTACATGAATTTCAAAATCGGTTCTTCCATCCTCTACAGTAATGTTAAATTTTTTGAATATATAACTCCCCCCATAAAGGTTGTCTCCGCCTGCGTATCGAAGTTCGATTTCATAATCATCTTCTATTGCATTTTGATCAATTCGAATCTTATAAACAATATTCCAGAAGTTATTGTTTCCATCTCCAGCATATGTGCCTGATCCAAGAATCCTCGAACTGTCTTTGCCATCTAATGAGAATGGGTAATCTAGGACCAGCTCTGCTACGGCCCCCTCTTCACAATCTCCTCCAATCCCATTGACCTGGAGTAATACCTCCACATAATCCCCGGAAAGTGCAGGATGTGGATCTTGATTTACTAGTTCTGCATCCAAATTGCATATAGCAAATGCTGGGGAAGCAAGAATTGGTAAAGCCATAATTATAAATAATACGCTAAAAATCACCTTTTTTTTTATTACTGCATTTTTCATAATCATTTTTGTTTCTATCCGTATATAAACTTTTTGGCTACTCGTTTCTTAATGCATCTACTGGGTTTGTTTTCGAAGCCCTGATTGCTGGAAAAACCCCCGAGATTGCCCCGGTTATTCCTGCAAATAATATCAATCCTATGAATAAATATGGGGGAAAAGATGGCTGGAGAAATCCCCAACCCAGGTTACCCAATATTACTCCCCCTGAATATGAGATCGCCCACCCAAATATGACTCCAATAGTTCCTGCGACTATGCCCAGGAATGCACTTTCAAATAAGAATATTTCAAAGATACTTGAGTTTCTTGCCCCCATTGCTTTGAGGACTCCAATTTCTTTATACCTTTCAAGGACAGAAGTAATCATTGTATTTGCGGTGTTAATTGTAGAAACTAATACGGAAATTAATGCAATTAAGATCACAAATCCAATTATGATATTTAGTGCGCTGGCAAATGATTCAATTAGTTCATCGTATGATTGAACAAAGAAATCTTCTTTCCCTTCTTCAAGATCTCTTGATTTCCTAAGATTTCTCCCTATGTTTTCATTCACCCTCCCAATATCCTGTATATCTACCTGGGCAATTATTTGCCCATATGATTCTGTATCTGGAAACATTATCTCAAATTGATCATTACTTACGTAAAGCTGTGAATCATCTTGGGGATTCCCGATTTCCTCCATGAAACCCACTACCTTAAGTTTTACATCATTAACTTCTATATTGTCGTTAAGCTCATATCTTTTTGGGAGAATTTTGTTGGGAATCATATAATTATATCCCAAAACTACGGACCTCATATCCCCCGGCTTAAGTAGTCTCCCTTCTTCGGCACCGATGTTAAATGAATCTATAACAAAATCTTTTTTTGGATCATAGCCTATTAAGAACGTATATTTTTGATCTCCGTTTTGCTTGACTACCGCAGCATTAAAATATAGGCCCGATGCCCCATAAACTCCTGCGGTGCGTTCTATTTGGCGTACGTCTGTATCGTTAAGTATTATTCCCTCAACTGCCCCAAATCCCCCCGCCCCTTGGGGCATCACCAATACCTTGTCGGCAGATGAGCTAGAAGTTAATTCATCTGTATAGTTGTATAACCCATAGCCAAAGCTTATGAAAATAAATATTGTTGTGATTCCCACCAATATGGAGAATAAAGTTAATATGCTTCTACCTTTATTTTGTCTCAGGTTCCTTAAGGAATATCTGACACTCTCAAGACTTATCATCCCCTTAGTGCCTCCACTGGATTTTGTTTAGCAGCTTTCATCGCTGGAACGATTCCTGCAATTCCACCGATTAGGAAGCTGCCAAGTAATGAAAAGGCTATTAAGATAACATCTACATTCGGTGCTAGCTCGGTACCCAACCATCCATTTATTCCCATTGTACCAACCACCCCGATTATAGTTCCAAATAGGGCCCCAACAATCCCCCCAATCAATCCTAATAAACTGGATTCAATAAAGAATTGCAAGAATATGTGGCTGTTTTTTGCGCCAATAGACTTCATAATCCCGATTTCTTTCTTTCTTTCTAGGACCGAAGTAGTCATTGTATTAACAATCCCAATTGCGCCTATGAAGATGGAGATCGATGCAACAATGGCTATGAATATTTGAACTCCGCTTAGAATACTATTAACTGTTGCTAATGCTGCCTCTGGGGTGCTGACTTCGAAGTCCTCTTCCCCTTCCTTTACTCCTCTTCGATTTCTTAATAATTTCTCGATATCCGTTTTAGTTTTTTGCATTTCATCCGTGTCTTTTGGTTGAGCGATCACTATACTTGCTTCATCTCCAAACCCGAAGATATCATCCATATCCCCTTCATCCATCAATACTATGTTGTCCATTATTAGGCTGCCTTGCTTATCGACTATCCCAATTACTTCAAAATCTTCATCGTTTATGATTACACTCTTTCCGGGGGAAATTATTTTTCCACCCCAGTCTTCTTCATTTGTGTAAAAATTATATCCTAGAACTACTTTTCCTGAATCTCCGCTGTCGAGATGTCTCCCAGTTAAGAGATCTAGATCCAGATTTGTATATATCATCTTTCGATCTTCATCGTTATTGGGAATACTCCCCACATATCTGAACTGCACGTTATCGTTAAATTCGACTATCCCAGAATTAATATTTCTTCGAACCGCATTCTCAACACTGCTCAACCTCTCTATGGCATCTACATCCGATTGGGTTAAGGGGTCTACCACATTGCTCCCAGGGGGACCATAACCACTTAGGCCTCCTGCCTGGATTGTTATAAATTCATTAGAGCTTACGCCAAATTGTGTGGCCACTGCCATCTGCAACCCATTGCCTAGGGATATCAAAGAAACTACCGCTGTTACTCCAATAAATATCCCAAGAAGTGTTAACCAAGATCTAATGCCCCTATGTTTAAGGTTTTTTAATGCTAGGGAGAAGAAATCAGAAATCATCCTATTTACTCTCCTTTATTTTCCCCTTGCTTGTCTCGCCCCACCCATTTTTCTTTTGGGTTATTTTTTCAACTTTTCCATCCCTTAACCAAAAAACTGTATCTGCATGTGCTTGGGCTAACTCAGGCTCGTGAGTCACCATAATAATCGTTTTCCCTTTTTTATTTAGGTTTTCTAAGAAATCCATAACTGTCGCTCCAGTTTTTGTATCGAGGTTTCCAGTGGGTTCGTCAGCTAAAATTACTTCTGGAGAGTTTGCCAGAGATCTTGCGATTGCAACTCGTTGTTGTTGCCCCCCGGACAATTCATTTGGAGCATGATTCATCCTATCCGTAAGCTCAACCATTTTCATTAGTTTGGTAGCTCTAAAATCTCTTTCATCTGCCCCATATCCTTGAAAAATCATTGGGACCATTACATTCTCTTTTGCTGTGAGGTTATTTATCAAATTGAAGGATTGGAAAATGAAACCGATCTTCTTCCCTCGTATCTGTGCCAAATCAGATTCGCTTAGTGTAGATATATCTTCTCCATCTAGAAATATTTTGCCTCTTGTTGGGACATCTAGGCTTCCAATTAGGTTCATCATAGTTGACTTTCCTGAGCCGGATGGACCCATAATCGCAACGAAATCTCCCTCCTTGATCTCTAAAGAAACCCCATCTACCGCCCTGACAATGTTTTGCCCCATCCGGTAATATTTACAAACTTTGTCTAACTTTATAACTGGCTTTTTATCCTCTCTTTTTTCCATATAGAATTATTAAGTCAGAGTATATATAAATCTAACTCAAATTTATTAAAAATTAAAAAAGAAAAGGAAATTTATTTCCTTCTTCTAAAGATTAACACTACGAAATATATTGCTACTATTACTAATAGAATATCTCCTAGTATCCAGAAAATTGTGGACCAAGTGTCTTTGTCTAGAGTTGCGCTTGCAAATCCTGTTGGCAGGTATACTGTGTTTGTTGACTCAGTATCTACGTTATCATCCGCAGTTCCGTCCCCTGTGTCATCATCTGATGTATCATCATCTGAATCAGAAACAGCGCAAGGATCCACTTGGATATCTACGTATTCTCCACCAATCACATCATTGTCCTCGTTATATGCAAGGATTTTTAATGTGTAGCTTGTTTCAGTCAATCCGTTTGGCAAAGTAACCAAGAAATCTTCATCTTGTTCTCTGTCATCGTAATCTCCTGAATCTAGATCAAATTCGTCTGACCTGATAGTATAGTCTAGGCCTTCAAGTTCTAATTTCAGATACATGTCGTCCAAATCGTCCTCTCCAGTATTGATTGCATCAATACTTACTGAGAAAACAGAACCACAAGTAAATGTTTGTGTAGGCATGTCTAAGTTATCAAATTTGACTTCTTCATCTTCGTCTTTTGTGACTTCCACAATATTTTTGTAAACTGTAAAAGCTTCGAAATCTTCTCCGTCTTCAGTTTCCCCTTCCACTCTAATCTTTACGTCGAATTCATCTTCATCGACATTGATAGGTGTTTCAAAGGTAAACTTATAGTCATACTCATCGCTTTTATCGATATCTTCTTTTGAAGATTCGTCATCTAAATCATCGTTGTCATCTATATTCACTATCCAGATTTCTACAATAACGTCTTCTAGATCCCCTGAGAACTCGTTCTCAATTTCAACATCGGAGTCAAACTCTTCTCCAGGTTGTAGATCGTCTAAGTCGTCATCATCCAGAGTAATCTTTACAAATTCGGATGTGGTTTCGATAGTTATTTCAAATGTCTTTGTAACACTCTCATTTCCATCTGTTGCTAGAACCTCAAATGTACCTCTAAGATCTCCAAGGTATTGGTCTGCGTCAGGTGTAAATGAAATTGTTATTGTATCATTAGTTCCTTGTAAAAGTCCTGCGAGAGTAGTCATTTCAACTAGTATCTCATTTCCGGCATAATCTGTGAACTGTGCTTGATCAAAAGTTACAGATATATCTGTGAAGTCTACGCCTCCAGTGTTATCAAGAGTGACATCCACAGCTCCTGTCTCGCTCTGGTCCAATACTAACTCTGTATTAGATAGTGTTATTTCGAGATCGGGGTTTGCCGCTAGTGTTTCAGAACTTGCAAAAACTGCTAAAACTAACAAAATTCCTAGGAATGGTATTGTTTTGTTCATTTTTAACCCCCATTATAATAATGTTGTTATTGTGGAGTTGTGAAAGCTTTATAAGGGTTTCCATGTCTATAAAATAGTTAAATTTATAAGAAATTGAGGCGATATTTAGGTAAAATGAGCATTGAAGATATCACTGGAAATCCGGAAGATGTTGCGGGAGAAAACTTGGAACAGACCGCAAGTACTGCTAAGGGCCCGGAAGATAATGGGGAAGATAGCCCATATATGCCCAAAAAGGGGTATAAGAAGGATGAATACCCTGAAAATGGCGATAAAGAGGAGTATTTGATGCCAAAATCACCAGATTTGGGGGCTCCAGTAACTGGCCCAAGTGAAAATCTTAAATATGATCCTTTCGTTAAATTAGAAGAAGAGGAAGAAAAACCGGCCGAGGATGAAAAAGAAGGTGAAGAAGAGGAAGAATCTGAAGAAGAGGAAGACGAATAACTATTATAGTGATTTGTTTATCCGGCTTCTTGGAATTTTGCTAGTTACTCTTAATTTTAACCTGTTTTATGTTATTTTGACTCCCATTACACTTTATCTCTCATATTTCCTTGCAAATCTGTTTTATAATGCCGTGATTGTAGGCAGTGCCATTGGAGTTGATGGGTTTGGGTTCAATATTATTAATGCCTGTGTTGCGGGAGCCGCATATTATCTACTTTTCTTATTGGTAATGGGATTAAAGGATTGTTCGTGGACTAAGCGAGTAAAGATGTTTTTTAGTGGAGCATTTATCCTTCTGGCGGTTAATGTGATAAGAATATTTATTCTAATGGTCTTAAATCTTGAATTGGGCCATAGTTACTTTGAGGCAGTTCATTTAATATTCTGGAATTTTATGTCTGGAATTTTCATTTTTCTGATATGGATTTTCTTGGTCAAGAAATTCAAAGCAGGGGGAATTCCATTTCTATCGGATATTCGATTCTTATTTGATAATAGTTTATTAAAAAGAAACAAATCCAAAGTAAAGAAGAGAAACAAGTAGTGCGGCTACAAATATCCCCAGTATTATTGTAGATATTGCTTTCATTCTATTTATATTGAATAGCCATGCTGCCAAGGTTCCGGTATATGCGCCAGTTAGGGGAAATGGAATGGCAACAAATAAGAATAGTGTTGGAAGCTCCCATTTTGTACCGATCTTGTGTTCTATTTTATTTCTTGTTCTTGAAACCCATTTGTCAAAAAAGAATTTGTATGGTTTAAATTTATAGAAAACCGAATGGAATGTATCTAAGAAAATGAAAAATATTGGAACTATTAGTATGTTTGCCAATATTGAGAATATGAATGCGTTTGTGAAATCTACTCCGGAAGCCAAAGCGTAGGGAATTCCTCCTCGAACTTCAGAAATTGGAAGCATACTAAGTATTACGGTTTTTATTAGAGTCATTTTGGGGTTTTTGGAAGACTATCAGATCTTCTGTGGTTAGTTTCTTTTTTGTTTTAAGTTTTTCTTCCACTTCTTTTTCTTTTTGTTTCAACATAGTCTCAGCTTCTTTTTTACTTTTGAGAACTATCTCTTCACCCATCTCTTTTGCTAACTTCAACTTATCTTTAAGTTGTTCGTTGACCTTAGCAAATTTTTCTTTTGACTCTATAAACTTTTTGAAAGCATCTTCCTGATCCTTTCTTAAAACTGTTATTTTCTTTGTTAGGTTTAAGAATTCTGAATAGGATTTTGACTTGTCTGTTTGTTGCCTAATTTTTCGATGAAACTCTTCTGCTTTTTTCTTTTTTTCAGTTATTTCATCAGAAAGCTCTTTCAATTCCTTAAATAGGGATTGAACGTCTCCAGCATCATTTAATTGTTTCTTGAATTGATTAATCTGCTTCATTACTCCTCTTTCTTTATCAAATGTTAATCCCTCTGTTTCAATTTTGAATTCTAATTCTTCTATTTTTTTTATTAGCCCTGAAGGATTAAAATTAATTTTTTTGTCTTTCAATACCTTAAGTTTTTGTTTATTTAGTTCTTGGAATTTCTTTATTAATCCTTGAACCTCTTTATTGTATTTGTCTCGATCTTCCTTTAATTTTTGTAAATCTTTATTTGTTTGATCATTACTGGTTTTTATAGACCTTATTTTGCCAATTAGATTAGAAATATCTTTTTTCAAATTCTCTTTTTTAGAGAACCATCTCTCTTTTTGTATGTTCAACTCGTTTAGACTCTTCTTAAGTTGAACAATTTCTTCCTTTAGTTTCTTTGATTGAATTTTATCCATATAGCATCACTGAATATAATAAAAAAGGGAGAAAGAAAAGAATTTAACCGAAAAGTGCGCCTAGACCGGCAGCTGCCTGTCCGTCATCTTTCTTTTCTTCTTTCTTATCTTCCTTCTTTTCTTCAGGTTTTGATTCACCTTCAGCTGTTGAAGGAGCAGCTACAGTTGCAGCTTCTTTAATGGCTTGATCTATATCTACGCCATCTAGAGCAGCCACCAATGCTTTGATTTTTGTATCATCGGCTTTTGCCCCTGCCGCATCAATAACTTTCTTTAAGTTTGCTTCATTGACTTCATTTCCTGATTTGTGAAGGAGTAATGCTGCATATATTAGTTCCATGGTGTTACCTCCGTCATTATGATTCTTTTACCTCTTGATTGTCAGTTTGTTCTTCCTTAGTCTCATCTGTTGGTGTTGTCTCTGCGGTTTCTTCAGTTTTTTCTTCTTGTTTTCCTTCTACCTTTGGCTCTTCTGGAGTCAGAGATGATAAGGCAAGAGCTTCACGTTCTGCCTTTTGAAGTAATATTTCTGTAGTTTCTTGAGTCGCATATGTTATGAAAACTGCAAGGTTTAGTGCTTCGCTTGCAGCAGTTTGAACATTTTGTATGTATTCTTTTTCGCTTACAGATAATACATCTGATTTGAAGACTTGTCCGTCTTGATAGATTGCCTTTAGATTTAATCCAATCTCCATTGGTTGGATTCCAAATTTGTCTAAAACACCTGTTTGTTTGGCGTTTAGTTCCTCTCCGGCCTTTGCCAATAATTTTTCTTGTTTGACTGCAACTTTTCCATCTTCTACTGAAGCAATAATACCTGCCTGTCCCAACTCTCCAATTATTGGTCCTGGTGGGAAAGGGGTAGGTCCTTCTGGAATTATGATATCTTTAGGCGTGATTTGGCCTGGCTTTGCGGCCATGTTAGATTTATTTTTATCTAATACTCTCGCGATCTTGAATGCATCTTCGCTTGTTACCAGTAACGCAGGCATACAGTCTTTTAGTTGCTCTTCAAGTTGCTCTATTCCTTTCTTTTCGCCTTTTATGTTTTCTAAGGCCAGCTTTAAAATTGATTTCTTGGTTACTGTGACTTGGAATCTATCTTTTAATTTTGATTTTAATTTTTGAAATTGTGCAGAAGGTAAGCTAGTTAAATCTAATATACCAACATTCTTTGCTTCTTTCAGCATGCTGGTTATTCTTACAAGTTCCTTTTTCTTTGCTTCTGAAACGTGTGCCATTATTTTTTAGCCTCTTCTACTTTCTTTTCTTCTTTTTGATGATGCAATACGGGGCCCTTCTCTGTTACTTCCACAGAGGGGCTCATTGTAAGTTTTATGAATATAGATTTCATATTATCTCTTTCTTTTGGCAATGCATGTAAGACTGTGTTATAGGAATGGAAAATGTTCTCTACAATATCCTCATCCGACATATCTTCTGTTCCGACTGAGGCTTTAACGACTAATTGGCTCTTTGAAACAAATCTTATTGTGGAGTTCAGTTTTTGTTGTATTGGCTCCAAATTTGGTATTACCGGCGGAACGATACATCCTGCTTTTGGATTTGGCATTTTTCCTTTAGGTCCAAGAACCCTACCAAATGCTGTAGCGATGTCTCCCATTAAATTTGCTTGTGCAAGGAAGAAATCATGCTTTGATGCTAGTTGCTTTGTTAGCTTTTTATCTTTCGCATACTTGGCAAACTCTTCCTTTAGAATAACTGTATCGAATATTTTGGCCTTTGTTTCTAATTCTTTATCAATTAGTGCGCAAATTTTGGCTTTTTTTAATCTGGCCTTTGGAAGTTGCAAGAAAACGTCTAGTTGATCGTCAGATGATTTTGGATTTAATTGTTTTAGATTAATTATTAAGTCAATGGACTGATTAAAATTCCTTTTTTTAGAGATTTCACGTAATTTTTTTAACGAATCTAGTATGTGTTTTTTGTTCATTTGTCCCTCCTACATTAAGTAGTGCTAATGGGTAATTAGATGGTTCTTGGTTGGTTTATAAAGCTTTTGATTTAAATCCTTCTTCTTCCATTATTTTTAAAATATTTGGAAATGTTTTTAGTAAGTACTTACTATTCAGTCTTGTGAGGTCTCCCCACTTAGTATCCCCATCGTGCATGACGAATATTTTCCCGGGAGCAAGATGTTTTTCAAATCTATTTTTCACGGCGGCCTGACTTGATATATAACTATCTAACCAGCAAAACTCACTCCAACCAACCAATATTATGTTTCTTGCCTTTAGTACATCGTATAACTGTTGGCTCCTCCAACCACTGGGAGGTCGAAAATATTTTGTTTTGAAGGATTTATTTAGAATTTTGGACATATCCAGTTCAAATGAAGCGATATATTCCGCCAGATATTCCTCTGAATTTGAAGCAAGAAATCTTGATTTCCCATGCAGTCCAATTGTGTGGCCTTCATTGTAAATTCTGTTAACTAGCTCTTCGTTTGTAGGGATATATTCGGGGATAATAAAGAATGTGGCCTTGTTCCCAGATTTCTTTAATTCGTCTAAAAGGAAAGGGGTTACTTCGGAATTTGGGCCATCATCAAAGGTTAGATAAATATTGTTGGGATCGTTCATCTCCCAGATAGTGTTTTCTTCTGTGGAATCCTTAAATGTCTTGAAAGGGAGAGTATAAACTAAGAAGATTATTATTAGCACTATTATTAATACTATAAATGGGGCTTCCAATTTGATTTCTATTTGGATTCTAGATTTATATATTTTTCTGGGGGGATAAAATTATAAATTTCCCCCCATTCTCTTTTTTATGAATAGGCAAGTTGCTAGGGAAGAAGAAGTGGGTTTGACAGGGGTTGTAGATGGGGAGTACGTCCCCCCAGATAAATTCACCAGCAGATATCTATTGGCTGCTACTGCTAAGGGGGGCTGGGAGTCTACGGTCGCTAGTACTCACTATCTTGGAAAACTAGGGAAGGCCTTGGTTTTCAACCATCCGCCCAGAATTCTGGAGGGGGTTTTAGCATTTGGTCGCTCACTGTTTGATATTGCTGGCTACATGATGGAATTTAACCGAAACATAAATTCTACGAAGATACCAGAAAACGATTTAGAACGGTCTCAACAGTGTGTGGATCTTGGGTAGATGGGGTAAATCTTGTTTCTGCTTTGGCCGGAACTGCCACCGCATATGCACTTCCATTCAAGGCCCCAACCAATCCATTGGCATATATCCCTGCGATTGTGAATACGGCTGGACTTATTGGGAGGGGCATAAAACATAGAAAAGAGGTCTATAATTTTTTTAGAAACCCCTGCGATTAACTTTTTTTCCTATTTTTTATGAGATATGTTGCAGCTATTGAGCCCCCCACAAAATTATAGAGTAAGTCTAATGCATTATTATAATACGTCCCCACGCGGGGTCCTGCATCAAGAAGAACCACTGCGATAAGTTCTATGATTTCATATATTGCTCCGATCCCTAGTGTGATTAAAACTAACATGGAAAAGAAAATTTTGGGATTCTTATTTAGTATGGGCATAAATTGCCTTTCAAATATTGCGAAGATCAGAAATGCAATTACAAAGCAGCCCAGAAGATGCATTATATTATCATATCTTAACCATAAAAACCAGATATCATAGAGCTTTTGGCCATTGAAATAGAGATTGCTTCCCGCCAGATTAGCAACCCAAAGTAGGGAGAGTGCTAGATAATGTTTAAATCTCAAGTTTAATCCATCCCTATATAAGAAAAGTATAACTATTACTGCGAGGTATATTAAAACAGAATAATAGAGTATCTCATAGTTTTTTATTTGAAAGGCCAACCTAGTGAATACCACCACATATGTTACGGTGAATATTGTTAATAACTTCAACTTTAGGGATTCTTTCATTGTTTTGAATGTTAAAATATAAATTTATAAATTATTCTATTAAATATACATAAAGCGTCTCAAAATCAATCTTTTCTTGATCTATTTTTTTGAATTTGTAGTTTAGTCTTTCCAATGTTTTATCTACATCAGGGGTTAGGGAAGAGAATACAATCAATATCTTGCCATCTTTATTTAGGTGTTCTTTTGCTTGTTCTAAAAACCTAGTTAGAACTTCATTTCCTTTTTTCCCACCGGTTGTGGAGAGTTTTGAATCTTCTGGTTCTAATGGTTCTTCTGGAAGATAGGGTGGATTAAATATGATTAAATCAAACTTTTCTTTTATGTTTTCAAAAAGATCCGAGTGTATTGTTTTTATTGTTAAATTCTCTAAACATCTTGGATTAATATCGGAAGCTGTAACTTCTGCCCCAAGTTTATCTGCTTCAATTGCTTGGATTCCGGATCCGGTCCCAACGTCTAATACCTTCATTCCTTTTTTTATATACTTCTTTAATTGTTTTTTTAGAAGAAAAGAATCTTCGGCAGGTTCGTAAATCATTTTAATGCTTTAAAATATTCTTCAACTCTTTCTAGTATGTTGTTTAAATGAAAATTCTTAATTCTTTTTTCAAAGATTTCGTTAAGTTCTTGGAATTCGGTTATCCGGTAGTCTGTTTTTATGTTTTCAATTATATGTAAATCTTTAAGCCTCTTTAACTGTCTTCGAACGTTTGATGATGCGACTCCCTTTAAGGGAAGTTTGTATTTTTTTCTGTTTTGTATTACTTGATCCCTAATTTCTTCTGAGTTCATTAATAATTTATCTTTTTTATTTTTCATTAACACTTGAAAAACATCGACAATTATGTCTCTTGAGTCCCCTGGCTGCAATAGCCCTACCGAGAGGCATAATTTTCTTGTTAAATCTCTCTTAGAAGCAGTGTATGGCTTTTCATATCTTCTTAATGTGATTTCAGATAATGGGATGTCTTTTGAAATTGTTTTTGGCATAATTGAGAAATGATGTATATTGTTTAAATAGTTTTGGATTCTCTAATGATAATTATTATAAGTTTGTATGGATTCGCTAATTTTGATGGATGGGCCAAAAATTGAAGTGAGTGATTTGAAGGGTCTTGAGGGTGTCGAACTTGAAGTGTCGGAGAGAGAATTGGGGATAGCTGGAAAGCTATTATCCGTCTGGGCAGAAGACTGCAATGGTTTTATTTGTCCCCAAGTAGAGGGTTTTCATATCGGGGGCTACCTTTTAGCTAGAGTGGGAATTCCAGTAGCAGATAGAACTGCGGTTGCTATTGGATCTCGAGGAAATATTTTTAAGATTTGGGCAGATTTAAGTGAAGAGGGTGGAAGGGACCTAAATTATTTTTGCCCATTTAATGTTCCAGAAGGTTATGATTTAACTTCCGCTCAATGGAGTTGTGAATCCGATGATTATGGCCCGCATGTAAGAATTCTTATACCAAAGAAAACAAATGTTTAAATATCGGAAAATATTTGGATAGTTAAAATGGCAGATTTAATAGCAGTACTATCTACAGGCAAAGGAACCTGGGGGCATGTTAATGGTTTAATTAATGGTGAAGAGTGGGGCAAAATATACTTACTAACTAATGATTTTGGGAAAGACACTTTCAAAGCAAATGAAAAAACTGAGCTTATAGTCTTGAATTTCAATGATAAAGTTGAAGGCTTAGCAAAAGATATGGAAGCTAAACTTAAGGATAAAGTTTCGGGAGAAGTGGGAGTAAATTTTATCTCTGGTGCGGGAAAAGAACATATGGCTCTCGTTTCTGCTTTGATGAAACTTGGTGTAGGCTTCAGATTAATGGCTTCCACTATGGATGGAGTTAAAGAGCTATAGTAAGATTTATATCTAACCCCTCTCTTTCTTTTTATATGGGATTATTTGATGACATTTTGCATGATAACGAATCGCTTTTTATTAATGCGCAGGCGCTTGACTATGATTATGTACCTAGAGAGATCCCGCACAGAGAGAACCAACAACATTATATCGCAGATGTCATTAAACCATTATTTCAAAGAAAATCTGGAAGGAACCTATTTATTTTTGGTGCACCTGGAATTGGAAAAACGGTTGCAGTAAAACATGTTTTAAGAGAATTGAATGATAAAACGGATGACATATTTACTGTTTATGTAAATTGTTGGAAAAAAGATACTAGCTATAAGATTCTTATGGATATTTGTGAACAATTGGAATATAAATGGGTCCACAACAAAAGAACGGATGAGCTAATGAAAGTTGTTAGCGATATAGTCAACAAAAAATCTGTTGTTATAGTTTTGGATGAAGTCGATAGGGTTAAGGAATTGGACATCATATATAACTTCTCTGAGGATTTTTATAAGAAGTGTGTTTTTATGGTTGCAAATGATTCTGAATGGCTAGTCAATCTAGATGACAGGATAAAATCCAGATTAAATTCGGACACCTTGGAATTTAAACCATATAATTATCAGGAAACTTTTGATATCTTGAAACAAAGGGCAGGATTTGCTTTTGTAGAGAATGTTGTTGATGAGGGGGTTTTAGAATTAGTCGCAAATAGGGCATTTGAAAATGGAGATGTTCGTACCGGCGTGTTCCTATTGAGGGAAAGCGGGAATATAGCCGAGATGAAGGCATCAAGAAAGGTATTGGTTGAACATTGCGAAAAGGCAATTGAGAACCTTGATAATTTTAAGATAAAAAAGAAGGAAGATTTTGGTATAGAAGAAGGGAAAATCTTGGATTTGATAAAGGAGAATTCTGGGATGACTATAAAAGATTTATTTGAACTATATAACGGGGATATCTCGTATAGGACATTCCACCGAAAATTAGAGGAATTAGATAAGAACAATATGATTAATTTTGGAGAAAAAGAGGGAAAGTCTATTTCTGTGCATTATACAAAGAAATTGGATGAGTTCTGAAGAGTAGTGTACTTCCTTGTCAGCTTGCCATACACGCGGATAGGGTATATAAATTGAATTTTGCATAAAGATGTTAGAGGTGATAAAATGTTCAATAAAGAAAAAAAATTCGTGGAATGGGAAGAATTCGAGGTTGCGGATTCTGAGGCTCAATTTTGGAATGCTGTTAATAATGATCCTTCAAACTGCTTCAAAAATATGGGGGTGATAGCATGAATATCTATTCATTAGAGGACCAGGAGAAGTTGGTCGAGGAAGGAGTGATTGATGAATATGCAAGTGCATACATGGAGGGATATTTAGCAGAAGCATAAATTTAAAAATCTCTTTCTTATTTTATTTCTATGAAAATATTTGCATTTACGGATGTCCATGGGGGTAGTCACCTGATTCAAGAGGTTGTTAAGGCCATTAGGTCTAAGAAACCCGAATTAATAATCTGCCCGGGAGACCTAACCATTTTTGGGCATGATTTAGAAAAAATATTATCCAAATTTAATAATCTAAAGATTCCTTTTTTAGTTGTACATGGTAACCATGAGAGTGAGGATGAATTAAAAACTGCTTGTAAGAAATTTAAAAACATAATTTTTTTGCATAGAGGTGTTTTGGAGATGGGAGATCATGTTTTCTTTGGATATGGAGGGGATGGATTCTCAAAGGAAGATAAGTTATTTGAGAAAATCTCGGAAATAATAGGAGAAAGAACAAAGGGGAAGAAATTAGTTTTGATAACACACCAACCCCCGCATGGCAATAAATTAGATTACTTAGAATATTTTGAGCATGTAGGAAATAAATCCTATACTAGATTTATAAAAAAGCGAAAACCTGTAATTAATATATTTGGACATTTGCATGAACATTTTGGTGGGATGGACCACATAAATAAAAAAACAATATTAATCAATCCCGGACCATTAGGAAGATTAATCGAACTTTAATATTCTTTCTTGAAAATCTTCTTTTGCGAGTAATATTGCTTTTGATTCCCGGTGGGTATCTATTATTTTATAACCCATTAAGTTTGCAATTGTTTCAGCAAATTCATAACACTCATCATAAGAAGGAACATTTTCTTCTGTAAGTCTTTCTCTTGACTCTCCAACCCAAGAATATGCTTTAATTTCTGCAAAGAGGGGGTTTGCTTTTTTTATCAATTTGGCATAATCTTCTTCGTTGCACATATTTAGCCCCTTAACTGAAGTTATTCTAATCACTGTTCTTGTTTTCAGATTGGACAATATTTCTAAAGACTTGTTAAAACGTTCCCAATAATCTTTGAGAATTGGTTTATCTATTTTGTTGTAAAGTTCTTTTGTCGGAGCATCTAGAGATAGATATACTTGTGTTGGCATTTCTTCTAACTTTCTTAATGCTTCGGGGAACATACCATTGGTTACTAAAAATGATGAGAATTTTTGTTTGTGTAGTTCGATTAATAGCTCGTTTAGTTTTGGGTATATCGTTGGCTCCCCAGTGAGAGATATTGCAAAATGTTTTGGTTTCAGTGCCTCATCGAGTAACTTTTTGCTTACTTTTTTGTTTCCGCCAAATCCGTATATGAGATCCTTCTGAAATTTTATTGAGTTTTCAATTATTTTTTTTGGATTGTCGACTTCTTCTAATGTTTCGGCCGTGTAGAGGTCTAGAGCCCTCCAACAGAATTGGCACCTATTGGGACAGACCATTGAAGGAGTCATTTGGACACATTGATGTGTGTTGATTCCATAGAATTTCTGCTTGTAACAAACCCCTTCGCCTTTTAGAGTTCTTTTTGTCCAATCACATATCTTTACCGAGCTGTGTTCCCCTGTAAAACGATAACCTTGCTTTTCTAGTTGTTTCTTTCCTAAGCTCATTTTTTAAATAAATTCTGATAATTCATAAAAATTATTTTTTCTAATTCTTCTTCTGTTATTTCCTTTATCTCTGCAACCTTCTTTATTGTTTCTTTTATGAAAGAGGGTTCATTTCTCTTTCCTTCATATGGAGACAAGAATGGTGCATCGGTTTCAGTGAGTATTGATTTTAGTTGTATTCTTTTTGCCAATTTCCTAAAAGTTTTACTTTTTACGATGGAGGGAGGTATTGAAAATAAGTATCCAAGAGATTCTGCCTCTTCAATTAGGGTTGCGTTCCCACAAAAACAATGCATTATGACTTTTTCTGCTTTGTTTTCTTTTAGAAACTCTATTGTTTCTTTTTCAGCCTTCCATGAGTGAACAATTAATGGAATATCCAATTTTTTTGAAATGTCTATAAGTCTCTTTAAAACTTCTTTTTGTTTTTCTATATTTTTGCCATGTTTTAAATCCAAGCCCACTTCCCCAATTGCCACCGGATTATTTTTTTCTATGAATTCTAGTGTCTCTTCTATTTCTTTTTTAGACATCTCTTCGGCCTCTGAAGGATAAATTCCGTATGCGGGCTTCACTATATCATATTTTTCTGCCAATCCCTGCACCATTTTGTTCTTTTCGAGATTTGTTCCATTTGAGATTATTACTTTCACATTATTTTTTTTAGCTCTTGCTATTACTTCGTCCCGATCTTCATCAAATTGTTCAAAATCTAGGTGGCAATGTACATCTATTATCATATCTAAAAGAGAAATTTTTTGTTTATAAAGTTAAGGAAAATGGAAATTTATTTAAATGAGAATTTTAAGTTTCTTTATATGAATAAGAGAGGTGTTAGAGCGATATATATTACTGGGGCCTTAGTAATTGCCCTGCTTTCTTTGAGTTTTGGGATGGTTATTTTAACAGGCGGAGAATATCTTCCGGATACCATTCGAGAAATCTTTGTTACTATAGGAGTTTTGCCTCCCGATGTAGCTATTCAGATTAATAATTTTGGTTTTGATTGTGAAGGTTCTGATGCAAGATTTGCGGTGTTAGTTGAGAATATTGGAGGCCTTCCGATAAGTGGTTTTGTTGCAGTAATTAATTCTGAGAATGGGCAGCAGGAAATTGAAAAAGAACAAGAGATATTATCTAGTCGTGAAACTTGGGTTGACTTCTTTGGATTAGATTGTACTCAAGGAGATTTTGTTGATGCAGTTATTACCCCCAAAATAATGATCGATGGTCACAGTGTAGTTTACAATGGTAGCTCTACAAATACTTCCTCTTCCGGCAGCAGTGGTGGCGGAGGAGGGGGAGGCGGAGGAGATGATGATTCTGGAGATGACGATCCTCCATTTGTTTGGGAACCAGGGCGCCCAACCTGCGAATATAATTGTGAATATGATAGATTATTACTGGCTCCAATGGTCCAGGATGGAGAAGACCCCTTTGGACATAATGATTTTGCATTCTTCCAAGACCAGGATAATATATACCACCTAATCACAATAAAATCCAAGAGATGTACAAGTGACGAGGAGTGTGACGGCCCTTGCTCAAATAATTATTGCCGGCCCTATGATACAATGAGTGAAAATGAGTTTGTCCACTATACTTCATCAAATGCTGCAGACTGGACTAGACAAGAGGATGTAATTCATAAAGAAGAAACTGGTCCAGATAGCTTAAGTGTTTGGGCCCCCCACGTTTACTATAATGAGGGGGATGAGATTTACTATATGTACTATACAGGTGTATCTCTTGAGCCGTGTGATAACGGGGACCCCGGATGCGAGTATTATGCC
Source organism: Candidatus Woesearchaeota archaeon (assembly GCA_964481835.1). Lineage (GTDB taxonomy): Archaea > Nanobdellota > Nanobdellia > SCGC-AAA011-G17 > PNOQ01 > JABIBT01. The sequence goes on from CAYZTT010000002.1 coordinate 67,835, forward strand.
CAAAGGATACTTCTTGCAACTAATGACGGAACAGATTTGAATAATCCTGACAATTGGGTTAAACAAGGAATGGCAATGGAATGTGATGGTCCATTTTCTTCTTGGAATGATGATGATAGCCTGCATGCAAGTCCGCAATGGAAGAAATCTTGTAGGGACCCAATGGTCAGAAGATATAATTCAACCCATTGGATAATGTATGTACATAGCTCCTTGTCTGTCGCCACTTTCCCTTCAGAAAGGAATGCGATTACATATGGTTTCTCTGAAGACCTAATTAACTGGGAGCATTATGCCTATATCCCAGACACAAGAGAGGGGGGAGCTAGCTGTTCTGAAGGTCCGCATGTTTTTGAGGGCAACAATGAAAAGTTTTATTTACATTATACCTGTGGACCTACTTGGTGGGGCGACGAGGTAATCGATAATGAAACTGTTTTGACTAGTACTATTAATTTCGATGATCCAAGTGAATTCTTGTATGTTAATAACCCCGCATTAGTTGATGGGCCACATTTGGTTAGGGTGCATAGAGTTAATTCAGCAAGTGATAGGGCCTTGGAGTTTGATATGTACGAAATTAATGATACAACAAATGATTTAATGGATTTAAAGAGGCCAGATGGGATCCAGCCACTTTGTTTGGGCTGCAGTCCCCAACCAAACTTAATGGAGATTGGTTTTAGCTGCGATGTTGCTCAAGATTGTTCTTTAGATTTAACTGGGTGTGCAGATTATTCTGGGGAACCAGTTAATGACGGGAGTATGTGTTGTGATATTCTAACCCCCGCTCTCCCAGAAGAATATTGTTGCTTATACACTGGAGAGGGAGATATATTGAATAACGAGGTCCCTGTCTGTATGGATGTTTGCCCCGAACCAAGTCAAGATAAATACAATCTATGCAGCGAGGTAGATAATCATTGTATGTGCGATGTCCTATGCTCTCCTGGATCAGGTGTTGCCTGCAGTACTGGCTTGCCCGGATATTGTTCTACTGGATTCAAGACTTGTCTGGATGATGGTTCGGACTATGGAGAGTGTATCCCATGGACTCAGCCCGGAGAGTATCCCGAATTCTGTGAAGATCCAGGAGGATATGATGAAGATTGTGATGGGTTTAGTAATGAAAATGATCCCGATTGTGATCCCGCTACTTGTACTATAGTGGGTGCATATTGGGGGGATGATATTAATAATGATTATGCGGTTGAAGGAGATCGAATCAATTTAGTGGTGAACGGAGAGGGGTGTGACGGGATGAGATTGAATTATGAATTCTGGGAATATGACCCTACAAATGATGATGATCCCCTGGCAGTTTCAAGTATGCCTTATAGTCCAATGTTTTATGATGGTATTGCGGCTACTTCATGGGCAACAGAATGGTTCCTAGACGATGATGGCAGTGATCAAGATCCGGAGATTAAGTTTGTTGCGCTATTAAATTTAGATCCAACGAAAACTTATACTTCAGAAGACTTTGTTGAAGTTTCACAACCTTAATTTTTTTAGATAAAAGAATTAATTAATGGGGCAATTAAAGTATTATATAGTTGAGGTAAGATGAGTGCCAAGAGAACCATTATTAAAATTATGTTAGTATATTTCCATATTCTATTTGTCAGTTTTTCATTTTTTGTGAAGTGGAGGATTGCTAAATAAAACATCTTTCCTCCATCTAAGATTCCTAGTGGAAGTAAGTTGAACATTCCAACTCCTAAGTTAATTAGGAATAGCCATGAAAATAGTAGTGTCAACCAAATGAATGCTTTGATTCCAAAGGCCCCATATTTGGCCTCTATCTCCGGGTTGTATATTTGCTCCTTGGGCGATAAAAAAATCCCCATATGGCCCTTAGATGAATCCTCCGAAGATTCTGTAAGGGTAACATAATATGTAGATGATTCTGTTTGTATTGATATCTTTTCATAGGGGATGTATTGATCCATCTCTGCCTTAAATTGATCAATATTTTCCACAGGGATATCGTTGATTGCAATTATGGATTCATTTATTTGCATGCTGGCCAGCTCTGCAGGACCACCTTCTTCCATCCCAGCAACCATTATGCCTGAAGTTTCAATCATATTCGCCGCCGCAGGCCCCAGAAGAAATCCGAAAATTAAGAAGGCCGCAATTGCTGTAAGGAAATTTGCAAAAGATCCGGCAGCAAGAACAGATAACTGTGCTTTTTTTGGAGCTTTGGCCATAGATTTCTCATCTGGCTCAACAAATGCTGCCGGCACAACTGGGAGTATTATTCCTAAAAGCGCAAATCCTGATGACTTTACTTTTATTTTATTTAATCTTGCAAATACTCCGTGTGAAAATTCATGAACCGATGCAAGCACAAATATGGATATTATCCAGTGCCAGAAAGATAACTTGGGTAGCCCGGGGACAGTTTCCACGCCAGGAAGAACCAAACCGACTGGAGAGGGTGCGTTGAAAAATATAACATCATAAAGCCCCTTGAATAAGAAGAAAGTGATAAATGCCATTCCGATGTAGCCAATGCCAATTGAAATGTAACTAAGAACTGTTAATGTTTTGGGAAATCGCTTGGCGAGTCTATCCATATTAGATAGGCCTAATTTTGTTCTATAGATAATCATGTAAAGGAAAGGAAAGACGATTTTTTGGAATTCGGTCCTTTTTCGATTAAGGAGCATTATGCCCAGGACTACCAAACCAAAGATTACTAAAAATAATAGATCATAATTCATCTTATTTTGCTTTTCTCAGTGTTCTGAAAGCTTTACCACCACATTTTTTGCAAAGTATTTTGCCTTCTAATACTTTCTGCATAGTCGACCTTTGTTTTGACTTACATTTCTTACAAACAAATACGTTTGTGAACATCCGCTTGTGTGCTTCAGGAAATTTTTGTGCCATTTTATTTTTGTTTTAGTACTTTTTCTCCCATTATTATCCAATAGTTTACTTGATCACCATCTTTTACTTGGCCTTTCATATCGTTTGGAATTTTTAGGTCGAACGTTTCGTATGATTTCATATCCATAACGTTTGCTGAATCTCCAGATATAGAGAGCACCTGGGCAGTTTCCTTCTCAATTATTGGTACTTCAACCTTATCATGTGCAGGATAGAGTTTTACTTTTTTTACTCCATCTGTTAATGATATCGCTTGTATCCTTGCTTTTGCATGCCCGTGTTTCCCCGTCCTCGATATATCGATTGATGAAACCTTGCAAGCAACGTTATCAAATATTACATAACCACCAACTTTTAGGCTAGAAGCGTTTACTACTTTTTTATCCATGTTAAGAAAGAGAAAAAAAGTATTTTATAAAGTTTTTGTTTTAAAACTTCTTTAGAGTATCTATCAGTTTGTTTAACTCTGTGATTTCTTTTTTAGATTTTGTGTGCTTTCTCTTCGATTCTAGTAGATCTGTGAGAATGGATTCCAGGTATTTTATCCTTACTTTTGATTCTTGTAGATCCTTTGATAGCTGAGAAATTGCTATCCAGAGCTGTGCAGTTTTTTTGTCATCTGCTAGATCGATGGTTTCTTTGTGCTCTGCAGATTTTCTTATTGCCTTCTCTAAATGCAGTTTTAGTGGTGGTTTTACGTTTGCCCTCCAATTTGCCATAAAAAGGTGAATCTTTAGAAACTTATATAGTTTTTTGATAAGGTAAACTTTAAATAAACTAACTCTTCTCAGATTTTATGGTTAAGGTAAAGAAAGGAGATTTTATCGAATTGGAATATACTGGCAAGTTGGTTAGTGGCAAGATTTTCGATACTAATGTTAAGGCAGTTGGAGAAAAAGAACATATCCACAAAAAAGAGTACACTCCTTTGTTCGTTTGTGTCGGGGAGAAGTTTGTTATTAAAGGTTTAGATGAAAAACTGGAATCTATCGAGGAAGGAAAAGATTATACTTTCGAAATTTCTGCTGGAGAGGCATATGGGAAAAAGAACCCTAAATTAGTGAGAGTCGTTTCTAAGGCATTATTCACAAAACAGAAGATGAATCCTCACCCTGGAATGCAAATTAATGCTGAAGGGATGGCAGGACTTGTTAGGAGTGTGTCTGGAGGAAGAGTTACTGTAGATTTTAACCACCCTTTGGCAGGCAAGGATTTAGTCTTTGATGTAAAAGTTGTGAAATTGATTAAATTGGCAAATGAAAAGGTGGATGGCCTATTGAATTCGTTTATGGGATTGCCAAAAGACAAGTACAACTTGGAATTAAAGGAGTCAAAATTAAAGATTGAAACTGAAATTCCTATCCCAGACCATATGCTGAGTTTTGTAAAGGAAAAAATTTCTAAATTAGTCCCAGAAGTTAAGTCTATTGAGTTCTCAACGAAGAAAAAAGAACCTACTACTTCAGAATAATTAAATTTAAATACTGAGGTTATTTCCCCCCAAATATAACATTTAAAGGGGTTTAGAATGGATAGCATTATCGAAAGCGCAAGGTCAGTTGATTCAATTTCTAGAGCATTGCCAGAAAGGCTCAGTAATATTGATGAAGAGTTAGAGTCATTGATTTCAGAGCAAAAGGCAAAGATAAAAGTTATTGGTGCTGGCGGAGCAGGAAATAATACAATTAATAGAATTTCTGAAGTTGGAATTGCTGGCGCGGAGACTATTGCCATTAACACGGATGCCCAAGACTTACTATATACTAATGCTACAAAGAAAGCTTTGATTGGAAAGGACATTACCAAGGGCCTAGGTGCAGGTAGCGTGCCACAAATAGGTGAGGAAGCTGCAAGAGAGAGTGAACATGAGATCCGAGAGATGATGAAAGGCGCAGATTTGGTCTTCATTACTTGTGGGCTTGGTGGGGGAACAGGAACTGGAAGTGCTCCGGTGGTAGCAGATATTGCTAAGAAGTTGGGAATTCTAACTGTAGGCATAGTTACGATCCCCTTTGAGATGGAAGGTCAGAGGAGATACGAGAATGCTCTGATTGGATTAGAGAAATTAGAAAATATTGTAGACACATTAATAGTTATACCAAACGATAAATTGTTGGAATTGGCTCCAGATTTGCCATTACACACTTCCTTTAAAGTTGCAGACGAAATTTTGACTAATGCTGTTAAAGGAATTGCAGAATTGGTAACCAAGGCTGGACTCGTTAACTTGGACTTTGCAGATATAAAGACTGTAATGGGAAAAGGTGGTGCGGCATCAATTGGCGTTGGTGAAAGCGACAGCGAGAACCGGGCTATGGAGGCAGTAGAGCATGCTATTAACAATCCGTTATTGGATGTGGACATAACAGGGGCAAATGGCGCTCTGATAAATATTGTTGGTGGATCTGATATGTCCTTATCTGAAGCAAAAGGTGTTGTTGAGAGTGTTTCACAGCGATTAGATGAGGATGCAAGGATAATTTGGGGTGCGCAGATATCTGAAGATATGGATAAGACCCTAAGGGTTATGCTGATCGTAACGGGTGTTCAGAGTCCTCAGATATTCGGACATAAGAATATGCCTGCTGAGAAGAAAAAGAAAGACATTGAAAAAGAACTCGGAATCGAGTTCGTAGATTAATTTTATTAACTTTCTTTTATTATATTCAATATGATTAAAAAAGAGTTCTCCAAGCGGAAAGATATGATAAGGAGGAGATTGAGTGATTTTTCTCTGGTTTCTGAGAAAGAGTATTTCTATGAGCTTTGTTTTTGTTTGCTGACCCCCGGAAGTAAAGCTAGGCAAGCTGAAAAGGTCATAGATTTTCTTAAGGAAAAGGACTTTGAGAATGGACCTATTGACTTTGGAGAGGAGCTAAAGAGAGTAAGATTCCATAATACAAAGAAGAAAAGGCTAGTTGATATGAAAAAATCTTATCCTGCCTTGTTGCAGGAAATAAAAGGGAACCATGATAATTTTAGATTGAGGGAATATCTTGTTGAGAATGTCAATGGGCTAGGATACAAAGAGGCAAGCCATTTCTTAAGAAATATTGGAAGAGAGAACCTGGCCATATTAGATAGGCATATTTTGAAGAACCTTGTTAGATTTGGGGCATTAGATGTTGTGCCCAACTCACTAGGTAGGAAAAATTATTTGGAAATAGAACAAAAACTTAGGAAGCTTGCTAAAGAAAATGGGCTCTCTATGGATGAGCTAGATCTATTATTTTGGAGCCTCGAAACTGGGGAAGTGTTTAAGTAGTGCATTGTTGCATTAAAGGGAGTTTTTATCAGTTTAAATTTGACTACACTATTT
>CAYZTT010000003.1:0-48751 GCA_964481835.1 Candidatus Woesearchaeota archaeon
TAAGAGCTGAAAGCATCTAAGCTCGAAGCATCCCTCAAAAAGAGATACTACAAGCACTCGCAGAAGACGAGTTTGATAGGAACGGCGTGTAAGTATTGAGGTAACGAGATATTCAGCGTGCGTTTACTAATAGCTTGGAAATTATCAGGTATGTCTTGTCTATGTATTTATCTCATTTCTTTTTTAAATGGTTAAATTTATTAATAGCCGGAGGCCTCGAAAATTATGGGAGAGGCACTATATAACTGGATGTTAGAGGATGTTGAGGATCCTAACTGGAATACCCGCTTAGCGCTTGTTAGGGAAACTGCTGTCAGTGGTCACCCGATAGATCTAGTTGCTTGTTTGCATAGGGTTGTTTTGGCTGCTGTTGAAAGAGATGGTGGTTCTGTAGAGTTGTTTACCAAGGCGGGACTTGCATTTAGAGAGTTGGCTAGATCTTTAGATGGAGGAGTAGATTGCGGGTATGCCGCAAGAGATAGTTTAAGACATTCTTTGGAGTTTTATGCTGAGACCGGGCTACCTTTCAATTATGAGGGGTTGTCTCAAGGAGAGATTATGGAATATCTTAGAGATTTAGATTCGGATATTTCTTTAAAGGAGTTAAGAATTTCTGTAGATAGTTAACTTTATTAATGTATTTGATATTTATTGATTATGGAGAAATGGGCTAAAGTTTTGGGGATAATTTCTATTGTCATTTTAGTATTTTTGACAGTGGTATCTTTGATAACTTTTGTTCAGGTTAGTTTACTTAATTGGGATTCAATGGGGATGCTAATTGTTGGATTTTCTATCTGGGTAGGCGGCATAATCATTGCTTTATGGTTGCTTGGATTTTTGATTGCTTGGATTATTAAAAAGGTTAAATAGTTAAATTTATAAAGTGTATTCTGGAGTATATAGATTGTAGGTAAGTGCCTGACTAACCTTTGAGGAGGAAAGTCCGCACACGAATATCGGTCGCTTTTTAAGTCGGGGAAACTCGAGGCAACCGTTCAGAAATGGCACGTCCTTGTGTTGTTAAACTATGAGGCTTGCGAAGTTCTCTGTGAGGAGGATAAGTTAACCAGCTGAGTAGACATAGGGGAACGATGAGACAGCGGGGCACGACTTCGTGCAAGTTCGATTGGAACGCTTAGTCGAATGTCGGGATACACCGTCCATTCAAGTGGGGTGTTAACAGAATGCGGCTTACACTTGCCTACACTTTCTTTTCAAAAACTTTATAAAGACTTTATTTGTATTCATTCTATGGCAAAAGATCAAGTGAAATTACCTTCCGGGATGGGGGGATTAGTTCAATATTATGACGAATATAAGAGCAAGATTGAGTTTAAACCAGGAACGGTTATTTTGTTTATAATCTTGGTTATTTTAATTGAAGTTTTATTGCACTTATATGGAAATGTTATTTTTAGCTGAAAATGATGCCCAATATGAACCCTAGACAGATGCAGAAGATGATGAATAAGCTAGGTATGAAACAAGAAGAAATACCTGCTTCTGAAGTAATTATCAAGGGCCCGAAGGACATTATTATTAAAAATCCGCATGTAACTAAGGTTAATATGATGGGCCAGGAAACTTATCAGATAACTGGGGACGCTTCTGAAGGATCAGGAATTTCTAAGGATGATGTTTTGACTGTTGCTACGCAAGCTGGAGTGGATGAATCTGACGCTCAAAAAGCTTTAGAAGAAAGTAATGGTGATTTAGCTGAAGCCATTATGAAATTGCAAAAATAGTTTTCTTTAAAAATAATAGTTAATTACCCTTATTGTGGAAGATTTTAAAGATAGGTTCCAGGATTCTGTAAAACATTTGAAATTAGCTAGTCATATGTTGGGAGTTACTTATCCATTAGTTAAGGATCCAAGGATGTTTATTGGGATTCTTGAGAATCTGAGTAAATCCTTGAATGAATGCCTGGATAGTCTCTTATTGTATGAAAGGATGTACAAAAAGATTGGGCCGTATCCAGACAATTTTAATTCAAAATTAGACCTTTTTAGGAGAATAATAAAAACTAGATATGACTTTGATGAAACATTGCCCCGGTTTATTTTTGAAATGGATCAATTAGTAAAGAACAGGCAGAAGGCCCCCGTGGAATTCTCTAGAAAAGGTGGATTTGTTATATGTGATTCAGAGTATAAGACCCGAATATTGAAAATTGAGGAGCTAAAAAGCTATATTTCAAAGGCAAAAGTTTTTATATTAAAAGTGCATAGTATTATTACACGGAGAACCCAGTAATGGATTTATTAGAAGATGCTAGAGAAGAGTTGAAGCGAGCCGATCATCTTGTTTACGTGAGCTTAAAATATACACGTACCTGCGATATTATAATGAATACGGTGAAGAGGCTCATTGAGTCTTGTAACTTTGTCATACTCGCTTTGCTCGAGAACCTAAGAGATAAACGTAAAATAGCCAGCATACCGGAGGGCGCGTTAAGCCGGGCAGAATTACTTTTGGAAAAGGATAAAAAATATAAGAATTATATTAAATTATATCAATTATTAAATAAAATCAAGGAATCTGAGTTTGATAGGCGTGAAGAGTATAGGAAACATGTTACTATGATTTGTCATTTGGATAGAAGAAATTTAGAGGTTAATGTTCCTACGTTAGAAGAATATTTTAATAAGACTAAAGAGTTTGTAGATATTGTGGAGGATGAGTTAGGTTGACTGTAAAAGTTGGAATTTTGTCTGGGAAAGGAGGGGTTGGTAAAACTTCTACTGCAGTAAATATGGCTGCAGCATTATCTTATTTTGGTCGTGATGTTGTTGTTGTTGATGGGAATCTAAGTACCCCCAATGTTGGTTTACATTTAGGAGTTCCAGTTGTTCCAATTACTTTTCACGATGTTTTGAAAGGGAAAAATAGTTTATTGGATTCTGTTTATTTACATCATTCTGGTTTGAAGATTGTTCCTGCAGGTTTATCTTTGCAAGATTTGAGGGATGTTAATCCAGAGAAGATGAAAAATGTTTTGCCTACATTGGATGGTTTGACTGATGTTGTTATAGTTGATGGTGCTGCAGGATTAGGTAGAGAAACTTTGGGAATAATGCAATCTGTTGATGAATTAATTATTGTTACAAATCCTGAATTGCCTGCAGTTACTGATGCTTTGAAAACTATTCGATTGGCTGAAGAGATGGGCAAAAAAGTTAGAGGGGTAGTGTTGGCTAAATCTGGAGAGAATCATGATATTCCTACAGAGAATATTGAAGGTCTTTTGGAGAAGCCAGTTTTAGGGGAAATCCCGTATGATAAGGCAGTTCGTGAGAGCTTGATTAAAAGGTTGCCCGTTGTTTTTTCTCATCCGAAAAGTAAATCTGCGGTTGCATATAAAGAGGTTGTTGCTAACTTAGTGGGGATTGAATATAGTGAGAAGGTTGAAGGCGGATTTTTTAGTAGGATTTTCAAAAGATAATTTTATAAATTTTGTTGGGTTTCTGTTTTTATGAAAGCTAAGTATACTCCCGAAAATCTAGCAGATGATTACGTGTTTGTGATTTCTCCGGATGGCCGAGATTCCTTAGAATATTCGGGAAGAAGAAGAGTTGTTGTTTCAAATGGCCCATTATTATTATCCCATTGGAGAGATAACGGGAATCTCCGAGGTTTAATGGTTGATGGGATGGATGATTCTATGCGAAATGCTCTGGAATTGGTACTGGGGCGCGGCAAAATTGCGGCCAGGGGAGAATTGGGTCAGACACAAGAGGTTTAGTTATTGTCGAAAGTTTTAAAAGTTAGATTTCTGTCTTAATTTTGTTAATGGCGGTGGTAGTATAGTGGTTAGTACGGAGGCCTGTGGCGCCTCAGACCGGGGTCCGATTCCCCGTCACCGCTTTTTTATCAAAAACTACTTAAATTAGAGATTTAATTTATTGATATGAAACTTGCTTTATTAGTGCCTTATGTTGCTATGATTATTGGGCTTTATATTTTTAAGAGCGGATGGGTTGCTTTCATTCTTTATCACCTTTTGATTTTAGGATTTTTAATTTATAGTAAGAAACTAAGTTCTTGGAGAAATATGTTTAAGGGATTTAATTTGGGTTTTGCTTTTGGATCCATATTGTTTGGATTAATGGGGGGAGTAATATTATATTTTTTGAGTCCATATGCAGGAATAGAATCTAAATTATCGATTGTTCTTGCTTCACTTGGATTGACAGGAGGAATATGGTTGGCCTTTGTGATATACCACTTTTTGATAAACTCCTGGTTTGAGGAATTTTTCTGGAGAGATTATTTGGGCAGTGATAAGAAAGGATTTGCTTTTTCTGATTTCGTTTTTGCAGGGTATCATTTGTTGGTTTTGGCCTTATTTTTGTCTTGGCCTTGGTTAATACTCTCTTTTGGCATTTTATCTCTTGCTGCGTGGTTTTGGAGGTATCTCAGAAGGAAGTATAATGGTTTGCTAATGCCTATCTTATCTCATATTGCTGCGGACGCGAGTATAATGTTGGTAGCTTATTTCATTTCAATATAGAAAGATTTAAATATATGTTCTGGAGTGTATAGGTTAAGATGGAAAGAATATTAACTGAGGATAATGCGCGGAGAAGCGCTGATTGTATTCATTGTTAATAGTCTGGACTTTATTTCTAATTTGAACTTTTTTGTTTTAGATAGTTCTATGTATGGCGGCGTTGGTTTAACGGTAGAACGTAGGATTGTGGATCCTATAGTCCGGGTTCGATTCCCGGGCGCCGTCCCATTTTTTCAAAACTTATTTAAATCTGTAAATTGGAGGTTAATAGAATGGAAACGGTAAAAGGATTTAAGGATTTTTTAGGAGAGGATGCGATTAAGAGGCAGAAGATAAAGGAAGTTTTAGTTAAGAACTTTAATTTGTATGGCTTTGAGCCAGCTGAGACCCCGATTGTGGAATATGAAGAATTTGTTAGGGGGGATAATGCTAATGATGAAGCCGTTTCTGATACTTTTAAATTAAAAGATAGAGGAAATCGGAAGTTAGCTTTGAGATATGAATTTACTTTTCAGTTGAAGAGGTTGGCTAAGAATAAGAAATTACCATCTAAAAGATACCAAATTGGAGAAGTTTTTAGGGATGAGCCTATTTCGGGGAATAGATTTAGACAGTTTACACAATGCGATGTAGATGTTATTGGGTCTAGTATTAAAGATGAAGCAGAAATCTTGGCTTTGACATTTAATGTTCTTAAGGAATTAGGAATTGATGCGGTTATTAATTTTAATAATAGGAAACTATTGAATGAGATTTTAGAGAAAGAAGGAGTTAAGAAAAAGGAAGAAGTTATTAGAGAGATTGACAAACTTGATAAGTTGTCTGAATCTGAAGTCAAGCAGAATCTAAAAAAGTTTAAGGCGGAGAATGTTTTATCAATATTTAAGAAACCTGAATCTTTTTTTGAGAAATATGGGTCTTTTGAAGAGGTTAAGAGTTTAAAGAAGCTTTGTGGATTTTATGGTGCAAAGATTAATTTTTTGCCTTCTTTAGCTAGGGGATTAAGTTACTATAATGGCAGTGTTTTTGAGATAAAAACTAAAGGAATAAAAGAGACTGTTTGTGCAGGGGGATCTTATTTAGTTGATGGATTTCAAAGCACAGGAATTTCTTTTGGTTTGGAAAGATTAAGTAAATTGGCTAAAGTTGATTTTGAAGATAACCGGGTTTTGGTTGTTGCTTTGAGTGAGAGCAAAGAACTGTTTAAGAATATACAGAAATTAAGAGATAATGGCATTAAATGTTCTGTTCTATTTGGCAAACCAAGCAAGGCACTGCAATATGCGAATAGTAAGGGTATAAAGTATGTGGTGTTTATAGGTGAGAAGGAACTCAAGAGTAAGAAGTTTATGCTGAAAGATATGATAAAAGGTAAAGAATCTAATCTAGGTTTTGATGGATTAATAAAAAAATTAAAATAAAAATTATTTTAGGTCTATTTCGAAACCTTTTGTGTGTTTTACGACTAAATTATATAGCCATGCAAACAATGCACCTAGTGCAAGTCCTAAAACTCCGTAGAATAATATACCTATTAGGATTGCGGATAATGCTGTAGCTCCAGTTACTTCTGCGGCAGCCGCTGCATCGAGAAATTTTATTAGAATGATTCCTAGTGTGGTTACTATAAAACCCATAATTGCAAGGACTATGCCCATCACTTTTGATGCAGGCCAAACACCTATTTTTTTTATCTCTCTCATTTTTTACCTCCTTTTTTTGTTAAGAAATATACTAATGCTCCGATGACAAAAGTTAGAGCGATGAAAATAATCCATAGATTTGAGTGGTGCCTTTTTTTGTGCTCCACCATTATTGCGTCTGTTAACATCCATAGCCAGAATGGAATTCCAAGTATGAATATTATTCCGATAATCAAGTTCATTTTTTTATTGTTATATCGATCTCCTCAAATGGTTTGTCTTGATAAATGTGTATCTTTTTTTGGTTGTCCAAATGTAATAATGGGATGAATGTATATATGACATCCTCCTTCCCTTGTGAAGGAAGTAGTTGTGTAAATGTAACTTTATTTTCTTTTTTTAAAAAACTTCTTATTTTTTCATAGATATCTTTGATCTTATCTCCAAGATCTATCTTTTTTTCTGGAACTTTTATATGGTCTGGAACTTCTGCTTCTCGAATGTATCTTTGTTTTCTTCTTTTTTCTACTTCCAATGCCCTTTCTAATGCGAAAACTAAATCGTTTACAGAAACCTTTCTCTTTCTTGTCTGCGGAGTTTTTATAGTTAGCTTTGGATTTACTAATCTTTCTTGTTCTTCTTGTATGAAATCTCCTGGATCTTCTAATTCTTCGTGCTCATATAATAGGCTATCAAAGGCAGCCATGTTTTCATTCAATAATTTATCCGACTTTATTTTTAATAATAGTGAGGCCGCTAAAATTACCTTCCCAGATAGAGAGAAATTGATTTCTTGAAGCTTTTTTACAATCTCAATATATTTTTGAGTTAGAATAGATATATCTATGTCCCAGGGGTTCATCTTTTCAGTTTTAATTAGATCGAAAAGAATAGTTTGCCATGTAATTTCATCCTCTTTTAGGAGCATATCTAAGATCTGGTCTTGCATAGGAGAATTAGCTATTGGGGATTATTAAAGTTTGTGATTATAAACCCTGGGCAAGTCCCTCCGAAAAGGCACGCGGATGCGTTGTTTAAGACTCGCCTGGGGAAAAAGAGGTGATATAATAAAAGTAGTAAATCAGTTATTTATAAATCTTTCGGTATTTGCTACTCTGGAATGGTTACAGAATTATTCGGCCTTTTTGGCCTTCATTTCCACATAATGGCACTTTCCACAGTATAATCTATCCTTGTGTTCTGCTAAAAACACACCAGATCCACATTTTGGGCAGCTAGGCTTTCTAGAGATCTTTCCGTCTTTTATCTCGTATTTAGCGTATTTCTTACTCGTTAGCTTGTTCTTCGGTTTTGCTTTCTTTGCCATCTTCTTTTACTTCTTCCTTTGGTTTTTCAGCAGGCTTTTCTTCAGCTTTTGGAGCTTCTTCTTTTTTAGGCTCTTCATACTTTTCTAATTTTTTTAGTTCTTCAAGATTATTATATGCGTATGCTTTAATTTTCGAGGTACCTTCTCCGTATTGAGTGTAGATCTCTTTTATGACCACTAGATTTTCATCTGCTTTTAGTTCTGTTGCTACTGCCTTTTTTATCTCACTTGTTTTTGGAGTAGGTTTTCCAATGTGTGGAAACACTGCCATAAGCTCAGTTCTGTCAATTAAATTTGATTTTTCTTTAGAAATGATTTTCATTTTACGTTTTTATTGCATATTCTCCTTTTACTTTAATCCCTGTTTTTTCAGCTATCTCTGATTTTTCTGCGTTGATAATTATGATTTTGCCCTTCCATGAATCTGTAGATTGTGCATTATCGCAAGCAGGACATTTTTGCCCTTCATATAAAAATTTACATGCCTTACAAGCTTTTTTTGCCATTATTTTTTACCTTTTTCCTTTTGTTTTTTTAACTCTTCTTCAACCCATTTTAGGTTTCCTAGCAAAGGTTGTCTCATTGTTAGACCTATCTTTGGATTGTTTGCCTCTTTGTATGAAACTGCAATTATTCTTGATCTGCAAATATCATTTACCTTTAATACTCTTTTGGATTCTTTTCCAGTTAGTACATTTTCTTTACTGAATGAAACGTAATCGTCCATTGTTTGAGATACGTGAATCATTCCATCAATTGGGCCAATCTCTATGAAGGCACCAAAGTCTGTGATCTCTGAGATTTTACCAAGCAATACTTCTTGTAACTCAGGGATGAATGTGAATATACTGAATGTGGTCTCGTAGTGTGCAGCACCGTCTCCAGGAATTATAATTCCCTCTCCGATTTTGTCTATTTGTTTTATCCCAATTACGAAACCTAGTTCTTCTGAGACGTAGCCCTCAAATTTCTCATTTAGGCTTTTTAGGACGGATCCATTTACGTCTTCTTTGAATAAGTTTGGAGGCACTCTTATGTGCTCTTTTAATTTAACTTCGTAAAACATTTTGCTAGTTTTTTGGGGAGAAGTTTGGTTTATAAAGGTTTTTGTTTATATTGCTTTTAAGTTATTGAGGTAATTAATAGTGCTTCGGGATTCTAGGTATTTAAGGTCAAGTCTTGTAAAGGAGATATAGTTGTATTCATCCCTTTCCCAGAGTATGCCAATTGTTTTGTCTGAGAGTATCGTCAAATCTGAATATGCGGCAGGTTCGAGGGCAACCATTAGTTCTTTGGGGAAGGTTTCTCCTTCATCATAGCTAATTTTGGCTACTAGGTTGTTCCTTTCAGGACCTTTGGGTCCAGACCAAATAATTCGATCTCGATCATCATTCTCTGCTTTAAGTGTTAACCTTTCAATAGAAGAACTGCATGCAATGGCTTTCCTACTTTGGAATGCTTCTGACCAGGTCTCGCCCCTATCGTCACTAATTGCTTGTAACCTGATATTTCCGGATACCTGGCGTATATCCATGAGGATTCGACCGTCGTTTAATTCGACTAACTGATTTTCATTTCCTTGATGGCCTCTGGGAACAAATTCTCCCCTGTGCCAAGTTTCTCCATGATCATCACTGTAAATGGTAAATATATTGTAGGGGGTTTTCCAAGCAGGAAATAGTAATCGTCCATCACTAGTTTGTATGGCCCCCCCGGGCCCGATTATACTAGAATTCCAATTCCCATCTTCCATGTCCCTAGAAATATTTGTTAAATCGATTTGACTTGACCACGTCAATCCATTGTCTTCGCTGAAACGTGCAATGGTCTTTAGATCATCTGTCTTTGGTCTTGATGTAAGTGTGCTTTTGCCTGGCTTAGATTGATAATACAACACCCAAACTTTGTTGGTTTCTTTATCCACAAGTGTTGTAGGATTGGCGGCAGACCAAGCTTCGCCGGGGTCATCGATAACTTCCATTTTTGACCAGCTTTTTCCACTATCTGTACTTCTTTTTAGGACAAGATCAACATCTTGCTGACCAAATCCCGGATCTTGGCGACCATATTTGCGTGCCTCGGCAAAAGCAAGAAGCGTTCCGTCTGGGGCAGTTTCAATTGCAGGAATACGATAAAACCAGTACCCTTCCCCCGCAGTATAGACATCGACTTGTTCAACTAAAGAGGGCTGTTGGTTGGTAAGAATTGTGCTTACTATTATTAGAATCAATATTATAAAAGCGAATGCAAATTTTTTCATTTTATATATTTCTTTTGCCTTATTGTTATTGTTTTTATTTGTTTTTCTTTTAGTTGTTTTTTTAGTTTCTTATCTTGAGTTGCTACTGAATCTTCCTTTGTTGCTTTTTCGAGAATTAGGTCGTCTACTATTTTATTGCCTTTCGTTTTTATTATTTTAAATTTCTTTAATTTTGTTAGTTTTATGGCAGCTTTTGCGTTTAGATTGTTTACTTTTTTTAGTTCGTCTAGAGTTTTGTCTATTATTGTAGGATTTTTTATTTCTTCTATATTTATTTTGTATTTGATTACGTTTATTAGGAAATCCGTGTCTAGTATTGTTTTCATGTTCTTGATTTAGGAAACGTTTTTAAATATCTTTTTGTTTTTATTTATATGAAAAAAGAAGTGATTTTCTTGATATTCCTAGTTATTTGTATGCCTATATCTAATGCGAAGGTTTTGGAGATTCCTAATGTCGGGGACAACGAAGAACCCGAACCCTTGAGAGACAGTATTGGAGTTAAGAAATTTGTTTACGCAGGGAATAATATTGTTGCTTCTGTTAAAGATTCTGAAATAAAATATTATCATAATGGTAGATTAAGTAATAGATTGACAACCAATTCGGCGGGGAATTTGCAAAAATTTAAATCGCTACCCTTTGGCCAGAAAGTTTCGAATTCCGGGGTAGATTACCCATTTACTGGAAAAGAGGAGGATGAAAGCTCTTTGTATTATTTTGGAGCCAGATATTATGATGATAATTTAGGGAGGTTTATAAGTGTGGATCCTGTTGAAGAAAATCATGCATATGCGTATGTGGAGAACAATCCAATGAATAAAATAGATCCAAATGGAATGGAAAGCTGGACATTGAATCAGCAGAACATATTTGAGGAGCCGCCGGCATGGGTTGGCGAGAAAGTTGGAGAGGTAATATATAATTCTTTGTGGGGGGATGTTAGAGATACTAATTCAGAGATAAGATTTTATAATCTCCCTTTTGATGCTTATGGTTTTTCTAACTCTGGAACCGGGGGGGCTTGGGTAGACTTTGGAAGTGGAAATTTGGTTAATGGCATGGGGATCCATATGTATGAAGATATTGATTTAAGGAGAATGGCGGGAGAATTAAGCTATTTAGAAGATTTGAATGAGAATAAGGAAGAGATTGCAATTTCGACGATACTTGCCTTGGCAGCGTATGGTATTGCTGCCTCTCCCAGAGGGGTAAAACCTGGAGGGAATTCGCTGAAGGTGGATATTTCCAAAGCTAATCGGCAAAGTGGTTCTTGGCTTAAAGGCGATTGTCCAAATAGAGTTCCGCCTTGTCAAAATGCCCGATGTACAGATCAAGCGATGCGTTCGGGGGAACTCAATGCAAATTCGGGGGGAGGATATAGTCCGCAGGCCAGATATGCTTCTAGGCATGCCCAAAAGATTGCGACAGAGTGTTTTGAGAGTGGAGTTAATTGTCCGCTTGCAGGATCATTGGATGAAGCTCTTTCCCTTTTGGAGCAACTAGAGGCACAAGCATATCAACAACAGTTGGCGTTACCTGCTGTTGTGGAGGGTGTGGAGTTTTAGGTGCCGTTTATTTTGTAGGTTTTTGATAAAGACGTTAACTTTTTATATTCTATATTTCTTTATTGGTTTATGAAAAAAGAAGTGATTTTATTAGTGTTTTTTATCTGTATACCTATTTCTTATGCAGAGGTTATTGATATTCCAGAAACAGGCATGCCTCCTGGTTCGGAAGGGAGATTTGGAACTACTAGGTTTGTTTATGCTGGGAATGATATTGTTGCTAGTATCCATGATTCCTATACAAGATACTTTCATCGAGATAGATTGAGTAATAGATTGTTGACTGGTTCGGTTGATGAAGATATTAGGATGTTTAAGTCGCTGCCTTTTGGGCAAGAAATTGAGAACCAAGAAATAAGTTATCCATTCACTGGAAAAGAGGAAGATGAAAGTTCTTTGTATTATTTTGGTGCTAGATACTATGATGACAATTTAGGGAGATTTACTGGCGCAGATCCTGTTTTGGAGAATCATGCTTATTCGTATGTTAGAAATAACCCAATGAACCTTATTGATCCTACCGGGATGGATGATAGCAAGGCAAATAAAGTGGAATCCCTGTATTTTTATTCTGTAGATACCTCTGGGATTTCAAGATACCGGCCCATAGACATGAATCCTCTTTTTATAGATACTTTTGCGACTGATCCTTCAGACACAACTAATATGCGCAGATTTGAAGATTATTTAGATTCTATGATTGTCGCAGCTTCTCAAGACACTACTGGGGGCGGGGGCCAATTTGGAGTGGCGGATAGATCTGATTATTATTCTGCTATCTATTTAGCCGAACCAGATACATTGCATGCAGTTTCTTCATATGATCTTAGTGCAATCCCCATTATTGTGAAGGAATTTGCTGAACAAAATTCTCCTATTGAAAATCTTATTATTACATTTCATGGCATGCCACTTGATTCGATATGGCAGGCCAATTCAGGCATTGCACAAGATTATGCAGTCTTTGCACAAGCTTCGGATAGTACCGCATCCCTTTATTCTGCGGAATCTATGAATGAGATTTTCTTTAACATTGATCCTGCACACCTTGCAGACAATTCTAGGATAATATTTGGGACATGTTATGGTTCCTTTTGTGTTGATTCTCAAGCAATCGCAGATTCATTAGATACATCTGTTTATACTGCCACTAGTACTGTTACTGAGAACATACTTATTTATCCCACATTAGTTTGGGGAAATTATGATCGGTATCATCCTAAAAATTAGATTATTATTTCAAATCAACCCTTCTGTACTCAGGGGAAAATTCTGCCTTGCCATCTTCAACATTTACAACGTACTTTATCTCTAATATGAAATCTTGGTCCCCATAAGTTATTTGGTAAAGATATCCTGGATCAGTATCCAATCCGTTTGGGATGCTATCTAATCTTCCTGTAGCCAATAGACTGTCTAGAGAATCAATTCTTTGTGCTACTTCTTGGCCAAACTCTATTTCATCCATCCTGGTAGCCAAATAGTGATTTAGGGCGATTTCAAGGAATAAATCTTCAAAATTAGGGCATTGGGCACTTTGTACTGTTTCTTGTGTGCTTGGTGCTGAAATTGCGGGAGAAGCTATCCCTAGCGCTAAGGTAGATAATGTTAATCTCCCAATTAATGCTCCTTTTTTCATCTTAATCTTGTTTTCTAGGCATTATTTATAAGCCTTTCTATTTGTTGTTTATATTAGTGGTAACACTTCATTTTTAAGTAAAATCTAAGAAATTGAATTTTGGCTGCAGGGGCCTTGAAATGGCCAAATTCTGGCAGAAAGCTTTATAAACAAAGGGGTATAATTTATAGTACTTTTAGGGGAAATTTGAATGGAAAAATCTAAAGAATCTAGCTACAAGGCTCAAAGTATTCAGGTCTTGGAAGGACTTGACGCGGTTAAAAAAAGACCGGCCATGTATATCGGTAGTACGGATATTCGGGGCTTGCATCATTTGGTATATGAGGCGGTAGATAATGCTATAGATGAGGCTTTAGGAGGCTTCTGTGATAGGGTTATTGTTAAGTTACATTCTGATGGGTCTGTTTCTGTGGATGATAATGGGAGAGGGATCCCAATTGATATTCATCCTCAGTTGAAGAAATCTGCTGTAGAGGTAGTTATGACTACTTTGCATGCTGGTGGGAAATTTGATAAGGATTCTTATAAAGTTTCAGGAGGATTGCATGGAGTCGGTATTTCTGTTGTTAATGCTTTGTCTAAATGGGTCAGTGTTGAAGTTAAGAAAGATGGGAAAATATACAAACAAGAATACGACCATGGAAAACCGAAATATGATTTGAAGGTTATTGGAGAGAGTGAAGAAAAAGGGACCGTGATTAGGTTTTTACCAGATGGTGAAATCTTTTCAGAGACTGAATTTAAGTATGATATTTTAGCCAATCGATTAAGAGAGTTGGCTTTCTTGAATAGAAATGTCAGGATTATTATTGAGCATGAAGCTAAGGGGCGAAGAGAAGAATTCTATTATGAGGGCGGAATAAAAAGTTTTGTAGAATTCTTGCATAAAAATAAGGACAGTTTGCATGATGATATAATTTATTTTTCAAAATCTAGTAGGAATACAGAAGTTGAAATTGCTTTGCAATATAATGATTCTTATCAAGAGAATGTTTTTAGTTTTGTAAACAATATTAATACTGTTGAGGGAGGAACTCATTTGAGTGGATTTAAAACTGCCTTGACTAGGGTTATTAATGATTATATTAAAAAGAAAAATAATAATACAAATGAATTAAAGCTTGGCGGAGAGGATTTGAGGGAGGGGCTGACTGCAATAATTTCTATTAAGATTCCTGAGCCTCAATTTGAAGGCCAGACAAAGACGAAGTTAGGAAATTCGAATGTTAAGGGGATTGTTGATTCTGTTGTTAGCAATGAATTAAGTACTTATCTTGAGGAAAATCCAAAAACAGCAAAAATTATTGTTGAGAAATGCGTACTCGCAGCTAAAGCAAGAGATGCTGCAAGGAAAGCAAGAGAGTTAACAAGAAGGAAGAGTGTTTTAGATTCTGGTTCATTGCCAGGAAAATTGGCTGATTGCCAAGAGAAAGATCCGGCTAAATCTGAATTATTTATTGTAGAAGGAGATTCTGCTGGTGGAAGTGCTAAGTCTGGGAGGAGCAGAGTTTTTCAAGCGATATTGCCTTTGAGAGGAAAAATATTGAATGTTGAAAAAGCCAGGATTGATAAGATATTTAAGAATAATGAGATTACTACTTTGATTTCTGCTATAGGTGCAAATTCTGGGGATGAGTTTAAACCAGAGAAAGTGAGATACCACAAGGTTGTTATTATGACTGATGCAGATGTGGATGGAAGCCATATTACTACTTTATTGTTGACTTTCTTTTATAGGCATATGAAGGAATTGATTGATGCAGGCTATTTGTATATTGCTATGCCCCCATTGTATAAGATCACGAAAGAGAAGAAGACTTATTATATTTATTCAGATTCGGGGTTAGAGGCATTATATGAAAAGATCGGAAAGGAAGGAGTTTCTATTCAGAGGTATAAGGGACTTGGAGAGATGAATCCAGAACAACTTTGGAAGACTACTATGGATCCCGAAGTTAGGTTGATAAAGCAGGTCCGAGTAGAGGATGCGGTTTTAGCAGATCAGATGTTTACGACTTTAATGGGGGAGAAGGTCGAACCTAGAAAAGAGTTTATTTATCGGAATGCGTTGGAGGCGAGAAATATAGACATTTAAGATGGCGGATAAGATTCAGCAAAGGTTAATTGAAGAGGAAATGAAAGACGCTTACATAGATTATGCTATGTCTGTTATTGTTTCTAGAGCTTTGCCAAATGTTTGTGATGGTTTAAAACCAGTTCATAGAAGAATTTTGTATGCTATGAAAGATATGGGTATGCTTCATAATAAACCATTTAAGAAATGTGCAAGAATTGTGGGAGAAGTATTGGGTAAATATCATCCACATAGTGATACTGCAGTTTATGATTCATTAGTTAGGATGGCTCAAGATTTTAGTTTAAGATATCCTTTGATTAATGGCCATGGAAATTTTGGAAGTGTTGATGGTGATCGAGCTGCTGCGATGAGGTATACAGAAGCAAGATTGCAGAAGATGGCTTCGGATTTATTGGAGGATATTGATAAGAATACTGTTGAATACACTGATAACTTTGATGCCTCTCTAAAAGAACCCGTTGTTTTGCCCAGTAAACTTCCTAATTTAATGATTAATGGGTCTTCGGGAATTGCAGTTGGGATGGCAACAAATATTCCTCCGCACAACGTTTCAGAGGCATTGGATGCGTGTATTGCATTTGTTGCCAATCAAGAGATTCCGATTAATGAATTGATGAAATATATTAAGGGCCCAGATTTCCCAACCGGAGGGATCATTTTGGGGAGCAATGGGATAGTCAAGGCGTACAAAACTGGGAGGGGATCTATAAGGATAAGGTCTCGGGTGGACATTGAAGATAATAAATTGATTGTATCGGAGATCCCATATCAGGTTAATAAAACAACTTTAATTGAAGGAATTGTAAATCTGGTTAAAGAAAAAAGAGTAGAGGGCATTAGCGATATTAGGGACGAATCTGATCGTGACGGAATGCGTGTTGTTATCATTTTAAAGAGAAATATCAATCCCGAATTAATTTTGAATCAATTATATAGGCTTTCTCAATTAGAAGTTAGCTATGGGATGAATATGTTGGCTTTGGTAAATAACCAACCTAAAACTTTGTCTTTGTTTGATATGGTCAAAGAGTTTGTTTTTCATAGAAAGGATGTTGTTATTAGAAGAACAAAATTTGATTTGGATAAGGCAGAAAAAAGAGCACATATACTTGAGGGCCTGAAAATTGCCCTGGAAAATATTGATGAAGTTGTGAGGATTATTAAAGCTAGCAAGGATGTTGAAGGGGCAAGAAGATTATTGATGAGTAAATTTTCATTGTCAGAGAAACAATGCCAAGCCATTTTAGATATGAGGCTGCATAGATTGACTTCTTTGGAGACGAATAAGATAAAAGAAGAATATATAGATTTGATCCGGCTGATTAAGAATCTTAAGGAAATTCTGGCAGACGAGAATAAGATCTTCAAGATTATTAAGGAAGAGTTCTTAGAAATGAAGAAGAAATATGGAGATGAGAGAAGAACTGAGTTACTTGATGTTGAAGAAGAAATTGAGGATGAGGATTTGATTAAGAAGGAAAATGTTGTTGTTACTGTTACTCATGATGGTTATGTAAATAGACTGCCTGTTGAAACCTATAGGCAGCAAGGTCGTGGTGGAAAGGGTATCAGGGCGACTGGTACCAAAGATGAGGATTTTGTTGAGCATATCTTTACAACTAGTACTCATGACTACTTATTGTTCTTTAGCAATTTAGGGAGAGTTTATTGGAGCAAAGCATATAGTATCCCGTCTGGATCTAGGTATGCTAAAGGGATGAACTTGGTTAATTTGCTTAGGTTAAGTAAAGATGAGAAGATTAGGACTGTTATTCCGGTTTCTGACTTTGATTTAGGTTATTTGAATATTATCACTAAAAAAGGTTTAATTAAGAAAACTGCATTGAAAGAGTATGGTAGGCCTAGAAAGGGAGGAATTGTTGCTGTTAATTTGAAGCAAGGAGATAAGTTAGTTGATGTTATTTTGACTAAGGATGGCGAGGAATTAGTTGTGGCTACTGCTAGTGGTCGTGCCATTAGATTCAAGGATGAAGCAATTAGGCCTGTTGGTAGAAATTCGATGGGGGTCCGTGCAATTAAGTTAAGGAATGATAAGGTTATTGGGGTGGATATTGCTAGGGATTCATTATTGACTATTACTGAAAATGGTTATGGCAAAAGGACAGATATTAAGGAATATAATGTTATTAATCGTGGCGGCCTAGGAGTAATTAATATCAAGACTTCTGAAAGGAATGGAAAGGCTATTGGGATTAAATCTGTTAAATCTGAGGATGATTTGATGCTGGTTACTAAGAAGGGTACTTTGATTAGGGTTAGTGCTAAGAATATTTCTAAGATAGGTCGTAATACACAAGGAGTTAGAATTATGAAGTTGGGCAGTGGAGACAAAGTTATTTCTGTTGCTAGAGTTTTTTAGATAATCTCTCCGTAGCCAATTAAACGCCATCTTGCGCCAAGCATTCTAGAAATAGTTACTCTGTCTTGTTTGAAAGCACAAACTGGTTTTTTTAATTTTAGTTTTATAGAATCTTTTTTTAATTCGGATACAGTTCCCACTGTCGCGGTTGAATTTACATTAAGCATTAAGATTTCGTTCATTTTTATCGGATCAACTACCAATTCATCTTTTGAACCCACAACTCTTTCTAATAATTGTTGTTTTAGACTAAGCTCTTCTAGTGTATCAGGCATTTTCCCAGGTAAACCTACAACATTCCCAACTAAAGAATCTGATTTTACTAATGTTGGATCTAACTTAGTTTGAATTCCTGCAGATCCTCCAGGAGTTATTTCTGGAACTTCTTGATTTCCAGTTATTAGGGATTCAATTTGTGTTTGGATCGGTTCCCAGGTTATCTTATTTTGTTTTTCTGTTTTTATTCCAGGTTTTATTTCAATCAGATCTCCTTTTTTTAGGACCCCCGTTTTCATAGCACCACCAAGTACCCCCCCTTGAAGATTTTTTAGGATTGTCCCTGGCTTGTTTATGTCAAATGATCTTGCAACTAAGAATAAAGGATCTTTTTTAGAATCTCTTTCGGGGGTGGGAAATGTTTCTTGTATTGTCTGGATTAAAACGTCTATGTTAATACTATGTTGTGCTGAAATTGGAATTATTGGAGAATTTTTGAATTTTGTATCTTTTATGAATTCTTTAATTTGTGCATAGTTTTCTAGTACCTTTTCTTTTTCTACTAGATCTATTTTATTTTGAACTATGATTACATTTTCTATTCCTGCGATTTCTAGTGCCATTAAATGCTCTTTTGTTTGCGGTTGAGGGCATTCTTCCGTTGCAGATACCATAAGTAGTGCTGCATCCATAATGGCGGCCCCAGAAAGCATTGTAGCCATTAGAGTTTCATGGCCTGGGGCATCTATGAAAGAAACTTTTCTTAATGGGATAAATTTTGCTTTTTTTTCAACAGTATAGCATTCTGGCTCTTTCTTGTCAGAGTCCTTATAGAAAGTAGTATCTGCGTAACCTAGTCTGATTGTAATCCCTCTTTTTAATTCTTCAGAATGAACGTCTGTCCATTTTCCGGACAATGCTTGGGTCAGGGTTGTTTTTCCGTGATCTACGTGGCCTACTAAACCAATACTAATTTCTGGTTGTAATTCTTTTGTTTCATTTTTCTTCGCCACTTTCTTTTGGTTCCTCTTTAGGAGTCTCTTTTACTTCTTCTTTCGGAGCTTCCTCTGTCTTTGTTTCTTCTGCTGGCTTTTCTGGTTCTTTTTCTAAACCTAAAATTTTTGGAAGAGTCTCTTTTCCATATTTTTCAACCTTTAAGTTAATTTGAGAGATTGTTTCATCAATAGTATTTCCATGCATGGTTTTCCTTTGTTGCATTCCTTTGGCCCTTTTCTTTTTTATGCCAACGCCTGTCACAAGTAGAGGTTTTTTCCTTCCAATGCCTTGTAGGTCAAATCTCATTGGGAATCCTTGTTTATCTGATCCACCAGTTATTGTGAATTCATAACCTTTGAAACCGAATTCGTCGCCGGAGACTTTTTCTCCGATTTTTTTATTTAAGAATGTATCTGATTCTATTTCTTTCTTGTAAGACTTTTTTGCTTTTACATCATTTATTGTTAATTTGAACATTTTTTACATACCCCATGTCGGATTTTCATTTCTTTTGATTTCAGCGATTTCCTTTAACAATTGGACCTCTGATTCATTTAAATACTTTTTCATTAGTTTTTTAAGCTTTTTGAAGTCTCCTTGCGGAATATCTGAATATAATATATCGTTTTCTTTAACTTGTCTGCCACATGTAACGTTTGGTAGGGAGACTGCTATTTCCTTCCCTTGTTTTGCTTCTTGTACAGTTTCTTTGTTATCTTGTATCTCTTTTAATTCTGTTAATTTCTTTCCTTCTGCATTCATTAAAGGAGTATTTGATCTTGCGGTTCCGATTAATACTTCTACTCCTACGATTGCAGGATTTAATTGCCTAAATATACAACCTGGCATAATTTTTAGTTTGAAAGGTTTTACTAAGTCTTGGAATTCTTTTTCTTCTAGTGATTTTGAAGCTTTTTCTGTGTACTCTATTATATCATCAATTATCTTATAGACTACTTCGTTTGTAATTATTTTTACATCTTTTGATTCTTCCAAGACTTTAATATTAAATCCTACTACAATTTTATTTAGTGGATTTTCATTTGAAGAGGCTTCTGCTATATCGTTTTTTGAGATATTTCCTATTGCTGCCTTTTTGATTTTAATGTTCTTTGCTTTCAGTAATGAGATTAAGGCCTCTAAAGAGCCTAGTGTGTCTGCCTTTGCAACAATTCCTTCATTGTCAGTATCAATTGTAACTTCATCGATTTCTTGTTGGAGCTCTTCAATTATTCCTGCTTCATTCTTTTCATTAGAAACTCTGAGGGGCATGCCAGGAATTACGTCATCTATGTTTGGTGCTGCGATTTTTATTCCGGCAGAAGCATGTACTTCTTTTTCTTCTTTTAATTTTGATTTTTCATATTTGAATAAACATTTTACTTTTGTTTTTATTGGGGCATTTAGGGTCCCTATTAGAATTGTGTCATTTTGTTTTATTTTTCCATCATAGATTACTAAGTCTAGTGTTTTTCCAATTCCTTTTTCTTCTGTTACTTCTAGAATTGTTCCTTTTGCAGGTTTTTCTAAATCTGCCTCTAGGTTCTGCTCCAGATATTTTTGGGCTAAACCAGAAATTACCATTAGTAATTCTGGCAAACCTTCTTTTGTTTTTGCAGAACAAGGGATTATTGCTACTTGTTTTGTATAATCTTGTAATCTATCGAATCTTTCTGATTGTAAACCATGTTCGTGAAGAGTTTGAACTATTTTGTATAATTTTGTTTCAATATCTTGGAGTACATAATCTTGCTGATCTTGAATATTCTGTAAAATTGGTTTTTTATTTGAATTAAATCCTCCAACCCTATCGATTTTGTTTGCGGCCACAACGAAAGGAGTCTTTGAGTTCTTTAGTATTTCAATTGCTTCTAGTGTTTGAGGCTTTGCCCCTTCGTTCATATCTATTACTAAGATTGCAATATCTGCTATGTTTCCGCCCCTTTTTCTTAGGGTGGTGAATGCCTCGTGCCCTGGAGAGTCTATGAATAAAATCCCCGGGATTGTTAGATTTATGTTTTTAAGTAGATCTCCACATGTTTGTTGGATTTTTTTTAATTCTATTGAATGTGCTGTGATGTTCTGAGTTATGCCTCCTGCTTCCTTTGCGGCAACGGAGGTTTCCCTAATGCTGTCTAAAATACTTGTTTTCCCGTGGTCTACGTGTGCAAGTAGAACACATATAGGTTGCCTTAACATCTTATTATTTAGGCAAAAATCTAGTTTTAAAAAGGTTTTGGAGAGAACTAATAGATGTGATCTTCATGACTTAACTTGTAATCAAATAATTCTTCTGGGGTGAACCAAAAGGATATTTCTCTTTTTGCGTATTCTGCATCTTCTGAAGCATGAATTAGATTCTTTCCTTGATCCATTGCTCGAGTATATTCTTTACTTGTATGGGCATAATCCGCCCGGATGGTTCCTAAGTCTGCTTCTCCTGGATATGTAGAACCCACGATTTTTCTTATGTGGGGGATGGCATTAATACCTTGGACAACCATTGCAACTACTGGAGCTTCTGTTACATAGTTAATTAGTTTCTGTCTAACTGCATCTCCATGTCTTTCTGCTACTGCAGGATCATAATGTTTTTCTCCTAGTTCTTTTGAAGCCTTTATTAGTTTCATTCCAACTATCTTTAAGCCTCTTTGCTCGAACCTTTTGATTATTTCTCCGACAAGACCTCTTTGGACTCCGTCAGGTTTTACAAGAACTAGTGTTTGTTGTATCATTTTTCCTTAGAAGCCCATTTAAACTTTACAGGTTTTCTTTTTAATTTAAGTAGGTTTTTTTCACATTTCATTGAGCAAAAGTTAAGGATTTTCCCGGTTTTATAGACATACATCTTCCCGGTTCCCTTTGGTACTTCTTTTGCACAGAATGAACATTTAACCATTTTATTTACCTTTTGAGTTTATTCTTCTTGCTTCTATTTCAGTTTCTCTTAACATCAATAAGTCACCAGGTTTTATTGGGCCCTTCACGTTTCTTCTTAGAATTTTATTTTGATCTCTTCCTTCCAAGACCTTACATCTAACTTGGGTGATTTCCCCTTTCATTCCTGTTCTACCAACTAATTCTTCAACTCTTGCCTGTACGGCTTCTTTGAATAGCTTGGTGTCTTCTTTCTTTTTTTTAATGTCTTTTTTTTCAGGTGCCATCTTTATTTTTTGCCTTCTTGTGTTACTGCAACTGCCGATGTGGATACTTGTAATCCTGCTGCTGCACCTAACTCTTCTTTAGAATCGACTTCTACAAATGGAATATTCTTTTCTTCACATAGCGGTTTTAAATGCATTATTACCTCTGGTGGAGAAACATCTTTTCCTATAGCAACTAATTTGGCTACGCCTCTCTCTACGGCTTTTGTTACCTCATTAGTACCTTTTTTTATTTTTCCTGTTTTTTTTGCGAGCTCAATCGTTTCGAATGCTTGCTCTTGTGTTATTTCAGCCATCTTAACCCTCCTATCATTAGGTTATTAAGAATTTGAGAATTGGTTATCTTTATAAATCTTTTTGTTGATATTTATCCTCCGATGAGTCCCAAAGAACATAGAGTTTCGGATTATGCATGGAAATTGGCTAGCGGAGCATATGATATCGCAGGCGAGGAGGCCCCTGAAGACATTGACCTGGAAGTTGATGACTTAGATATTATCGGTGATCCGATTTTGAGGGTATTTGTTCGAACTTTTCAAGAGGCAGGATTTAGACCAGATTTAAGATATTTTTCTCTTGATGACCTCGGCGATGCTGGGCTTAAAATGGAATATCGCTTTGGTGAAGGGGATCCTTATTTGGAAAGCCCCGAAGATGCGGCATATAGGATGCTTGCAGTTGTAGATTTAGAACACAGATTTGTTAGTGAAGTTGATTTAAATGTTAGATCTAAGCGAGAGGGGATGGGTAGAAAACTTGTTGAAGCTAAGGAAGAACTTTGGAGAATGCTGGGCATTGAAGAGGTTTTTTTAGGTACTATTGATCCAAGTGATGCTGCAATACAATTTTGGAGCGCAATGGGTTATGATGTCTCTACATGCTATAAGAAATTAGATTAATCTTGTGTGGAACGTTCCCAAGCAACTTCTCCGTCACTATTTGTGTCTCTCAACGTTACGTTTTGTCGCCCACTCAGAATTCTTAGATTTGGATTGTCTGATCGAAATTGATTTTCATACTGGGCAAATGATACGTTATATCCACCATGGTCCCCTTCTCCTGCGTAGGCTGAAGATTTACCATCTTGAATCATATACCAATCTGAAGGAGTAGATCTTGTTACGGTCGGGGCATTTGCTAGATGTTCTTGAGCTAGTCTACTTAACCTCATATCTTCCCTTATTTGAGGGATTGCCATTGCCGCGATTACTGGAAGAGCAAGCAACGTGGTTAAACCAAAAATTCTTCCCCAATTTGCTCCGTCTATACTAGTTATGGTTGGATATTGATCCCTTTGGGGATTTTCTGGATTGTGTATTTCTTTTGACATTTTGTAGTAATCTATCGGTAGTTACACTATTTATAAAGCTTTCTATAGTTAGCTTTTTATATTTAGCCTGTTAATAAATTTTATGAAAAAGGGAGCGATTATTCTGATTTTTTTGATCATTTGTATATCTATTTCGCATGCGAGAGTCATTTATGTTCCAGGGGTAGAAGAACCTGAACAACTCAGAGATGAATTTGGGACAAAGAAGTTTGTTTATGCGGGCAATAATATTGTCGCGTCTGTTAAAGATTCTGGGGTTGAATATTATCATCAAGGAAGGTTAAGTAATAGGATTACTACGGATTCTGGAGGGGTCAAAGAGAGTGAATTTAAATCATTACCTTTTGGACAGAATGTTTTGAACACAGGAGTTGATTATCCGTTTACTGGGAAGAAAGAGGATGAAAGTTCTTTGTATTACTTTGGAGCGAGATATTACGATGATAATTTAGGCAGGTTTATTTCTGTTGATCCTGTTAGAGAAAACGAGCCCTATTCTTATGTTAGAAATAATCCAATTATGCTAGTGGACCCCACCGGAATGGATGAAGAAGGGGTTCCCCCTGTTATGTCTCATGAATTTGGTATTGATCACCTAATGAATCAAGAAACACAGGATTTCTTGAATAGAAATGACCCTGAGTATATGATGAATAGATTTTATGAAGAAAGATATCTCCAAATGGAACAAGGGAAAGAACAATTAAATCTCATTGTACCCTATAGGTCGCTCAGACGAATAAATGAAGCCCACATGCGCGGTGAGCAAGCAGATGTTGGAGATTATGTTAACTTCATTTCCGCAGGAATGCTATGGGCCACTGGATTGATAAAAGCAGGAAATGCAATGAGAGGGTTATCTTTTGGTAGATTAGGTAGTGTCCGAACACCAAGCAATTTAGGCAGAGGTATGCCTGTAAGAAGCAGCAATCTAATTGAATCTCTTGAAACTGGATTAAAAGGCGAAAGAAAGAGTTTACCTGAAGTATTGAAAGTATTTGATGATCATTTAGCATCAGGAGCCTTGGATCCAATTTCTCATCAAGCATATGTTGAAGGAACTGTAGAGCTGGCGTTCACTGAAGTGCAAGGCCATGTAGTTTCTCCGCATACTGCCGCAAGGCTTATGGTCAGAGCTTCACAGAATGGCCTGGCTACTAATGCTGCATCACCTGCTACAGGTGGTCGAAACATAATGAGTAGCATTCTATCTGAAGGTAAACAAACAGTATATAGCAATGGAGCCATCGAATACAACTTAAATAATAATCTCTTGATTATTAGAGAACCTGAAACTAGTATGATTTCAACATTCATAAGTAGACAATAAAAAAATTATTTTTCAGCCATATACTCCACGACTTTCGCAATGTATTCAGACATTTTTTCTCTTGGCATAGCATCATTGTCCCCAAGAACAACTTCAATCAATACATTCTCAATACCATCAACCTCTGTTCTAATAAGTTCAAGGTTTGCATGATAGTGATCACATATGTCCTGTGCCGTGACTGATTCATCTTCCAAATACATTTCACACATCTTCTTCAATTGAGAAACTGGTTCCATCGAGTATTCAGTAGCTTCTGCTCTTTCACCCATGACAAATACTGAGTATGGACTTCCTTTCTTAGTGAACAAATCCATCTCCACATCGCCATCTCGTTCAACAGTCTGAGAGTAATCCAGACCAAAGACAACATCTTCTACGTTACTGCCTTTATCATAGACAAAACCATCAATTTCAATTTGTTCTGCTTGCATTTTTTCGTCTAACATTTTATAACCCCCCTTTTCTATGTTCAATAAGATAATCATTAAGTTTTTCATAACCAGGCTTTTCTGGTAGAGTAGATTCTTGCAAAGCATTCTCCAACTCTCCCTCCAGTCTGTTAAGTGTTTCTGCCAATTCTTTTCTGTCATAACTTATCGGATCCCCAATTTCTGATTGTCTCTTATCATCAATCATTCTTTCTACAATAGGCACATCATACAACATAGCTAATTCAGCAACATCAGGTTGAACTTCACCAGTTTTAAGTAAATGAATTCCTGTAAGCATGGCTCTGACCGCATACAAATCTGTCTTTACAGATTGTTCTTCTGTTCTACCACCTTCTGCCAAATTTCTCGAAAAGTTCAAGTAATGATTGAACAATGCCTTACTAACACCTGATTCCAGAACAGTCTCCCTGAATTCCTGAAATTCTGGAGACTCATAGATAATTATTGAGTTCTGCCACTCCAACCTGTTTCCATTAGAGTTGGCAATCAGGCTTAGATAATGGCCGATTTCATCCAACGCAATATCAATTGTCCTATCTTCGCTCATATGCGAGAATGTTCGATCCGGTGTTTTCTTGATACCTAAGAAGTCTTCAGTTGGAGCTTTGAATACTCCTCTGATGTCGTAATCGCTATCTTCTGAGGGAAACCCATAGCTGTGAGCGCCTGTAAGGGCTAGAAATATGATATTTCCCTGAGCATTCATCTCATCAACTAAATCTCTCTTGTCTAGCTCAGAGAGCACTTTCTCTCTCAAATCTTGCTCAGTTCTATTAAATCTACTATTAGTTGATTTCATACCCCATTTATGAACATCTTAGTATTTAAACCTTTCGTTTTTTAACCACTATTGAGTAACAAACATGGTGATTCTGAGCTTTAAAGTATCTTATGTGTTGTTCTGGAACAGATGAAACCTTCTATTCCCCCATTCAAAAGACCTTCAACCCCCTTATTTCTTTCCACACTATTTATAAATACATCCTCTCTCTCCCAGCTATTGTATTCAATACGCTTAACATGAATATAACACTAAAATGGTACTAGACAAGCTGTCAGGAAGTCTGAAGAGCACGTTGTCAAAGATTACAGGTGCTACATTTGTAGATGAAAAACTCATCAATGAGGTAGTTAAGGATATCCAGAGAAGCCTCTTACAATCTGATGTGAACGTTAAATTAGTGCTTCAGATCAGCCAGAAGATAAAAGAAAGGGCTGTGAAAGAAGCTAGTCCAGACCAGCTCACTAAGAGAGAGCAGTTAGTAAACATTGTTTATGAAGAGCTTGTGGAGTTCTTAGGAGGTCCTGGGCCTAAAATTGAGATCAAAAAAAAGCCTTTTGTGATCCTTCTAGTTGGACTTTTTGGTAATGGTAAAACCACTTGCGCAGGCAAGTTAGGAAAGTATTACAGCACTCGAGGCCGCAAGGTCGCTCTTTTGAGTACTGATACTTGGCGGCCTGCAGCTGCAGACCAGCTAACTCAGCTTGCTGAAAGTATAAATGTCAATGTCTACACTAACAAGAAGGAGAAGAATCCTGTTAAGATCTACAAGCAGTTCGAGAAAGATCTACTAAAGCATGATGTCATAATTGTAGATACTGCAGGCCGTGACGCTCTGAATGATGAGCTTGTTGAGGAACTAAATGGCATTAATAAGGTTGTCAAGCCTGATGAAGTTTTGCTTGTTATGAGTGCTGATATTGGTCAGGCTGCTCAAGAGCAAGCTCAGAAGTTCCACGATACTGTCAATGTCAGCGGTGTTGTTATAACTAAACTTGATGGTACTGCAAAAGGTGGAGGCGCATTGATTGCTTGTAGTGTTACTGGCGCTCCTGTAAAATTCATTGGTGTCGGTGAAAAGATTGATGATATTGAAGAATTCAAACCAGAAGGTTTTGTAGGACAACTGCTCGGCATGGGAGATCTTGAAGCACTACTTGAAAAAGCCAAAGAGGCAATGACTGAAGAAGATGCCCAAGATATGGGATTTTTTGATAAGATTGGTCTAGGTGGGACGCTTGGAGGAATAAAAAAAGATTTGACAAAAATATATGATGCCAAATTTGGGCAAGAAGAGATAAGTGGTCCAACACAAAGTTTTATGTTTACAACTGCGGAGAGTGCGGATAAAGCTATTAGCCATTATGGCCGAGATGCATTTGTTAGCTATCCAGATACAACGGTTCTTTGGAAACCTTTTGAACGTTTGTCATTGGGGGCCTATAGTATACGCGATACACTTTATTATGAAGAGAGAGATGATGGAATTCGAAGTTATATATTAAAACCAGGCTTTGATATGGGGAAGCAATAGTTAGTTTTTTATATATTCTATATTTCCTTTTTTTATGGCCAAATCAAGAGCACAAGAATTAACGGAATTTATAATTGCATCTCGGACTATTGGGGCCCCCTTAAGGAGTTTGGGAGATAGGGCTAAAAGAAGAGATGAAAAAAGAAGGGATCAACTTTATGGAATTCTTAGAGAGGTTGATGGTGTTAATTTTCAAGGAGAGATTGTTCGTTCGAATATTACTTGGGAAGATGATAATAAGGCAAGAGGGATGAAATTGGGTGTAGAGGAGTTTAGGCAGAGGCATCCAGTTTATGGAAAAAGGCTACAAGCAATGATTGATGAACATCGTAAAGTAAGAAGGGCACATCTGCATGTCGGATTTTCTGGCAAAGAGGACTTGCCCAGAGAAGTATATATGGCGGTTTTAGAGGATATGGGGATTACTGGAAAATTGGCAGGGAGGGTATATGATGATGCAATCGCAATATCTAATGCCTTTGATAAGGATTATCGGGCAGATCAGACTTTATTGTTGCCAGAATAAGGTTTATAAATTCTTAGATTAACTTTATTTTAATGGTTGAAAAAAGTGAATTGAGAAGATATGTTTTGGATAATGCGGTTTTGTATAAAGGCAAGGCAAATTTGAAATCAGTAGTAGGGCACTTGATTGGGAAGTTTCCTGAAGTTAAGGAAGATATGAAGAATTTTATGAAAGACTTGAGGGAAATTGTTGATGATGTAAATTCTATGACTTTAGAGAAACAAAACATTGAGTTAGAAAAGCGGGGAAAAATTATTAGAGTTAAGGAGGAATCTGGATTGTTTGATTTCTTAGGAATTGAAAATGAGAAGGTTATTACTGCGTTTCCTCCAGAACCAAGCAAATATTTACATATCGGGCATGCGAAATCGCTATTGTTGAATTATTTGTTGGCTAAAGAACATAAAGGGAAATTTATTTTGAGATTTGAAGATACCAATCCTGAATTAGTGGACAAGAATTTTTATGATATCATTTTGGAAGATGTTGAATGGCTTGGGATTCAACCAGATAAAATCCAGTATGCCTCCGGTAATATGGAATTGTTTTATGATTGTGGAAAGAAGTTAATAAAATCTGGAGATGCATATATTTGTTTTTGTGATTCTGATTCTATTAAGGAAAATAGAAGGAAAAAAGTTGAATGCGAATGTAGAAATGTTGATCATCTAGATAATTTGAGAAATTGGTTAGATTTTTTTAAAGCTCCTAAAGGGAAATGTGTTGTTAGACTAAAGGGAGATATGAATCATAAGAATGCAGTAATGCGGGATCCTACTTTGTTTAGGATTATGACTAAGGAACACCCTAGAACTAAGAAAAAATATAGGGTCTGGCCAACTTATGAATTTCAGAATTCTATAATGGATGGGCATTTCAAGGTGAGCCATAGGTTTAGAGGAAAAGAGTTTGAGAATATGGCCGAGTTGCAGAAATATATTCAAGGGCTATTGAAATTAAAAGTTACAAATACGTATGAGTTTGCTAGATTTAATATGGTTGGGATTTTGAGTTCGGGCAGAACAATTAGAGAGAAGATTGAGAAGAAAGAGTTGAAAGGCTGGGGTGATCCCAGGTTAACTACTCTGGTTGCTTTGAGAAGAAGGGGGTTTTTGCCCGATGCCATAAAAGATTTTGTTGTTTCAACAGGAATTTCTAAGTCGGAAAGTAAAATGACTTGGGAAGATTTAATTATTAAGAATAAAAGAAAAATTGATGCGGTTGCTAGCAGGTATTTTTTTATTGAAGACCCTAAGAAAATCAAGATAGAAGGTTTTGGGGGAAAGGATATTGAAGTCCCGTTGCACGTTGATCACCTAGATTTGGGGGTTAGGAAGTTTAAAGTTAAGGATAATTTTTATGTTTCTGATAAATTGAGCAAGAGTAAATATTATCGGTTTATGCATTTATTCAATTTTAAGAATGGAAAGTTTGTTTCTGAAGAATTGGACAGGAGTTTGGATGCTAAATTGATTCATTGGTTACCAGTTTCTAAAGATTTAGTTAAAGTTCGGGTTCTGATGGATGATGGAGAGTATGTTTCTGGATTAGCCGAGAAAGGGGTTAAGAAATTGAAGATTGGGGATTTAATTCAATTTGAGAGATTTGGGTTTGTTAGATTGGATAAGAAAGGGAAAGGTAAGTTGGAGTTTATTTTTACGCACAAATGAAAAATTTTGATTTATTAAATAGCAAGGAAATAAAGAAATTAAATAAGCAGTTAAAAGAA
Organism: Candidatus Woesearchaeota archaeon; assembly: GCA_964481835.1. Classification (GTDB taxonomy): domain Archaea; phylum Nanobdellota; class Nanobdellia; order SCGC-AAA011-G17; family PNOQ01; genus JABIBT01. The sequence goes on from CAYZTT010000003.1 coordinate 29,493, forward strand.
CAATTTGGAAACGAATTTGATTTTAAGGAATATTTGGTTTATAGAACTCCGAAAGATAGAATCTATATTGTTAGTAGGGAATTTGGGGAACATGATTTTTCTAAGATTAGAATTAATAATGTTGGTTTGTATTTTTTGAGTATTGTGAAAGATGGAGTTAGATTGAGTATTGATGGTTCCCAATTGTTTAAACCAAAGAAAAATGTTTTAGAATTAACTAAAAAGGATTTTGAGAAGTGGATGACTGGGGAAGATTTAAACTTGGAAATGGAGAATGGATATTTTTTGATTAAGTATAAGAATGAGTTCTTAGGTTGTGGAAAGAGTAATGGCGAAAAGATTTTTAATTATGTTCCTAAAGCTAGAAGAGTTAAATTTTAGAATTTAAACGCTAATCCGGCAGATGCTCTGCTTCTTGGGTGGCCCCATTTGAATAGATCATCTTCTCCGAATGCCTGTGTTATGTCAAATCTGAATTCTGAATTATCTGAAAGTCCTAAGCCCAGTCCTAGGTCGAGTAAAGTTGCGTTTCCGTTTGGTCCACCTTGTGTCACTTTTCCTCTTCGCAGACCTTGTCTTAATGATACTGGGCCAATTCTTTCCCTGGCGCCAACACCGAAGGACCTACATGATCTTTTTAAAAATCCTTCTGCTAGAAATTCACTTGTTAATCCAATTTCTAAACCACTTGTGAGTTCCTTGTAAGCCTCTAAATCAAGCGAATAGTGTCTTTCTCCACTCTCTGAAGAATTATAGCCGGTATTTATGCCGATGTACTTGTTTATGGGCCCCGCTATTGCGCTTGCAGCCCATAATGTGGTTGCTAGGATTGCTGTTCCTAATCTAAGAGCGTATTTCATTTTTATTAAAAAACACGACAACTCTTTATAAATCTTTCTATTTTTAACTACTATTTAGTAATTAAAATATTTCTGATAGCCAGGAGAAGAATTTTGCTAGGATATTTGGGCTTTTTTGGACAGTTTTTTTATCTGAAGAGGCATATGGCCTTAGGCTATAGATATTTTGATTGCCCTCGCCCTCTTTACAATCTGGATCTAGATAGTCTAGGCAATCGGGATCACATTTTTTATCTTTTTTTCCATCGCAATATGTATCCTTTTCGCCGCTTGGACAATCTGATGGGCAATTTTTGTTGTTCTCTCTAATTTTTCCATTACAATAGCCATCTTCTTTACATTTGATTTCTAAATATTTTTTCTCAGAACTTGTGATTGTTATATCTCCTGAAGAGTCTTTTACTTGTATTTCTGGTAATTCTATTGTTCCGGAACTTGGGATTATTTCATAGATAGTTTCTATTGTTATCTCCTTAGTTTCCTTGGGGCCAATTGTTAATGTGTACTCTAAATAGGGTTCTCTGATATCCGTTTCTGTGTGTTTTTTTATTTCTGCTCCGATACTTGAAGTTATTGATTCTCCCATAGCATAGTTTGTGTCTCTTGTAATTTTAATTTCTTTTTCTATATCTTCTAAGTTTTCTATTATGAATGAAAGTTCTATTGGTTCATTTACTATTGCGCTTGTTTTTGTAGATTCGAAATACTTTGCATTCATCGTTGCAGCGTGAGTGCTTGTTGCTAGAAGGATTAATAATAAAGTCCCAGTGATTAGTTTTGCTTTTTTATGTTCCATTTTTATTCGCATTCCAATCTGTCACAGTTTTCACTTGAACAGATATTTCCTCCGCTATCTATCAATGCCCCATCTTCGTTTTGACAGTATATCTCTTGACTCTGGTCACTTATAATCTCATTCCCATATAGTGTTAGGAATAAGTAATTATCTTCAATATAATCCTCTATATCTATGCAGATTTCGCAGCCTATACCGTTTTCTATTTTATTCTGAATTATATTTTCCGTTAAGTGTATTCTTTCATTGTCGTATACAGTTCTACCATCGTGAGAATAACCACTTATGTTTATAGTGGTGTTTATTAATTCGTTGTATGAGACTGAGGTTTTATTTGAATTTTCTATTAATATACCAACTCTTGGGATTCCCTGATTACTTATGATTTTATTGCTTGTTATCCAAGTGCGCTCAGGTCCGATTTCCTTTGCTTTTATTGAGATTATATTATTTTTTAGTATGTTGCTACTCAACACATTTTGATACGGTGATTCTGAGGTTACCTCTGGGAAATTAACTCCAACCCCCCAATTAGAAAGATTCAGATAGTCGACTCCCACATCTCCGTGCCCGTTGAAATCTATCCCGATTTTTGAGTTGCAATTTGGCCCTACACAGTTTATTTGGGTTTCTCCTTGATCAAGAGCTATTATCTCTATATCATCTGCACCGATGACTATGCCTTCTTCGAGGTTGAAAACCCCTGGACAGAATGTTGTACTTTCGGTTAGTATCATGCCGCTTGTAGGTGTGGTGTAACTGCAGGCATCTGAGCAATCTAAGTTATCGCAATTATCACTGTCACATATGTTTGAACCATAATGGGCATCTACTATTGGCTCTGCAGGGTTTTGGCAATAGATATCTATGTTTCCATTGTTTGAAATTGTGTTTTGGGCGATTTTTACAAACCTTTCTTCCTCGAGAGAGTTTAGGTTTATCTTTATACCATGGTTGAGAGTATCGAAATCGTTTTCTATAGTGTTGTTCTCAACTTTTATCCCATCTGTATTTGAACCCTCGAGAGTAATCATAGAGTTTTTTATTATATTATGACTTATTTTGCTATATTCAGAAGGATTTCCTGTGACATTGATTAAATGTATTTCGTTTGGCCTGCTTGGGTCATCACTATTAAAATTGGAATACCATACTTCTATGCTTGAGTTCTTTACACCCGTCTTTATTGCTTTTATACTATTATTTATTGTGATTTCTTCTATATCTACTTCTGGAGATACTTCAGTTTCATCTCCTTCCTCATGTGTTTTTATGCCAGTCCCCCATCCGTTTAAAGTTATATCCCTTATGGATATTCCATCTTTCCCATTTGTGTTTATGCCTGTTTGCGAATCGCAATTTGGGCCTATGCAGTTTATGATTGCTCCATTTCCATCTATCTCTTGTCCATCTAATAGGAATGTTAAGCCTTCTTCTAGATTGTATTCTCCTGGACATAGGTAAGTTATTTCATCGGTTAATATCAATCCGTCCTGGGGGATTGTGTCCATGCAGGCCAAGTCGCAACCATAAATATTTTCTCGGGCCCAATAATCTGCCTCGTAGTCTGAAAAATCGAAGTGTTGGTTTTCGTGTCCTATTTCAAATCTTACATCAAATAATCTGGGTATTTCGCCGATATCCCAACAATAATGTATGTTGGTGCCTAAGACACTTTGAGCAACAGCGTCTGCCACATTTTCGACCTTCTTTCCATAATCATATACAACCCATTTTCCAACTTCAAAATCATATATTAGATTCCAGGTGTGAAATCCTCCTCCTATAGAGAGTACTAGATCTCCGTCTTGGTCGTTGGCTGGGAAATATCCCGTTTTCCTTAGTAGCGAGGTTGCTGCAAATGACCAATCATCGCACACACCAGTTTTTAGTGTTGCTAAGGTTGTTTTTGCTGGCTGTTCCCTGTGTTTACATAATCCCGGAGTTCTAGGTCCAGGGCAATCCATATATTGTACTTCTTCACCGAAGACGTAAAGAGTGTCCCAATCATAGTAGGGATTTGCGCAATGGTTATTCTCGGGGGAATGATTCCCCCATCCCTCTTGACAGGCATCTTCGAATCTGCCCCTTAATGGGTTGTACCAACCCATGTCTTGTACCTCGCAGCAATATTCTGGGGTGAAATAGTTCCACATCCATAATTCGTCATCTAGGTGGTGGATGGGCCTTTTAAAGCCCCAATTTAGATTGGTTTCTATATATTCCCTTAGGCATCCCGTCATTCTCCTTTGGTGAGTTGGGTATTGGAAAGAATTAAGTTTTGCGTGATAGCAAATTTCTGTGTTTCTATTGTTGATAATTCTCATATCCCCTGGTTCGTTTTCACAACAGTCTAAGGCGTCATCTATTATATAATCCATATAATTTGCTTCTTCGTCTTCAATGTCGCTTCTTACAGTCATTAAACTACAAGAATCTCTTTCTCCAGATTCAGTAAACCAGTTGTATAGGTGAACTACATAGTTTCCTTGGTAATTGCTCACACAATTTGTATCTTCTGGTTCGTGGGGAGTTATACATTGGCAATTATAACAAAATCCTTCATTACAATCTTCCCCATAAGGCTCACACTCTTCTCCAATAGTTATTTCTTCTTCGAGGCTCTCAAATGTAATTGTTTCGGTCGTTACTTCCCCATCTCCGCAATAAAAACCCATTATTTTATTCGAATTTGTTTTTCCCACGTTTAATGTGCCTTCAATATTTTCAAAAAAGCAATCTTCACGATCACATAATAGGTCATATTCGGTGTTGTTTTCTATGTAATTGTATCCATCTATTTCTACACCCCATGCTTTCAGATACAGGCCAACGTGGGCGTTATCTCTAATTATGTTGTTTCGTAGACGTATATCTCCTACTTTATCGAATAAGAGGGCTGAACGATACCTTGGGACTATAGTTCCTGCGCCGGCAAACAAACCTTCAGTGCCGTTTGGGTTATTCCCTTGAAATTTGTTTCCTTCTAGGAATACATCTTCTGATTCGTAACCCCAGATTGCTCTTGAGAATCTTTCTAGGGTCATTCCTTCTAAATGAGTTTCGTTTGAGAAATAGATATGTACCCCATCACCATAGCCGGTCATATTTAGATTGCATCCTTTTATTGTTGTATTTTTTCTATAACTAATGTCTATTGTTGGATTTGGGTTGTATCCATACGGGTTGTTTATAATTATGTTTGTATCATCACACTCAACCCTTATGTTGTCTTCTTGGATTGTTAACCAGTTGTCTTCATAATCATAATCTAGATAATAGTCTCCTTCGCAGAAGTAGGTGTTTTCTGTTATGACCATATTTTTTTCAGGCACTATACAGCAGTCTTTATCATTGTAAAAATTACAACCTATCCCGCAACAGCCATTTTTGTAAGAATAACTGCAATAACAGTCTGGATCGTTTCCGCTGCATCCTTCTGGGCAATTTCCGTTGCAACCATCGGATTCACAATCTTCTTCACACATTTCATCGGATTGGCATAAATCTATATTTTCTTCCGGATTCCACCAACAACCGTACATGTATAGCTCATTGCAAGGTTCTTCGTTCATGAAACAGAAATTTGGATCCTCTTGGTCGTAACAGACATCGCATTCTCCAACTAAACCTTCTCCCGCACAGAATCCCCAGCCGGGTAGATGGGTGCATGAGTTCTCGATGCATTCTTTATGGGCATTTTGACATTCACAATTTGGAAGTTCTTCTTCCATTTGGTCGCAGCCAGATATTTCAATTTTACATTTGTCGGAACCTTCACAGAGATCTAGTTCCGGGCACGAAAACTCAAGGAAATTCCCTGCGGGGAGATCCTCATCTGTGCACTCTCCTCCATAATATGCACAATCATAGTCACATTGACCGTTTACACAATCATACCCTGCAGCACAGGCAATACCACAACCTCCGCAGTTATTTTCATCTGTTTGAGGATCTACACATTCTGGGCCACATTCAAACCAATCCTCTGGACAATCTAGGACACATGAACCATATTCGCAAATCATGTTGTCTCCGCAAGGTTGGCCTTCGCAACCTTCTTGGGAACAATCTTCGTAACAGTCAAGACAGCTTTCTTCCGTCATACATTTTTGTATGCAGCCTTCCGGAATGCCTCCTTGACCAGGGCTATATTGGGGATCTTGGGGAGGACTATTCTGATCCCCCGGAATAAATTCTTTTTCTTGCATAAGCTCATCAGAGAAAATATCTCCTGTACAAGACCTAACATATTTCATCTCCCAATCACTACAATCACCCAATCCACAACCTTGGGGTGCCCAAGGAGTACAGTCTCCACAGTCTCCGGATTTTTGAATTCCTTTCAAATCTAGTTGATCACAAGAACTAATAATAAAAACACTGAGAATTAAAATTGTCAAATATATTTTTTCTTTCAAACTATCACCTTTTTAGTAATTTTACTTATTTATTTTAGATTTATTAATATATCGTTTTATCAACGAAAAACCTTTTAAATGTCTCTATATTTAGAAATTCATGAAGGACAAGATAAAAGAAGCCTTAAAGGCGTATGATAAAATAGCTTCTATTTATTCTGATTATAATTATGAGAAAGTTATGCAATTCCAGCTTATGAAGTTTGTTTCTTTGTTAAAAGGAAAGCGAGTTTTGGATGCTGGTTGCGGCGTTGGGAGAGATGTAGAGTACCTTATGGAAGACGGCTTGGAAGTTAAGGGAGTTGATATTTCTGAAAATATGATTAAACAAGCCAAGAAAAATGTTTCTAAGGGGAAGTTTGAGGTCATGGATTTCAGGAAGATGAAATTCAAAGATGGTTCTTTCGATGGCATTTGGGCAATGGCGAGCGTTTATCATATCCCGAATAAAGAAATTGTCGATACCTTTAAGGAATTTTTTAGAGTTTTAGATAAAGCTGGGTTGTTATATGTTTCTGTTTATGAGGGAGAGGGTAGTGAGGAGAGGAAGGATCCAACTGTCGGGGAGGTTAGAACCTTTTACTCTTACAAAGAGGATGAAATGAAAGAAAAACTAGAAGAAGCAGGTTTTACTATTATTAGAAGTGAAGTTAATCAAACTGAAGATCGCAAATGGTTGGAAGTTTATGCTAGGAAAGAATAATTATTCCCCGATTATTTTTATTAAGACTCTTTTTTCTCTTTGACCGTCAAATTCTGCGTAATAGATTTGTTCCCAGGGTCCAAGATCTAATTTGTTATTTGTTATGGCCATTGTCACTTGGTGCCCCATTAATGTTCTTTTTATGTGGGCGTCTGCGTTATCTTCTCCAGTTTGGTGATGTTTATAATCCAGACCGTATGGCGCAAGCTTTTCTAGCCATTCTTGGAAATCTTGAATTAGTCCGGATTCTGCATCATTTACGTAAACTGCGGCAGTTATGTGCATGGGGTTGACTAGAACTAGGCCTTCTTTTATTCCTGATTTTTTTATTACTTCTTCAACTTTGTGAGTAATGTTTAGAAATTCTTGCCTCTTTTCAATTTTGAAGTAAAGATATTCTGTTTGAGATTTCATTTGTACGCTTTTCTTATTGGAGTTATTATCTCTATTAAGTATTTTGCTACTGCATTTTTTAAATCCAAGGGATGCATTTTCTTAGAATCAAAGTCTTTTTCTAATTCTTCGTAGGTTTTGAATTTTAAGTTCCCCCCGAATTTTTCATCACGATCTATTGTGAATGTTTTTATTCTTGGGAAAATTATCAGTTTTGTAATTTCCAGGATTGGGTTTTCTTTTTTTTCTCCCGCGATGCAGTGGGCCTTCTTTATTTTTTTTATTATGCTTTCATCTGAATCCCTTATTGAGATGAATGAATTTTCTTCTGAGGAAGACATCTTTGACCCTGGACCCTTTAATGAACTGATTAGTGGTGTGTGAATAAATAGGGGAGTTTTATAACCTATTTTTGAAAATACTTCAGAACCCATCATGTGGATTTTTCTTTGTTCTATTCCTGATTGAACTGCATCTAATTTTAGATGCTTTATATCAACAATTTGCATAAGTGGATATATGGCCTGGGAAACTTTTGCATTTTCTATGTCTCTTGCGACTTGTTGCATACTTCTTAGAACTCTATTGATGGTTGCTGCAGAAGATAGTTTTAATACATCTTCTTGATATTCTTTCTTTGTTTGGAAAGAACTTCCAACTACAAATTCTGCTTTTGATAAGCCTGCGGCTTTGAAACCCTTTTTCCAATGTCTTACTTGTTCATTTATGAATTTCCAATCTCCTTTTTGGTTTAAGTAAGCATGATAATCAGCGAATAGGACTACTACTTGGAAACCCGCTTGTTCTAGGTCTAGTAGTTTTGTGATTGTCAATAGATGCCCAAGGTGTATTTCTCCGGAAGGTTCGTATCCACAATAAACTCTTGGAGATTTATTTTTTAGAATAGATTTTAGCTTTTCTTCGGTAACTATTTCTTGAGTATTCCTCTTAATCAGATCTGTTTTGTTCATATTTTAGTTTTTGTTTAGTTGATATTTAAGCTTTTTCTTTTAGAACTAGATAGAAGATGAGTAGAACCCCAATAACGTTGAAGGAGTCCGCGATATTGAAGATTGGCCAAACTTGAAAATCTATGAAATCTCTGACGTGTCCCAAAAATAGCCGATCAATTAGATTTCCGATCGTTCCTGCAAATAGAAAGGATAGGGGGATTCGTAACTTTTTTTCTTTTTTTGCTAGGAAAAATATGAAAATAGCTACTAAGAAGGAAATTATTGTTAATAAGACAATCTGATTTTGGAATAATGAGAATGCGGCACCGGTGTTTGTAGTGTAATTTATGAATAAAAAGTGTTTGTTGGTGAATACTATCTTTGTTATTTGATCCAGGATAATTATAAAAATTGAGATTAGGAAAAACTTTTTCATTAGGTTGTTATACTATTTCTCATTAAAAGCCTTTTGTTGAATAGAAATGTTTAAATATACTCAAACCAGATTTTTATTATGGCCGAGGATACTATTAAATCCCTGAGAGAGCAGCTTAAGGATGAAGATATTTCTTTTAAGAGAAAACAAGAAGTTAGGAAGAAATTAGTTGGTATGATTAAGAAAGAGAAGCAGGTTAAATTTCCAGTAGGCAAGCGACCTGTTGAATATAAGGTAATATATGATACATTTTCTGGCAATTTGGAGCCAGTATATTTTTGGACTTTGGACTTTTTGAGAAATAAGGCCCCTTCTGGTTTGGGGATGGAAGTGGATAAGACTGGGGAGGAGTTTGAGGCGACTGCAGGAGGAGGCTTTTTTGGAGAGCTAGGGAGTAGGGCCACTATTATGCAAGAAAGAGGAATGAAGATTATGGAGACTGTTAATGCGGTCTTAAGAACGATTATTAATTTGATTTATGATTTGAAAGAGTTTGAAATGAGATTGAATGCATATGATGATGCAAATTCGGATAAGAAAGAGACTAAATTGGCAGGGGAGTATGCATTGAAGGGCATATGGATGGACCAAGTAGATGTAAAAACTGGATTGGGAAGTATCAATCAATTGGCTAGGGGAGATTTGCAGTTTGTTACTTTGAGGGATGCATTCATGCAGGCCAGAATTTATAGAACTAAGGATGGGAAATTTAACAAGGAAAAAACATTCAGGGACATTGGCACTACTGAGAAAAGTGGGGATGGAATGGACCTTAATAAGAGAGTCAAAGCTTTGCTGAAGAAAAAAGTTGAAGAATATTTAAATTGGAGAAAAGGGAGCGAAAAGGAATTGAGGAATAGATTTGAGATCGAGAAAAATTATCTGAAGGCACAGGTAAATAGTTTAAAATTATATACTACTTGGGCCAAGCCTTATTTGCGTGCGGCTCAAAAATTGGGCATGGCCGAATTTAAAACGGATAGGGGATTGCCCTCTCCGGATATGGTTACCACTTTCAATAGTATGCAAATGGATCTAAAATTATTGGCTAAATCTGAGTTTAATCCTGGGGATGTACATCCTACGTATGCGGGCGTTGAATTTAGTCAGAAATATAATGTGTGTCTTGAAGTTGAATTTTTATATAGGACTGCTCCGCAGGTAGTTAGGGGGCAAGGGCAGAGCCAGCATTATACTCATATGGGGACTGTGGATGTAAAGTTTAAGGCATATGTTCTTGACCAGGCAGATTTAGGTGATATTTATGCAATGGAAGTTTATGAGGATATGGCACTTGTTGAAGAGTTGACGGAAATGAGCTTGGGACAATTGCAGGAAGATTTAGAGCATTATATTTATCCTAAAGAGGAAGAAAAAAAGAAAGAAGAAAAGGGGGATGATATTTTTACACAGTTCTTTAAGGGTATTGGGAACATGAATAAATCTCTAGATAAATTTGGAAAGAAGTTGAAGCTGCCTGGCGGATCAAAAAAAGCAAGTAAATACCAGGAAGATAAAGTTAAGAAAGAGGCCCAATCTAGCGCGCTGGGCATGTGCAATACGTTTTATACTGTTTTCAAGAAATCGCATAGGATGGTAACATGGTAGAAAGATTTCGTAAGGAGTATAAGAATGGAATGGATAGTTCTTTTAATTTAAGATTTGGGGATTTGAGTTGGACAACAAACCCTCAGAGTGCTAATCAACTTGCAGAGCTTGGGAAAAGGATGAATGAGGGTGTCCAGAATGTGGAGGTTGGCGCATTAAACCAGCAAGTCTTTGATTCCATTCCTCAACAACATTTTGATGAAATGAGAAGATTGGCCAAATTGGGAGATGTTGATATTTCTATGCATGCGCCTTTAACAGATCCAGCAGGATTTTCCCAACAAGGATGGCAAGAGCATCAAAGGAATCTTGCTGAACAAGAGTTTAAAGAGGTTATTGATAGGGCAGTTGATCTGGATCCGAAAGGAGGGATGCCGGTTAATTTTCATTCATCCGGGGGAGGAATTCCTGCAGTAATCTGGGAAAAGAAAGAGAAAGGAATCCCGGAAGCGAAACAGATGATAACGGCAGTAAACACTCAAACGGGAGAGATTAAAGCTCTTGCAAGGGAAAAAATTGATTGGTTGAATACTGACGATAAAGAGTTGACTCCGGAAAGGAGACTTAAAAGCCTTAACCAAACATCCTGGGACCAAGAAATATTGAATTTTATGAGTTTAAAAAAACAAAAAGAAGAGGTTGAAAGATTAAAGCAAGAGTGGAGGATTAAACGCCCGGAGGGGAGGGAATATTATAAATTAGAGAAGGATCGTCAGCAGGGGAGGCTGGGAGGAGATGATCTCCTGAAATGGGAAGCACTGAGAATGCAAGATGAATCCTATGATAAACATAAGGCAGAGATTGACCAAAACATGATGTCCCAACTAAATTCTTTGTATAATGATTATGTAAGTTGCTGGCCAGAAGATAAGAAAAATGACCGAGATCATAAGATGAGACTAAAGCAGTTTGAGGAGATAAAAAAGAGGTTTAAAAATGCAGCAGATCTTCAAGAGGATTTTAATAGTTCTTGGAATAAATGGATGAATAAAAATGGAAAGAGAGACCCAGTCATGGTTAGAGAAGAACGAGAAAAGAGAGTTAATGAATTGAATGACAAATTAATAAAAAAAGGGCTGAATATTTCTCCAGAACAAGTCGGGAATGTTTTAATGGATCTGAAGGCTCCTGAAAGGTATAGGCCGGTAGATGATGTTGCTAGGGAAAAAGCGGCAGAGACTTTTTCTAATGTGGCGTTTCATGCTTATAAAAAACATGGGAAAAAAGCACCCTTGGTTGCAATTGAGAATGTTTATCCTGAGTGGACATTGTCTAGGGCAGATTCTTTGAAAGGGTTGGTTGAATCTGCAAAAAAGAAACTTTCTGAAAAGCTTAGATCTGATAAGAAACTTAAGTTGAGTGAGAAAGAGGCAAATGCTATTGCTGAACAGAATCTTGGGGTTACGTGGGATGTAGGCCATATCAATCAATTGAGAAAATATGGGTATAGTAAGGAAGATATTATTAAAGAGTCAAAGAAAATTGCAAAACATGTAAAGCACCTACATCTAACCGACAATTTTGGGTATTCAGATAGCCACCTGTCTCCAGGCATGGGAAATGTACCTATAAAGGAACAGATTGAGGAAATTGCAAAAGCAGGATTTAAGGGGAAGGCAGTTATTGAAGGCGGAGGGATGTTTCAACAATTTCAAGCTAATCCCATACCGTATGCAGTGGAAGGATTGGATAGTCCGTTTTATTCTTATGATCAAGGCCCAAGTTGGACAGATGTTAGGGACCTATATTCTTCCTATATGTTCGGGTTTGGGGATATCTTGCCGGATCAACACTTTAAATCACAAGGCGCAGGATTTTCGATGTTGCCTAAAGAGTTGGGGGGACAAGGTGCCGGGGATAAAGGGAGATTTGCAAATCAATAGATTTTTAAATAATTAAAATTAGGAGTAAATAAATGGCTGGAAAAAATGATTTAGGGGATATAAAAATTCCCGAATATAAGGAAAAAAAAGTTAAGCCAAAAAAGAGGGCAAAACTTAAAATCAAAAGGAAACCTTCTCCGAAACCTAGGCCAAAATCTGTAGTAGAGAAAAAGGAAGTTAAAAAGAAGGAACCAATGTTTAAGCAGGTCTCTGTTACAGATAGGGAATTTGCATATGATTTTTCTAAGAAAGCATATAAGAAATTTAAGAATGTGATTAAATCTGTCGTTCTATTTGGGAGTGTTACTAAAGGAAAAACCAAGAAAGGGAGCGACATTGATATAGTTGTTATAATTGATGATTGTGTTATTGATTGGGATCAAGATTTGATTGCTTGGTATAGGCATGAAATGTCTCAATTATTATCTAAGCAGAAATATTCTGATAAAATCCATTTAACCACTGTTACTTTGAGTACATTCATGGAAGAAGTTAGGGTTGGTGAGCCAGCAGTAATCAACATGATTCGATTTGGAGAGACTTTGATTGATCATGGAGGATTTTATAATCCTTTGAAGGTTTTGTTGGCTAAAGGAAAGATAAGGCCAACGCCGGAATCTATCTTTGTTACTTTGAGAAGGGCCCCAATGCATTTGGCTAAAGCTAAGATTGATATTGTGGCGAGTATAGAGAATGTCTATTGGAGCATGGTGGATAGTGCACATGCCGCCTTGATGGCTGCCGGAGAGGTTCCTCCAAGTCCGGAGAGTGTGGCAGATATGTTAAATTTAATTTTTGTAAGTAAAAGGCAATTGGATAAAAAGTATATTATATGGTTTAATGAAATCTATGATTTAACACATGACATATTGCATGGCAATGTCAAGTATTTAGAGGGGAAGGAAATTGATAAATATCTTGATAGGGCAGTGGAATTTGAAAAGATTATGAGAGAAATGACTAGTAAGCTAATTATGGATGAAAAAATAATAAAAACAGAAAAAAAGTAAAAAAATTAAGAGTTTTCTCCTAGGAACATGTTTGCAACCATTACTGCTCTTGCTTCTGGTTCATCTGAAGCCATTATTCTTTGTGTTACTGCAGCAGCTGAATAAGCGAGAACTTTTGTATTGTCTATTTCTCCTCTTTCGTTTGCGAATGATGCTCTAAGATTTGTTTCTCTATCTGCGATTTCAACGCCTGTAAGCCAGTCTAAATATTCTGTGCTTCCTTCTCCGGATGTTGCAAGTGCAAAGGTGTCTTCCCAATCAGGAGCCACATTATCTTTTAGTGCTTGTGCAAGCATCCCATATTTATTTGGGCTTGTTGAATTTACCAGTGCAGCCAATTGTGCAAAACCTGTATGTGCACTAACTATTACTGGGTCTTCATAATCTGAAACGGGCCCTGCTGCAAGCATTTGCCGGTATGCATCTTCTGGATCTGTTAGTTTCGCTTCAACAACAGACTCAACTACAGGCCTAGTTGTTCCTCTAACTAAATCTTCTACCGCTTTTGGAAATTGATTTGATACTGCAGAAGCTCTTAATGTGGGATCTTGTCCTCTGGCATTTTCTGAAAAGAATCTCTCTGGGAATAATCTTCGCCCCCTAACATCGGTTATGCTTTCGGCATCTAACAGTGTTCCTAAATCTGATCCGCTTAGAACTTCGCTATCTCCTGATGCGGCTGTCCTATATAGTCCGAATCTATTTGCTAATGCTTGGTATTGATCTGGTATTGGCATTTTGAATATTATCCTCCTTTGTTACTACTATTCTGTAATTACTACTATTTAAAGGTTATTGTTGGGGGGTAGAAGGCCCAGAAGTGCTAGATTTCTCGGTTTCAGAGACAACTTTCCTTATTTTTGTGATGGCGTCGATGTTCACGGAAACCGAACTAATCCCACATTCTGTCAGGTATTTTGCCATATCTTCATTGGATGCGGCTTGCCCGCAGATGCTTGAGATTTTCTTGTGCATCCCCGCTACCTTTACTACTTTTTTTAATAATCTTAAAACTGAAGGGTGCATTTCATTGTATAGTGTCTGTACTTCTGCGTTATTTCTATCTACTCCGAGTGTGAATTGAGTTAGATCGTTTGACCCTACACTAATAAATTTGATTTTTTCATCTTTACATATCTCGTGGATTATGAAACAAGCGGCAGGCGTCTCTATCATCACTCCAAGGTCGACGTTTTCCATCTCTAATTCCTTCATGATTTCTTTTGTTTTCTCTATCTGTTCTAAGTGGGATATCATTGGAAGCATAACTGCAATCTTATCATAACCCCTCTCTTTGAGGATCTTTATTGCCTTTAGCTCTGCTTTGAATAATCTTGGATTTTGTAGTGATTTTCTTATTCCATGCATCCCCATCATTGGATTTGATTCATCTGGCTCGTTTTCGCCACCTTCTAGATTTCGGTATTCATCTGTCCTTATGTCGGAAGTTCTTATCCAAACTGGCTTATCTTTGAAATATTTTACTACGTCTTCAATTTCTTTGATTAGCATCTGAGTATATTCTTCATCTTTGTTTTCTCGGATGTATTTCATTGGATGAACATTATTTTTTGCGATTATGAATTCTAGCCTCATCAATCCAATTCCATCTGGCTTGAATAATGATGCTTTTTCTGCAAAATCAGACATGTCAAGATTTACTTTTATTTTGGTTTTTGTTTCTGGTATTTCTGTTGGTATTTCTATTTCCTTTTTTGGCTCTACTTTTGTTAGTCCTGAATAGATTTTTCCTGTTGAACCATCAATAGTTATTTCTTGTCCGTCTTTTAGGAGTGTTGTTGCGGTTTTTGAACCAACTATTGCTGGAATGCCCATTTCTCTACTTACTATTGCCGCATGAGAAGTCATTCCGCCTTCATCTGTTAGGATTGCAGTTGCTTTTTTCATGGCGGGGACATAATCCGGATTTGTCATTGTAGCCACCAATACATCCCCTTCTTCGATTTTTGGGAGATCTTCTTTGGATCTTACTAGCTTGACTTTCCCAGAGCCGATTCCTGGAGACGCAGGAATTCCCTTTAGAATCTCGTTTTCTTCTTTTAATCCTGATTCCTCTGCGGATCCCGTTTGTTCTGAAATCTTTTTTACAGTAGTGATTGGTCTTGTTTGCACTATGAATACATTAGAATCATCAATTGCGAATTCAATATCTTGTGGTTTTTTATAGTGATTTTCAATATGCATTGCAACTTTAGCTAATTTCTTTATTTCTGCTTCGGTTAGCACCTGAGAGTTTGCTTTTTCATCATTAAGAATTCTTTTTGCGGTTCTTCCGGTATTTGGATCCCTATATAGGTACCACTCTTTTTTGTTTATTTTGACATCTTTTATTTTTAGATCTTCCTTATCTACTCTGTATTGGTCTGGAGAAATTGAGCCAGAGACTACTGCGTCTCCAAGACCGTATGATGCTTCTATCACTATCTCATCTTTATTCGTTCCTGGATCTATTGTGAACATTACCCCCGCTTTTGTGGAGTTTACCATTTTTTGGACAACCACCGCAATCAAAACTTTAGAATGCTCAAAATTATTCTTTACCCTATAATAGATTGCCCTCCCTGTGTAGAGGGATGCCCAACATTGATGAATGGCTTGTAATACTTGTTCAGTGCCCTTTACATTTAGAAATGTTTCTTGTTGTCCTGCGAAGGATGCCTCGGGCAGATCTTCTGCTGTTGCGGAGGATCTTACTGCAACAAATGGAGTACCCCTTCCAGCTTTTATGAAATTTAATGCTGCGGGAGCTTTATCGATTATGTCATTATTTATATCTAAAGCAGAATATGCATCGAGAATTTCTTTTTTTAACTCGTTTGGGATTGCCATAGATAATATTAGGTCTTGTATTTTCTCTGATGCACTTTCTAATGCATTTGCATTCTCTACATCAAGATTGGCTAGAGTTTCGTTTATCTTTCCTTGAATTCCTGTTTGATCTAGAAATAATTTATACGCTTCAGAAGAAACTACAAAGGCATTTGGGATAGGAAAATCAGAATTGTACATCTCCCCTAAATTGGCACCTTTCCCACCAACTAAAGGAATAGAATCTTTAGAAAGGTCTTTCAACCATGCTATATTTGCCATTTTACCTCTTTTGGTTTTGAGTATTGAAATGTTTATATAAAGTTTTTGTTAATATTTCATCTTTGTTTTCAGAAGCATTTTTCCTAGAATTATTAGGATTAGAACCCCAAAGATTGTTAAACCCACTCCCCAGTTCAGGTTTCCCATTGATTTTTGATAATAGTCTCTTCCATCTTCTTTTTGATCCTCTACATTTTCCGGAGAAAAAGAGACCCTCTCGTTTATTGCAGGATAGCTTGTGTTGAAAGAAACTATCGTAATTAGCATTAAAAGAAATAGACTAGCAATGAATAATGTATGGGATTTGTTCAAAGTTTTACACCTAAAATTATACTTGGGATTATCTTTTTTAAAGATTGTGGTTTAAGAATTAGACTACTTCAACTGTAACTTTGCCAGGTATTCTTGGTTTAGTTTTAGCTAATGCTTTTTTTGCGAAATCTGCATCAACTTCATTTACATGGACTGTAAGTATTGTTGTTCCAGGTTTTAATTGGGCAGCAGTCCCCATTGCTTTTCCGAAGGAGTGCTTCATACCAGATTGCATTCTATCTGCCCCTGCACCCGTAAGCATCTTATTTTCTCTTAGAACATGGTGAGGAAATTGGTTTATTGTGAATTTGTACCCTTTATTTCCTAGTCTTTTCTGAAGTTGCCTGTTTACTAGAGTCCTACACGATTCCAATGCATTGTGTCTTATCTGGAATTTTTCTTTAGAAACTAATTTTATCTTTCTAGGAAATTCTTTTTTTAAATCTCCCATATTAAATTTGATTATTTTTGAAGCAGGAACTACCTTTATGAAGCCCTTTTTCTTATATTTTGATTTTCTTGTATAGGCTCTTGTTGTTTTCTTATATGCTGAGCCTTTTCTTAGTGATGCCATTTTTATTGAACATTAACTTTTGTGCCAATTGCTTGACCTGGAAGTCCTCTTTCGAATTTAACTCTTACTGCACCTTTATTTCCATGTTCCTTCATTATGGTGCCCTTTATTTCTTTTTTTGTAGGCGTCAACCAAACTACAGTTTTCTTTAGAAGATCTTTGGCTTTCTCTTTAGTTTCGATGCCATTTACCTTTATGATCATCTGATTAGAGTACTGGGTTTTGTGTGATCCCCTGTAGTTAACTATGGTTCCTTCCATTTTAATTTTTGAGACGATGAGCGGTTTATAAGGTTTTCTAAAGAAGTAATTCGATATCTTTTCCTACTATTTTTTCTAAGTCGCTGAATAATTCTGCATTTAGATTTATTGCTTGTTGAATTTCAGTGTCTACTAATGACCTTTCATAGATATCTTTAGTGGATTTTTCAGGATTTTTTAATCTTCCTTTTACTATATCTACTTTTTCGATTTTATCTCTTTCTTTGATGTTTTTTGTTATGAATGCCTTATCCTTTAGAAGTATGATTTCTCCAATGTTTCCTGCATGCTTGAATTTTATTTTTGCTCTTTCAACGCCCAGGAACTTCTTTCTCTGTTCGTGTTCAACTATTGCCCTTATGAATGTCCTGACTTCTCTCTTTACTTTATCCGATTCTGCCTTTGTTAGTTTTTTAGCTTTAAAATCAGTATACGATTTTGTAAAGGATTTTAGCTCATTAACAAATGATTCTGGAAGATTCTCAATCTCTACATATTTTTTGAATCCTGTTTCTAATTTAGTGAATTTTACATTTGAGATTTTTAAGATGTCCTCAATGGTTTTTGTTAGAGCTTTGTACATTTCTGAGAAAGATTCCTTTTCCGTCTTTTTCTCAATTTGTTTGAATAGTTTTTTTATCCTTTTTAGATATGTCTCTGATTTACTTAATAGATCGTCTATTTCTTTTCCGGAAATTTCCTTTACTTTCCCATGTTCTATTCCCTTGAAGAATACACGAATGTTTTCAAGAATGTCTACATATTTTTGTTCTAGAATCTTTTCTTTTTTTACGAAAATGTCTTCTAGTAGTTTCACCGTTTCTGTTGGTGTTGGGGGAGTTACTCCGTATAGCATTAGCGCTGCCTGTGAAGGATTTAATATTCCGTAGTAGAGGTCTTCTCCAGCAATCATAAGTAATTTTTTTCTTGCTCTTTCTAGTAATTTTTCTCCCATATCCATTTGCATGTCGATTGCTTCCGGGGATGGGCGTATTCTCCCCATTTTTAGTAAGAGTCTCCAAGGTGTGAAAACTCCTCTATCGTAGATTGGGACTCCATCTCGAAGTAATGTGAATATTACTGGGTGAGCATCCTTTAGAGATTCCCAGAAATCGGTTAGAATATATACTTGAACATGAAAATCTTTCTTTACACCAGTTATTGCTGCTGCTTCGAAACCTTGGCTTATGATTAAGGATCTTAGTTTGTCCTTTAATTCTGCACGAGTCATCCTTCTTACATCGGTATCATCAATTACAACGTAAACATCTATATCGTTTGATTTTTCGCCTCGGAATAGAGATCCGGCGGCAACATAGCTTACTATGTATTTCTCAAACTTTTGTAGGACCATATTTTTGTGAATCTCTGAGATCTTTA
Organism: Candidatus Woesearchaeota archaeon; assembly: GCA_964481835.1. GTDB lineage: Archaea > Nanobdellota > Nanobdellia > SCGC-AAA011-G17 > PNOQ01 > JABIBT01. Next base: position 48,193 of record CAYZTT010000003.1, read on the forward strand.
GTGCACCTAAAAAGTCTGTAGGATCGTATAAAATTGCAGACATCGAAGTTAATTGTAATATTTCGTATTTTGCATCAAATAGAGATTCTTTTACTTCTGAGATTGTGTATACCTCTGGGTAGATTTCTTTATCTACCTCTACGGCTAGCTTATCTAGTTCTTTGAATAACTTATCCCTTAGTTTGAAATCTGGTTGAATTTTTGCTTTTGAATCATCAACAACAACTAGAATTGAAATTTTCCTTTCATCTTTTTTTGTATCTTGTTGTATTGGGGGTAGATTTGGAACCCCTGCGGCTTTTTGAGGAGGCAATAGTGCTATTCCGAGAATATGTTTTTTATGAGTCTTTAGAATTTTATCTTTATATTTTTCAGCCTTCTCTTTAATTTTTTCTACTTCTTTCTTAATTTTCTCTTGCTCTTCCGGGGATGGTAATTGTTGTGGTGAGAAAGGTGGTTGATTCATTTTAATTCTAAGGAATTTATAAAGTTTTTAAATGTTTTGGTAAAAAAAGAAAAAAATTAGAAATCTAGTTCGTCTAAGTTTATGTCATCTAAC
>CAYZTT010000004.1:0-46843 GCA_964481835.1 Candidatus Woesearchaeota archaeon
TAGTCTTGTTAGTGTTATTCTACCTATTTCTTGCGAAAAGGAGAAAGAAGAAAAAGGAGAAGAAAGTTGTGGAGAAAACTCCCATGGACCCTCAAAGATTGGTTGCTTCTACAATTAAGAAGCTACATTTACTTAAGTTGGAAGCTAAGAAGGGATATGGTGCGGGACTTATTGATAGGTACTCTGTACTTATTCGGCATTTCTTCACAAAGTATTATGCAGTTAGCTCGGGATTAACTTTCCAAGAGATTGAATCTTACCTTAAAAAGAAGAATGTGAAGGGAAGGGATAGGATAAATTCTTTCTTGGAGAAAATTGCCAATATTCCCTATCATAAAGGTTTAATTCCTCACAAGGAGTTCGACCAAATTATTGATGAATCCATCAAGATTGTTGGGTTACATAGGGTGGCTAGGAAAGCGGTGAAAACTCCCCCCAAGACGAAAAAATTAAAACTAGTAGCTAGAAAGGGAAAGAAGAAGAAAAAATTTAAACAATAATTTTTTAAAGAGTGATTTTAATAAGTTACTTAGTAGAGGTTGATATATGGTTTCAAAAAAGGTGACTAAGAAAAGGCCTAAAAGGTCTCCTAAAAGTAAGACTAAAAAGATTAAACCTGTAAAAACTTCTAGAGTCAAACATAGGAAGGCTAAACCTGTAAAAACTTCTAAAAGTAAGACTAAAAAGATTAAACCTGTAAGTAAACGTTCTGAAAAGATTGACCCTAAGCTGATTAAAGAAATTCATAAATCTAATGTAAAAATTAATGAAATAAAAAAGGAAATAAGAAAGGTTGTTGTTGGACAGGATAAGGCGATTAATGACCTTTTGGCTTGTTTGATTTCTGGAGGAAATGCTTTGCTGGAGGGTGTCCCGGGTATAGCTAAAACGTTGATAATTAAGTCCCTTGCACAATCTGTTAGATGTACTTCTAAAAGAATACAATTTACTGCAGATCTACTCCCAACAGACATTACAGGATTTACGGCGTATAGTAGGCAAAAAGGGTTTTTTGTTGTGAAAGGGCCAATATTTGCAAACTTTGTATTGGCCGATGAAATAAACAGATCTCCTCCAAAAGTTCAATCTGCTTTGATTGAGGTAATGCAGGAGAAGCAGGTAACAATTGGTACTAAGACGTATCATCTGGACCACCCATTTATTATCTTTGCTACGGAAAATCCTTTGGAGAATAGGGGAGTGTATAAATTACCCGAAGCACAAGTAGATAGATTCTTGTTTAAAATTATGTTGAGTTACCCTAGTATTGAAGAGGAAGAATTGATTATGGATTCTAATGTTACTCTAAAAAAGTTTGAGGATTATAAGATAAAACCAGTTGCTAGTCCCAATGAGATATTGCGCATGCAGGAATTGGTTAAGCAAATTTATGTTAGCCCTAAAATAAAGAACTACATTGCTAAAATAGTTGCTCAAACTAGGCCTGCAAAGGGGAATGATCTAAAATCTGCAAAACATATTGAGTGGGGTGCAAGCCCAAGGGCATCCATAAACTTGTATGTTGCAGCAAGGGCAAACGCATTGTTGGCTAATCGAGCATTTGTCATTCCCCAAGATGTGAAGGACATTGCCTATAGTGTGTTAAGGCATAGGATTATCCTTAATTATCAGGGCCAGATTAGCGGAGTTAGTACCGAAAATATAATATCAGACATTCTGAATAAAGTTAAGGTTCCTTAAAAATGGGAAGATTTCCTATAGAGATAGTTGGTTTGGGCAAGCAAGTTGATATTTTGAGTAGGCATGCCGATAGTGGAGAAGAATCTGTTGGTATCGGAGAAGGGTACCTGAGTCTTTTTGGGGTTCTGAAAGGAGCAGGGCTAGAGTTCAGAGGGTACAGGGAATATTCCCCGAGTGATGACTCTCGGAACATTGATTGGAAAGCTAGTATGCGATCTGATAAACTATTGGTGAAAGAATATTATCAAGAAAAAGGAATTGATGTAGTTTTTTTATATGACGTTAGTGAAAGTATGTTGTTTGGCTCTCAAAAAAAGATAAAGGCGCATTACGGTGCGGAATTTATTTTGGCTCTTGCCGGGACCGCTATTGAGTCAAATTATAACGTGGGGTTGGTTTGTTTTTCGGATAAAATTAAGAAATCGTTTTTACCTGAATCGGGAGAAACACAAATCCCTGTCTTTTTGAATGTGTTGGGAGATCATGCTACATATGGGGGAAATTTTGGATTGCATAGTGCCCTAGAGTTTATCAATGCAATCTATAATCCTGGATCTATTATAGTATTAGTTTCAGATTTTTTAGGAGATAAGTTTGAACTAGGGAAATATAGAAATAAATTTAAGCAAATAACTCAAAGATTTGATTTAATCTCAGTAGTTTTGAGGGATCCTCGAGATGAGATAATGCCCTCCCAGGATATGGATATAGTGGTCTCTAATCCTTACGATGACAATAAGCAGGTATCTTTTAATGTGGGTAAGGTGCGGAGGAGATACGAGGCATATACGAAGAAACAGAAAGGAGATTTGAAGAAATTCCTTAAAGATGTGAATTCGGAAGTTCTTGAACTATATACAAATGAATCTTTTGTGGACAGAACGTTAATGTTTTTTAGAAAGAGGGGTGGTGCTGCATTGAGATAATATTTAATCACCCGCAATATCTCTGGTTGTTGGTAGGAATATTTGCATTAATAATTTCTTATAATATTAGCTTTGGGTGGAATAAGAAAAAATCTGTTAAATTTGCTAATTTTGATGCGATATCCAAAGTTACTAGACAGACACTATTCCCTAGAAGAACCTTGCCTTTGTTGATTAGGGGGCTGGTTTTGGTGTTTATTATCTTGGGGATTTCTGGATTTGGGATTTGGTATAATGGCATAGTTAGCGATACAGACTATATCTTGGCTATTGATTCCTCTGGGAGTATGCTTGCAGATGATTTTGAGCCCACTAGATTGGAGGCGGCAAAGAGTGCTGCGATTGACTTTGTTGATGGGTTGGGTGCGGAGATTAATTTAGGAGTAATATCGTTTACAGGAACTGCGGTTTTGGATCAGCCCCTTACTACGGATAAACAGCTTGTTAAGGGGGCCATTAGTGAGATTGGTGGAGTTTATGCTGCTGGTACCTCAATTGGAGATGCGCTTACTCTTGCGTCAAGTATATTTGGGACTAGTGAGCTCATGGGGAAATCAAGGGCGGTAATTTTGTTGACTGATGGCCAAACTAATGTAGGGTTGCCATTAGATGATGCAGTAACTTATGCAGAAGAGCAGGGAGTCGTAGTACATGTCTTGGGCATAGGTACCGAAGAAGGTGGAACCTTCGTTGATGATTTGGCTATTAGTACAATTGATTATGAGACTTTAGAAGTTTTAGCAGAGGATACAGGGGGAAAATTTTATTTGATAGGAAATGAGGAAGAAATGAAGATGGCATATGATGAGATATCGAATTCTAGTGAAGGCCGGGTGTTTGTTGATGCAGGCAGATACTTACTCTTAATTGCATGCATTTTCTTGTTAGTAGAGTGGATTTTAGCGAATACAAGATATAAAACGATAATTTAAAATACTCTTGAGTGTAATCTTTGAATATAGGTGATATTATGCTTTTATGTAAACGGGGGAAGATAGGCCAACTATTACTTTTTGGGGCAATTTTAGTAGTTGCTTTTGTTTTTTTGTCCTTTCTTAGAGTGTATACTGGGGCAGTTATCTATGAACCCCTCCAATATAATTTAGATGAAATCCCCGAAATACTTGAGATCGAAAAAGGAGAGGAGTTTATCTTAGATGTTGATGCTCCGGAGGGTTACATATTTTCTGATGATTCGGACTTGTTTGATATAGATCCTTCTAGTGGAGAGATAAATTTTATCCCTGAGGAAGAAGGGGAATATTATTTTGTGGTTGTAGCTTTGAATAGTGTTGACGATTTTCAATATAAACTAGTTAAATTGAAGGTGATAGCGTGATGAGAAAAATACTATTCTTTGCTATTTTTTTATTTTTTGTAGGGATGGTTTATGCAGCCCCACCAGTTTTAGATGAAATTCCCGGGCCCCAAAATTTGACAGAAGCTTCCTTGTATCAGTATGATGTTAATGCTACCGGGGGGGAAGGGGCACTGGTCTACTCAGATGATAGTCCCTATTTCACTATTGATAGTGCCACCGGATTGATTGCATTTACTCCTACCAATGAGATGATTGGGGATTTTATTGCAGTAATAATTGTTCGGGATGAAAATTTTAGTGTTGATGCCCAGGCTGTAAATTTTAGTGTAAATGGACTTGCTTATTTTACTGATTTGGAGGATGGGAACGTTACAGTGGATGGGCAATTTTATTATGATGTTAATGCTACTGATCCTGAAGATGGAACAAATGTGAATTATGTTGATGATAGTAGTCTGTTTGTTATCAACTCTACCACGGGGATAATTAATTTTACTACCTCTGATGCAGATATTAATGAGCATACAATCACAATCACAATCAATGACAGTTGGAATGCCCAGAACTCGAGCACTTTTACACTCTCTATTAATGATTGGCCGAATATCACTGCAATTCCAAATAGTACCTCCACGGAAGACCTTAATTTTGAGCTAAATATATCTGATTATACCAACAACACTGTTGGAACTTTAAACTTTACAGATGATAGCGATTTTTTTGTTATAAATTCCACCACTGGCTTGATTAACTTCACTCCAAATGGCTCCATGGTTGGAAATAATTATTTAATTACGATTACTGCAGAAGATAATTATGGATTATCTGGTGCTGGGACGTTTTACTTTAATGTCACCGATACAAATGATCCCCCTGTCTTTCCGGAGATTGATAATCAAACTGGGAAAATTGGAGTTCAATTTATTTTGGATATCAATGCTACAGATGAAGAGGGGAATGAGATTTCTTATTATGATAATGCTACCTTCTTTGATATTAATTTGACTACGGGCCTAATTAACTTTTCAGTGAATACCAGTATGACTGGAATTCATATAATTAATATTAGTATAAATGACACACTGGGAGGAAATTATTCAGATACATTTGTGTTGAATCTTACAAATAATACGGAGCCTAGCTTTGGAAGGAATTTTACTGCCTCTATAAATCCTGAGATTGATGCTTATGTAGATTCTAATTTCGGAGATACTAATTATGGGGGGAGTTCATATTTGTGGCTTTCTGATGCTTCGGGGGCAATAAAGAGAAGTTATCTAAATTTTAGTTTGGATGATATTGCTAGCCATGCCCTTATACTCTATTCTTCTTTGAATCTGACACTGGAAACTAATTTGAGTGGAACTAATTTAACTTTGTTTTTAGTTAACCAGACATGGGATAATGGCAACATTACCTATAATAATCAACCGACTATTGCCCCTGCAGAATCGTCAAATTTTAGCTCAGTCGGGAATCAAAGGGAGGATAGTTTTGATGTTACGGATTTAACTCGAGGATGGTTCAATAGTACATTGAATAATAGTGGAGTTTCTGTTAGATTTGAAGAAGAATCTGGAAATACAGGGAATATAAAATATTATTCTAAGGATAGTAGCAATAATACTAAGTGGCCACTCCTATATGTAATATATAATAAAACACTTGCCAATAAAACTATTATTGCAGGGAATAATGAAACAAATTATTTAGATTTAGATGATTATTTCTATGATCCAGACTCCTTGGATACGTTAACTTATGAGATTGGAGATCCAAGCAATTGCAATATTTCCATAGATTCAGATAACAATATATCGATTGTTACTGCCTTAGAAACTGCCGCATCATCTGAGCTAGTAAGGGTAAATGCTACTGATGGGTTTAATTATTCTTATAGTAATTGGTTTACCATAGAGATAGTTGCGGCCTCCCAAGATACCCATACTGTTATTTCGTCTGGGAGCGGAGGAGGAGGAGGGGGATCTAAGAATGCGGCATTATCAATTGCTTTGGATGCATCTAGACAATCTATAACTAAGGGAGAGGTGTTACAGCTAGCCTTAGAAATAGAGAATATTGGGCAGGTCAGAATTAATGCCATTGATTTGGATCTATCTTCAGACAGATCCGGACTGGGTATGACTCTCTCTTTAGATGAAATAGAGTCTCTTGAAACTGATGAGAAAGTTGATATGACTATGGTTTTGGATTCTCGGCATGCGGGGGAGGGAAGTTATATCATAACCTTGTCTGCCGTGTCTGATGACCCCACGGTGAATGATAGCTCCATTTTTGTTCTTGATATTGAGGGAGAGGGAGATGCAATACAAAAAGAGATTGTGTTTGCCCAAGATTTATTTAGGAATAATCCTGAATGCTTGGAGCTGAAGGAACTAATAGATAATGCCCAGGACTCTCTTGATGCTGGAAACTATAACGAGGCCAAGAGTAATATTGCGATTGCCATTGAGAGCTGTAGGCAGCTGATCAAAACACAACAGTTATCTAAGGTTAAAGTGGATAAGTTATCATTTGGAACTATTATGGTCATGCTTACATTATTAACAGTTTTAATTCTTGGTGGGTATATAGTTTACCGAAAAGTAAAATATAAAGATTAATTGTAGGTAAACTGGTGTAGAAAGGTTTTTATATAATATTTCTACTTATTTTTAATGAAAAAAGAGGGGTTTCAGTTTGGTCTATAAGAAGTACATAAAGAGGGATGGAAAGATCTTTGGTCCATATTATTTTAAGAGTGTTAGAGACAAGAATGGCAAGGTGAAGAGTGTTTATTTAGGCACTGAGAATCCCACTAAACGTAGTTTACCTACATTAAGTTTGGCAGTTTTATTAGTTCTGTTTCTTGTTTTAGGGACCTTTGGGTTTTTTGCATACCAGGGATTCCAGATTGCAGAGGTTGTTGAAAGCTTGGAAGAGGAAAGAGTAGAAGAAATAGATATAGTTGAAGAAGATTTGGAAGGAAAGCTTGGCGAAGAAGTTGAAATTGAGGAAATCCTTGAAGAAGAGCCAGATATTGTGATAGAAAATGAAAGTAGCGAATTAGAAATAGAAATTAATGAAAGTTTGGTGGTTAATGAAACTGAAATTAATGAATCTGAAACATTAGAAGAAAATTCTAGCTACGTGGTTGAAAACGATTCTGAAGAAATTTCTATTGAAGATAATATCTCGGTGGAAGGAAATTCTAACCAAGAAAATGAAACAATTGAGGATGTTATTGAAGAACCTATGTTTGAAGAAGACATTCAATCTGATATTAGTTTGAGAAACCTAGGAGTTGTTATTAATCAACCAGTTATCTGGGAGAAGAATTTAAGGTTAAGCGAAACTTTAGAGGATTATTCTGTTCATGTCCCTACGGGGGCGTTTGATGTAGAAGTATATGAAATAGTTGAAAATGAGGAGATATTGATTTTTGAAGAAATTAGGGAAGATATGAATTTAATCACAGGAAATGTTGTTTTTGATTTTTTTGAAGGATTGTTTGGGTTTACAGGAAATGTTGTTTTAGAAAAAGAAACAGTTACCTTAAAAAAAGCCCCTAAGGAGTTTTTGATTAGGTATTCTACTGAGGGTCCCAGGGCCAATGAGAGTATAATTGATGCATCTCGTAAAAAGATGGTTGTTGAGGGTGAAGAATTTGAAGATGTCTTGGTGTATAGTTATTTGGATAATGTTCCTGTTGGGAGTGCCAAGATCTATCATGCGGGTGAAGAGATTGAAGTTGTTGAGAAAGATTTAGATGAAGATGGGCTTATAGATTATATTGAATGGAAACTTTTGAAACTAAATGGGAAAGATGAATTTGAGATTAGCATTATTGTCTTGAATGTTCAAAGTTATCCTGCTGTTGGGGGGAATTGGACTGTTGAATTTAATACTACGGGAACTGCGGATTTGAAGATTCGTCCAATTAATGGGACTACTTGGAGTTTGGATAATGAATCTGGAGTGGATATGCAATTTTTAGATCTGAGATGCGGAGAAAAAAGCCTAGATTATTTGTGGGTTAACGATTCGGTTTTAGTTGAAAATTATTCTTGCGAGGATATTGGATATGAGATTAGTATGATTTTTACGGATGATAAGCATTATCTGGAATTTGATTTTGGGGGGCAAAAGGCATATGCAAAGAATGATGTTTTATCTTGCGGAGATGTGATTTCTTCTAGTGGGACTGTTGTTTTGGAGAATGATTTGATTGGATGTACTGGGACGGGGGTAGAGATTAATGCAGATCATGTAGACTTTAATTGTGATGGTCATACAATCGCCGGGAATGGAGATACTGGAAACTATGCAGTCTATATTAACTATGAGGATAATGTAACAGTTAGAAATTGTCTTCTTAGAAATTTTTCTGATGGCGTAATTATCACGGGAGATGATACAGAAGTGATTAACAATACCATCATGAACATTTTTGATACTGGGGTTTATGCGTATGATGGGGATAATATGAATATCACAAATAACACAATTAAAGACTATCAATCAGGGGGATCTGCTAGAGGTGTCTATAGAAAATATTTTGATAATTCAGAAATTTCGAATAATATATTTACTAATTTAACTGATGGCTCATCTGGGGTTGGAATACACTTGGATAGGACAGAAGCTACTTGTTCTGGGAATAATATCTTTGGGAATGTTATGACTGGGGCGAGATGGGGATTTTTTGTCTCGGAATGTTCGGATATGGATATTTATAATAATACGGCCTATGACAATGGTGAAAATGGGATATATATTTATGGGAATAACACAAGGCTGACTGTAAGAGATAACATTATCTACACCACAGCCGGGTCTCAGAATACAGGCATTTTTATTACCAATACCACCGTTGTCGGGGATGAACCCACGAATAATTCTATAAGGAATAATATTATTTATGACCATACTGCAACCGCAGGGATATACTTGCGGGGAGGATTGGCAAACGATAACAATATAACAAATAATACCATCTATGAGAACCTGTATGGGATCTACCTCCGTGATACGTCTAAAAATCTGATTGAGGGAAATGAAATCTACGACAATCTGGATCGGGGGATTCTTCTTAACTATGATTCGGAGAACAACACAATATTGAATAATAGTTTCTATAACACTAATGGAGCAAGTCCTGAAATGCTGTATGGGATAAGGCTAGAGGGGACCTATAGGAATGAGATTAAATATAATACCTTCAAAAATTTTACTACTTCTAGCACTATGGGAATTAGGATGGCGAACGATGATTGCGATTATAATGTAATTGAGAATAATAGCTTTATTCAGAATTATTACCCCATCTGGAATCAAGGGGGAGATTATAATAATATAAGTTATAATAATTTTTCTTCCGATATAACTGGCTCTAGGGGGCCTACGACTGATGGGAGTGATGGGGCCAAAGAGAATAGATTTGTCAACAATAAATTTACAACCACTACCGAATCCGGGAGCACCTATGGGTATTATTTAAGGTACTGCCATAATTGCACACTTTTGGATCACAATATCCCGGATACCCATGATTATTCGGCATACATTCGGAATACAGAGGGGGTCAATGTTACAAATTTTACTGCTAATGATGCTGCATTTTATAATCTCTATTTAAATGGGGCCAATGGGACTTTTGATCAATTGACCTTATCTCTTTCTACATATGGGCTTGGGATGGTGAGTTCTACGGGGGCCTTGTTTAAAGATTCGGTTATTAATGGGACTAGCTATGGTGTATTATTCCATACCAATACAGATAACATCCGTTTTGTGGATTCTTTTCTTTATGCTCCAACTTATGGGATGAGGGAGCTTACTGGAACAGGTTGGAAAAAGAGCACATTGCTTAATACAACCTATAATGGCAATATACTCTACGCCTCTAGGGGAACAGGTGTTTTAGAGTTTCAACAATATTTGGATGTTAGGGTGAATACTACTACTGGGGATGGAATAGAGAATGCAAATGTTACCGTGTTTAATACATCTAGTGGGTTTGTTTTGGAGAATTTAACTAATTCTAGCGGATGGATTTTAAGGCAAAATGTGACTAGTCATTTCGGAAACTATACTGTTAGGTATTTTGATAGCCCGAATAACCATACGGTGAATGTCACTCACTCAACTTATGGGACAAACACAACTATAATAAACATTTCGGGGCCAATAATGCATGTTGTTACTTATGCTCCTCTTAGTGATCCAACAGATTATGTTCCGTTGAGGAATACTAGTATTGAATCTGCTATTGTTGCCTGGGTTAGTAATAATGATTCAGCCTATGAAACTCCTGAATCTAAAAAGAACTTCCTTAATAAATTTGCAATAACCAATGACTCAGGAACGAATTGGTATACGGGATTTGTTACGAAGAATTTAAGTGAATATTCTGAGGAGAGTAGCACTCATGAGCCCCAGATGGCATTTAATAAAGAGGGATATGGAGTTTTATCTGGAAAGCAAGGGGCGAATCTTCTTTATGCTCATGTATGGGATTATAATTATTCAAGCGGGAAATGGTTTAGTAGGGATGGAGGGCTTTTGTTTTATACTGATTCTACTTCTAGTCCCACGGTAGATATTTTTAATAATGACTCTATGATGGTTGCCCCGTATAATTCTGAGGGGGTTGCCCCTTATTTTTCTAACTCTTCAGATAGGGGTGGTATCTGGGGGACCTGGGCAGAAACAAACAATACATACAATGCGGAGGCAGATTTTAGAATTTCTGCGTTTACTTATCTGAGTGATGGAGATGGGCTACTAGTGTTTTTGGATGTGGATAACAATGTATACCAATCTTATAGGTGGTATAATGATACGGGGGTATGGGGGTATGAAGGGGAGGTTGCAAATTCTTCTACGGCAGGAACTCAAATTTCTCATGGAGATATAACTGCTTACCCTGGAGGGGGGGCTTATTTTGTGTGGGCAAACACAAGCTCATCAGAGGACCCTGTTTATTCGAGATATTATGATGGGGACGAATGGTCTACCACTGCTTTGATAGATGGTTCATCAAATTATTTTTATCTTAATAGGCCAGTCGTAAGCTGTGGAGAAGAGGAGAGGTGTCTTGCGATATGGCCAGATACAGTTAATGGATTGGAGTATGCTTATCTAGAAGGAGGGATATCTAAACCCTCTTGGAGTGCTCAAAACCAGAATGTTGGTGGAGGGATCTGGGGTGAAGCAGTTTTTAAAAATAGGTCGAATTATGAGATCGCGGTAGATTCTGTTGGGAATGCATTATTATGTTATATTGATAGTGCGGATCAAAAATTAAAGACTACGCGGTTTTTATGGAGTATGAAGTTGTGGTCCAATCCAGCAATTGTGACCACTGATGTAAATAACTTTACGGCCAGGGGGGATGGGACTGGATGCGATATTAAATTGTTTGATAATAGCACTAATCCTTTGGAACCTCCTACAAATTCTGCACCGGTGTTAGATGGAATTTTGGTAGAAGAACAAAAAGTAGGGAGCAGTGAAACACAAACAGTTAATCCATTTAGTTTAAGCCCGCCTGCTGTTTCAGATGGAGATAACGATATACTCCAATTTGTTTGCTGTGTTGATGAGAGTGATAGCTGTACGCCTTCATTGGCTTTGAATAATTGTACGGGGAGTGGACATTCAAATGTTGGTCCTGCGGGAGATTATTCTGGGATGGATTGTGCGTTTACCGTTGAGGAGGGTCCAGCCACAAAATTTGTCAGATGCGCTACTTATGACTTGGAAGATTACAGCACAATACGATCCGATAGCTATACTATAAATGCCCGCCCAGATTCACTAACTCCTAATTTGGAGGGGGCCGGGGGTACGAATCGAACACATGAGCTGTTGAATTGCACCGGGAACCTTACGGATTTTGATGGAGACCCAATGAATGTAACTGTTACATGGTCAAATCAAACTCTGGGAGGGAGTGAGTTCTTACAACATGTGAAGTATAATGAGAGTTATCCTAATGGAACAATGTTTAATGCGACTTATGATTCTAATGGAACGCGGTGGGGAGATGTATATGTGTGCAACATAGCTGTGGAAGATGCATGGAACAGTGCTCCAGGAGGACCTGCATCTAATCAAATGAATATTACAAATACTCCTCCAGAGAGACCTACATTATTGACTCCAACAAATAAAAATACTACCGTATTTGATAGAACTCCTTTATTCAATTGGACAAATTCTACAGATGTAGATGTTGCTGAGGGGAGAGAGCAAACCATTGTGTATAACGTTAGTGCTAACTATGGGGATTTTGGGGAGGGGCTTAATCCCGTATTTTATTTGCCCACAGGGAATGGAGGATTAGATGACTATTACATTCCGAGCAACCCCATAGATGTAGATACTGATGTCTACTGGTTTGTTGACGTGAGCGATGGTTATGATGCTAATGAATCTGTGGTCTGGAATTTCACCATAGAATCGAGGTTGGATATTGTTTTGACTAGTGATGAAGTTGCATTTGGAAGTATGGCCATAGGGGAGAACGATAATACTACTGATAAGGACCCAACCCCCTTTGTTATGGAAAATCAAGGAAATGTGATAATGGATGTAAATCTTAGCGCCACGGAGCTATTCTCAACTAGTGGATTGGGCAATTCAAGTTATCAATTTAAGATAGATGAAAGTGAAGCGGATTCTTTCAACACTACTGGCTCTGTTATGGATTGGGCATTTATGCCTACGGGGATGATATTGGCTGTTGATTCCTTGTATTATGAGAGTGTTAATGATACTGCGGAGTGTCATATCAATATTACTATCCCTCCTTATGAGCCGGCAGGGGATGCAAAATCAAGTGTAACCTTTACTAGCATAATTGGAGAATGAGATTGAGAAATAAAATTGGAAAGGGAATGATTTTTTTAGTTTTCATTGTATTAGTTTCACAAGGAGTCTATTCATTGGGAGTGGCCCCGGCAAGGAATACAATTGAATTTGAGCCTGAGTTTGAAGAAGAATTTGATATGAAAATTTACAATAGTGCGTATAAGGATATGAAGGTTAGGATTTATGCTGAAGGAGATTTGGGCGAGGATATAGAACTGGATCAAACGGAATTAATTTTTTCTTCGGATGAGGAATACAAGGTTGTGAGATATAAAGTTAAGTTGCCTAGAAAACTTGATCCTCCAGGGGACCATATGAATAATATTGTAATTAGGGAGGTCCCGATTGATTCTGATTCAGAAGGGGCAGTGATAGGTTCTAGTGTTGCAGTAGTTCACCAAATTGTGGTTAAGGTGCCCTATCCGGGAATATACGCAATTGCGGAATTAAGAATTCTTGAATCTAGGAGTTTGGATAAGGTAGATTTTGTTGCAAGTGTTAGCAATTTAGGATCGGACAAGATTGATGCTGCAAGAGGATTAATCGATATTTATGATTCTAATAACCAGTTGGTTGTTAGTTTGGAAACTAATTTGGATTCGGTAAACTCAAAACAAACTAACGGGTTGGCCGCTACTTGGGATAAAGATGTTGAGCTGGGAAAATATTTGGCTAAGCTTACTTTGACTTATGATGGGCAGGTGGCTGAAGATCAGAGAGAATTCTATGTTGGAAAATTGTTTGTAGATATAATCGATATAGTTGTTGAAGGATTTAGGCTGGGAGAGATTGCTAAATTTGTAATATTGGTTGAAAACCAATGGCCTGACCAGATAAATGATGTCTACACAGAGTTTGTATTTTCTAAAATGGGGCAGGAAGTTGCAATAGTGAAAAGTGCCTCTGAGACTATTGATGCTTTATTTACTGGAGAATTAATAGCATATTGGGATACAGTTGGAGTGGAAGAAGGGATATATGATACGGTAATTAACCTACATTATAACGACCAGAAGATTGAAAAAGATATGAAAACCTACGTTGGAATAGATTCGATTACGTTTGACCTGTTTGGGGCAGGTGCGGTAATTGCAGACACTGGGGGACTAGATAAAATGAACCTTGCAATCATTGCAGTTATCGTATTGTTGTTGGCTAACTTGGGATGGTTCATTTATTTCAAGAAATTTAAAAAATGAAGAAATATATATTTGTGTTTGGAAGGAATCCGAAGCTATCGTATGCAGAATTAATTAGCTATTTTGAGAACTTTAATTTTAAATATAAATTGGAATATTCTATGGGAAAAGTTGCTATTTTTTCCGTGAATAAAGAAGTTAATATTTCTGAATTGGGGGGGGCAGTTAAAATTGCAGAGGTTATTCTGGAAAAAGAGATTAAGGATGCAGATTTTTATTTAGGCAGTAAAAACAAAATAAATTATGCGATTAGCTCTTATAATGATAAGAAGTTATTAAATAAATTTGAGGATTATCTGGGGGAGTGGTTCAAGAAAGAGAAAATAAAAGCTATGAGGAAGAGAAATAAAGAATCTGATTTTTCCCCTAAGGAATTGGGGAATGTTGAGGAGTTTATTGTTTGTGATAGCTATATTGGAAGGACTGTCTCAGTCTCTAATCCTAAAGAATATAAGAAACGAGATCGGGAGCGGGAGTACAATGATTTCATTAGGAGCATGTCAATAAGGCTGGCGAAGATTCTAATCAATTTGAGCATGGGCCGGAAAGGGAAGAAATTATTGGATCCTTTCTGCGGTGTTGGAATTCTTTTGGAAGAATGTATCTATGAAGGAATTGAGTGTGTTGGCGTTGAGATTGATGACAAGATTAGAATGAATGCACTGAAGAACCTGAAAAGTTTAAGGAAACGAACAGAATTTAAAGTTATTAAAGGAGACTCTGCCAAAATAGATAAATTTGTGAATAAGGTGGATTGTGTTGCCAGTGAGCCCTATTTGGGACCTTACCTAAAGAAAAGACCTAAGAGGGAAGATGCAATCAAGATAATTAGGCAGTTAGATAAACTGTATTTAGAATTTTTTATTAATTTGAAAAAAATTTTGAAAAAGGATGGACGGGTGGCCATGATATTCCCAATAATTATTGCCACGAATAAGAAAGAATACCGGTTGAATCTAGATAGGATTTTGAGCGAATCTAAGCTTAAAATTTCTAAATTGGGGGATGTTGAGTTCCCAATTCCGTATGCTGAGAAGAAAGGGGTAATTGGACGAGAAATCTATGTTTTGGAATGATTTATAAGTTTTTAAGTACTCTCTGTTTCTATGAAACCTATACCAGTTAGCTGGATCTCTACCTACTTGTATTGTAAAAGGAAATTATATTTGGAAGAGGTTAAGGAGATGAGGGTTCCCCACAATAAATATGTTATAAAGGGCAATATTAGACATAAGATTTTTGATAGGATTAACACTATTGATGAGGAAATTGTTAGATCTATTAAAACTTTTATGAAAAAAGAAGATATATTGATGTTATTTAGGAAAAGATATTTTGAGGAAGTTAATAAAATTTTGAAAGAGGATGTTATGAAGTTATCTAGTATTGGTTTGAATACTACTGATTATTTTCATGAGATTTGGAAAAGTATTTTGGCTGAAGCTACTTTAAGGTCAGAGAATATTTTCGGGTTCTTGGTTAAAGAGAAAGTTTATTCTGCAGAGCTGTGGGCCAAATTATTCCCCAAATATCTTAGTGAGGTAGAACTAGAGAATGAGGACCTTAAGGGAATAATAGATCGAATTGAAGTATACCCTAGTGGCGTTATTCCAGTGGAGCTTAAATCTAGTAAGGGGCCAAAGGAGGGTGTTTGGCCAGGAGATAGGGTTCAGGTAGAGAGTTATATGATATTGGCTGAAGGCGAGTTTGGTAGAAAAGTAAGCCATGGATTTGTTAATTATCTTGAATCTGGGGAAATCAGGCGAGTTCCCAATAACGAATTTGTCAAGGACTTTGTTGGAGGGATATTGGATAACATTGAGGAAACACTTAAGGGCAAACTTCCTGATTTTGTTAAAAATAAGAATAAATGTACTCGTTGTCCTTTGAAAGATAAATGTTATGCGACTAAGGCGTGACGAGATTTAGTATTTCTTTAAATGCCTTTTCTGTTTGAAATTTTTTGTAATTCTTTAGAACTTCTACCTTATTTTTCATAAATTTTGTTATAATTAAAAATTGGCAGAATTGGGTTACGTTTTTTGGTTTTTCTGTGTGGTATGCACGCTCGAAATCAATTATGGTAACTTTTGGATACTTTACGAAGATGTGTTTTAATGGCCTTGTGAATTCTAGTTTATTTATTTTTAGTTTATCTAAAACTCTAGCTTGCTTTAAGATGTTTATTATTACTTTCTTCCTTTTCTCTTTGGATTTTTCTTTTTTGAGATATTCTGGAAGAAACATACCCTCTATATAATTATAAATTAAATAACCTTTCCCACTTTTTACTAATGTGGGGCCGATTTTATGCTTATTTAACTCCTTCAAGAATTTTATTTCGTTTTTTATTCTTTCTTTTGCTTCTGAGTTGGGATTTTTTGTTTTTATGGAAACCTTATGGTTGTTTAGGGTCCCGGTGTAGATTATGCCTCTTTTTCCCTTTGATAGGTATTCGATATCCTTGATATTTTTTGGGATATTCATATTTACCTTCATAGAAACTTTTTTAAATAATTTGCCCTTATTTCTTCTTATGAATAAAAGAGGGATATTAGTTTTCTTTATTTGTATTTTTGCATTCTTTTTAGTCGGGGGTGTTTATGCAGACAATGAGACTGATGAGAACTCGACAGTTATTGATCAAGATGTTGATGTCCGAGAGGCCTATGAATGGTTATACGAACAAATGGAGGGCAATGATTGGCATAAAAGTTCAAGTGAGGTTGCGTTAGCCCTTTTGGCATTAAGAGGAAAGAATTATGATATTGATGAAGGTTTAGATGAATTGAAGGATTTAAGATCTGGAGATAATTGGGGAGACATAAGGTCGAGTGCTCTGGCTACATTGGCATTATATGAATATGGGGAAGATGTTGATGATGAGATTGATTGGCTTATTGCTCAACAAGAGATGGCTAGGGAAGAAGGATTATGGTATATCCAGTTGGCTACTAGCTATGAAGGTGCGTGCAGATTAAATTATAATGGAGAAGATCATGTTTTTCAGGTAAATGGGAGTAATAATGAGATTGTTTCGGATTATTGTGGTACATCTAATTGGATAGATTTTGAGGATTGCATAAAGCGAGGCAGTGCAGAGTTAAATGAAACTATTGATGTGAACTGTGTTATTGGAGTCAATCCTTCGGTGATATATAATGTGGATAGCAGTTATTATATTGTTGATCAAACGGATCCATTGAATATTGAAAATGGTTGTTTTAAGGATTCTGGAAGCTGTAATTGTTTAGTTAGTGGATATGCTGGGTGGGTTTTAGAAGAAGTTGAGAGTGACTCTTTGATTAGGCCTTACATGAAATCTAGTTGTGCTGAGGATCCAGTTGGAAATGCATTCCTATATGTTTTAACCGGAGAGGGTATTTACAAGGATTGGTTATCTGAGAATCAATTGAATGATGGAAGTTGGGATGGAAATTTGATTTCTACTTATCTATCTTTACTAGCACTTAAGAAACATGCCCGGATTTCCGATGGTGTAACTGATGATGCTGAAAACTGGGTTAAATTTTTCCAGAACGATGATGATGGGAGCTGGAATGGGAATGTGGAAGATACTGCCTTTATTCTTTATATTTTGTATGGGAGAGATTATATCCCTGGAACGGGCGGAGGCGGTGGAGATGAGTGTGGAGACGGATTAGTTGAAGGATTAGAAGATTGTGAGTATAGTTATCAGTGTAATGTTACTGAAGGATATACTTGTTTGAATTGTGCTTGTGTTTTGGCGAATGCTACTTTACCTGATGGTTATTGTGGAGATACTCTTTGCGACCCATTGACAGAGACATGTAGCAACTGTGAATTGGATTGCGGTGCTTGTGGAGGCCCAGGTCCAGTCGTTTGTGCGGATGATGAGGAGTTTGATCCGGTTACAGGGCTATGTAAGGAGAAGAGTAGTTGGCTGAAATGGCTATTTATTGCATTGGCCATAATTTTGGGAGTAGCTATAATTTACTTTGTTTATATTAAATTTATTAAGAAGAAAAAAGGAGGCAAGGGCCAACCCAGTTTATTTGGTGGCACGTCTCAGAAACCTCCATTTAGGATGACTAAACAGCGGGCTCCACAGAAAGGTAAACCGCCGCAACAGGGTAGCCAGTATGCTGGAAGAAGAGATTCCAAGATGGAGAAGGAATTGGATGATTCTTTGAAGAAAGCAAGAGAATTACTTAAAAAATGAGATGGTTAGTTTTTGTAATCTTTTTTATTGTGTTTAGTGTCTCTAGTTTTGCCTCTCCAATTGATGTTGAATTCGAGAGGGAATATTATCGCGGTGAGACTGCCCAGGGGAAATTGTTCATTGGGGGGGATGTTCAGGATGAACTAAAACCCAATGATTTTAGATTAGAATTGGATGGCATTCCAACAGGGATTTTTCCTACTTTAATCGAATTTGAAGATTATACTTATTTTTTCTTTAACCTGCCTCTTGAGACTTACGGAAATTATAGTTTTATCATAGAAGATTTAGTTTATTTGAAGAATGGTGTATTGACAGAAGAGGACCTATTATTTAATTTTACAGTTTTAGATACAAATGAAAGCGTTGTGAACATTAACCCGGCGGTAATTAATTTAAACTTGCTGGAAAGTAATTATTTTTATTTGGATGTTAGTATTCCTTCGGGATTGGAGGCAAACGTTAATATTGTTGTAGAAGATGATTTTATTACTCCCAATAAAGATTCTTTTGTCGTAGATCTTTGGGGAAGCGAAAACGTTGAGTTCTATGTTTCTAGTGTGTTGGCAGATAAAGAAGAAACTAGTATTGTTGTAGAATATGGAAATTTGTCATACACGATTGATGTTTTTTTGGAGAATTTTAATGTTCAAGTGGTTAGCAATGAAACTAACGAGACTAACGTAGGCGAATTAAATATTTTAGAGGAAACCTTGGACATTGAGATTGAATATGGGGCAAGTGATGAAGGGTTTATTCGGATTATAAATGAGTTTGAAGACACGCTAGAGGGAATTGAGATAGAAGTATCTAGGGGGCTAGAAGATATTTTAGAATTGGAATTTTATGAAATTGCTAGTTTGAATGTGGGCGAAGTTGAGAAGAATAGAGTTTATGTTAATGAGATTGGTACGCTAGAAGAAGGAGAATATGTGGGGAGCATTAATGTTTTACATGGAGATGAGATATATGATACTATATCGGTCCATATTGAAGTCTTGGGTATCGATGGTCCGGGAAATGTAACGCCTCCAAATCCGCCGGATAATGGGGACGAAGGAGATTCTAGATGGACCATAATTATAGCAATAGGATTATTTTTAGTAGTTGTTGGAGGATTTGTTCTTATTAAATATTTGAAATCAAAGAAAAAAGAAGCTATTGCTTCTCCGTGGACTCGCTAGCCCTTTTTTGCCTTGCTTGGACTATCTGTTGCTTCAGAGTTTGATATTCCATGATTACTTTTGCTTGATCATGTAGCTTTCCTAGTAAATCCCCAAGGGAATTCTCTAAATCCTTTTGAGTCATGGTGATACTTTCTGGCTCCATAATCTCGAGTGAGGATGGCATAAATGTATAGCAGAAGCCCATTATTTCTTCTAGATTTGGCATTTCTATCTCTAGCTCTGCAAATGCGGAGAATACTTCTATGTCTTGAGCGTTTTTTACTTCTGCAGGCAGATCTATTTTCTCTGCCTCAGCAATCTCTTTTTTTAGGATATTTAGGTTTTTATTTTCTTTCATAATATCCATCATTTTGTTTATAGTCGATTCTACGTGTTCCTTTGGGGAGCCTGCGATCTCAATTATTGTATGTATTTTTATTTTCTCCATTTTTCTATGTTTAGTTGCATTATAATGAATATCAACACAAGACAGAAGAATACAAGACCCAATCTTTCTGCTTTTTTATTTGTGGATTCATATATGGTATCTGTAGTGGAATTTGGATCGTTTATATTAGTTTCGGAACAAGAGGAGTAATGTGTTTCTGAACTTTTACATGTTGTCTTTTCGCATAGATTTTTTGTTATTCCTTCGATTGTAATTGTATCTGAATCATCTTCATTTATCCCCTCTACGACTAATGTATATTTTCCATTGGAATATTTTTCTTTGCAATTTGGATAGATTTGTATGGGTGCAGTGAATATTATCTCTTCATATTTCTTATCTACATTTAATTTTGTTTTTTTGCTAATTGCTGTCTTATCATTTTCTATCCATGCATTTATTGCGGTTTTAGATGTATTTCCTTTATACACCCGAATTTTTACTCGGATTGTCTCCCCAAATTTAGCTTTCTTATCAGACCCCACATAAATCTTTTCAATTCGCAATTGGGAATCAAAATTATTTTCTTCTATATTCTCTTTGTTTGGGGTAGGAGTTGTTTGTATCCATTGGTCATCTATTTTTGACCAAGATAGTCCCTCTGTTGAAGAGCCATAGGTTACTTCTTCGATTAACTCTCCATTATTTGTATATAGTCCTAAGGTTTCTGTGCCGTTATTGTTTAATAATCCGGAAAATCCATTTGCATAGATTACCAGGTAGCTTTCCATAGTTGTGGTGTAGGTGGTAGTAGACGTGATGTATAATTTATGATTGGCTTTGTCTTTAAAATAAAAATCTTTTAAATCTAGTGGATCTCCGGAATTTAGCAATTCTATCCATTCTCCCTCAGGCATTGAAGCATCATCATCTCCCTGGGGATTTGGGAGGAATTCGTTTATGGCAATATTATAATCTTCATCAGACATATGCTCCTGGCCAGGAGAAGGGCTGCATTCTGCCCATAGATTATTTGTTAGGCAGAGAGATTTCCCATTATTATTTCCACCCCAAGAAGGATAGTAATGGATAGTATCAAATAGAGTAGTTTGGTTTTTTAAAACGATTATGTCTCCTTCATTGTTTAGACCATTTCCTATTGTTGCTCCTGCGGAATATATTGAGGCGTTTATCCCTGAATGATTAAATCCTTCTTCAACAATTAAAGAATAATCCGAGGCATGAGGGCTTATTAGGACTAGTTGATCTTCTGAAGATGAATCTTGCACAATAAAATCAGTTAGGGCCATATTTGTGTATATTTCTATATATTCTCTATTATTATCTTGGCCTTCAGGGTTGTACATAATTTCTGTTATTTGTAGAAAGGCAAAAGAATTAGGAATTAGTATTAGGAGTATTATCAATATTATTCTCTTTCTCAAAGTTTATCAACTCTTCAAATTTAACCCCTTTTTGTTGACAAAGGTTTAGATTAATTGTATAGTTTCCACCTTTGTTTTTTTCTAGTTCGTTTGCTTTGAGAAAATGCCAGCCAATGTTATCAAATCTCATTGCTATTATAGGAAGGGCATTCATTGTGCTTGCGAACTCTAATAATTGGGATACTTCCTCTTTATTAAAATGTTTTGATTTTGTTTTGATTGCTTTACATTCTATTGCGAGTAAGTTGTCTTTATTGCCGGCTAATATATCTGGGGCTGGAAGGGGGGTAGATCCTGAGCCTGCAGAGCGTACTGCTGCCCAGTTATTCTTCCAGAACATATGGAACAATTCTCTTTCATATAAAGTTCCTTTTCGTTTACTCATAGATCTTTAGAATTTGTTTTAGTATATATAATTTTGGGAAAAAAATTAGAAAAAAGAAAAAAGAATTAAAGATCACGAGCTTGAACTGTTTTTCTTCCGTTAGCTTTGGATCTTCCGCATGCTTTTAATATTAAAGCCTCAACTTCTTTGTCAAGTGCATCCGCAAAATCCCCTGCAACGTTCAAATCACCGCAATGTTCTTTTATTTTTGATTTAACTACTAACATTTGTGTTACACCTCCAATAGTACTTTTATGGTGATTTGAAGTCTTTAAAAAGTTATTGTTTTGTGAAAAAGAAAAAAGAAAAAAGGGTTATTTAAACATTTGATAAACTTTTCTTAATGCTATTATCAATGCTGCTGGTGTC
Source organism: Candidatus Woesearchaeota archaeon (assembly GCA_964481835.1). Classification (GTDB taxonomy): domain Archaea; phylum Nanobdellota; class Nanobdellia; order SCGC-AAA011-G17; family PNOQ01; genus JABIBT01. Next base: position 21,982 of record CAYZTT010000004.1, read on the forward strand.
AAGTATGTTATGAAAAACTGCACTAGGTAGCTCAAAAATGAACCTACTGCTGGGATCACAGTTAGACTTGAACCAGTAAAAATTGCTAAAGCTACTGCCACTAAGATAAACGGTCCGACATCTTTGATGGTGTGTACAAATCCAGTTATAACACCCAGAATAACTAGAATTAAACTCCAGACACTATTTGAAGCCCAGCCCTGACTGAAGACTAAACCTAATGCGAGTGCCAAAGAGATTACCCACGCAGCATTGAAAGACCATTTGTCCCACGGAGTTACTTTTTTCTTTGCCGGCATAATATATTACCTCCTTTTGATTAGAATACTAATATTTTAGATTTTATTTATATAAGTGTTTCGAAACCACGCAAAAGTCATAATCTCTTTCCGATGTAAATATTATTTTTATTATCAGTTATTTTTATTTGAATAGTTGTTCCAATTTTTTCTTTACAATTGTTTATAGTTATGCATCTATTATTTGATACTGCGATCACTTGGTTGGGTAACCAACCAGGGATTTTTATCTCTGCGTTTACTTTATCTCCTATATTTATTGTAGTTGGAACCCTTTTTGCTTTTTTTATGTTCATGTCTTCTTTTCTGATAATTAATTTTATCTCTTTTTCTTTTTCTAGTTTTTTTAATTTATCATAAAATTTCCAGTAGGTCTCTGCTTTAGCTCCTTTTATTTTCCTACTGTATTTGTATACTTCATATTTCTGTAAACCTAGGTTGGCTCCAATATCCTTTGCAAAATCTATTAACTTCAAGATTTCTTCATCATTTATTTTTGGAATCCAAACTGGGGTCAAATATAATTCTATATCTGATTTTATTATGTGCTTGGCAATGTCTTTAATTTTTTCGATATCATATGCATCTGTTCCTGCCAATTCCTTGGCTTGCTTTTTGTTTAGGGTATGGATCGAAAGATTTATTCTGTTTACCGATTTTTTTAGTTTGTTTACTTTTTCTTTTGTTAGGGTTAAACCATTAGTTTGTAGGGAGATGTATTTTACTTCTTTTATCTTTTTTATTTCGTTTATTATTTCAATTATTTTTGGGTGGCAGGTTATTTCTCCTACAGAGTCTATGTTTGCTTCGATTTCATTACATTCCTTTTCTTTTATTGCGGATTTTGCCCATTTTATTAAATAATCGTTATCTACTTCATAGGTGTGGGGGTGTACCCTAGTATTGTTTGCATTTGTTGAGCAGAAGGGACACTTCTGATTGCATACAGAAGTAGGTCTAATTTGAATTAAATTTGTCCCTCGATCTATTATTCCAAAAGCAATACAGCCAAGTAAGGGGATTCCAGATTTCTCATCTATTTTATGATGTGTCATTTTTTTCTAGTTTGGGATAAATATCGGGAGACATAAAGACTTTACTTGCTTTTGCTGCACATCCTTTATCTTTTTCCATTATTTCGTTAGAGGATGCAGTGGATTTTGCTAAACATACTAATTCTCCTTTTAGAGTTAGGACTGCTATGTCTTCGTTTTTTTCAAATTCGTTTAATTTTGATATTCCTGGAATATTTAGATTTGCTCCATGAGTTAGGGAATCTACTGTTGTATCCAAAATCCATATCTTTGGCAGGCTTTTGATTGCTGTCTCCGGCGGGAGAATTATTTTTCTTAATGCTTTGTCATCTCCCCCTTGATAGAATTCATAAGAATCTTTTAATTCATGCAATCCTATCATTCCTTTATCATTATAGGGACCCACCTTTGTCCTTATTAGCTGTGCCATGTGGGCACCCACCCCCAATTTCTGCCCCATGTCATGACAGAGTTTTCTGATGTAGGTTCCTGCCTGGGTCCCTACATAAAATAGTACATCTTGCTCTTCGATCTCTAATATTTCGATATAATAGATGGATCTTTTTCTTTTTTGTCTCTTTACCGAAGACTTTACTGGTGGAAGCTGAGTTATCTCCCCAATAAATTCCTCCATGACTTCCTTTATTTTTTTCTTTTCCAAAGGTTTGTGGATGTGCATAAGGCAGAGATATTCTTTCCCTCCCTTTAGGAGGACTTGTGTAACTCTAGTTGCCTTTCCGAGTGTAATTACCAATGATCCTGTTACTGCAGGATCCAGTGTTCCGGAGTGGCCAGCTTTTTTTATTTTTAGAATTTTCTTTACATAGTCCGCAATTTGATGAGATGTTGGACCTTTTGGCTTGTTTATATTTACTATCCCATAGTTCAAGATCTCTTTTGTTGATCTTTTTTCTGGATCTATTCCATAGTTTTCACTAGTTTCAGCATCTCGCTTTACTAGCACCTTTTTTAGAATGTTTTCAGATGGAAGTTTCATAAGAATCAGTCAAAAAGGGGCATTTATAAGGATTTTTATTTAGCAAGGAGTCATGGTGGCAGATAGTGGGGCGTACCATGCTTCGGCTATTTTTTTATACCCTTCTGCGTTGGGATGAATTTCATCAGCGAAATCATCGGGGTATGTAAGTAAGTCTTCCATATCTACGAGAATCAGAGTTTTTCCATTGGCATTCCAGAAATTGGAAATTTCGTCCATCCCATCATTGTACTCAGTAACTCGAGCATTAAAATATTCATTCCCAGTGATAGTTATCTGTGCGAGCAGGATTGTTGTGTTTTCATTAAAGTTATATACTACTTTTAGGGTATCGTTTAGCTCCCCTAGGTATTTATCTATTTCTCCACCCTTTGCTAGATCGTTGATTCCCATGAAATATAATATTGTATCTGGTGTATTTCTTGTTAATACAAAATCGTCAGGCCCAGTCATTCTCGTCCTATACCAAGAGATAATTTCCCCACTTACTCCTTCATGGTTTAGATCCCAGTCTCCTGTTCCGTGATTATAGTCTCCTACAAAATTAAAACTATAATTTTCTGCGTTTAACATTAAGTAGAGGTCTTTTCGATACCCATCTAATGTATCTGTTCCGCTACCAAGAGTTATTGAATCCCCAAGAGGCATTATTCTTGTTGTTGTACAAATTACTTCTTCTTCAGGGGTCAAAATTGGAATTAGGAAATAAATTCCTATCCCGAGTAAAATTAGTACTAGTATTGATGCGGATATTATCAAGAATTTTTTCCCAGGCTTTGGGAGAGTAATATGGATCTGTTTACCTTTCGGTTTCTCTTTTGGACTATCTTTTGTTTCTTCTTTAACTTCTTCTTCCGTTTCTTCTTCTATTTGTTCTTCTTCTTCAACGGGAGCTTCGACTTTTTTCTTTGCTGGTTTTCTTTTAGAAGCACTTTTTTTTGTAGGCTTTTTTTTAGAACTCTTTCTAGGCTTTTTTGCCTTTGTTTTCTTTGCCCCTTTTTTTACCATTACCTGTTTTTTTGGAAGGAGGCTTTTTAACCTTTTTGATTCTTAGAATTCTTCTTTAACGCAGCTGTTTTTGGAACTTCCTTAGTAGCTTCTTTTTTCTTTGCTAAATCTTTTGCTTTTGGGACTTTTTCTTCTTTTTTTGGGGTTTCTTTAGGTTTTTCCTTAACCTTTGGCACTTCTGCTGTTTTTTGCTCTTCTTTTACTTCTGGAGATTTTTCTTCTACTTTTTTCTTCTTGCCCTTTACTTCTTCTTCAACTTTTACTTCCTCTGGGGCACCAATTAATTCAACTTTAACTTTATCTTCTTCTTTGACTACCTTAACAGAAACTTTTGAGGGAGGGTTTTTTGGACCGTTTTTCCAAATTTCCTCGTTTAGATATTTTCCAAGAACTACATTTTCGGTTTTCATATGTTTTTTTATGAATGCCTTTATTTCCCTAATTGATTTGGAAGCCCTTTTGTATCGTGGAGCTTTTTGAAATCCTTTTCTTAGAGGGATGTTGTAGGTTCTTTCCATTTTTACTCTCCAGTCTTAGTTCTTCTCCAACTTCTTTTTTTAGAAGTGAATGCAGAAGGATGTATTTTTTTGCCAACCCCGGCTACCTTAGGGACTATCCAGAATGGTGCCCATTTTGTTTGTCTGCCTTTTTTAGCTAGACGTAACTTTTTTCCAAGAGGTTTGTATCTTGCCATTTTTATTTTGATGATTTGTCTAAAAATGATTTTCCTTTGGCTGTGAGGACCCTTCCTTTGTGGGCTCCTTTTGCTGTTTGTTCTATGAACCCTGCCTTTTCTAATTGTTGCAGGATTTTTCTTATGATATTGCCTGAAGCATCGAATCTTTTGCCTGGCTTATGGCCTCTGTTCTTTTTTCCGCCATATTTTTTTCTTAGCTTGTTTACTCCTACCGGACCAAGTCTAGAGATCTTTTTCATTATTGAAGCAGACCGAACGTACCACCAATCTTGATCTACTGGGGGCCTCTCTCTACTTGTGCCGGTCTTAACAAATTCAGACCATTTTGGAGCTTGAATTTCTGGGACTTTTTTTAGAGCTTCGGCTGTTTTTTCAATTACTTTTCCAGTGCCTAAGTCGTTAATTTTCATATCACTTGGAGAAATTAGGCTATTTAAAAAGGTTTCTATAGAAAAAAGAAGAAATTAAGTTATTTCTATTAGGAATACCTCAGACTCTGCACCTACACTGCTTGTAGCGGTAACAGTTGCAGAATAAGTTTCTCCTTCTGGGATGTTACTTGGTACCTTTATCCCAAATGGTATGCCCTTTCTTTCTCCTGCATTTACAACCACTCCAGTTGGTAAAATAAACTCTACCCCTGCAGCCAATGCATCACTTGTGACTGAAAGAGAATAGGTGGTTTGCGCAGCAGGATCAGTAGCAAAATATTGTACTCCTGCATAGACTTCAGTGAATTTTCCATGTTTTGCCTTTATTGAGTATCCTGAGACATAAAACGTGTCATCAGGAGCCATATCCCTTTGGATCACTTCTTGTGCAACCCTAAAAGATTCATCGGTTAGATCCCCTACTTGGCCAAACGTGTTCTTTACCCAGACTAGGCCCAGGCTTAATAGGGTGACTCCAATAATAATTATGATAATTGTTGTCATAGAAATCTCAATTGCAGCTTTCTTGTTCATTATATCACCTAATTCTTTTTTGGAGTATTTTTTTATAAATGTTTTTATTCTATTGTGAATTCGGTTCGCTCAGGTTGCCCATTATATCCGTTACATAGGGGGGCATCTTCAGACCAAGTCCAGAAAGTATCGTCAAGATAAAGCATCATTGTAGAATATTCTCCCGGGGGCAGATTTGTATAATCTTTGTAAAATGTGTGGCTATCTGTGCTTACAACTGTGTCTAATTGATTTCCATCTCCATCAATTAAATCAAATTGATACCAAATATCTGAGCTAGAGGTGGGTCCAAGACAAGGAATTGTTGCATCCTCAATTACTCCATGCTGAGGATTTTCATAAACGGATCTATCTGAAACCCTCATCCGGACCCTTGCTGTCCTACCATCCACTTCCACTTCATTTCGGCTTAAGTAGGGTTGGTTACTAGGGTACCTTAGATGTAAATCGGTAGTTATTGGAGGATCATCTAAAACTACATCGGTGAGTATGTAGTGGTCCCAATTGTTTTCCCGGAGGTATTCTTCGAATTCTAATCCATCTGTATGTCCTATTAGTTCTAGTACATTTCCTGCTATACTCACTACCCATTCTAACCCAATGTAAAGGAGGATTCCATCTACTATGGAGTAAGCTCCCAAGGCGCATTCTCCAGAGGTAGTCCTATCATATGTGTTACAATTTCCCCTATCTTGATTGGCTTCTAGTAAATCTTTTGAAAATTTAAAAAGTAGGTCTGATAGTTCTTGGTTCCTTGTGATTCTGACATCACATTCATCATCAGTTTTGTTTTTTAGTGTTAGGGTGTCTGTCCCTGCTGATCCAGAGATTGAGAAAGATGAAAAATATTCTCCTTCTGGTGTCATGAATGCATGATATTCTCCATCTGTAAAATATGTTATTGGAGAATTGGCTATTGGTTGGCCAGATTCATTTTGTAATCTTGCTGGCTTTCCTGTACTAAATTCGATTGCCCCTTCTTCATTGGTTGTTTCTGTCTCGATTACTAACCCTTGTGGATCTGTCGGGGTTTCATTTGGGGAGGAAGGACCTTTCTTTGAACAGGCTGTTGTTCCTGTTACTCCTGCCACCATCAGCCAGAGTATTAAATCTTCTAGTTTTTTTGGCAATTTAAGCATAAAATTAGTAGAATAGGAGAATTTTTAATGATTTTGAAAAGATGGGACGAGGGGGATTTGAACCCCCGACACCTAGATCTTCAGTCTAGTGCTCTCCCAGGCTGAGCTACCGTCCCAAGACATTTGAATGTTCTAATTTCGTATTTAAATGTTTCGACATACATTTTCTGGTACTGCAAATATTTAAAAGTGAATAAGGGTTTTCCTTATTGAGTTAAAATTGAGCCGTACGAAATAACCTTTCTGGGAACGGCCGGAGGCTCAATTGCCGTTAATAAACAATTAAGGGCCTCTGGGGGAATAATACTAAGGGCAGGTGGTATTCAGTTTCACTTAGACCCGGGTCCCGGCGCACTACTTAAGTCAAGGGATTGCGGGGTGAACATACGAGGAAATAATGTTTTACTGTGTAGCCATAATCACATAAGCCATTGCAATGATATGAATATCATTATTGATGCGATGACACATTCTGGAATTGATAACATAGGAATTGTTATTGGAAGTAAATCTGTTTTGCAAGGCAGGGAGAATGATCGTCCATATGTAACTCGAAAACATAGGCAAAGGGTGAGCAAGATCCTCGCATTGGAGCCTGGAAATGTTGTTAAATTTGGAAATAATGTTGAATTGAGAACTATAAAGACTAAACACTCTGATGAGACTGCAATCGGGTTTAAGATTTTTTGTGATAAATTTGTGGTTGGCTACTCTGCAGATACAGCCTATTTTGAAGGACTGGTAGCAGAATTAAAAGGAAGCGATATTTTGATATTAAATGTTTTGAGGCCATTTGGGTATAAAGATGAAAATAACTTAAGCTCAGATGATGCAGTTCGGATTATCAAAGAAGTAAAACCCAATTTAGCGATAATTACTCATTTTGGCCAGAAGATGTTGGAACAGAATCCAATCTATCAAGCGAGAGAGATACAGAGGCTAACAAATATACAGACAATTGCAGCAAGAGATGGAATGAGCATTAACCCCAATACGTATTCTGTTTCTTTGAAACATAGAAATCTCCAGTTACATTAGAAAGGTTTAAATAAAAAGTTTGAGCGTTTATTTTTGTTATGGAATTGCCTAAAAAATATGATTTTAAAGAAGTAGAGAAGAAATGGAATAGCTATTGGGCAAAGGAAGAAATTTACAAATTCGATACAAAAAGTAAAAAACCTATCTATACTATTGATGTTCCTCCGCCATATGCTTCGGCAGGCCATTTGCATGTAGGCCATGCCCTACACTATACCCAGTTTGAGATCACTGCGCGGCTTAAAAGGATGCAAGGGTTTAATGTTCATTTCGCACCTTGTTTTGATAATAACGGCTTGCCTACTGAAAAATATGTCGAAGAAAAATTTAAGATTGATAAGTCTTCAGTTAAAAGGGCAGATTTCATAAAGCTCTGTAGGGAAGAGTCTGCTAAGGTAGAAAAGGCATATGCGGATCAAGTTTTTAAGAGGCTGGGGCATAGTTATGATTGGTCTTTGTTGTATACTACTATTGGTCCGGAAGCTCAACGAGTTTCCCAAACTTCTTTTTTGAGATTGGTTGATAGTGGAGATTGTTACCGAAATGAGGAGCCCACTATTTGGTGTACCCACCATCAAACTGCGCTTGCACAAGCGGAGGTCGAGGATTTGGAGAGAGATACAAAATTGAATTATGTCCACTTTGATTCTGGGAAAGGCAAGTTAGAAATTGCAACTACGAGGCCAGAATTACTTTCTAGCTGTGTTGGGATTTTTGTTCATCCGGATGATAAGAGATATAAAAAGCTAGTGGGGAAAAAAGCGAAAGTTCCCCTATTTGATTACGATGTTCCCATACTCAAGGATGAGAAGGTGGACATGGAATTTGGATCTGGGGTAGTCATGATTTGCACGTTTGGAGATAATACTGATATTGAGTGGTGGAAGAAACACAAATTGCCTTTGAAGATTTCTATCGATGAAGATGGGACTTTGAATAAGAATGCTGGAAAATACAAAGGCTTGGGGTTGAAGAAAGCCCGTGAAAAAATATTGGAAGATCTGGATAAAGAAAAAAGGTTAATCAAACAAGAAAAATTACATCAAACTGTTGGAAGTTGTTGGAGATGCTCTACTCCGGTTGAGTACATCGTTACCAAGCAATGGTTCATTAATACTTTAAAATATAAGAAACAGTTGATTAATCAAGGCAAGAAGGTTAATTGGTATCCTAGTTTTTTCTTTAAAAGATATGAAAATTGGGTCAAGAATCTTAATTGGGATTGGTGTATCTCAAGACAGAGATATTATGGCGTTCCGATTCCGGTTTGGTATTGTAAGAAATGTGGGGGTGCGAATTTTCCTGATGAAAAAGATTTACCGATTGATCCAACCAAAGATAAACCAAAAAAGAAATGTAAATGTGGTTCTAATGACTTTATTCCTGAACAGGATGTTTTTGACACATGGATGACTTCTAGTATGAGTCCCCAGATATCTTCTAGATGGCTGGAAAAACCAAAAGAATTTAGCAAGAAATTTCCCAATAGTTTGAGACCGCAAAGCCATGATATTATTAGGACTTGGGCTTTTTATACGATCTTGAAATCTTATTTACATGACAAAACGATTCCTTGGAAAGATATATCTATCGGAACATTTGTTTTAGATAGTAGTGGAAGGGGGATGAGTAAGAGTAAGGGAAATGTAGTTTGGGCAGATGAGATATTAGATAAGCACTCTGTAGATGCATTTAGATATTGGGTTGGAACCGCAAGCTATGGGAGCGATGTTTTATTTAAGGATCAGGAAGTGGTTTCTGGGGAAAAAACTGTCACTAAATTGTGGAATGCTTCAAAGTTTGCAATTATGCATTTGGATGGGTTTGATGGTAAAAAGCCTAAGAATTTAGAATTAATTGATTTAGCAATGCTTTCGAGATTGAATGAACTAAGTAAGGATGCGATTGAGAAATTTGATAATTTTGAATATGGGAAAGCAAACCAGGAAATCTATAATTTATTTTGGAATACTTTTTGCGATAATTATTTAGAGATTGTTAAAGATAGACTGTATAATCCTGACAGGCGAGGGGAAGGAAGTAAAAAGAGTGCCCAATATGTTTTGTATCAAACCTTACTCGGGTTACTAAAATTATTTGCCCCCACTATGCCTTACATTACTGAAGAGATTTATCATTTATATTTTGATAAAATTGAGAAAGAGAAAAGCATACACCTCTCAGAATGGCCGAAGTTTGATAAAAAATTAAAAAGTGAAGCCGCTGAAAAAACATGGGATAAATTTATTGAGGTATTGGGCAAGGTTAGAGAGACCAAGGCGAAACATAATAAATCGTTGAAACATGAGATTGTATTAACTATTCCTAATGAAGATATGGAAACATTGAGGTTGGTTTTGGATGATTTGAAGGCAGTTACAAAAGCGAAAGAGATTTTAGTTGGTAAGTTTAACATTTCTTTGTAAGATGGATACAAAAGATAAGCAAAAACTAAAGAGATTTATTCGGAATTTAGATTCAATTAGAGGCAGGCATACAGAATTGGTATCGGTTTATGTTCCTGCAGGATATGATTTAACTAAAATCATTAATCATTTGGCACAGGAACAAGGAACTGCCACTAATATAAAAGATAAAACTACTAGAGATAATGTTATTAGTTCTCTAGAAAAGGCAATAAGGCATCTAAGGGTTGTTGGGAGAACTCCTAAAAATGGAATTGCAGTTTTCTCGGGGAATGTATCTAAAAAGGAAGGCCAGCCAAACATAGAAGTATTTAGTATTGAACCCCCAGAAGAATTAAACACAAGAATCTATAGGTGTGATCAGGTTTTTGTTACAGAGCCCTTGAAAGAATATATGGAATATAAGGAAGTCTATGGTTTGATCGTTATTGATCGGAGAGAGGGTACCCTTGGGTTATTGAAGGGAACTAATATTGTTGAGTTGGCAGGATTTACCTCAAATGTTCCTGGGAAGACAACGAAGGGGGGACAGAGTCAACAGAGATACGCAAGATTGAGAGATATTGCTGCCGCAGAATTTTTTAAGAGAGTTGGTGCTGCCGCGAATAAAGAATTTTTCGATATGAAAGAATTGAAGGGAATATTGCTTGGAGGCCCAGGTCCGACAAAAGAAGATTTTCTTAGGGGAGATTACTTACATACTGCACTAAAAAATAAAGTTATTGGAACTAAAGATTTAAGTTATACTGGAAGTTTTGGACTAAATGAATTAGTGGATAAGAGTCAGGACCTTTTGGCAAATGAGATAATTGTTGAAGAGAAAAAGATAATGCAAGAATTTTTTCAGAAACTCGCTACAGAATCTGATAAAGTTTCATATGGCAAAGAGGAAGTTAGGAAAGCTCTTGAGATGGGGGCAGTCAAGGTTTTGTTGTTGAGTGAGGATATTGAAGAGCGAGATGTTGAGGAATTTGAGAAATTATCTGAGGCTTCTGGAACAGAGGTTAAGATTATATCTATTGAAACTCGTGAGGGGACACAATTAAAAGAAATGAGTGGATATGCTGCAATTTTAAGATTCCCAGTTTATTAGAAATGTTTATATATTGGTTTTGATTATTTTTTGTTAGGGGTGAATGTTGTGAAGAAATTGTTTTTGGGACTTGTTTTATCTTTGGTGATAATTATTTCTGGATGTGATCTTATTAGAGAGAGTCCCAACCCTGATGATGATTGGGAGCCATGGGGAATCCCCCTAAAGTGGAAAAGTAACACTCCCTTGGCACAATGGACTGAATGTGTGAATAAATATGAGAAAACGTGCAATCAAATTTGCGATCAGAGAGGAAAGGAATGTGATCCCTCCTGTAGGACAGATAGTGGACTTCCTAACCAGGGTTCCCAAGCATGGTTGAATGCACAGGGCTGCCAAGGCGGGAGTCAAAATGATGGACAAGCCAGTTGTTCCCACGTAGGAGATTTACAGGGATCTGAGCCCCGGTGGAAGTGCTGTTGTAAGTGATATTTTCATTAGTTTTATAAATTCTGAATATATTTAGGCAGATATGCAAGATGCAAAGAATAGGGTTGAAGCAGTATTATTCACTACTGGGAGATTTTTGAAACTTGAAGACATATCTAGGTTGACTAGTATTGGAAGTATGGGATATCTAAAGCAAGTTCTGAATGAATTAAAGGAAGATTATGGTGGGAAAGGTTCTGCTTTAGAGATTATTAATGAAAAAGACTTGTGGAGATTAAATATTAAGAAAGAATTTCTATATTTAACCGAGAGCCTATTAAGTGATGCAGAGCTTGATAAGCCAACCCAAGAAACCTTGGCAATTATTGCATATCGACAACCTGCGATACAATCTGATGTTACCAATATAAGGGGAAATAAGTCGTATGACCACATTAAGAAGTTAAAAGAGGAAGGATTTTTGGTTTCTGAGAGGTTTGGTAGGACAAGGATATTAAAGTTAACACAGAAATTTTACGATTATTTTGACATTGTCGAGGACAATTTAAAGTTAAAATTAGAGGGAAAGGAAGCTCCTGAAGAAGAAACTTCACAAGAGGAATAATATTTCCAAAATATTATAAATGGTCTTAGATTCGCCCTTGTATGGAGTTTATGACTTTCGTATATTTGTTTTTTATACTTACTTCTTTGTATTTGACATTCCTTGTATTGATACTCCATTATAAGAATCGAGGCTCCCTGAGGGAGGTTAGAGAGCCAACAGTTTTTCCGAAAATAAGTGTTCTTATTCCCGCATGGAATGAAGGAGAAACGATTGGAAATACTATCCAAGCCGTTTTAGATTCGGACTATCCCAGGGACAAATTAGAAGTTATTGTAGTCAATGATAAGAGTTCGGATAATACTCTTGAAGAGATGAAAAAATTTGGGGATAAGATTCGGGTTGTTGATAATGAAGTCAATTTGGGGAAATCTGGATCTCTAAATAAGATTGCAAAGATGGCCAAAGGAGAGATTATTGCGGTTGTTGATGCAGATTCATATCCTAATAAGGAATCGATTCGGCAGATGATTGCATATTTTGAGGAAGAGGGGGTGGGCGCGGTTACGTCCGCTATTTTAGTTAAGGGTGGAAAAACTAGATTAGAAAGGTTGCAGGCAGTAGAGTATACTATTATTGCATGGAATAGAAAACTGTTGCAATTTATTGAGGGAATATATGTTACCCCTGGGCCCCTGAGTATGTACCGGAAGGAGGCTATGTTACTCGATGGAGGATTTGACACAAAGAATATTACCGAGGATATTGAGATGACTTGGAAAATTCTTAAGCATAGATATAAAGTACGAATCGATTTAAATTCTAAGGTGTATTGTTCGTCTCCCAATACTATTAAGACTTGGTGGAAGCAAAGATTGCGGTGGAATTTGGGGGGAATGCAAACCATGATTAAATACAGGAGATTAATATTTAATCCTCGATATGGTATGATGGGCCTATTTGTTGTGCCTTTTTTTATCACTACTTTCTTTTTGAGTTTGGTCGGATTGGGAGTGTTCTTTTACGTGTTGCTGAAGAAGGTATTCCAATCTTACTTGATGACTAAATATGCCTATATTTCTTCTAGCTCATTTTTGAGTGTAGATACATTAAATCTAAATGCCAATGTCTTTGCATTGTTTGCTACTCTGCTGATTTTCCTTGGAATTCTGTATTTGGCTCTCTCACAGAAGTATGTTATTGATAGAAAGATCGGAGTTAAGGATATTCCCCTTTTTGCGTTATATTTATTAATTTATCTATCACTCTACCCTTTTGTACTAGTTCACTCAATATGGAGGTTTTTAGTAACTAAAAAGTTCGAATGGTAAAGGCACAGAAAGATGTTTTTTGGAAGGCACTGTTGTTGACAGTCGTAGTTTTTCTAATCGGAGTGTTTTTTGGATATTTACTAGAGGAGAATAGAGTCAGTAAGATTGAGGACAATTTTGATCTATTGATTATTGATTGGGATGATGCGGAGTCACAATCTAGTTATTACCAGATTTTGGATGAAGATTTTTGCGAAGAAGCTGTTGTCCAGAATTTGAAGTTTGGTGATGAGATCTATGCAAAGGGGTTGAAGCTAGAGGAATATGAGGCAGCAAATAGATTTTTGGATAGATTGGATATAGAGAAGAAAAAATACAACCTATTGAAGATTAAGTTCTTTATTAATAGTAAAATAATCAAGGAGAAATGTAACGCAGATTATGAGTATTTATTTTACTTTTATTCAGATATTGACCCTCCTACCGATGTGAAGGAAAAACAGAGGGCAATGTCCCGAGTGTTGATGGATGTTAAGTTTGAACTTGGGGATGAGATAATATTGATGCCTCTGGCTGCAGATATGGATCTTGGTGTTGTGAACATATTGTTGGATAAATATGGAGTCACAGAATTTCCTAGTATTGTGATAAAAGAGAGTGTCAGGTTGGATGGTGTGCACACACAAGAAGAGATTTTAGAGTTTTTTTAAGACCATAAGCTTTTTAATTTTGGGTTGATTTACTTTCTAAAATGACATGCGAAATGTGTGGGAAAAAAACTGAGAATCCAGTAGAGGCTATTGTTGAAGGCTCAATGCTGAGCGTTTGCCAGAAGTGTAGTAAGCATGGGAATGTTATCCGGGTTTTGCAAGCACCAAAGGAAATTTCTGCAGAATTTAATAGAGAGAGAGTTTCCTCTGAAGATCCGGTAGAAGTGGTTGTTGATAGCTACCCCGAGGTTATTAAGAAGGCCAGGGAGAAAATGGGGCTAACCCAGGAACAGCTTGCGAAGGATGTGGGGGAGCGAGAATCTATCATTCATCAGGCAGAATCCGGGAAGATGAAACCTAATTTTATGTTGGCTAAGAAATTGAATGTTTATTTGAAGATAAATTTAATAGAAAAGGTTGAAAAGATAGATTTTAAGAAAGATAAAAAAGATATTAATTTTAAAGATAAGACGATAACAATTGGGGACCTATTGAAGAAGAACCATGAATAAGAAAAGTTTAGCTGTAGAATTATCTAAATTAAAGAAATTTGAGAATGTTAAGGCGGGGTTGGAACAGTATCCTAGCGATTCCGAACTGGCGGCACATATACTTTGGAATGCCTTCATGAATGGAGACATTGAGGGAAAAACTGTTGCTGACCTTGGGTGCGGGAATGGTATCTTTGGGATTGGTGCCTTGATGTTGGGGGCTAAGAAAGTTTATTTTGTTGATATTGATGGGGGTTCTTTGGCAGTTGCAAAAGAGAATTGTGAATATGGGGGCGGTGAATTTCTCAATATAGATGTTTTTGATTTTGATAAGAAGATAGATACTGTGGTTATGAATCCTCCCTTTGGTGTGCAGAATAAACATGTAGATAGGTCTTTCTTGGAGGTTGCTATGCAGTTTGCTAATTCTATATACACAATTCATAAGGTTGAAACAAAAGAGTTTATAGATTCTTTTGTGGCCAAGGGGTCTTTTGAAGTTACAGGGTTTGAGGAGAAGGATTTTGCATTGAAAAAGAGTATGAAATTTCACAAGTCTGAGAAGTATAATGTTCGGGTTGGAATCTGGATGCTAAAGCGAAAGCTTTAAAATACCTCATTTTTCACTAAATCTAGCAAAATGGAGCTTAAAATTTTAGAAGAATCGAAGGGAACTTTGAAAGTAGAGATTTTGGGAGAAGATCATACTTTGGCCAATTCTATACGGAAGGAACTATGGTCTGATAATCATGTTAAGATTGCAGGATATGATATCGAGCATCCATTGGTTGGGGGCCCAGTTCTAATAGTTGAGACCGATGGCAAGGAAGAACCCAAGAAGGCATTGATTGCTGCCGCTGAGAGATTGAAAAAGAGAAATGCAGAATTCGTAGCAAAATTTAAGTAAGTTTTTTAAAGACATGTTTTAAAGGATATTCCATGAATAAATTCAAGAAGATTTGGCATTTTTTATGGCATGAAGATTCCCTTACAAGCTGGATTGTTTCTATATTATTGGCTTTTTTGATTGTCAAATTTATTGTTTATCCTTTAATAGGAGTTTTTTTGGGAACTAGTTTTCCTATTGTTGCTGTTGTTTCAGAGAGCATGGAGCATCGGGCTGCCCCACTGTGTGTGGATTACGAAAATGGGAGGTGTATTAATGAATCAGAAACTGCCTTTAAGATCTGTGGCAAGACAGTTGATAATGGTGGTTTTTTTACCTCTAATATGTATTGGGAGACCTGTGGGGGCTGGTATAAAGACAATAATATTTCGAGGAAGAACTTTTCTGAGTTTTCTTTTAAAAACGGGTTTAATAAAGGAGATATAATGGTCTTGGTTGGGGCCGAATCGAAAGATATAAATATGGGGGATGTTGTAGTGTTTGATGGTGATTTGAACTATCCAATTATTCACCGAGTGGTTAATAAGTGGGTGGAAAGCGATTCCTATTTCCTTGCGACAAAAGGAGACAACAATGACGGTTCATCTGATAATGAACTGGAGATTAGCGAGGATGAGTTGATAGGGAAAGCGGTTTTTAGATTGCCTTTATTGGGTTGGGTCAAGATTATGTTCAACTCGCTTATTGAGAATCTGCTGGGGGTGTTCAAATGAACGGAATGTTTTGTCAAAAGTGTGGATCTTTAATGGTCTTAAATAATGAGAAAAAGAAAGCCAATTGTTCTTCTTGTGGGTATTCTCCTAGGGGGAAGGTTGAGAATCTAATTTTGAAGGAAAAAGTTGATTTGACTAAAGAACAAGCGATTGAGGTCCAAGATAAGAAAGTTGAAACTTTGCCAAAGGTGAAGGAAACCTGTGCTAAATGTAAGAATAAAACTGCCTACTATTGGACACTGCAGACTAGATCCAGCGATGAATCCGAGACTCGGTTCTTTGAGTGTACGAAATGTAGTCACAGGTGGAGAGTATACTAAACTATAGAAATCATTAAAAACATAACACCATTTTCTTTTTTAAAATGAAAGTTGTTTTGGCAGAGCCTAGGTTTTTGAAGGAAAGTATTGGAATTATTTCTGATTTGGTTTCAGACGTACAGATGAGGTTTGATAGTGATAAGATGGAAATAATTGCTATGGACCCTGCCAATGTTGCAATGATTGTTTTTAGATTGCTTTCAAGTTCGTTTGTGGAGTATAAAGTAGAAGGCGAAGAAACTATTGCAGTCAATCTAGATAATTTTAAACAAGTCTTGGGGAGATCAAAGAGCAGTGATACGATTACTTTAGAATTGGATAATGAGAGAAATAGGTTAAAGGTTAATCTGGAAGGCGATGGAAATAGAAAATTTAACTTGGGTTTAATTGATATTCGTGAAAAGGATCAGAAAGTTCCTGAGTTGAAATTTCCAATTAATATTGAGATGAACTCTTCTGTCTTTAATGATGCAGTAGAGGATATGGCAATTATTGCAGATTCTATTGTTTTGACTGCATTGAAAGATAGTTTTTCTATTGAATCTAGTAGCCATGTGTCTGATGCAAAAATTAGTATACATAGTACAGAAGAAAATAGCATTTCATTTGATGGAGATGAAGAAGGGATAACCTCAAAGTATTCTGTTGAGTATTTGAAGAAGATAATTAAGGGTTCAAAATTAAGTGATAGAGTTAAGTTAAAATTTGGAAAAGATTATCCTTTGGAAATCAATTATAATGTTACAGACAGGTTGCAATTGACTACTATTTTGGCTCCGAGGGTAAGTACTGATTAGAAACATTTATAAATTTCTTTAGTGTTTTTCTTTGTATGCATAAAAGAGGACAGGTTACTATATTTATTATATTGGGGATTGTTATCGTAGCAGTTCTAGCTTTTGTTTTTTATTTGGGAGGGATTTCTTTTAATGAGGAGCTTAGTTATGAAGAGGCTCAGAGTTTTGTTTCTGCAAGAACAGAGATAGTATCTACCTTTGTGGAGAGTTGTTCTGAAGATAGTGCATGGGTAGTTTTGAGAACGATGGGGCAGTATGGCGGATATGTTGTTCCGAAGTTTGATTTGAATAATCCCCATTTTGAATTATTGCTGCCTACGGGAAATCATATTACTATAAACTATGCTGCCTATGTTGATGAAGGTGGAGCTTACGTGAATACATTCCCTTCTGTGAATGAGATGGAGCAGGAATTTGAGAACTATTTGCAGAACGTTGCTTTGGATCCAGATAACTCTGAAGGATTCGCTTCTTGTATTGATGATTTTGATGTCTTTAAAGATTCTTTTGATGATGTAGATGCAGGGGATTTGACAGTCGATGTTGATTTTGGCGAGACCATCATGATTAGAATAAATTATCCGGTTACTGTTAGGAGATCTGGGTTTGAAACTACAATTCAAGAATATTTTGTCGAGTTGCCGGTTAATATGAATGAGATTAGAAGTGTTAGCTCAAGATTTATCTCGGATGTTATGGATGATAACGATTTAATTCAGAGTAGAGAATATTTCGTGGAAAAATATACAAACGAGATTGAGGGCGGGCTTAGAGAGGATAAGGTTGGAATTAATTGGTTTGATACTGTTTCAATTGAGACGGGATATAACAATGTCCATAATTATTATTTTACGATGCAATATGAACATCCGGAATTAGAAGAGGCCTATTTGTTTAATACCTTAGTGGGGGCCGGAGAATGATTAATAAGATCCTTTCAATGGTTGTTAGTGTAATGATTGTTATGATGAGTGTTAGCTTTGCTTTATCTTTAAGTTCTCAATTTGTTGCTGCAGATGATACAGGTTGTTGTATTAAAGATGAACTTGGCAATTATTGTTCTGATGACTCAACCCAAGATCAATGTGACGGGAGTTTTTATAGTGGGGTTAGTTGTGATGGGCTGTCTAGACAAGATCCAAATATTCCCCATGCATGTGAAAGAGTTACTTGTTTAGAAGAAGATGGAAGTTGTAGCGCACAGAAATACTATAAGCAATGTGTTGATAATGGCGGCGGATGGGATGTTAATCCATTGAGTCTGGTTGATCAATGTAGTGAGGCATGCTGTCAAATTATTGACGGTGCAAATATCATCCGGCAGTATAGGGTAAATTTTGCATATCAATGTTATCAGGATGCGGATATTTTGGGACTAACTGGAAATGCAATATTGGGCGAATGTGAGGTTTTGCCGGAACAACTTGGATGTTGTGTGAGTAATTTCGGATGCGGTATGTCTAATCAATTTGAATGTAGTGGGGTTTCATGGACTCCTCAGTTGTGTAGTGCAACTGATTTGTGTGGAGATTGTGGAGATTATGATCGAAGAGAGTGTTATCAAGGAGACGTCTATTTGGTTAATGAGTGTGGAGAGTTTGACCCAACTGGCCCAGCAGATGATTGTGATTTGAATACAGAAATTTGTGATGCCGGGTTAGGAAATGCAAGTTGTAAGGATATTAGTTGTAGTATCCCGATTGAGTATACTACTTTGAATTATGACACCTCTTACCTAAAGGAAGGAGAGGTTGGGGTACAGTATAAAAACCTTGGAGGAGAGGTAATTATAGAAAAGATTAAACCTTCTGAGGAAGAGTATGCTGTTGAGATTGCCAATGGGGAGAGTGCATGCATCCAATATCAGGGCCCGGGTGAAACCCATATGGTTTATACCTGTAATTTAGGGGAAGCAGATTCATCTACAATTAGTGCGTTTAGGGGAAGAGAGTATATTTGCGAATATAATTCTGATACAGATAGTATTGAAGTAAGGGAGAATAGATATAAAAATTGTCTGGCATGTGATAGCGAGCATATTACAAATGGACCGACTGCGAAAGTAATAGACTTTTTTACTTGGTTAGCAGAGGCAGGTGGATGGCAAGCATTGCAACCAAATTTCTGGGATTATTGGGTTGTTGAGCCAGGATTGTGTGATAATGAGGCGAGTTGTTTGTATGCTCCTGCTAATAATGAGGCGAAACAGGATTGTGTTTTTGATGCAGATAGTAATTGGTGTGTACCTAAATATCCAGTAGATGCTGCAGATATGTGTTCACAACTTGCAGACTCTAAGGCTGGAAGTCCTTGGTTTGGTGGAGAGGATAATGATAATAATAGACTTGCTTGTCAATCTTGTGGATCTTGTAATTTGAAATCTGAAACACCAATATCTCCACTTGGCACTGCTGCAGTTTGTTTAGGAGATGTAGTTGCAGGTGGTGCAATTGAATGGGCATTACAATATGCGGCAGATGGTGCATTGGCAGTTATACAAGATTTGAATGAGCCTGCTCCTGGAGCTTCTCAAGGAGAAGGAGTTCCGGCTGCGGATGCAGGAGATATAGATGTTGGTTCAGAGGAAGGCAGCCAGGCAGGACAAGGAGATGATGCAACTTCAGAATCCAGATTTACTAGTGCGATGGGATGGATTAAAGGAATTCCCCAGTCTTTCCTTAATAATTATTTGATTCCGGTATTGGGTCCAATATTAAGATTAGGAGGGATAATAGATTTGTCATATTTAGATGATGCTTTGAAGAGATACTTCTTTGGGATTGATTATGAGGAAGAGAATCAAGAATCACAGGGAGAGGCAGGGGATGAACTGGATGGGGAAGATGCTCAAACTGGCGATGCGCCTGCTGGAGATGTACCTGGAGATGGCCCCGCGGATGTTACTGCGCAATTTAGTGAAGGGAATGCCCAAAATGCTGCAGGTACTACACTTTATGATGTAAATGGGGATGGCACCCCTGATCTTGCTGAGAATGGTGGGATGTATTGGCAAACGAACTCACAAGGGGTGGCACACGGGAATGCGATCACGGAATATGATGGTCAACCGATAGTGGACATTTTTTCAGGAGGACCAAGCTCGGATGGAGGGGGGAGTGATGCTCCTGGGGGCCCAGGAGATGGACCTAGTGGAGATCCGCATTTTGAGTATGGTAATGCAAATATACCAACTAGTGCGGATGCAGATGGAAATTCACAATTAACAGGGCAAGAAATAATTAATTATTATGTTATTGGAAACAATAATGACTATAACCAGGGACAAGCTGCAGCAATGGCTGAAGGAGTCGATTTGAATCATATAGTAAATAATGATCTAAGAGACACGGTGCTTGTTGAAACCTACAGTTTCCCTCTCTCACCCCCCACGGGGATGGCAGTGTATGTGGGAAACTTACTCTTTAAGGACTTTAGGATACAGCCTTTGTTTTCGAATCCACTTTCGGATGAATATGATTATAACTATTATGGGGAATATTTTATTGAACCCTATTCTGGGGCAGAAACAAACGAGTTTGAGATTGCCAAACAATATTTAGATCAGTGGTGGAGAGAGGGTGCAGTAATTAAGGATATGTTTTGGGACAGATTGAAGAGTGCTGCAACAAATGTAGTGGTTGCTTTATTACTTAGAAGCCTTGGGGATGATTTCTTGGATGCTGTTGAATACTTAAATCCCCAGTATTGGATAAGAAAGTTTGTATGTCAATGGGGGCTGGGATGGATATCTCCTACTTTGGCAGACAAATGCTCTAATAAATATTTTATAGGATTGTTAACTTGTGTCACGATTTCGGGGATCAACCAGGCAGGTTATAATGCGAGAGTTTGTACTGCAGGGCAACATACAGAGATAGGATACGATAATTGTAATTTATGTAATGAAGATGAATTTAGGCCATGTACCCCGGAGAGATGTTATGGGTTGGGGACAGATTGTGGGTATGATGTTTTGACATCTAGTTGTGATGTTAGAGAGGATGTTTTACAGCAATGTGGGGAAACAATAAATGAACAATTAGTTATTGATACTTCGCTTTCGGGTGTGATGGAAGTTAATTATAGTGATACATATTATGATCTTGAATTTGTAACCAGCAAATCTGCAACTTGTAGGTATTCTGATACTTTCCAGGCAGGGATGACTTTCGATGACTTTGAAGGGGAGTTCGAATCTGATAGGGCAGGTTTGAATCATGAGGCAGAGGTATGGGCCAGCGACCCATTAATAACAGATTACAAATACTTTGTACAGTGCAAGTGGGCATGTAATGAAGAGGATTGGGGTGTCCAATTTAGTCCTGCCTATGAAGTTAATTTACATAAGTTGCCTAAGGGTGACGAGGAGCCACCAATAATTGTAGAGGCATACCCATATTCAAACCAATTATTAGAACCAACAAATAGTGTTGTAATGTGGGTTAAGGCAGATGAACCATTGGCAGATTGTAATTATAGTGGAATTGACTTTACTGAATTCCAAGATGAAGTCAATACTATCGTTGAAGGGAGCATTGCTTCGGGTGCTGGGGAAGATGAGGCAGATGCAATTATAAATGATTTATTTATGGGTTTTGATTTATTGAACCCGGATTTAGAAATGACTAGAAAGGCCACGAATGAGTTTGAAGTGAGTCTGACTCTTGAACATGGAACAGACCATGTGTATAGTGTTGTTTGCACAGATCCTTCTGGACATTCGTCTAGGCCAAAAATAATGTTATTTAGGGTATCAAATCCATTCGGGGTATCTATTACGTCTCCGGAAAATGGGTTGAGTACATCGGAACATATTGATGAGATCGGTGTTTCTACGGGTGCTGTTGAGAGTACATGTCGATATAGTTTAGATTCTAAGGAACGATATGGAAGAATGAATCCGTTTGTTGAAACTGGGGGAAGGGCACATAATACCCAATTGCCTGAGCCTCTAAGAAGTGGAGAGTATGACTTATACGTAAGTTGTGTGAATTATGACACACTTGATTTGAATACAGGAACAAGCCATTTCATTATTTATCCGGACCTAACTGCACCAAAATTGGTGAAGTTAACCTCTGCAGGAAGTAACTTAAAGATTGGATTGGATGAAGGTTCTAATTGTACCTATTCTGAGGAAAGCTTCACTGCAGAACAAATTCCAATGGTAGCTACTGGAAGCGGAGAAAATGGATATTACAGTTCTTTCTCATTAACTATGAGTGGATCTAATAGATACTACATAAGTTGTAAAGATAGGGATGAGAATTTAGGATCCTACATAGTTTACCCATGATGATGAAAAAAGGACAGATTTTAGGACAGCCAATTATGTACATATTCTATGCTATTGTTGCAGTATTAATTTTAGGATTTGGGATTAAGATGGCAGTGGATCTGAGTCTATTTGGGGGAGATATTACTATGAAATCCTTCAAAGAGGATATTAATAAGAAGGCAAATGCGGTTTATTCGGATAGCCATGGGAGTGTAGTTAGTTTAGCAGATATTCAAGTTCCAAGTAAAGTTTATGAACTTTGTTTTTTAGATTCTTCTGAGTTTGATATCAATCTAAGTGTTGTGAACGATAATGGGTTAAAACAGGCATTGAATTCTTCTTATCTAATAATGAGTGATAAGAATGTTTTCATAAAGGGAGAAACTTTAGAATTGGGAAAGATTAGTGTTTTGGATTTGGATGAAGCATTAATCTGTGATGATTTATCTGACGGCAGCGTCGATATAAAGTTTATTAACGATGGCCAGACTATTAAGGCACAACTTATATAAAGTAATAATCTAATTTTTTATTATGTCTAAAAGAGGTCAAGCCCAACAGTTTAATTGGATTTTTATTGCGGTGGTTGGAATAATTATCTTACTATTCTTTTTGGGTTTTTTGGTTAAGTATATTGATTTACAAGATTCGAAGAAAAATGCAGAGATTGCAAGAAGTTTTGCAAATTCTATTTTGACAGTTAAGGGAACTACCCAGTATAAGAATTTTTCAGTTAGTCAGCCCTTTGGAGTGGACTATGATTGTGAGAATTTAATTATTAATAAGGATCAGAAATTTAGGATACCCCATAGTTTGTTAATGGACAGTTTTGATACAAATCGTTTGGTTTTTTGGGCAGAGGAATATAAGAAAGGATTTTTAGTGGATCGGGCGGTCTTTATATCGGATGCAGACTTGGAGTATTTTTTTGAGGATAGTAATTATTTAATTGGTTTGCCACCAAACGTTAAGATTGCTAGTTCTGTTCAGAGTGCGGATGTTGTTGTGAGTGGATCTAATGTTGATTATCCAAATAAGAAGGATATATTTATTGATGCGAGTGCAGGGGTCATTGGGTTCGTGGATGAAGGAGAGACATTTTATTTGGGAAGCGATTTTGATGATTTTTTTGTCTACGCTGCAGCTTTTTCAAACTCAAAAACATTTAATTGCACCAAGGAGAAATTGGACGGGAATTATAATCGGCTTCGAGAGCTATATAGTTATAAGATTGAACAAATTTCTATGGGGCAAGTGGGACTTTGCAATTACAATTCTATAAGGGATGCAATTGTTGCAGGAGACATTAATCAGATGATTAATTTAAACAACAACCTAGCAAATCTAAATTGTGAGGTGGTATTTTGAAGAGGGGTCAACTACAAATACAGGAGAGTATTTTTGTAGTTTTCATATTCTTTGTTATTTTGATGGTTGCTATGATTGTTTTTTATCAGCTTGAGTCAAGGAGCATTAAGGGTATTAAAGAAGAACATGATGAGAACTTATTTTATTACTTAGTTTCTTATGTTCCAAGCATGCCCGAATTACAATGCTCTGTAGTGGGTATTGGGGATGAGTGTATTGATTTGAGTAAAGCAAGGGCGTTTAGCTTTATGAATGATGATTATTATCGGGAAGTTTTTGGACATAGAAAAATTATTCTAGAAGTTAATGAAGATATTGTATTGTATAATTGGGAGCCAAGTACATATTCGGGAGAAAGGAAAATTACTAGCCCAGTAAGTGTGTATGATCCTAACCAGAATAAGTATCTGGTAGGGGTGTTAGAGGTGTATATGTATGAAGAATAAAGGCCAAGTAGATATGATGGGGTTGGTAGTTATTGTAGTACTGCTAGTCTTAATTGGGTTATTTTCTCTATTTTTTATTGCTAAAACTCCCGGGAGTGAAGAGAGAGACGTATATTATTCTTTGAAAGCGTATAATTTTGCGAATGCCCTAAGTAAGGCCTCTATACAAAATACAAATGCCGAGGCGCTGATTTTGAGTTGTTGTGAGGGAGATGGAGGAAGTTGTAACCTATTTTTAGACTTTGCAGAAGATAATTTCTATTTACTTGGGGAGTATCCGCAAGGAGATTTGGAAGTAATTAAATCTGCGAAATTCGAATTGATTTGTGGCGATTATTCTGGTGTTACTATGTCTCGAGGGGAATGTGGGGAAGGAGTTGCCTCAGAATCCATAATTCTGCAGTCTGGGGACCGTATACGGCTAAATCTGTGCAGAAAGTAGATTAATTTCGATGATATAGCTTGTAGTGCTTAAATTCTTGGGAATCGGGGGGGATATATATGCTGAAATAGATAAATGTTTATAAATGGAAAAATTGGTGTTTTAGTAACGAATATAGAAGACTACAGCGTCATAGTTTATAGCAATGACTTGGGTGTTGACAAACGAACCCTGAATAAGGGGAGAACATAATTTCGGAGGTGTAAAAATTATGAAAAAATTTATTAGGAAAGTTGCAGCTCTTGGTGCTGGTTCCGCAATGTTAGTAGGTACACTAGGCGGTGCTTTGGCAGCTGGAGAGACACTAGCAGATCTTCCTGAACCATTTATTGCGGGCGGCGTATACGCAGATGTTGCGATGGTCGTTGGTGCAGATGCTGGTTCAAATGATGATGCAGCTAGGACAACTGTAAAAGGATATTTTGATGACTTTGCAACAGGAGAAGGCGTAGGAACGATTTTATCTTCCAGTGACACAGAGAAGCTGTA
>CAYZTT010000005.1:0-13293 GCA_964481835.1 Candidatus Woesearchaeota archaeon
CTTGGTGTAGAATGAAAAAATACTTTGATGAACGTAATGAGGATTTCATGGAACACTATCATAAAAGAAGTAATGCAGAAACAGTATTTCATATGATTAAGAGAAAGTTTGGAGCTCATTTAAATAGTAAATCAGAGATGGGACAAATAAATGAAGTATTTTGTAAAGCTTTATCTCATAATATTTGTGTATTAATTCAAGAAATGTTCGAAATTGGAATAAATCCAGAATTTATTAAATGTGCAAAAATGGAGGTAACACGATGTGAGGCTTAATTAATGTGCAAAGCCTATCAGATAATAACTTTTATAAATCAGGTAAATTGTTTTTTCTTATGCCGGGATCGCATAATCTGGTATTGCACAGGCCTGGAAAGCCTGGTCCTTTTTGGACATCTGGGTTCAAATCCCAGTCCCGGCGTTTATTCTAGATCTTCGTCGTTAATGGGCAGTGTTCCATGTTCTCCAAAATACATAGCAATACTATGCGTTCGCATTTCGATAGCAAATGCAACTGTCATGGCGGCCAAGGTCAAGGAACCGTATCTGCCTGTATTTTCTTTTTCTGACGCCACTTCTCGTAGTTTATTATAATATCCTGTAACTTCTTCAATTGGAATTCCACTGACTTGACTACTAAACCTTAGCAATCTATCTACGTTGGATTCGATGCCCAATCCTCTTGAATCATACTTTTTGAGTAACTCTCTTGCCAGTTTATCTGCTTCTCTATTCATGGACTTTTTGAACATCAGAAAAGCTTTTAAGTTATTTGATTTTTATAATATTAGACGTTTGGCCGACGCCCTTTGATTTTGTGTATTAACACAAAGATGAGATTGGGACACAACCACGTCTTTCAATTTTTAGTAAGTTTTTTAAAGTTAAATTCTAAAAATTAGGCTAAGGTGATAATTAGTATAGCTTTAATTTTGTCTATATTGTTTTTTCTAGTCATGATTCTGTATTTTTCTAAGTCAAATAAAGGAAATAAACAGATGCAATATATACATGGTTTAATTCGAAAAGGAAGTTCGACTTTTCTCTGGGCGGAATATAAAGTTTTAGCTTTATTTATTATTCTTATTAGTTTGATTATTGGATATTTCCATTTATATTTTGGACTAAGTTTTTTTCTTGGCTCATTATTTAGTCTAGGTGTTGGAAGAGTTGGTATGAACCGGGCAACCAAAGGAAATGTATTGGTTGCTGAGGCTGCGAGGAAGGATGTGTTCTCTGCTTTGAAGGTTGCTTATTATTCGGGATTATTCGCAAGTATTGGAACGATGTTTTTGGGATTAGTTGCTATTTTGATTTTATATACTTCTTTTGGTGATGTGAACTTACTATATGGATTTGCTTTCGGTGCCTCTCTAGTTGCATTATTTATGCGTGTTGGAGGAGGGATATTTACTAAGAGCGCAGATATATCTGCAGATTTAACGGGCAAAATCGAAAAGAATATGCCAGAAGACGATCCAAGAAACCCGGCAGTTGTTGCAGATTTGGTGGGGGATAATGTTGGCGATGTTGCAGGGATGGCTAGCGATCTATTTGAATCTTTTATTGCGAGTATAGTTGCTTGTATGGTTATTTTATCTGTTTTGGATTTAGATGTAACTATTCCTTTGAAATTAGTCAGTATTGGAATTATATCTTGTTTAGCCTCTTTAATTTTTGTTCAATGGAAAGATGTAAATAAATCTATTTTGGGTTCTTTGTTGTTCTCAGGAGCTTTGATACTTGCATTAAGTTACTTTCTTTTGAATTTATACTTTATGCCAATATTATATGGCCTTTTGGGAGGGATTCTGATTGGATATGGAGTGTTTTATTTTACTTCAAGTAAATTTAAACCTACTAAGAAAATTGCTGAATCTGCAAAATCTGGGGCCGCCTTGAATGTTTTAAGTGGGTTGAGTAATGGTTTATTATCTACTTTTGTTCCTGTTTTGATTATTTCTGCAGTGATGATTCTATCTTATAATTCATTATCATTTGGAAGCTTAGTTGGTGGGCTGGTTATTCCGGGAGTTAATGTTGATTCTTTTGGATTATTGGGAATTGCAATTTCTGCAGTTGCCATGCTGAGTATATTGGGCGTCGTTCTGGCTTCTACCATTTTTGGAAGTATTGCAGATAATGCTTCTGGTATAGCGGAATTTTCTAAATCTAAAAAATCAAAAGAGAATTGTTCCAAATTAGATTCTTTGGGGAATTCCACTGCAGCTATTGGAAAAGGATTTACTATATCCAGTGCCGCCTTGACAGTTTTATCTTTATTAGCTAGTTTTGTTTTGTTAGCAGGAATTGAGGTTATTGATATCCTTAAAATCACCAATATGATTGCTTTGATTATTGGAGGGTTCATCCCATTTTTGTTCTCATCTTTTTTGATAAATGCCGTTCAGAAGATATCTTCAAGGATTGTTGGAGAAGTTAGAAAACAATTTAGAAGCAAGAAGAAACCAGATTATGGGAAAGTAATTAATTTGGCTACTAAAGGGGCTGTTAGGGAGATGTTGATTTCTGTTATGGTTGTTGTTATTTTAGTTTTATTGGTTGGGTTTCTACTTGGAGTTGAAGGCCTGGGAAGTATGATTGCTGGTGCGTTAGTTAGTTCATTTTTACTTAGTATATTTATGGCAAATGCTGGAGGAAGTATGGATAATGCCAAGAAATTAATTGAGGATAGCAAGTATGGTAGTGCAGAGCACAAAAATAGTATTATTGGTGATGCTGTTGGAGATCCATTAAAAGACACTGCAGGGCCATCATTGAATATATTAATAAAGCTAATGGCCATAATATCGTTATTGTTTGTATTGTTAATATGAAACCAATAAGAATCTCTATAAGTGGTCCACGATCTGTTGGAAAGACTAGTGTCTCTAAAATCATTTCTAAGAAATTGAATTTAGACTTTTATAGTAGCGATGAGATGATGGAGAAAAAAACAAAGAGCATTGGAGGATTAGATAAGGCTATAAAATCTGGAAAATTAGGTCGGGAACTACTTGAAAGCGCTCCAGAACTGGCAGAAGAAATTTTGAAAAGCGAAGAATTTATATTGGATTTATCTGGGGGCGCGATTTCGAGTGAGAAATATTTGGACATTGCAGAAAATATACTCTCACTTGTTAAAGAAAATTCTTTTCTTATTGGGTTGTTGCCTTTCAAAAACAATAAAGAAAGTTTTGAATTTCTATTTTTGAGGGAAAAAGAGAGGGTGCATTTTAAGGAAATGGAATTGGGTGGGCTGAGAAAGAAGGTTGAAAAAGATTATATTAAAGTCAAGAAGAAATTGCTTGAGGTTGCAGATAATATTTTTTATTTGGAGGGAAGATCTTCTGAAGAAGCCTCTGAAGAAATCATAAATTATATAAAGTTAAATCTCAGGGATTGATTATATTGGTTAAGTATGTTGTAAAGAAAGGGGATAAATATTATCCAAGCAAGGATATGAAAAAGATAGCCTGGGTTAATTCTGAATCTATTTATGATGAAGCAAGTAAGGATCCTGTTAAATTCTGGGGAGAGTTAGCCAAAATTGGATTGTACTG
Source organism: Candidatus Woesearchaeota archaeon (assembly GCA_964481835.1). Classification (GTDB taxonomy): domain Archaea; phylum Nanobdellota; class Nanobdellia; order SCGC-AAA011-G17; family PNOQ01; genus JABIBT01. The sequence continues at coordinate 3,563 of CAYZTT010000005.1, forward strand.
GGAGCAAGATTGGAAAAAGACATATTGGGAAAAGTTACCTTATTTTAAATGGTTTAAAGGCGGAAAGATAAATGCGTGTTTCAATTGTTTGGATAGACACATTAATGTTTTTGGGCAGAAGAATGCCATCGTTTTTGTTCCAGAATCAAAGAAGGAAAAGGTTCAAAATATTACTTATACTGATTTGTATAAAAGAGTCAATAAACTCGCTAATGTTTTGTTAAATCTGGGGGTCAAGAAAGGAGATGTTGTTAGCATTTATTTGCCAATGATTCCAGAAGTTGCGGTATCTATGTTGGCATGCTCGCGAATTGGTGCCATACATTCTGTTGTTTTCTCAGCGTTTTCCGCAGAAGCTTTGAAAACTAGAATTAAGGATGGAAAGAGTAAGGTCTTGATTACTTCAGACGGATATTATCGTAAGGGCAATAAGGAAGATTTGATTGGCAAGGCAGAAGATGCAATAAAGGGAACCAAAATTAGCAAGGTCTTAGTTGTTAATAAGATTGGAAAGAGGATTAAATATGGTAAGAAATTCTTGAGTTTTGAAAAAGAATCGCGAAAGGCAGATGTTTATTGTAAACCAAAAATTATGAGGTCGGAGGACATATTATTTTTATTGTATACGTCAGGAACTACGGGGAAGCCAAAGGGAGTTATGCACGATACTGGAGGATATTTAACTCAAGCATATTGGAGTACTAAATGGAATTTTAATTTGCATAGTGATGATGTAATTTGGTGCACTGCAGATGTAGGATGGATTACTGGACACACCTATGGAGTATATGGTCCTTTGTTGAATGGTGGAACTTCTGTTATTTATGGGGGTGCCTTGGATTATCCTAAGCCAGATAGGTGGTGGGATGTTGTTGAGAAGAACAAGGTTACGGCATTCTATACTGCCCCGACTGCTATTCGAATGTTTATGCGGCTTGGGGATAAATGGGTTAAGAAACATAAATTGAAGACACTGAGGATTTTAGGGAGTGTTGGAGAACCTATTGATGTTGATGCATGGAAATGGTATTTTAAGAATATTGGGAAGAGTAGGTGCCCTATAATTGATACTTGGTGGCAAACCGAGACTGGGGCGAATATGGTAAATTCGTTACCTGGTGTAGGTCCGTTTATTCCGGGTGTTGCAGGTCGTAGTTTCCCGGGAGTTACTCACATTGTTGTGGATGATAAAGGAAAGAAAAGTAAGAAGGGGTTCCTGGTTCAGTTGAGTCCTTTTGCTCCGGGGATGTTGCACGGAGTTTATAGGAATGCTAAACGGTATAAGAAAACTTACTGGAAGCGTTTCAAAGGCAAATATGACACAAGCGATGGTGCCTTTTATTATGATAAAGAGAATATTCGGATAACTGGAAGGGTTGATGATGTGATTAAGGTTGCGGGACATAGGTTGAGTACTGCTGAAATGGAAAATGCCCTTAATAATGATAAATATGTAAATGAAAGTGCTGTTGTTGGCATCCCTGATAAAGTTAGAGGAGAGATTCCGGTTGCTTTTGTTGTTTTGGAGAGTGGAGAGGCAAGCAAGGGGTTAGAAGAGAACTTAGTTAAGACCGTTCGTAAAGAGATTGGCCCTATTGCTGGGCTGAAGAAGATTTATTTTGTTGAGGATTTGCCTAAGACTAGAAGTGGGAAGATTATTCGTAGGATGCTGCGTAATTTATTGACTGGGGAGAAATTGGGCAATGTTTCTACTTTGAGCAATCCTGGGATCTTGGATAAGATAAAGAAAATTATATAAAGAATTTTAGTTTGTTATTATTATGCATGAAACTATAATTGCCAATGAAATTATTGATAAGGCCGTTAAACATGGGAATGTTAAGGCCGTTACAATAGAGGTTGGTGAGATGGGGCACTTGCCTGCCGATGAATTTTATAAAACCATATCTACTTTGGTTCCTTGGAAAATTAATCTTATTGAAAAAGAGGGAAAGGTTGAATGTGAATGTGGGTTTATTGGCAGACCAACAATTTTGGAGAGGGGCCACGATGTTTGCATATTTGAATGTCCAAAATGTGGGGAAATTCCTAAAATTGTTGATGGTAATGAAATTAAATTGTTGAGTGTTGAGGTGGAATAAATGCAAGAGAAAATTGATGATTTGTGGAAGTTGAAAAAGGGAGATAAGCTAAAAGAGAAGGGGATTGTTGAGGTTAAATATTTCGATAATGAACAGACTAAATCTACTGAGAAATTGTTTACATTGGATGATGGTTCTGAGTGGATGTTAACTGATGATGGATTACATAAAGTTGAAAGTAGTGGAGATAAATAAAAATGTGTTTAGCTTTTCCTGGAAAAATAGTTGAAATTAATGGGGATATGGCTAAGGTGGATTATGTTAGTGAAATTCGGGAAGTTGGAATTTTAAGTGATGAGTTTAAAATTGGGGATTATGTTATAGTTCAGAATAAGGTTGTTGTTGAGAAAATTGAAAAAGAAAAAGCCGAGAGTTTTTTGGAGTTGATTAATGGAAATTAGTCCTGAAAGGATGTTTTTTATGTATGCTTTTCCTGCTTTAGCCAGTTGTACTAATGCGTCTGCGGATAAAATTGGGGAGTTGGAAGAATTATTAGTATCTGGTGGATCTCCCACCAAATCCGAATTGGAAGGAATGTTTCCTTTGGCTTTTGAAAGGATTACTAGGATGTCCTATAAGGACGACCACATGAATACTTGGGCCTTTGATACTATCAAGAAATATTGGTGGGTAGAGCATAATAGAATAATTGATAGTGGCGAAGATGGATATGAGGATTCTCCAAGACATGCAAAAGATGCATGCAAAGTTAGTTTTGTTGAGGTTGTCGATTTTAAAGATGATAATGCTAAAATTGTTTATTATGGCAAGAATGGAGAAGATAAAACTGCATCGACTTATTTTAAAGATTTAAAGGTTGGAGATTTTGTTACGATTCATTTGGGGAGGGTCGTCCAGAAAGTTAGTGAAAAGGAATACTTAGAGTATAGAGAATGAAATATGTGTTATGTTTTGGAAACCCCTATTTAGAAATTGATAATAAGGTTGTCAATGTTGTTGATTCTTTAGATATTTCTGGAGTTAAGTTTATCAAATGTAAGAACCCGGATGATATTTTAAATTATTTGGATAAAGATTTTATTATTTTGGATGTAGCTAAGGGAATTAAGGAGCCTGTTGTGATTGAAGATGTTTCTAAGTTGAATTTCTCTAATAAAGCTAGTTTGCATGACTTTGATTTGAATTTTTTTCTTAAACTGTTTGATGAGTTTGGAGTCAAAGTTAAAATATTGGCAGTTCCTTTTGATTATTCTGGAGAAAAGGTCAAAGAGTTTGTCTATAGCCAAGTAACGTCTAAGAAATGAGAGCTGCATGAGAAACAAGGGTCGTATGCCCTGATTAATTTTTCTACTTCATGAACTATTTTATCTTTTGGTTCGTTTATTATTTCTTTTACTAGTTTTTGTATATCTTCTTCTATTGATCTTAAATTTTGAGCTGTCGGCGTTATTATATTACAATAGGTTATTTTGTTATCTTTTATTTTATACTCGTGGAATAATATCCCTCTTGGAACTTCTATTGCTTCAATTCCGTGGCCTTCTGTTAGTTTTGATGTTTTTGGTTTTTCTTGAACTATTTTTAGGTTTTTTATTATTTTTATGCAATCTTCAATGCTGTGCAGGATTTCTATTGCTTGTGCTAAATTATTATAGAACATATTATCTGTTGGGATGTCTTTTGCATACTTTTTTGCTAGTGGACTTAGTTGTTCTTTGTTGTTGTCTATTCTTGCTAGTGCACCTACTTTGTAGGATTTCCCTTCTTTCACTACGAAGTTTGCTGTTGAATCTTCTTCGTGATATTCTTTTAGGTAGTTTTGATAGTTGTCTACTTTGTATGTTTTGTCTGCCTTTATATCCCCAATTAGCATCCCGTATTCGTTTTCGTTGTAAATAGAGAAGGGAGGCCTTTTATTTTCGAATTCTGGATATTTTAAGCCTTTGAATAGTTCTACGCATGCGATTGTGTCTTTCTTTGAAGCTTCTAGTTTTGTTTTTAGTTCGCTTAATTGTTCTTGTGTGGGAAGTTTTAGGAATCCTCCAACTTGTGCTGAAACTGGGTGCAGGTCTCTCCCACCTATGAGATTCATTAGCTCGTTGCCCGTTTTCATTAGATTTAGACCGACTTTCATCTTGTCTTTGTTTTTTGGAAGCATCGTTAGTGCAGATTCAAATCCCAAGAAGTCTGGAAGGGACATAAAATAAAGATGTGTTGCGTGAGATCTTATTCTTTCTCCCCAGTTTAGTAAATTTCTGAGTTTTATTGTTTGTTCTGAAACTTTTATTTTTAGAGCGTTTTCTATGGCCATTGCAGCACATAAAGTGTGTGCGTTTGAGCAGATTCCACAAATTCTTGATGTTATTTCTGGAGCTTCTTTTGGTTGGCGGCCTTTGACTATGCCTTCAAAATATCTAGAGCCCTCTATGGAGCCTAGGGAGCATTCTTTTAGTTGGCCTTTGTCTATCTTTATCGTTAGGTGGGCGTGGCCTTCTATCTTTGTTAGGTGATCAATCTTTATTGTTTTGCTCATTTTTCATTATACATGGTTCTATATCTTTTGCTTTATGTTTTTTTATTCCGGGGATATCTTTTCCCATGAAAGTATGAATTCTATCTTTTATAAATTTCTTTGAGTGGCCTTGTTTTAATAGAGTGTTTATCATTCCCTCTACTTGTGCATTTGGTTTTGGTCCTCTGCAGCCCCAGCATTCTAATCCCCCGTTTACGCAGATAGAGTTGCAACCGCCTCTTGTTATTGGTCCGAGGCAAGGAATTCCTAGTTTTAGTAGGCAAACTGGATTGTTTTTTCTACATTCTATGCAAACTGCTTGATCATACATTTTTGGCTTTTTGTTATTTACTATGTCTTTTAGGAATTGTAATATTTCTTTTTTATCTGGTGGGCAACCTGGGATTATGAAATCTACTTTTATGTGTTCGTTTAGTGGTGCAGGTTCTACGTCTTGTATCTTTTTCTCTTTTTTGTAGAGAAAGTGTGCGTAGTTTTCTTTTAATGTGTGATGCCTGTATGCTGGTACACAGCCAGTGTGTGCACAAGTTCCTAGTGCCACTAGATATTTTGTGTTTTTTCTTAGTTTTTTTAGGACATCAATATCATCGTTGGATGCTACTAATCCTTCCATGAAGATGTAATCAAATTTTTCTTCTAGATTTATTTCTTTTATGAATGGCCAGGCCTGGATTTCTACCATGTCTAGAATGTTTAATAGTTCATCACCTTCGAAAATAATCGATAATTGACAACCTGCACAACCAGTTACTCCATAGAACCCTACTTTTAATTTCCCCTTTTTCATTAGAAGGTTATTTGTGTTGGAGATATAAAAGGTTTGTGGAATGAAAAGATATATAAATAATAATTTCAAATTTTAACTAAGAAGAGGCAAAATGAGAAGAAAATATCTAGGTGATGTTTCTATTGTTCTCGGCGGAGCAGCCGGCCAAGGAATCCAAACTATTCAAGACCTACTTACACATATTCTGAAAGCTGAAGGATATCATGTTTTTGCTATGAGGGAAGTGATGTCAAGAGTTAGGGGAGGAGTTAATTCTACTGAAATAAGAATCTCAGACAAAAGAGTCTCTGCATATTTAGAAAGAATGGATATTTTCCTACCTTTAAACCCTGAAGCAACAAAGAGATACAACTATAGGATAACAGACAAAACTTTTGTTGTTGATGAAAAAAGGATTCCAATGAGTAAAATAGCAAAAAGTCTGGGTAGCGATATATACAAAAACATTGTTGCTGTTGGTTTCATTTTGGGTTTATTTAGAGTTGAAAAATATATCATAGAGAAATACATTAAAAACTATTTCAAGGATAAACCTAAGTTTATAAAAAATAATTTGGAAGCAGTTTCTAAAGGATATCATATCGGGAAATTATATTCTAGTAAAATCACTATTGATGTAAAAAAAGATAAGAAAATAGCTAAGGAATTGTATATGGATGGTTCTGAAGCTATTGCTTTGGGTGCTATTGCTGGAGGGTGTAATTTTATTTCTTCATATCCAATGAGTCCTTCAACAGGAGTTTTAGTTAATATGGCTAAACATAGTAAAAACTTTGAGGTTTTAGTTGAACAGGTTGAGGATGAAATTGCGGCAATAAACATGTCTTTGGGTGCATGGTATGCAGGAGCAAGAGGTTTAGTAACTACTTCTGGCGGAGGTTTTGATTTGATGACAGAAGGTTTGTCTCTATCTGGCATGATAGAAACACCCTTGGTTGTTCATATTGCTCAAAGATCTGGGCCTGCCACAGGATTGCCCACAAGGACAGAACAAGGGGATTTAGACCTTGCTTTGTATGCTGGACATGGCGAGTATCCAAGGATTGTTTTGGCTCCAGGAGATGCAGAAGAGGCCTTCTATCTAACTCAGAGAGCGATGAATTTGGCAGATAAATACCAAGTTCCTGTTCTAATTTTGACGGATCAGTTTTTAGTGGATTCATTTTATAATATTCCTAGCTTAAATCCTACTAAGATTAAGAATAAACATTATTTTGTTAAAAGTACGAGGGATTATAAGAGATATAAGCTAAATTCCAGTGGAATTTCTCCAAGGGGATTGCCTGGCTTTGGCAGGGGGCTTGTTTGTGTTGATTCTGATGAACATGATGAGGGAGGCCATATTACTGAGAATCACTCTCTTCGGAATAAGATGGTCGAGAAAAGGCTGCGAAAGTTAGAACCAATAAAGAGCGAGATTTCCCCTGAGTTTATTGGAAGTAACAAATATAAGACTCTAGTTGTTTCCTGGGGGAGTACTAGGGGGGTTGTTAAGGAGGCCCTAGAAAAATCTAATAGAAAAGGGATTTCATATTTACATTTTAAACAAGTTTATCCTTTACCAAGAAATAGTCTAAATTATTTGAAAAAAGCCAAGAAGATAATTGTTGTTGAGAATAATGCCACCGGACAGTTTGCTAAATTGTTGAGAAGAGAATTTGGAGTTGAGTCTAGCAGTGTCTTAAAATATTCTGGATTGCCGTTCAGTGTGGAGGAGTTAGTTAAAAAATTAAAATGAATCTTGAAATGAAAAATTGTGATGTTGCCTGGTGTCCGGGCTGTGGGAATTTTAGCATTTTGAAGATCATTAAAGAATCACTGTATGATTTAAAGATTAAACCAGAAAATTTAGTTTTGGTTTCTGGTATTGGGCAAGCTGCAAAAACTCCACATTATTTGAAAACTAATTTGTTTAACGGTTTACATGGTCGTGCTTTGAGTCCGGCTACGGGTATAAAGGCTGTTAATCCTAAACTGACTGTAATGGTTACTTCTGGTGATGGGGATGTTTATGGAGAGGGAGGAAACCATTTTATTCATACGATTAGGAGGAATCCGAATATTGTAAATTTAGTGCATAATAATATGATTTATGGCTTAACTAAGGGGCAGGCCAGTCCTACTTCGTTAGTCGGTATGAAAACTCCTGTTCAGGTTTCTGGCGTTTCTGAGGAGCCGTTTAATCCTTTGGCCGTTGCTATTGCTTTAGATGCTTCTTTTGTTGCTAGAATTAATTCGGGGGATATAAAACAGAGCAAAGAGATTTTGAAGAAGGCAATTAAACATAAAGGATATGCGTTGATCGACATCTTTCAACCTTGTCCGGTTTTTAATAAGTTGAATAGTTTTGATTGGTTTAAGAAGAATTCTTATTATTTGAAGAATCATGATGTTACAAATAAAGAGAAGGCGTTTAAGAGGGCATTAGAGACTAAGAAATATCCTTTGGGAATCTTTTATATTAATAAGAAGAAAAAGACCTTTGAAGAGAATATGAATAGTACGGGGGAGTTTTATAAGAAAAAGATTAATGTTGCTAGATTGAAGAAAGTTATTAATTCTATTGTTTAATACCCGTGTTCTCCACGTAAAGGAACAAATAAGAAATCTCCTAAATTTTCTGTTACTAACTCCCTGTCTTTTGTGATCTTTATTAGTTTTTGTTCGTAAATATGTCCGACAGGCATGACTATTTTCCCATAGCGATTTAATTGATCTATTATTGTTGGGTTTATTTTTGGAGATGCCGCGGTTATAACTATTTTATCATAGGGGGCAAATTTTCTATAACCTTTTGAACCATCTGTATTAACTAATCTCATATTTCTAGTTAGTTTTACTTTTCTTAGATTCTTTTTTGCAAAGTCATATAATTCGGGTATTATTTCTATACTAACTACTTGTCCCTCTTTCCCAGCTAATTGAGATAACATTGCAGTCTGATAACCGGAACCAGTTCCAACTTCTAAAATTTTATCTCCTTTTTGGATCTCTAAGGCGTTGAGCATTATCATTATAGTTGTTGGCTGGGATATTGTTTGCCCCATTAGTATTGGAAGGGCCATATCTGCATATGCTTCATTTTTATGCTTTTTTAGGACAAATTTTTCTCTTGGTATATCTTTGAATGCTTGAAGAAGTTTTTTGTCGAAACTGTAATTCTGTTTCCAGTATTTTGTTAGTGTATCTTTCAATTTTCTTGATCTTTTATTGCTTTTTCTTTGAGTTTTTCATAATATTCTTCGGATGAGAATTCCTTTTCTTCCTCTTCTGTGGTTTTTTTAATAATGTCAGAAACTAACGTATCCTTTAGGTAGGAGTTTTTTTCAAGTGCTTCCTGTTTTTCCTCTTCTCTTTGCTTGTCAATCTCTTTTTCTTTTAATTTTTCTATGTAGTCTTCTGAGGAAAATCCCTCTCTTTTTGCCATTTTTGTTGGTTTTGATAGAGTTTATAGGTTTTTAATTATTTGTATGGTAAAGAAAATGTTTATAAATGGGGCAAAATTCCCCCCTTTATGGCAGTTCCAAGTTATGGCACACCTGAACGTATGAACACTTTATTACCTTCTGCTTTAAGAGGATTTGAAGCTAGATTGGGAGGAGTAATTAGTTTTGGAGAGCCTACCGAATTTATATTGGATGGCAGTGGGAGATATCATGCTATTGCTGGTGCGCCCCTAAACTATGCCGGAAAGGGGGCTGGACGCCTGATTGCTGTTTCTTTAAAACAATATGATGGTACTGGAAAAGAAGGAGATTTTACAGTCGATGGTTTTACGAGGGAGGGAGTGGATATCCCAACTGAATTGTTTCATTTGCCGCAGGATAGGCCACAAATATTATTGCCTCGCAATAAGGCAGGGATTGCTTTAGAGGGGATGTTTCCATTGTTTTCTGTTCATGATGAAAGGGTCCGCTTTCATGCTGCATGCTTGGATGAGATTACATTAGATTCTACTGAAAATCCTACAAGGCTTGAGCTGGCTGGAACACTTGGAATGGGACATGATGAATTTAATAGATTCTTGGGCTCCACGGGAAATGCCGAACCCGAAGTCTATTTGACAGTCTATGGCGAGGGGGATCAGCGTGAAGGAGACCCACATGCAATTGTTAATGCATTTCAAGCTCCGACTACACAGGTTGTTGGATTTGTTGCGGTAGAAGACAGAGAGAGTCCGCTCTATGGATTTCTTAATGCTGTTGGAAGAAAATTACGAGCACCAGAACAGTAAGGTTTTTATATAATTCTATATAAGGAATAGTGTGGATATCCGAAAGATAATCATTATTTTGGTTATTGGTGCGTTATTTGCGTTCTTTGTAAATGCTTTAATTGAAGCAGTTTA
>CAYZTT010000005.1:13393-46765 GCA_964481835.1 Candidatus Woesearchaeota archaeon
TGAAGATGGCATTGACTAAGATTAAAGATGTTAAAGTAAGGTGTCGGAATTGTGATGGAGAGGCGTATTCTGATGAATTTAAGTTAGATAATCTAAAGGGAGTTATGGTTTGCCCAAATTGTTCTACTAGGCCGAGTCCCAAAATTATTGAAAAGGAAGTTGAGGAGAATGGTGTTGATGATAAACCTGCTGGCTGGGATGAAGTTGATGAATATTTAGAAAAGGCATATAGGGAGAAACAGAATAAACAGCCCGATGTTTTAAAATCCGAGGATGGAAGTGACTATGTACAGTGTGTTTGTAGGAAATGTCAGTATGGATTTAGGTATAATACTGTGAAAAAATGGCCGCATTCTTGTCCTAGTTGTGGCAGAGAAGTTAATAATTAAAGATAATCCCTATATTGTTTTTCAAGTTGCTCTTTAAAATTTTCTTCAAAGAATTTGATCATTACGTCGTTCCCTGCTTTTTTGTAAGCCATTAAAGCGTCTTTAAGAATACCTCTTCTTAAGAATTCGTCACCAATAGAGTTAATTTTTACTTTGTTGCCTGCTTGCTCATATGCCTTTAGAGATAAATGTAAAAGATTATGAACCTTGCACATATCCCCAGTTTTTATTAATTTCTCAGTATTACTTATTGCGGAGTAGACTTCTATTGCTAATTCGTAATTTTGTCTTTCAAGACAGTATTCCCCCACCTTATTTAATTTCTCTGGATCTTTTAGTGCTATAAATCCTTTAATTGCCTCTGTTAGATGGCCTTCATGTAAACACTTTTCTGCAGCCTTTTCTAGCCTATGATAGTCTTCTGCCAAGATATATGCATCAATTGCGTTAGAATATAGTGCTAATCTGAAGTTTTGATCTCCAACTTCGACTAGTTTTTGCTTGTTTTTTATGAATTTGAATATCTTTAAAGCGTCTTGGATCTTTCCCCGTTTTAGATATTCGTCTCCAGCAGCAGAAAGTAGCTTTTCCTTTGTTTCTTCATCAAACATGCTTAAATCAAGGTTTTCAAGACCTTTTTTTAATAGAATTGGAATAATCTGTCTAAATTGATTCTCATCGGACCTACTCTGCTCATCTAGCATTTTAGGTATCTCTTTTTTCATATCTTCCATTTCATATTTGAATTAGTTTTGGATATATAAAGTTTTATGTATTTTAGGCCAATCTTGTCTCATCAGGCATATTTCGGGTTCTAGCGGGTGCCGGGGTGGATTGTTGCTGTTTATCCATCTCTGCTTGTGCTTTTTTTGCTTCTTCTTCTAGATCTACACCCAATTTCTTTAATTCGTCCATATGCATCTGAATGAATTGGTCTACTACACCAACCATTTTTACTAATTCTTGTCTTTCTTTTGAAAGGGTAGATAATGCGCCTTTGTGAAATCCAATTATTTCTTCGTTTGCCATTTTTAGTTATTAAATTTGGAAATTTGTTTTATAACTGCTTGTGTTACAAAATCTTCTTCATCTGAGAACATTTTTGTTTCTTCTACGATTTTTCTTATGTTTTCGATGAGTTGCTTTGGTAGTTTTACTGCTTCTGTTTCCAACTTTTTTTCCTCCTTTTTTTGTCTTTCTCTTTTTCTTTATAAAGATGATTATTATTGCCAACAACAATAGGAAGAGTATTGAATAAATGATTGGTGGCCAGATGTTTATTGTCATTGGTTCTTCCATTGGTCTGTCTTTTAGGAAAGTTATTGTTTTCTTTGTAGCTATTGTTTTTCCTTCATGTGTTACTTCACAGCTTAGAACGTATTCTCCGGAAGGGAGAATATTGGGGACTGGCAATTGCCTTTGTAAATCGTTTTCTAGATTAATGGTGAGGGTTTCTTCAGTTGTGCTTATTTTATTTTTTTCTAGATCTTCTAGAGTACAGGCCAATGTGACTCTTGCCTGGTTTTTTGTGCTTTCCAATGAGACACTAAAATCTAATTGGTTAGTTTGATATATCTCGTTAGATTCTGAATTTGTAGAAATTTCTATTTCAATTATTGTTTCATTTTCTGGGATAACGCATTCATCAAATATGCACCCATTTTGGCAGGCTTCTTCTAGCACCCATTCATTGCCTTCACATATCATTATTGACCCGCCAATGCAGTTTAATTCGCCCTCTGTACAGGTTTCATCGTCATCGTCATCATCCCCTCCTCCGCCGGGAGGGTTGGGGGGGATAACTATTATTATTGGGTCTCCTGTTGTGAATCTCCAAATGGGACTTTCGGTTTCATTGTAGTCATCTTTTGCTATAACTTGCCATAAATATGTAGAGTTTGGATCTAAATCTACCAATTCAATTGTATTTTCTGATTGATCTAATGAAAGTTCTTCAAGAAGAGTTTCATTTCCGAAATAGATATCATATGTTATTGTTCCATTATCTGGATCTGTTGAATTCCAGGATAATGTTATTGATGTTGATGTATTTTCTGAGTTGTTTTGGGGGGATTCATTGAATGGAATTTCTGGAGGATGATTACAGAAATCTGGTGCAGGAATACACCTCTTTACGCATGCAGGATTAATTGGGCTCAGTAGGGGGAAATCTTCATCTTCAAAAGTTACTTCTTTGGGGTCGGGTAATTCCCCAGTGCAGGTTCTTCCTTGTTTTATTTCTAGGGGTTCGCAACCTGTTGCTCCGCAAGTCCCATTTATCCAGGGAGTACAATCTCCGCAAGGAGGAGATAATTGTGGTTTGGGATATGAGAATAGAATTATTGCTAAGATTATTATTAAAATAGTGATTAGTATCACATCTTTTTTATTTTTCATTTTAATAAAACGGCCATGCAGAGTGACCATATTGTATTATTAAATCGAATTTTAAATTATTTAAACCTATGGGGGTATCGCAAGCTCCCCAACAAGAACCTAGCCATATGACTATTTTTGCTTTAGTGTTTTCTTCTAAGAATTTAGTTATTTTTGTTGCCTGGGGTTTTAACCCATCTGGTAATTGCAGGCAAACTAGTTTAGCTTTCTCTTTGTTTATTTCTTTTGCTAAATTTACTAATTCTAGGTTGTATTCCATTGATTTTTAGTTTGATTGATAGTTTTTTAAATGTTTTTGTATTAGAAATTACATGGTAGTTTTGGAATACCCGGACAAAATTGATAAGATTGCTGTGGGATGTATTCTAGTTTATAATGGAAAGTTTTTATTGTTTCACCGGGCAGATAACTCTTGCTGGAATAGTATAGCGGGGAATATGGAAGATGAGAGTCCCGAGGAAGCTATCCGGCGTGAATTAAAAGAAGAAATAGGATTAGATTTAGTGCCACAATTTTTTACAACTACGTATCATGATTATTCGGGGGAAACCGTTGAGTATAATTTGTTCGTGCATGTCTTTGATGAGGATCCAAGTGATAACATTGTCTTGGATTCAGTACATAGCGAATTTAAGTTGTTTGGTTTGGATGATGCTTTGAAATTGAAATTGTTTGAGGATGAGGATTATTGTTTAAAATTATATATGGAGAGTTTTAGAGAGGATGAAGAAATTTAATGATCAAGTTTATGGGTTATGTAAGAAGATCCCTAAAGGGAAAGTTTCAAGCTATGGGGAGATAGCAAAAGCCTTAGATACAAAAGCATTTAGGGCAGTGGGACAGGCTTTGAAAAAAAATCCATATGCACCGATTGTGCCATGTCATAGGGTTGTTAGATCAGATGGAAATATTGGAGGCTTTTCTGGTAGCGATGTAAAGAATATAAAAAAGAAGATAGCCATTTTGAAAAAAGAAGGAGTTGAAGTTAGGAATAATAAAGTAGTTGATTTTCAAGAAAAGTTATTCCTCTTCGATAATTAAACTTCCAACTTAAATAGATCTGTTAGATTTAGCTCTAGTGCTGCAACAGGAGTTTCTAGTGTAAAATTGTTTAATACTTGTGGATGTATCTCTCCAATATATGCAACTTCTTTGTTTTTGCATGTTACTCTTCCAACCCTTCCGGGGATAAATGAATCATGATTAGTATCTTTTATTTCATAAGTTAATCCTAGCGAGTCAAAGATTGTATCAAGTATTTGTTTTATGTCTGTGAATGTTGTTTTCTGTGATGCTAGCAAAACTGCCAATCTTGTTTTCTCTTTGTCCCCTGTAAAGACCGTTCCTGCCTCAAAGATTTTTTGAGGATAATCGTAATGTTTGTTATTCTTTAGAACATCTAGTAAAGAAGGAATCATCCATGCCCTAAGTACATTGTAATCTTCATTTAGTGCATTTGAAATCCCTACTAATTTTAGAGATTTTAAGTTCATTAATTTAGTTTGCGCTAGTTTGTTTGTAAGGTTGTATGTGTTTGTTTCAATTAGGCCTGAATTAGATAATATATTGCAGATTTTATTTTTGTAGACTTCAAAAGGGGTTTCTTCTGCGATTGTAGCTACATTTGGTATTTCTGCTACGAAATTCTCATATCCGTAAGCAATTGCTATATCCTCGGCTAGATCTATTTCAGATAATATATCTGTTCGGTGGGCAGGAATTAGTGCGGATCCTGCCGAATAGTTTATCCCCATTTTGGAAAGCAAGACTTTTATTTGACTTTCCGTTAGATTCAATCCAAGAATTTTGTTTACATAATCCCTTTTTAACTTTAGTTTCTTGGGTTTTAAGTTTGGATACGAAACATTATCTACCTTTACTTCATATATTTTCCCTCCTCTGTCTGCAAGAGAGGTTACTATTATGTTCAATGCCTGTTCGCAAGCGGCTAAATCTGTACCGGTTACGTCAATGAAAAGATCTTTTGTTTTCTGATCTACTTTTGTTTCCTCTGAATTTATTATTGGAACTAGTGCAAGAACTTGATCCGTTGAATCTAGCCAGATTGGGCATTCTTTGAAATTTTCTAATAGATGTTTGTAATCTCTGCCCTTAGGATGCTTTTCTAGGATTTCAGAAATTGGCATATCCATTGAGAACTCCAGTGGTGTGAATTTGAAGGATTTAGGTTTTGTTGTGTATGTTAATGGAAATTTTATTTTATTTAGATCATAAACTCCGATGGAAACTTTCTTTCGATTTCTTCCATGGGATGCATGAAGTTTTTCTTGAACTTGCATTAATGATTTTATTGTTGCACCGTTTAAGATTATATTTTTTATTACTGCATTTACTGCATATGGTCTTACGGATGAAACTTTTTTGTCTTTTTTAGATTTATAGATGGACTTGTTTACTTTGTATTCTCTTAGTCCTTTTTTTATTCCGATGAATGAGGACAGTGCTCTTGCAAATCCTTCTGCAGATAACATATCGGGCCGATTTGGGAAAATTTCTACTTCTATCTCATTACTTGTTACCTTTTCTAGGTCTGTTCCAAGCATAGAAATTCTGTCTTTTAGTTTCTCATCTGGAATTGTTCTCCCTAAGAGTTTCATTAAATCCTTTTTATCTAGTGTTATTGTTGGCATTTTATTCTAATATAAAATCCTCCACCATCTCTGTGCCCCCAATACAAGAGCTCTTTAGATTCTCGAAATATGATTCTATTTTACCTTCAAAGGGCCATAAATAATATGGGACTCCCCAGTACTCTATTGCGTCGCAATCTGCATCTGAAAATGTTCCTTCGTTTTCGTATTTATATGAAATAGTCATTGTTTTACAGAATGGGTCAAAATATCCTTTTTCTGCACATATTTGTAATCTCTCGTCATATTCTTCTTGGGTCATATCTGGGCTTTGTTGGATAAGTTTTTCGAAATCTTCTTTATCGTCCATTACATCGAAGTATATCTTTACTCCAAGCAACACCAGGAGGAGTGTTATTATTGTGAATGCTCTTCCTATATTTTTTATTAAACCCATTCTTTTATTTCCTTTAATTGTTTTAAGTCATTTTTGTATAAATCTCTTATGTCTTTTATTTGATAATAACTCATTAGTATTCTATCGAAGCCTGGGCCCCATGCAAGTACCGGAATGTCTTTTCCAAATAATGGTTTTACAACTTCTGGTCTGAATATCCCTGCTCCGCCCAATTCTATCCAAGTGTTTTTTTCCTCTACGAATAAATCTATCTCTACAGATGGTTCAGTGTAGGGGAAATATGCAGGCCTAAATCTTACTTTTTCATAGCCCATCTTCTGGAAGAATTGTTTTAGGTATCCTAATAGGTGTCTAAAATTTGCTTTTGGATCTATTACAATCCCTTCTGTTTGATTAAATTCGAATAAGTGTGACCAATCAAGTGCTTCGTTTCTATAGTTCCTTCCTAGTGCAAAATATTTCTTTGGAAGATCTTTTTCTTTTAGCTTTGAGATTGTTTGTGCAGACAAAACAGTCGTATGCGTCCTTAAAACTGGTTTTTTTGATTCAGCTTCTTCCCATTTGTATCTCCAAGAAGTTTCATGTTGTTTCTTTACTTTGTTTACTAAATTTTTAGGCAATTTTGAAGTTCCTTTTAAGAAGAATGTGTCTTGCATCTCTCTTACAGGATGGTCTTGTGCAGTAAATAATGCGTCAAAGTTCCAAAATGAACTGTTAATTATTGTTCCATCCATCTCTTCAAATCCCATATCCAGCCATATTCTTTTTGCATGTTGCTTTGCTTGATTTACAAAATGCCTCTTTCCGGGGTATTTTTTTGGAACATTTATCTTAATATCATATCTTCTGAACTTTTTACCCCTCCAAGAATTATTTTTTAACATTGCAGGAGTTAATGTTTCGATCATATCGGAATCTAATTTTTTGTTTATGATTTGTTTTCCAATATCTGTTAGCTCGATTTCTCTTTCAGTGATTATATCTGACTTTACTAATTGCTTCCTTTTTTGTAAGTGTTTGAAAATCTTTTTTTCTTCGCTATTTAGTGTCTTTAGCGGTTTGATTAATTTTTCTATTAGATCTTGTTCTGGAGTATTCCCAGATAATAATTTTAAACCAGTCTGAGTTATGGAGATTTTCATCCCTTCTTTGATTATGATTGCAGAGCCTTTTTTTAGTTGGCCTATGGAGATGTTTGCTTCATCCCCTTTTAGGTTTGCTTTTTCCTTTATTTCTTCTAAGGACAATTCTTCATCTCTGATTGCTTGTAAGAATTGGAGCTCTGGGAGTTTCTTTTGAGCATATGTTTTTCCATTTTTATCTAAAGAATAAATTTCTGTTAGTTTTTTTGTTGTTTTTATTATTTTTTTGTTTTCTAACCATTGTAATGCTCGGATTATTTCAATCTCTTTTAGATTAGAATTCTTTTCTAGTTCTGAGAGATTTTTTGAAGTTTTTAGAAAGGGAAGTACTTTTCTCTCTAATGGGTGTAAGGTTTCTAGCAAATGATTTAGGTTCATAAGAGAATTAGGGAATGGATTATTTAAAAATCTTTAGTTTTCTTCTCTTAGTCTATCTCTCCTCTTTCTCCATTTAGCCTCTATTTCCTCTACTATTCTCCTGCTTTTCCTTGCTTTCCCATCTGACATGGCGGCCTGATTTAGCCTCTCGTTCTCGAAATGGTGTGCTTCATCCAAAGAATGGCATGCATGGGAGAGGAATGCGTCTAGATATTGCCCATACTCCATGTTGGATGCCTCGGAATATTGAAGGGTTGCAGATAGGCCGTCTTCTAAACTATGCCACCTATCAAAGAACTCTCTTGCTCCAGTCAAAATTTCTCTGCTTGTTCTTTCTGCGTGTGCTATGTAATCTATTATTATTCCTGATCCTCCCCAAAATTGATCATGATAATTTTCATAATCTCGTGGATCGCTGCCGGGATCATAAGCAATAGATATCTCCATATCATTATTTTCATTTCCCCCACTAATGTCCCGATATTCTACCCATACTGCATATCCTTCTTGGGATTCCCCTAGATGCGTTAATATAGAATTCATCCTATCAATTGGCATTTGTTTTCCTAAAGAAATTACTGCTTCGATACCTAG
Organism: Candidatus Woesearchaeota archaeon; assembly: GCA_964481835.1. Classification (GTDB taxonomy): domain Archaea; phylum Nanobdellota; class Nanobdellia; order SCGC-AAA011-G17; family PNOQ01; genus JABIBT01. The sequence continues at coordinate 21,303 of CAYZTT010000005.1, forward strand.
CCTGCCGGGTTGAGAATAGATAGAATAAGTTATATCTCCCGCTTTAACTTCTGCTAAAAGTTTTTTTGCCATATTTATTTCATAGTTAAGTTAACCATGGAATTCATAGCATTTACAAAGTATGGACTTGTTATCCAAACTGCTGAATCTGTTTTCTCATCTACAGTGTCATCAGTTAACATAAACAATAATTCTTTATTATCTACTAAAACAAATCTTGAATTTAGTTCTGGCATAATTTTGGTTTGTAAAATGCTCTTAGAATCTTTACTTTCGACTTTTTCCGGAGTTATTAGCTTAACTTTTACTCCTTTGTCTTTTAATTTTTTGAATAAGAATCTAAAATTTTCAAACTTCCTGTCAAATCCTAATTTTGTGGTTGAGATTGTTACAGATTTTTCTGCAGACCTTAGCATTGTTTCTATTTGGTTGTATATATTTTTCCTTCCTTTTACGGATGAAGTAATTGTAGTTGGATCAACATTGTCAATTCCTTGTGTGAATAATTTTGTTAAATCCTCAAAAATATCAGTTGTTTCTAATTCAGTTATTACGGATATTTGCTGATTTGCCTTTGTATGGACGTCTTTTTTTACCCTGCTTATGATTTCCTTTGGTTCAACAGCAAGATATTTTATTGGCTTGTCCAACTTCATAACAATGAAGCCTTTCTTCTCTAATGACTCTAGAATATCATATGCTCTGGATCTTGGCACATTTCCAACATCAGATAGCTCTCCTGCGGATGCCATTCCTTTGCTTAATAGTGCAGTCCATATTTTTACTTCATATTCGTTCAAATCGAACGCTGATCTTAATTTTTTGAGGAATTGTTGATTCATTATCATATTTATCTTGCTCCGTTTTAGATATTCTGAGGAATTTCAAGGCATTTATAAAGGTTTTGCTTTGTGTAATTGAGTGGTAGTAAAAGAATTACTTTAGGAAGCGATTTAGCTGTTTTTTGGCCTTTTCACGCTTTTTTTGGTGTTCTTTAAGGAATTTTTGAGCTTTTTTGATTGTGTATTGTTTTAGCTCCGAAGTTAGCATTTCTCCTGATTTATAACTATCATGGATCTCTTGAAGTTTCTTTTCATCATCTTCCAGGAAGAGTTTTAGGTATTGGAAGCAAACATCTACGTCTGGATTCCCTCCGTGCTTTTTGTGTTCATCTATTGTTTTTTGTCCGCCGGAGAATGATCTCTTTAATTTCTTTTCAATCTCTTTTGCTGTGTCTGTTGTATAGATTGCTGAAAATTCATCTGAGGCAGACATCTTTGCAGTCCCTTGTATACTTGGCATAAATTTGGACATTATCGAGCTAGGCTTTTCTAATTTTAATTTGTATGCAATATCTCTTGATAATTTAATGAATACATCTTGATCAATTCCGACGACTACTAAAGAAGGCAATTTGTATTTGTATGTTGGATAAAGAATGTGTGCTGCCTGCATTGCGGCGTAGAAGGACTGCCCTATATTTTTGTCGTTTGTTAATCCTAATGCCGCCTTTACTGTTCCATACGTTGTCGCTTTTGCACATTTCATGGAAAGGTTATAAATATCTTGATTCATATTCGTGAAATCAAACATGAATTCTGTTTTCTTTGGATCAAATCCGAGTGCAATTATATCGTATGCATTTTCGTAAGCCAATTTTTGAACTTCTTCGAGTGTTAATTTATTGTTTACTAAGAATTTCTCATCATCGGAAAACGGGATGAATACATAACAACCAAATTTGTCTTGTAGATCTTTTACGAATTTGAAGGTTAATAAGTGTGCAATGTGCATCCTGTTACTTGGACCGCGTCCGGAGACTATTGCAAATTTCTTTTTTGTTATTTTGTCTAAATCTCTATGTGCAAAGTAGAAATCTTTCTCGATTAATCGGACCCCTTTGAATTTTTTCTTTAGAGATTCATCTATTTTGGATGCTCCAAATTCTTTGATCACTTTGTTGTAATCTATTTCTCCTTCCACTTTGTATGGGGTAATTTCCATGAAGTTAAATTTAGAATTGCTTTATATAAAGATTTCTAAAAAGAGAGATTATATAACCCTTTTTTTGATGTTTTTTTGATGGGAATTACTAGAAGACAGAGGGTTGGAGAGGGCATGGATTTTATTGGTGTTGGGGATAGAGCCGGCACTAGGTTGGAACTTAGGATATCTGAGATCTCTAGTAAAGGAAGGAGAAAGGCCGTAGAGTTTGATGTTTCTGGTGTTGAAGGCAAAACATCTGCATCTGCAGTTTCAGGCGGACCTTATGTGGATATCTATAATGGGATAAGGGTGGCGGTACTTCCAAAAACACTAACAGACAATAGTAAAGCTACAGTAGATTATTCTGCTACAAGGAATTATGACATGGGGAAAGTCGAAGGTGGGTCTGAAGAGAAAACATAGTAGGGGCCAGGGCGCGGCATTTGTAGATTATGCCAGGGGAGAGGATATTGTCTTAAAAGTATTGATAAATGATATCCTTGGAACTGGAGGGGGGAAAATTGTCGATTTCGACGTTACCCAAGGAGAAGAGACCCGTTCTTTAAGGGTGCCCGCAGATGAGAGAATAGTTTATATTTATGATGGCATCGGGGTTGCGCTTCATCGTGCCCCATCGAATAATGGGGCTGCGAAAATTAACTATGAAGCACCTAGAAAATATAGAATTGATTTTATAGAAGATTGAGTGGGGTCAGGGGGATTTGAACCCCCATCTGGCGGGTTGGAGCCGCCCATACTAACCAGCTTATACTATGACCCCAATAAAAAAATAAGAAGAACTCCGATTTATATAGGTTACGATGACAGAAAAGTTTAAATAGATAGTAGATGTAAAACTTATATGGCTAAAAAAAGGGTGAAGAAATCAAATAAACCCCTAATTATTGTTACAGTGATAGTTGTAGTGATTTTAGCTTTGGTTGTTCTTGCTTCTACGATATATGAGACTGAAGATTCTGATAATGGAATGGATAATCAAGATGAATTTTTTGAGAGTGGTGTTCTGCAGGGTAGCGTGATAGTTACGGTTGTAGATGAGGGAAATAGCCAAGGAGACACAACGTGAGAGGTGAAAAGATGATTAATAAAAATATATTTTTAATCGCGTCCATTGTTCTGATTTTAGGGATGACTAGCGCATGTACAAATAAGGGTGTTCAGAATGCGCCTGGAGATATAATTGTTCAAATTACAGCTGGACAAGATGTAGGTTGGAGTCAGACTTATTACGAACTGGATTTTGGATCGATCAATATTTGTGATAATGCCAATAGTGAAGGATTTGCACATGGTATGGAAATCATAAATAATGGGTTAACTCCGGTTAATATTGAGATGAGATATGATACTGCATTATTCTCTGATCCTGCATCCGAGTGGAATTTTAAGGCAGATTGTGTAGCAATTAATCCTACAAGCGGAAATACGTATGCTTATGCAGGAAATTGTTGGGATGGTGTAACAGGAATACAATCAGTCTATACTGCGATACCAGCTATTGACAGTAATGTAATCACTTGCCTGAATTATAGGGCTCCAGAGGCTATAACTAAGCCAGGTATAAGGATAGATAATGAACTTATCGTTTCTTGTTCTGAACCATTAGGACCAAAGAATGGTGTTGTGGCAATGACATTCTCAACTGCAGACGTGGCAATAGATTGTGGTGGAGATTCTGGATATGATCCAGGCGGACTATGAAATTAAATTTTTTTTTATTCTTCTTAGTTTTAATTTTTTTACCTAGTGTTAATGCTGCCACTTTAAGCCCTTCTTTAATTAATGTAGATTATGGTGCGGGAGATAGTCATGAGGTTGAGTTTACAATAACAAGTGAAACTCCTATGATTATGGATCTAAGCGTTGATTTTTCTAAGCTAAGTTCACAGGCAGTTTCTGAGTTAGTGGATGCCGTAAGTTTTGATACTGACCAATTAGTATTTACGGATAGTGTTACTAGCCAGAGTTTTGTTGCCACCATTGATTTGCCGGATAGTCTGGTAGAGGGAAGGCACGAGGTTAATTTGAAAGCAACTGAGCAATATGAAGGGGGAGATTCAACTGTTGGTTCGTATATTATCCTCTCTGTTAGGGTTTTTATCAATAATGGTGAAGGTGATGATGATACAATTATTGGGGATGATGATGGGGATGATGAGGAGTGGGTTCCTCCTGCAGATGACGATGATGGCGATGGAGGGATATATGCTTATGGGAATGAGACAGATAGTGGGGGAGACAGACTATTCCCAAACGTGGGAGATGCAAAAATTGATATAATTGTAGGCTTGTTGTTATTAATTTTCATATATTTCGTCCTTGTATCCTTTGTATTATTCTTTGTGATTAGAAAGATAAAGAAAGTAAAGAAAACGTTGCCTAAATTAAAATGAGAAAATGGATTTATTATGTGGCTATTATTTTAATCGTTTTTTTAATTTTTAGTTTTCGTAATAGTGAACCTTCAGAAGAGATTCCAATATCGATTCAAGTCTCTGATAATTTTCAAATCAACTTGGATGATGGAACTTTGAACTATGGGTCTATTCTGGCGGGGATGATCAGTACTAGAAATATTAGTATAACCAATCCCTATTCAGAAGAAAGAAGTGTTGTTTTGAAAGTAGAGGGATTGGAAGATTGGATTAGTTTATCCGAAGGAGCGTTTATTTTAGATGGAAATTCTGAGAAAATTGTTTCAGTCAATATTGAAGTTCCTATTGGTGCAGAAGATGGAATGTATGATTCTGTTTTGAAAATATACCTTCATTGATTATTTTCTTTTTCTCTGCTTTATTTCTTTATCATGCTCTTCTATACTTTTTAGGACTGCCCTAAGGTATTTTGCTTTTTCTTCATCAGATAAACCCTTTTTTGGGATTTCTGGGAGTTTGTCTTCTTCCTTGTCTGCATAGACATCAAGCAGGTAATTAAGCAATTTTCTTTCAGATCGCTCTTTTGTCAATGCTACTGAGATTCCGATTGCAAACCCTATAGAGATTCCTGCTAAGAAAGTTAGAATGTAATTCAGAGTGAACAATTCAACCATAAATAAGGGAATGCATTGTTTTTTTTAAATTTATCTGCACTAATAGATAGTTATTTAAATTACGTATTTTAAAAACTAATATGAAGCATACATTAAAAGTAACTCTTGTTTTGACTGTGTTATTCTTGTTAGCCCACTTGATTGGGTTATTTATTGTTAGTGAATATGTTGATACTGGAGAATTGCCATATGGAATTGAAAGGCCAGAGATTGAGGAGAATACTAGTTATTTGCCGATTATTATTGCAGTCTTATTAGCTAGCGGGATATTTTTATTGTTAATGAAATTCAATGCCGTTAGAATCTGGAAGATCTGGTTCATTTTTGCAACTGTTTACTTATTGGGAATTGCTTTTTCTGCCTTGGTTTCATCTATTGTTGCTTTAGGTATTGCATTGATTTTAGGGTTGTTAAAGTTCTATAAACCAAATATGATTGTGCATAACTTTACAGAACTATTTATTTATAGCGGGATTGCTGCGATTTTTTCTCCGATGATGAGTATTTTGGCAGTTTCTATATTGTTAATTTTAATTTCTATTTATGATGCAATTGCAGTCTGGAAAACTAAGCATATGGTTAAGATGGCAAAGTTTCATGCGAAAGCAAAGATGTTTGCTGGGTTGTTGGTTCCTTATGGAAAGAATAAGACTGCATTATTGGGTGGCGGAGATGTAGGCTTTACTTTATTATTCTCTGCGGTAGTTTTTATTAAATTAGGTTTAGTTGCTGCGATAGTTACTTCCCTAGTAACGACTTTAGCTTTGTTTTTATTGTTCATATATAGTAAGAAAGATAGATTTTATCCTGCAATGCCATTCCTTTCTGCGGGATGTTTTTTAGGGCTACTTATTGCCTCTTTAATTTAAAATTTCTAGATCTACAAATGCAAGCGAATTTTGGGATTACTCCCTTGTTTAAACTATAAGCTGCACCGCAGTCTTTGCATATTGCTTCGGCCATTTTAGTATAATACTCCAATTGTGATATATCTTATCTGATCAAATCTGATTTTTCCTGGATCTACAAAAGAAGTGTTGTCTCCTTTTGTATAGCAATACCAACCTTCTTCATCTTCCCCAGTTGTAATAACCCTATGAACTGTTAATCCGTCTGTCCAATCTGGCTGATATGTGATTATGTCTCCAATTTGGATTTCTGCCTCTGATAATGGAATTATTTCAATACCTATTGCTCCTTGATCGAGTACAGGATCCATTGAATTTGTGTTAGCATATGTTGCCCATGTGGCTTGATTTATGTCTATTACGATCCTATCATTATAGAAGTGAACTTGATCCTTATCTATCCTATTTGCAGGCGAAATAAGCTCATTTGACGTGAAAATAGAAGGGTTTTTAAGGTTAAAAGAATAGACTAAATTAGCTGTTAAAAGCATTGTTATTAAGACCAAAAGTGCGATTGTTTTTTTCATTTTCAAGTAGTAATATATGTATCTCGATGTTTATAAATGTTTCTATTGTTGTTTCTTATTGGTAGTGACAAATGGAAAGATTTATATATACTTAAATTAGAAATTTTCTACGAAAAGGAGGCACAAAAATGTCGTTTAAAGGATATAAAGAATTAAATGAGAGAAGAGAGGCCGTAGTTGAAACTCTCGATGGGCATAGAGATGGATTCCCAGAAGAATCGGGAGAATACCAGAGACTTACTACTTTAATGGGTTGCGCAAATAGATCTTTTACTCATGCCTATACAACTGGGGATACGGAAAGCTTTGATGCACTTGAAGGAGACTTAGCTAGACTGGTTGGAAATGTTGTTTCTCCAGACACTGCGAGAGACCCAGAGTTAGAGAGGCAAGCACTTGAAATGTTGGAGAGTGCAGTTTTACTTCCTAATTAAAATGTCATCAAAAAGCAAGTGGCGGAATATTACTGAAAGGCTAGATGGCCTTTTTACTGCCAGGGGCATCGAGGTTAGTGTTTCTGTAGATAGTATAAAGATTGCCCATACGATGGCCCAGTTAAGAAAGGGATATGAGGTTGCTTTAGGATCTGCTGTTTTTGATCAAAGAATGGGAAAAGTTGGAACCCATCCAAATGTTAGATTAAGATTTTTAATAGATAAATCCGAGGTTGTTGAAACTTATTATTTTGATAGGGGCCATGTGGGGATGGCGGAATGTTTGAAAAGAATGCCGGGGAATGCAAGAGAAGTTGAATTGTCCTGTGGGGATACAAAGTATTCTTTTGTTGAGATAAAGGGCCATTATGCGCCAGGCATTAGTGAGACTCTGGATAGGTTAGATTTTCTTTGTGGCGGAGAGCATTAGAAACTTTTAAAAGTTAGTTCTGAACAAATTATTGTACGCCGGGATCGCATAATATGGTATTGCACTGGATTGCTAATCCAGGACCTCCGGGTCGTCTGGGTTCAAATCCCAGTCCCGGCGTGTTATTCAAAATGGAACACGAAAAATTACAAAAGGAAATGAAAGAAGCATTTGAGAAGGCCAAAAAAGAGATGGGATTTAAGGCAAGCTTTGAAGAGATAGAGAAAATATTTTACATTAATGACTACGTATTAAAGGAAGGATTTGTGAGTTCTAGATTTGATAGGGCCATATGCCATAGGGTTACTGAGACTATCAACAGCTGGGCATGGTTTTTGCATGGAATAGTTGTCCCAAATCCAAACTCGATGTTTAATATTACAGAAAGCCAGTATTTTGATGAAAAGGAAAAACAACATTTTAATGAATTGATGAATAAGACTGCAGAGATGGTTAGTAGGAATTCATTATTTGTTTTGAATCAGGATATTGCCGCAGAAGGAAAGCTTGTTGACGATGCTATTGAATTCTGGAATAGTGAATTTAACCCGGAATTGGTAAAAATAATGAGCAAAATTAATAAAAATTGGAAGGAAAAAATAAAGTAAGATTTTTAAACTCCAATTAAATTTATCTTTTTATGTTTAATATTGCATTACTAACATTTTTGAGTTTATTAGTAGGGATATTTATAGCTAGATTTGTTAAAGAAGAATTAGTATCTGGGAAAAAATACTTCATATTCTTCTATAAGTTAGTAATGTTGGCAATATTATTATTGGCTTTATTTTATGCATGGTATGCCGCTGTCCCGCACCTTATCTTGGGTTTTATTGCGGGGGTACTGATCTCCTTTGCAATTAGCAATATTTACTTTTATTTGGGAGGCTTGTTTCTATTGGGCTTCTGGGAGCACGATTTATACTTTAATATACTTGTTGTATTGATTTTTATTGTTGGTCTGTTGCGAGGAATGTTTTTGGGCGACAAATATACTAAGATTAGTAAGAGTTTTAAGAAATTTATTATCTCTGGGGTGTTTTTTGCAATCCCGTTCTTAATGATTTATTATCAATCATCTGTTTTACCAATTGATAATACAATTTATGCCTTTATTTCTGGTGCAATATTTATGGAATTCATAAAAAAGTTAGATTTATAAATGGCTTTTTTTCCTCAAATTATAGAAAATGGGACTACATTTGATAGGAATTGGAATGCATGATGAGAAGGACATTACCCTTAAAGGACTGGAGAGTGTTCAAAGTGCAGATTATGTTTATTTAGAGAGTTATACTTCCTTACTTGATTCATCCATTGAGAAGATGGAGAAGTTATATGGGAAGAAGATTATTGTAGCCAATAGGGAATTAGTTGAAAAGAAATCTGAGGAAATCCTGGATAGGGCGGAGAAAGGAGACGTTGTATTCTTGGTTATTGGAGATATATTTGGAGCTACTACCCACATGGACTTGGTTTTGAGGGCTCAAAAAAGAGACATCAAGGTCTATTACGTTTTTAACGCAAGTGTCCTAACTGTTGTTGGGGCAATTGGATTGGAATTATATAAATTTGGGAAAGTTACTAGCATTCCTTTTGGGAATACTAATGTGAAAACTCCTGTTGATGTTTATAAAAAAAATTATAAGAATGGGATGCATACTTTATTTTTATTAGATTTGGACCCCGCAGGGGATAAATTCATGAATATTCATGAAGCAGTGGATTATTTATTGTATAATGGAGTCAAGAAAAAAACTTTGGCGATTGGATGTACTCATCTTGGAAGTAGGGGTGCAGAAATTAAACTTAGAACGCTCGAAGAATTAAGAACGGAAGAATTTGCTCATTATCCTCAGAGTTTGATTATTCCTGGGAAAGATTTGCACTTTATTGAAGAGGAAGCTATTAACAGATTCAAGTAGATTTTTACAAAAGATTTATAAATGGCCAATCTAAAAAAAACATACTTTTTGAAGTAATTCTAAAATGGCGCAGAATAAAAGAAGTTGGACGTTGAATCATGCACTACGCGTACTTGGAAAGGTACAATTGAGAGACCCGGGGTGTGTCGGCAAGAAAGATTGTGCTGAGGTAGAGCGAATTTTAGAAGAAGCAGGGCTTGAGGACATTGGAACAAGTAGACCTTTGGCAGCGGATGAAGCATGGTATAAGCAACATTTAAGATCTGAGGAATCTAGGAAAAAACAAGCGGGATTACCAACTGGTATGCACTATGCAGATGCGAGTATAGATGGACGTGAAAGCGATTTAGATAAATATGATCATGAAGACGATGAAGAAACTGAATATCTTAGTTAAAACGAATGCGAAGAAAGAGGAAATAAAGTTTGATGATAATTTTAATGCGTATAGAGTTTCTGTTAAGGCTAAGGCAGTTGAAGGAGAAGCCAACAAAGCAATTGTTAAATTCTTAAGCAAGCATTTCAAAAAGAAGGTTTGGATTGTTTCTGGTTTAAAATCTAATAAGAAAGTTATTGAGCTTGAATGATAAATTATTTACCCTTAAAATTCATTATATTTTCAAACTTTTGTTCTATTATGTTTCCGTCTATTGCATTTAGTTTTATGTTAAATACATTTAACCCGGAAGTGATGTAGGTTATATTCCAATAGGGAACTTCTTTTTGTTGAAGTATGATTATTTCTTTTGTAATTTTTTCATCGTTCATTAATTTTTTTGCTAGTTCTTTTGCTTCTTCAAATTTTATTTTTATGTTTTTTATTTCTAATTCCTCTATCTCTTGCTTTTCGTAGATATCTGATTCTTCTGTTTTTATTATGTTATTTTGTTCTAGAAATGTGACCATTTTATTTTTTGTGAAATAATTATATTCCCAGTTTTCTTTATTTAGAAAAACGCTTGTTAGTATTAATTCTGGAGTTTTAGCTTTAAATTCTTTAAATTCTTCTGAATTTTCTATCTTTGAGAATCCTTCTTGTAAGTTCATCTTCTATCTTGAACTTCTTTTAGTAGATCCTTAATAAATTTATCTATAGAAACCCCAAAGGAAACTTTTCCTTCCCTTGTCCTTATCGCAAGTTTGTTTGCTTCTACTTCTTTGTCCCCAATAGTTACCATGTAATTTACTTTCTCGTTTTGTGCGTCTCTTACTTTCTTAGACATTGATTCGCTTCTTGTATCTATTTCTGTTCGAATGTTATTTTTTTCTAGTGTATCTTTTAGGTTCTCTGCGAATTTTACTGATCTGTCTGTCATCGATAGTATCTTGACTTGTACTGGGGAAAGCCATAGTGGGAACTTCCCTGCGTAATGCTCGATTAGTATGCCTAGGAACCTTTCTAGTGAGCCATAGATTGTTCTGTGAATCATTACTGGACGATGTTTTTGGCCATCTTTCTCATCATATGTTAAATCGAATTTCTCCGGCATTGCAAAATCTAACTGTATTGTTGCACATTGCCAGGTTCTTCCTAATGAATCTTTTACATGGACGTCAATTTTTGGGCCATAAAACGCTCCATCTCCTGGATTTAATTTGTATTTTAATTTCACTTTCTTTAATGCGTTTTCTAAAGCTTTTTCTGCCATCTCCCAGTCCTCATCTGAGCCGATATATTTCTCTGGTTTTGTGGATAGTTCTAATTCGTAAGTTAGCCCGAAAGTCTTGTACATTTCTTCTGCTAATTTTATTACATTAACTACTTCTTTCTCGGCTTGTCTTTTAGTACAATATATGTGTGCATCATCTTGAGTGAATGCTCTTACTCTGAATAAGCCATTTAGTACGCCTGAGAGTTCGTGCCTGTGCACTAGGCCAAGTTCGCCTACCTTTAATGGGAATTCTTTATAGGAATGTATTTTTGATTTGTAAATTAATATTCCTCCGGGGCAATTCATTGGTTTTACAGCATTTTCTTTGTTGTCAATCTTTGTGAAGTACATGTTTTCTTTGTAGTTCTCCCAATGCCCAGATTTCAACCATAATGACTTATTTAGCATCATTGGAGTTTTTACTTCCTTGTAATCATATTTATTGTGTATTTGTCTCCAATAGTCTAGAAGCTCGTTAATTACCACCATTCCTTTTGGATGGAAAAATGGAAATCCGGGTCCTTCTTCATGGAACGAGAATAAATCTAGTTGCTCTCCTAACTTTCTGTGGTCTCGCTTTTTTGCCTCTTCTAAAACATGAAGGAATTTTTTTAGATCTTTTTTCTCATAGAATGCAGTACCGTAAATTCTTTGGAGCATTTTGTTTTTGGCGTCACCTCTCCAGTATGCCCCTGCTAGACTTAGTAGCTTGAATGCTTTTATCTCTCCTGTTGATTTTACGTGAGGTCCTGCGCACAAATCAATAAATTCCCCTTGTTGGAAGAAGGATATCTTTTTGTCTTCTATGCCTTCTAGTAATTCAATTTTGTAGGGGTTATTTTTTAGGAGTTTTTTTGCTTCTGCCCTAGTTTTTAGTACATTTTTTATTTTTAGATCTTTTTTTATTATTTCTAGTGCACGCTTTTCTATTTTTTCTAGATCTTCCGGGGTAAAAGGTTTTTTTGTATCAAAATCATAATAGAAACCAGTATCTATCGATGGCCCGATGGCTAACTTAGTTTCGGGGAATAATTCCAAAACGGCTTGTGCTAGGACGTGAGAAGCCGAATGTCTTAGAGTATGTAAGTCTCTTTTCATTAGAAATTAATTTTGGAAGATAGTATTTAAATTTAACTATGTTGCTGGAAAGATTTTTAAAGATAGTTTCTTGAATTGAGTATATGAAATTCTTAATCATCGGAGATTTGCATGGAAGGAAACCCAGAATCCATTTTAAAGACTTTGATGCAATTATAGCACCAGGCGATTTTTGTGATGATAGGGAGATAACTCCTTTTTCAAAAAAATGGGGGGCGCATGTGAAGAAAGCTAGAGCGAATAATGAAACGGTTTTACATTATGATGATTTCATCATAAAACAAATTGGGAAAAGAAAATTAGCCCAATTGGAAAAGAAATCCCTAAAGAGGGGCAGAGAAATCCTAGAATATCTGAACTCATTTGGCACGCCGGTTTTTATTGTGCCAGGTAATTGGGATCATAGCTATGGCCCAACTAGGATAAAGGATTCTTATCAAAGTGATTACCATTATTTTAAAATGTTCTATGATTTTTGGATGGGCAAAGAAACTAATAAATTCCTAACCAGGGGATTGAAGAATATATACGATTGCCAATATAATTTACATAAATTTGAGGAATTTAACATCTTAGGATATGGTTTGAGTAGTGCTCCTGAAAGTCCAACTCTAAAGGTCAAATTTGACTTTGATGGAAAATCTAAAGATAAGCTGAAAAAGGCTTATCGCCGGATGTTAGATAAGTTATCTATTGAGTATAAAAAGAGAGATAAGAAAATTCCCACCATATTTATCTCACATAATGTCCCGTATAATACAAAACTAGATCTTGTTCTGAACAAAAAATCATATGCATATAAAAAACATTTAGGTTCTTCTGTGGCAAGATGGTTTTGCACAAGGTATAGGCCTCTAATTTGTGTTGGTGGACATATACATGAGCACCATGGAAAGGATAAAATCGGTAAAACTGTTGTTGTTAATGCAGGATATGGGCCAGTAGTTAATAGTTTGTTAGAGATAAAGGGCAAGAAGATAACTAAACTCAAGTTCTACCGGGGGTAAAAAACTTTATAAATAAGTATGCAGATAATCAATTAGCATGAAGAAGTTATGTTTATTGTTGATGGCAATCTTGATTGCTGTACCGTTCATATATGCTGAAGATAATGACTATAGCATTGAATTAGATCTGGACAAGAATAGTATCCAGGTTGGAGACCCAATTCTTTTTGAAGGAAATATTTTTATGAATAATGACCTATTGGATGATCAGGTCAATGTTATTTTTTATATAGGGAGTAATGGGAGCCAAAATCAGATATTTCTGTCTGTTTTTGATGGAACTTTCTCATTTGCACCAAGATTGAGAGATTTAGAGAGTGGAACTCATCAAATCTCAGTTGAATTATTTGATTTGAATGGCGATTCTTTGCAGTATTTTGATGATGTCAAGCAAATAACTATAGATAATAAACTAATACTAGATTTGCAGGTCGAGAAGGATCAATTGATTCCTGGCGAAAAATTGCAGATTTTGGGAGTTATCCAAAGAAATTTAGACAAACAAAATGTTCCTTTAAGCGTTTTGAGAGTATTTTTGGATGGTCAAGAATATATTACTGAGGTGAGTAATGGAAATTTAGATTATGAGTTAGATCTTGGTGAAGATATTAATTCAAACTATCATACTGTTTTTGTTGAGGCAGAGGATACGCATGGGAACAAAGGAGAAACTAATTTTGAGATATATGTTATTCCTCAACAAGAATCTATTGAAATCAAATTAGATCAGAAAACCTATAACCCGGGTGAAACAATTAGTATGTATGCAGTTGTTTATGATCAGGCTAGTCAGGAAATTGTTGATGAATTAAGTTTTGAATTATTCGATGCGGATGGAAAGAAAGTTTATGAAGAAACTTTGTTAAGTACTGCATCCGGAAGTTTTCAACTTGGAGATTATGCTTTGCCAGGAGAATGGATGATTAAAGTTGAGAGTTCTACTGGTATGACTTCTGAGAAGAGTATTGATATCCCGGTTGTTAGTAAGTTGGATATTGAACTGGTTGGACAAACTCTGAAGATAAAAAATTCTGGAAATATAAAGTATGATGATTTATTAGTGATTGAAGCTAAGGGCGATCTCCATAACAGGACCATTGAAGTTAGAACTAAATTAACTCCTGGAGAAAATATGACTCTGGATTTATACAAGGAACTAAAAGATATGGATTATGTTATTACGATCCTTAATACTGAACAAATGTTTGAAGTGAAGATATTTGATGATCGAGGTGTTGGTGAAAAAGCAGGAGATTGGTTTGAAGGAATAACTGGCCAGCTTATTAGAACTAGTGGTAGTAAAGAAGGAAGTGGAGCTGCTTACTTGTTTGGTTTGATAGTATTATTCTTAGTAGTTTTGGTATTCTTCTATAAGAAACCTAATTTCAACCTATTAAAGAAAGTTAAAAGGAAACCTAGGAAGAGTAAGGCTAAACCGAAACCTAAAACTCAAATAGTTTCTCGTGAAGATGACGATATTGAAGGGTTTAAGAGTAGAATTCTGAAAGATATAAATGATTCAACTATTCGTGAAAAGAAAAAAGAATCTGATAAACAATTTAATGTTCAACCTTTCTTGCCTGTACCTAAGGAAGAAAAACCTAAGAAGTTTGAGTTTGATAAACCTTTAAGAAAATAATATCCTTTTCTTGTTCAATTTCTTTGAAATCTTTTAGTAGTTTTCTTACTAATGACAGTTTTTTTGATTGTTTTAAAATTGTGATTGCTATTTTATTTTTTGCTACTCGTTTTATTTCTTTTATTGCCTTTTCTGGGTCTTTAAAATTTTGAGCTGCAGTTATTGATACTACTACGTCAAATGATTTATCTTCAAATGGGAGATTTTCAGCGCTTCCTAGGATTGTTTTAGATCCTTTTGCTTTTTTTAGCATTCCTTCACTTGGATCTATCCCTATGTAGCCTTTGCCAAAATGCCCTGCGTAGAAGGCAGTTCCACAACCAACATCTAGAACTTTCTCATTTCTTTTTATATCTAGTTCTTTAACTATTATTTCGACTTTTTTTAGTTGTTCTCTCGAGTGTAGCTCGTTGTATCCTCCCGAGATATCGTCGTAATAATTCATAAATTTGTTAAGAGTAAACTATTTAAATGGTTTTTTATCTTTCTGTTTTATGATTTTAACGAAGAAAGCTATCTTAGAAGAGATAAAAAATAAGAAATTAAAAATTAGCCCTTATAATCCTAGAAACGTAGGGAGTGATTCTATCGATTTAACTTTGGATAATAAATTTAGGATTTTCAACCATAAAAAAGTTACCTTGACTGAGAACGTGGATTACAAGAAATATTCTAAGTTTATTAAGAGGGATAAGATAATGTTGATGCCTGGACAATTTATTTTGGGAATTACAAAAGAGAAGATAAAAATGCCAAATAATGTCTGTGGTTTTTTATATGGGCGTACTAGATTTGCTAGATTTGGGTTGAGCATACATACTACTGCCTCCTTTATACATGCGGGAGTTAGTAATAACCAGGTTTTTGAAATTTCTAATGAATCTAATGTTCCTTTGATATTGAAGGCGGGCACAAAGATTGCACAGTTAATTTTGATGCGAACTGAAGGTGAAGCCAAATATGATAAGAGATGGAATAATCAAAAGTTATAAAAATGAATATTTAGTTTAG
Organism: Candidatus Woesearchaeota archaeon; assembly: GCA_964481835.1. GTDB lineage: Archaea > Nanobdellota > Nanobdellia > SCGC-AAA011-G17 > PNOQ01 > JABIBT01. Next base: position 36,990 of record CAYZTT010000005.1, read on the forward strand.
ATTTCTATGCGTGAGTTGTCCAGTGGTTAAGATACGACGTTGCCAACGTTGAGACCCGGGTTCAATTCCCGGCTCGCGCAAGTTAAATTCAGATATATTTTTATATTATGATTTTTATTTAGTTTTATGAAAAGAGAAGTGATTTTGTTAGTTTTGTTAGTATGTATGCCTATTTCTTATGCAGATGTTTTAGATGTTCCCAGTGTCTCTAATGATGGCCTAGAACCAATTGAAGAAGGAGATGATGTTAAGAAATTTATTTATGCTGGGAGTAATATTGTTGCATCGGTTGAAGATGAGACAGGTACAAGTGTAATAAAATATTATCATCAAGGAAGGTTGAATAATAGGTTAACTACAGATTCTAGTGGAAATATAGATGAAGAGTTTTTATCTTTGCCTTTTGGGCAGAAAATAGCTAATTCCGGAGTTGATTATCCGTTTACAGGAAAGGAAGATGATGAGTCTTCTTTATATTATTTTGGAGCCAGGTATTATGATTCTAATTTGGGAAGGTTTACTTCCGTGGATTCAATGGCGGGGAAGGATGGGAACTTAGCTTACGCATATGTTGCTAATAATCCAATGAATTATGTGGACCCGGATGGGAGAGAGATGACAAGTATGCAAAGACTGATGTTGACTATTGCTAGCAAAGCGGATAGTGATGCAATCAATAAACTAACTGGAAATCGTTTGAGAGGAACACAAATGCTTATCCACTATCTTCTGGGTAGTGGGGAGCCCGTGAACGTTGAACTGACTGCTATTGGGTGGACATCTGTCCTTAAGAAACTGTATCTGAGAGAGGGTTGGAGGGTAGGGGATGGAGAACCAAGTCTCTGGACTGCTTCAAGAGATCCCAACTACCCTGCAAGTGAAGGGTGGGAAGAAACTATACGAACAGTAGAATTTGATTGCAGATACGAGGGAGGCACTAAAGATGATTGGAATCTTGTAGGTAATGCATATATTGCTAGAAAAGTAGGTGAAAATACAATTCAATTCGCGATATCGAGAGAAACATTTGATTTTGAAGGTAGTGAGTTTGAGGAATGGGGGGAATATAGTCGGAAAGTCCCATTTGAATTAGCCAGCCAAATGAAAAAGTTATTTCCGGAGGCAATTACTCTGAAAAAAGGACTAGTCAATGTTGATGCTAAATGGCTACAATCCGTTGGGAAGCCAGTACCAATAATCTCAGAATTTTTTGCAGATGAAGATTTTACTAACACGTTACGCGAGATTCAAGCGCGGCCGGGAAACCAGTACCCATAATTATTTAAAGCAAAATCCTTAGGGGTTATTATGAAAAGAGGGATGGGTTCACTTGTTGGTGTTGTCCTGCTTGTAGGGATAGTTGTTGCGGTAGCAGTGTTATTGTTAACTTTCTTTGATGTTTTCTCCCAAGATCAAACGGACAACATTGAGAATGAAACCTTGGAAAGAGAATATTGTGATAACTCACTTGTTGAATTACATAATATTTGCTCTTTTAATGATGCTGGGCCCCCTCCAGACCCCGGATTGAAAGTCCAATTAAAAAATGCAGGATCCGTAGATATATCTAGCATAAATCTTACCTTTTATGATCTTGATAGTGGGTATGATACTGGGATGCTAAATTTTGGGGGAATCTCAAGATATGGGTTCCTTGAACATGAATTTAATGATCTCTTTCAAGGGGGGGAGTATGATAGGATTGTTGTTATAAAACATCTTGTTACGGAAGAAAATGTAGAGATTACTTGTGAGGCAACTACAATAGAACTGAATGTTTATCCGATGAGTTGCTAACCATAATTCTTTTAAATTCCTAAACTTAGAATTTATTATGAAAAGGGGAATTAGTCCAATAATTGCGGTTGTTTTATTAGTTGGATTGGCAGTTTCTTTAGCATTAATATTATTGAATTTTTTTGATGTCTTCTCTAATGATAGAATTGATGAAATAGATATAGAATCTTTGAAAAATGATTTGTGTACTGACAAAACATGGTTAGAGTTAGAAGGATATTGTGTAAATACGGGCCCGGCAATAGCAGACTTACATATAAGTTTTGATAATAAAGGGGCTTACCCAATAGAGGAAATATTTTTCAGAATTATTAGGGCAGATGACCCTGCAATAACTCGTAACCATCTCCACTCTCAGCGTACCCCTGGCTATGGAGTTGGATCTTTTATTATAAGTGATGCCAACATGTTCCCAGGAGAGTATAGGGTAATTGTGGGGAAGAAACTTGACTCCAATGGGACTAGTGTTGATTGTGACCCTATAGAGGCAGCCATGGAATTATTTTCTTGTAGAACTTAAATTGGGGAAATATATTTAAAGTAGGATTTATGGAGTATCTTATGAAAAAAGGTATTAGCCCATTGCTTGCAGTTTCTATATTGGTAGGCTTTGTTATAGTTCTTGCGATTGTGCTTTTGAACTTCTTTGATGTTTTTTCTCAGGATAGGACGGATAATATTGATAATCAAGAAAAGATTGAGAGAGTGTGCGGGGAGTTATCTATGTTGAGTTTTGAGTTCTGTACAAGAGGCTCCTCCCAAGTAGATGGAGAGATTAGAAATGGTGGGGGCCTTAAAGTGGTAGGTTTTGAGTCCGAATTTAGATTTATTAATGAAAGTGCGGGGATTCTTAAACTGGATTCTACAGATATTACTTTTATTGACCCACATGGATTTGCGGGGTTTAGTGCGGCAGGTTTCGGCTCGGGCCCAGGACCCCCAATTCCGAATTATGGAAGAATTAATGAATTGGAGGGATTCCTCTATTTTAAGAATGTCTCTCATGAGGGAGAGACAATTGTTTGTCCGGGGAATATGGAATTAATAGATTATTTTTCACTCGAGGAATGTTCTTAAAATGAAAAAATTCCCGGAGTTCAAAGAGAAGTTTGTTGAAAGATATTCTAAATTAACTGATGTTGAGAAGTTTAAAGAATATTCTATGAGATTGCAGAGGAAATCTATTCGAGTGAATACATTGAAAATTAGTGTTGAGAAGTTCAAGAAGGATTATTCTGATTTGAAATTAAAACAAGTGCCTTGGTGTAAAGAAGGTTTTTTTATTAATTCTTCAAGGACGGATTTGGGAAATTTGTTTGGGCATAGTATGGGGTATTATTATGTTCAAGAAGCAAGTTCTATGATTCCTATTGAAGTCTTGAATCCAAAAAAGGGAGAGTTTATTTTGGATATGGCTGCAGCACCAGGATCTAAGACGACTCAGATGGCTGCGAAAATGAAGAATTCTGGAATAATTGTTGCGAATGATAATAATTATAATCGTTTGAAAGCTTTGACTATGAATCTACAAAGAAGTGGGGTGAGCAATACTACAATCAGTTTGATGGAAGGCAGATATTTCTCTGATTTTGAATTTGATAAAATATTGTTGGATGCTCCGTGTACCGGCACTGGAACATTTAGAAAGAGCCCGTATACAATTGTTGAATGGAGTCCGGGGAATGTTAGGAGAGTTTGTGGGGTCCAAAAACAATTACTTAAGACTGCGTTTAAGAATTTGAAAGCTGGTGGAACGATGGTTTATTCCACTTGTACATTGGAACCAGAAGAGAATGAGGCTATGATTTCTTATTTATTGGATAATTTTGAAGATGCTAAGCTAGAGAAGATTAATGTGGATATTAAGAGTTCTAGTCCTGTTTCAGAATTTGAAGGGAAAGAATACAATAAGGAAGTTAAGAAATGCCTTCGGATTTGGCCGCAGGACAATGATACGGATGGATTCTTTGTTGCAAAGATTAGAAAGGTTTAAAGATTTAATTCTTCGTCTTGAATATATTTAAGTTTGTTTTTCATCGCGATTTCTGCCTTTTGTAATTCGCTTCCTAGGTATGCCGCATGTTCTTGTAGAGATACTAAATTTTCTCTGATTATTGTATTGTAGATTTCTTCGGCCGTTTCTCCGATTATTACTTCGGCTTTGTTTGGGTAGTGCCTTGGGTTGTTTGAGTGGTCGTTCTTAACATGAGCAGCCTCTATTTGATTATCTTTAATTCTGATTAAGAAATATCCGTTTGGATCCTGTTTCCATTCTTTCTTTGAATCGTATTTAGCTTTTATTGTTTTCATTTTGCATTTTTATTGCATCATCATATGTGTCTGGAGATTCACAAATTATTGTGCAATTAATTTTTTGTTTCTTTAATTCACTTATAATTGTTTTGAATTCATCTATTTCTACTGGGAGATGATGTTTTTCTCCTTTTTCTGAATATGCAATTCCGGAATAATGGCAATGTATATGCTCGTGGCCTTTTAACTTTTTTATTACTTCTTTGAAATCTATATCCCCATTGTTTCTGGCCTTTAGATGTGCAAAATCTATACAGAAAGAAGTGCCTGTTTCCTTCGCCAATTTTAGTGTTTCATCTAAGGACCCAAAAACACTAACTTTTCCAGTGGTTTCTGCGGCCAGTTTCACATTCCATTTTTTTTCTTCAATATATTTTTGTAATTCTAGCATCTCTTTTTTTATGTTGTCATAAGTTTCTTCCCTTGTGGATTTTCCAACATATCCTGCATGGAATACAATGTATTTTGCGCCCAGGTAGTGTCCGATTTCACAAGCGTCAAGAATTCTTTTTTTGCTCATTGCAACTTTTTTTTCTTCTGGAGAATTTAAGTTGATAAAATATGATGCGTGTATGCTTAAATCAATGTTTAGTTCTTTTGCTATTTTGCCGATTTCTATTGCGTCTTCTTTTTTTAAATAAACAGAATAAGTAAAGGCTAGCTCTGCAGCATTTAATTTATTTTTATTGAAATATTCTAAGTTGGATTTTGCTTCGTTTTTTCCTCCAACGCCAGAAGGACCTATTTTTATCATCTAACTCTTATGGGTTCGCCTTTTTTTAAATTTTTTCCTAGTAATAGTTCTCTAAGTCCCATTAAGCGATCTACTGCCTCGGCCCGGCCAATTGAACCTGCCTCCGGCATATTCTCTTTTAATTCCCCTAGAACTCTATTTATTTCGCTATCTCTGGCGTTGGCATATCCTATTTTGGTTGTCAATAATGGATTGCATCTCTGAATCGCCCCATCTTTATATTGAACCAATAGCTGGGAGTATTCTCCCTCTAATCCAATTGCCCCTTTTCTGGCCTTTACATCTAAGACTACTCCATATAACCCATGTTCTGATCGTACCATGTCTCCTGCTTGAATTTCGCCTTTTGCCATATTTTATGGAACCTTGGTTGATTTATAAGTATTTTGTATAGGCTCATAAAAATAGTGGGGTGTGATGAGAAACTTTATAAAATCGGTTTTATTATAGAATGATATGAAAAAGCGTCATAGTGTTAGCATCCTTCTTTTCGTATTGTTTGCCTTATTTGGTTTAAGTCTAGTGGATAGTAGTGTTGATGATATCACTGGAGGGGCCACTAGGGGGGCAGATTGTGGTGGCTGTCTAGATTATGATGGTTACAGTGTCTTAGATCCCTATACTTGCTCCGATACTGAGCCGTGGTATTGTAATCGATTTGAAGAAATTCCTGGGTCCGATTTCTGGACTTGCGAATTAATTCAGAATTGTGAGATATGCGGATGTAATAATGGATATTTTTGCCCGGAATATGGAAGGGGGTGTATCCCCGAAGAAGATGGCATTGATCCTCCAGAAACAAAAACCCATATGGAATGTATTGAATTTGATGGGGGCGCGTATTTTCAGTGTTTAGAAGTGAGTGGGCCTGGAAGCCAAGAATGTACTATTGATGATGATTGTTATAACGACACCTATATCTGGCACTCTGTCTGTTGGGGGGCTGGACCTCCAGGCAGCGTTGGAGAGGGATATACTTGCCGTTCTCAGCTTGGGCCAGGAAGACATGAATGTTATAATGATACTGATGAGTGTTTGCCAGAATTTTTAGAGAGATGTGATGAGCATACTTGGGATGGGGATTGTTTCTGGGGCAGCAGGCCCCTATATTGTGCTGGAGGAATTTCAGTAGATAATTGTCAGGAGTGTGGGTGTCCAAGCAGTGGAAGTGATGATTATGAGTATATATGTGAGGGAGATGGTTCTTGTGATCTTGTTATTGCCGGATATTCTGAGGCAGATGTGGAAGACCTCTTAGAATTTAAGAATGTAACAATTCCAACACAATCTAGATTAACTATGGAAGAATTATTTGGGAGACAAATGTATTATGCATTACAATTTAAGAGGTATGAAAAACCGCTTGCGATTAGATATATTGGGCCGCACCTTTTTGAAGTAACTCAGCAGTTGCCTCCAAAACCAGATTTAAACTTTATGGAAGAGACAGTGATTAACGAAAATGAAGATGGAGTTCGGATGAGCCCCCCAAGAGATGTGATTGTTATCACTGGTTTATCTGCTTTGCCAGAGGATGTTCATCTAAGCCCTGGTGATAGGGAAGCAGAATTTAGCATCATCTTGGATGTCGAAGATGGGATCCCCTACCTAGATTTATTATTATAAAATGTCAATTTTAGAATCTATAACTTTGGATAAGGAAGGAAGAAAAGAATTAGATGATAAGATAAAAAGATTTTTAGGGAAATTAAAGAATAAAGATATAAAATTCTTTGTTGGGGGAAGTTATGCAAAGAATACATTCTTAAAAGACAATTTGGATGTAGATGTTTTTGCGAGATTCAACTATAAAAATTATAAATATGCAGATATTTCTAAAGAGCTGGGTAAACTTTTAAGAAGTAAGTTTAAGCGTGTTGAAACTGTTCATGGATCCAGAGACTATTTCCATATAAAATTTGAAGGTTTAACTTTCGAAATAGTTCCGGTTTTGAAAATTAGAAAGCCTGAGATTGCCGAGAATATAATGGATGTTTCTCCGTTACATGTTAAATTTGTTAAGAGAAAGAGTAATAAGAAGTTGCAGGATGAGATTAGACTCTTTAAACAATTCTTGAAAGCAAATCATTTGTATGGTGCAGAATCTTATATTAAAGGATTTTCTGGTTATGTTGCGGAATTGTTAGTAATTTATTATAGGGGATTTGATAATTTAATTAAAGCGGCCAGGGAATGGAAATCTGAAGAGGTGATTCATTTTGGGAAGGATAAAGAGAGGGTTTTGAGTAGTATGAGTAAATCTAAGAAACATGGGCCTTTGATTGTTGTTGATCCTGTCCAAAAAGATAGAAATGCTGCTGCCGCCATGGGAAAGAGAAATTATAGCAAATTCATTAAACTTTGTAAGGCTTTTAATGGAAGTAAGAATTTTTTTGTTAAGAAAGAGATATTGATGAGTAAACTTAGGGGGCATACTATTCTTCAGATTAAACCATTGGATGGGAAAAAAGATATTGTTGGAGCTAAATTGTTGAGTTTATTAGAGAGGATGAAGAAAGAATTCAAGCATTATGACTTTGAAATTAAAGATTATGGTTGGAAATTTGAGGATGAAGTCTACTTCTGGTTTAAGGCTAAAAAATTGAAACGTAATAAAATCCATTATGGTCCAAAAGTAAAAGATAAGAAGAATTGTATCGCTTTCAAGAAAAGATGGAAGAATGTAAAAATTGAGAAGGGGAAATTGTATACTATTCTGAAAAGAAAATATTTGACATTAGAAGACTATAGTAAATATCTTATGAAGCAAGAATGGTTAAAGGGTTCTGTGAAGAATATAAAAATTTATAAGTGAGTTCTGCTCTCCTCGGTTATAATGTCGACTACTTCGATTGTAGAGAAAAGAGAAATAATTGCGCGTTATAGTGAAGCTCATTCTGGAGATTATTTGATTGGCACAGGTATAACTCTTAGGAAGTATGGCCCGGATGCTGTTTCTCCTGGAAATATGACTGATGAGCCAAGGGTGGGAATCAAGTTTTTTAGCGCACCAGAGGAAAGGGCACAAAGCCCTGGAATTTTGCCTGTAGAGCTGATAGTTACGGAAGACCGAGTTATTGGGACTAGAAAAATTGGAGAGGGTTCATTTAGGTCAAGCAGTAGTGGAGATTTGAGACTTATGAAGAGAATGGGTTTGTTGGAAAAGCTACCCGAGGATTTAGTAAAACTTTTAGATGGACTTGTTCCTGCTGCTTAACTTAGCTTTTTTTATAATTATTTTTGCAGTGTTTTTGTCTTCTTCTATTGTTTCTGTTTCTAGGATTTCTAGTTTTTTATTAAATAATGGGCAATCTAGAACTAAGGATTCAAATTCTCCCCCTTCTCCGGCAATGTTGAGACCAATTTTTTTATTTAGAATTACTAGTTTATCAATGTCTTCGTTTGTTATTACTTTATTTAACCATTTTTTATCCAATCCATCTGCAGCTATACTTGTAAATATGAATTTGAATTTGTTTTCCACTAATTCTCTCATTTCTGTTTCTTGATCCCGGTGCCATAGAGGGGAGAATACTTTTAGAGAGAGCTTATCTGCTATTTTTTCTATTCTTTCTCTTTGGTAATCTGAAAATAGTGCGCCGGTAACAATCCCTTGGAGATTATATTTTTCTTTTGCTTTTTTTAAGACAACTTCTAGTTCTTTTAGTTCTACTTCTTTTTTTCCTGTTGTTTCTTGGAGAATTATTGGAAGTGCCATTGCTTTTGCCTGAATTTTTGTTAAATCAATATTTGGAGTGTGGTACATATATGAATCTGGGTTTTTTGATTTAATTGTTATTAGGCATTTTATTGTGTAATTTTCTTTTTTCATCAAGTGAGTTGCATAGCAAGAATCTTTTCCAGATGAAAATAGTATGCCTAGGTTGAAAAATTGGTTTAGATATCTTGATTTGGGCAGTTTTTGTTTTTTTGCTAACTTTTCTATTGCTTTGTCAAACTTTGAACTATATTGTGCTGCTTTTTTTGGTTTTAGTGCATATTCTTTTTTTATTTTATTTTTTAGTGCTAGTTCTCTTAGTATGAATTTATTTACTCCCTTATTTATTTTATATTCTTTTGGAAGCTTGATAGCATGATCTACTAATTCTTTTTCTAGGAAAGGGGCCTTTATTTCTAATTTGTTTAGAGATGCCATTATTTCATCTCTTTTTAGATCATCATTGTATACTTTTCCTAGGCCTTCTTTTAGATCTTTGTTTAAATCTTTTGATTCCTTATGCCTTGAATAGCCTCCGAATATTTCGTCTGCACCAAGTCCGGAGAATACCGTGTTTACTTTGTCTTTTTTTGCTAATTCTGAAGCTATGTAGGTAGTTAGTGCTACGGCAACATTAACTGGGTTTGTTTGCTTTAGTTCTGGGATTATTTTTTTGAGATGTTTGGGTATTTCTTTTGTTTCTATTATTTTGTGTTTGAGGTTTAGATTTAGGGATTTGGCTACCTCTTTTGTGTATTCTAGTTCTTTGTTGTCTTTTAGGGATGCTGTGTAACAAGTAAAGTTATATCCTAGTTTTTTTAGATAGAAAGCTAGCATTAAGGAATCTATTCCTCCAGAGAATAGGAGTCCGAAGTGTTCTTTGGGTGCAACTTCTTTTATTGCTTCTATTAGTAATGATTCTGTCCTGCTTGTATCCATAGAAATCTGTGTTTTTTATTGTTTTTAATAGTTTACGTTTTTGTCATCACTAACTGATAAAGAAACATTTATATATTATTTATTTACTATTGAATTTAAAATGAATAAAGGCATATTATTTATAATTTTGTTATCGGCTTTGATGGTTTCTGTTAGTGGTTGTTATGGTGTAATACAGGAATCTCCTTCGGATATTGAAGCATTTTTGGTTGTTAATGATGTTGCTAAGGCTAGAGAGGCTTTAGATGGAGAGAG
>CAYZTT010000006.1:0-36212 GCA_964481835.1 Candidatus Woesearchaeota archaeon
TACCCAAGGCCTCACACTCAGAAAATTCCTCTGCCTTCAATTTCAAAAATATAGAATTGGCAGAAACATCTCCAATAGCTAACAACAACCAGACTACAAAGAATATCTTTATCAATTTCTTTTTAGGATCTCTAGCTTTCAAAACAGTAGTATCCACAATCACCACAAGAAGGAAGAATATCAGCGGAACAAAGGTAGACAACGTAATAATCAACTCTTTATTCAAAAAAGTAAATAGAACCTTAACATACGTAATTAAAAATCCCCAAACTAAACACAACACAAAAAAGATAAGCAACTTCAAAAAAAATGATTTCTTCATAACAATCTTAGGAATTACTAATATTTAAAATTAATGAAGAAAAGAAATAAAAATAAAATAGAATTGTGTATCAAATAAGCCTTACTCGTCTTTTTGAACGTTTGTAGCTTTGGGTCCTCTATCGCCTTCTTCAACATCAAATGTAACAGCATCTCCTTCTTGCAATCTTACACCTTCAGCCAAACCTGTTTGATGTACAAAGTACTCTGTACCATCTTCACCAGCAACAAATCCAAAACCTTTTTGATCATTAAAAAACTTAACGGTTCCTTTCATCTTCTCACCCCCCTTCTACCAAACTTACGTTTTTTGAACATGTTATTCCTCTCTCTTTCTACCTTTATAGTTTTAACTCTTTCTATATAAGGCTTCTCAACCCGATCAATATTAAATTCCCTATAATCTCTCTGAACTCTACGGAAGTTATCATGGTCAAACTCACAAAGTAAGTTAACAACACTTCCTTCTTCTCCAGCTCTAGCAGTTCTACCAATCCTGTGGACATAATCCTTTGGATCTGCAGGGATTTCATAGTTGTAGACGTGTGAAACGTTATCAATATGCAATCCTCTAGCCGCAACATCAGTACAGACTAAAACCCCATGTTTTGCCTCATTAAAGAATTTCAAAGAGCTCATTCTCTTGTTCTGCGTATGTCCGCCATGTATTGCAAGTGCAGGGATCTTATTGGCTTTCAAGTTCTTAACAAGAAAGTCAGTTGTATGCCTTGTATTACAAAAAACAAGAGATAATCCGTTTTCATTCTTTCTTAGCAAATGAGCTAACAAAGATAACTTAATTCCTCTTGGAATATCGTAATAAACTTGCTTCAACTTCGAAGGATCAACTTGGTTTCCAGCACGAACCTCTTTAGGACTTTTCATATATCTTTCAGATAAACTTCTAATCCTTGAATCGATTGTTGCTGAAAAGAACAAAGTTTGCCTTTCTTTTGGACATTCTCTAACGATTCTTTCAACATCGTCAATAAATCCCATGTCAAGCATCCTATCTGCTTCATCCAAAACTAATATCTTTACTTCAGATAAATCAATAGTTCTCCTTTGCAAATGATCCAATAACCTTCCAGGCGTTGCAACAACAACTTCTGCCCTAGTCAGTTCATGAATTTGATTATTAATAGAAACTCCTCCATAAATGGAAACAACTCTTAAGCCGCCTCCATTAGAAAAGCCTTGTATTGCACTATTTACCTGCTCGGCTAACTCTCTTGTTGGAGTCAAAACCAAAGCCTGTAAACCTTCTTTCGCTTTAACTTTTTCAATTATTCCGGCTCCAAAAGCCAGTGTCTTTCCAGAGCCTGTCTCAGACTCCCCAATAACGTCAAATCCCTTTAATATGTGCGGGATAGACTCTCCTTGTATCTTTGTAGGTTTTTCAAAACCCATTCCTTGTAGGGTACTAAACAAACTCTCGTTTAGACCTAAATCTTCGAATATCATTTTTTTATTATTTTTCTCCTAATTTCAGCACTCTTTTAGAAAAAGCGAAATGTTGTTTACAAGTGCTTTCTCTCAATTCATACCTTATAACAAAAGCGACCCTCAAAGCTTTATAAATCTTTGCATTTGCTCTTTTAGAGGCCTGAAACGCCCTTCTAATGGGTTTGGGAGCTCTCCACGAATTCTAAAAGTGATCCTATAATGCAAAAAGAACATAAATCCCCCAACTATTAAAGATACCAACCATCTAGCAAATAAGTAATTTAAACCAAGGTATTCTACCATAAAAGCCAATAACCCAATAGTCAGGAAAATACCCATAATTCCAAATGAAATAAAGTAAACATAACTTCTCTTTATTCCTTGTTCAGTTTCCTTAAACCCCCATTCCCGTTGCACATAATAGTTTGAAGAGTGAGCAATAATAAATGCCATTGCGGCAGCTACCAAATAAAAGATATGAAGAAATTCAACAAAAACAAACAAGAGTAGTAAATCAAGAATAACTGCAACAGTCCCAATGGCACTATAACGCAGTAATCGAGTGATATAAACGGGCCATCTTCCACCATAAGAGGTTAACCAGTTCGCCGCCCTTTTTGCTTTCCTCATAGGGGGAATAGTAAGAAAGCTATTTAAAAAGCTAACTGAAAAATTCCTTCACACAATCGCAAACATATCTAACTTGTTCTTCGCTAATCTCCGGATACATTGGCAAGGAAACTATTTCATTAGCAACCTCCTCACTAACTGGAAAATCTCCCATTTTATATCCAAGGGAAGAATAAGCTTTCTGCATATGTAACGGAATCGGATAATGAATTCCAACTCCAACTCCTTTCGAATTCATAAACTCCATAAACTTCTCTCTTTCCTTAACCCTAATCACATAAAGGTGGAAAACATGTTTATTCCCAACACTTTCCGCGGGAATATTAACAACACCATCTAATAAAGAGCCATATAGCTCTGCAGCCTTCCTACGCCCATCAATCCAACTATCCAAGTGGTTTAACTTTACTCCTAAAACTGCTCCCTGAAAACCAGACATACGGGCATTGAAACCAATAAACTCATGGATAGATTTTTTAGTCTGCCCATGGTCTCTCAAAACCTTTACTTTCTCAGCAACTTCCTCATCATCTGTAACAACCGCTCCTCCTTCACCATACGCCCCAAGATTTTTCCCCGGGTAGAAAGAAAAGCAACCAATATCAGAATAAGGCAACCTCTTCCCTTTATATTCAGAACCATGCGATTGACATGCATCCTCAATAACTTTAAGATTATGTTTCGAAGCAATCTCTAAAACTGGTTCCATATCTACTGCTTGTCCATACAAATGAACTGGCAAAATAAACTTAGTCTTATCTGTAATCTTTTCCTCAATTTTAGAAGCATCCATATTAAAAGAAACAGGATCGATATCGACAAAAACAGGCTTAGCGCCACAATACGAGATAGCTTCCGCTGTAGCAATGAATGTATTTGGAACGGTGATTACCTCATCCCCTTCCTTAATCCCAGAAGCCAATAAAGCCAAATGTAAAGCCGAAGTTCCAGAATTTACAGCAACACAATGCCTTCTGCCACAATACGCAGCAAACTTCTCCTCAAAATTTCCAACTTTATTTCCTAGCACAAAAGCAGTATTCTCCAAGACCCAATCAATCTCCGGCCTTATCTCTGCTTCCAAATTTTTAAATTGAGTTTTCAAATCAACAAAAGGTACATTCATTTTTTATCTAGCCTCCTTATTATTTTTGCTGGATTGCCTGCAACAACACAATAATCAGGAACACTTTCGGTAACTACGGCTCCAGCTCCAACCATAGCAAATTTTCCAATATCGCAACCACAAAGAATGGTTGAATTGGCACCAATACTCGCACCGATTCCAACATTGGTTCTAACTAATTCCCAATCTTCCTCACTCTGCAAACTCCCATCTTCATTGACAGATCTAGGAAATTTATCATTAGTAAAGCAAACATGCGGGCCAATAAAAACTCCATCTCCTAAACTAATTCCTTCAGGAATAAAAGCAAACGCCTGAATCTTAACGTTATCCCCAACCAGAACATCCTTTCTAATCTCAACAAAAGCACCAATCTTACAATTCTTTCCTATTTTGCAACCATAGAGATTAACCAAATCGGGTTGGAAAACTTTAGTTCCCTCCCCTAATGAAACATCATCCTTGATCATTTAAAGAGATTTCCTCCCCTCTTTTCAAAGATTCTTCAGAAAATTCTAATACCTTCACCACGTTTAGGCCAGAGAGCCCATCGCTGATGGGCTTATCTCCGCCGAGGACGCAGTTAGCAAAGTGTTGACACATAGTTTTTAGAGGTTCAATATTTTTTACATTCGGAGAATAAACATCACCATATCTATAATCAATTCTATGTTGATCTGGGTTTTCTATTTCTTTAGTCAAATCAACTCCCTTATCATAAATTTTAATTGGCTCTTCCTCATTCATAAGGTCATAAACTAGCATTTTTTTGCTACCAACAATAGTCAAGCTTCTTGTTTTCTTAGGCTCAACCCAACTTACGGTGGCATAAGCTCTGGCTCCGCCAGCATATTTGATATGCAAATTAGCAACTTCAGGAATATCATTTCTAATATATCCTCCTCCGTTTGCACTAACTCTCTCTGGAGTCATTCCAGAAACAAAATTAATTATCGAAATAACATGCGTGGCTAAATCCCAAATGACATTTACATCCGGCTGTAACAAGCCCAGGTTAAGCCAGTCTGCGCGCATATAATAGATATCTCCCAAGTCCCCCTTTGAAATAATCTCCTTTATCATTCTTATGGGTTGAGAGTACTCAAAAGTATGATCTACCATTAAAATTAAATTTTTCTCACTAGCAATCTTAATCAATTCTTCTGCCTCAGAAGAACTTGAAGTCATCGGCTTTTCAAGAAGGACATGTTTCCCATTAAGTAGGGCCTCCTTCGCGATAGGATAATGTTTGGCAACAGGCAAGGCCACAACAACCGCATCAACCAGTGGATCGTTAATAACATCCATGAAATTAGCAGTAGTTTTAACTGAAGGATATGTCTTTTTAGCAGAAACCATCTTGCTTTCATCAAGATCACAAACATAATACAATTCAGTAGAATCAATTTGACTAAAATTCCTAATTAAATTCGGACCCCAATACCCACATCCAATAACACCTATTTTTATTTCTTTCAACTTATTAATGGAACCCGAATTCGATTAATAAATCTTTTGCATCATACTTCTTTAAAATTCTTCTATGTTCAGAAAACTATTTATACCAGAAAAAATAAATTTGAACATGGATATGATAGGAGAATTCCTGATTGGCTTCATTGTAGGGTATTTGTTTATAATAGCTTACGAGAATTTTGATTCATTGCTAAAAGATCCCACAGTAAGATTAAAGGGGAGACACATACACCACAGCATCTATGGGTTAATTTTAATAATTGTCTTTATGTTCTATAGGATGCCCGTGCTCCTGGGGTTAGCCATAGGAATAATACTAAGACATACACAGGCAGAACACAAATTTACATTCATAAGTAAAAAATGAAACAAGATTACAAAAAATTCATAGCATATATGCTCTTTGGGATAATGCTTGGAGGAATCTTTGGGATACTCTACCAAGGGGGATACGATATCTTAAGCGAAAAAACCAACAGTGAACCCATAGTTACTTTCAACGGCTACCATTTCCATCATAGCATGTATGGGGCAATCTTAATCCCAATAGGATTCATAATAAGCAACCCAATCGTTATTGGAATTGGCATAGGAATAGTAATAGAACATACAATATTGGAAGAAAAATATATCTTTATAGGAGAAAATCAATAAATTCTACTCATCAGATTAATATACTCTAACAAATGGTCTCCATAATAGCTGCTATCGAAGTATGCCGCCAATAAACAGTTATCCTTACAAGATTTTAACTGCTTAGTCCTAACTCCTTTCAATTTGGAATCGAAATTCTTATCATTCAATTCAGAATAATGTATCGAAGTAGGTTCACTCATCACACAAAGCATAACATTGCCACTTGTATCAATATCAAAAAAGTTTTTCCCAGCCTTACAAATGTTCTTCTTACTGCCATCCAAAAAGCTTTCAACTCGGTCAAAATACGCATGTGGATCTATAATTCTAAACCCTTCGTCTTTCATCCTCTTAATCTTCTTCAAAAGAACCTTTAATTTTTTAATATCTTGCTTACTTGTAATCGCAACAGAATCTTTCTCACATTTCCAATTCTGATCTTTAACATTTGGAACAACATAGGGGTTTGCTACAACCGTCAAAGTAACTGCCAAATCATGTTTCTTCGCCAAATTCATGATGGGGACAACTTCATCTAAATCCTGCCTAGTAATACAAATCGCAACAAAAGCAACAACATCATATTTATCCTGGAGATATCTCAATATTTCTAACTTCTTATCCGGATCTAAAGGGTATTTGCCATAATTTACTAATTCATTATTTGCAGGAGTCATAGTATCCAAAGACATAGAAATAACATCCAAACCAGCCCTCCCTAATTTGTCCGCCAATTTTTTATCAAGTAGTGTACCATTCGTCACCAAATAACTAACTATCTCTCGCTTTTTACATTCCTTAACAACTTGGTTAATATCTTTTCTTGTAGTTGGCTCTCCGCCCATAATCACAGTTAATCTACACCCAACTTCTTTTATCTTATCCAATCTCTTTCTTATCTCAACCATACTTGGGCCTTTGTCCATATAATCTCTAATATAACAAAATTTACAATGAATATTACAATGCCTAGTAACCCAGATATGACTCATATAGGGTCGATTTCTAACAATCGGAACCAAAGTGCTCTTCAACAGATTTAACTTATGGCCAAAGCTAACCTTATCCATAGCAAAAATCTGATTTTCAAATATTTAAACTTTCCCCTACTAAAAACAAAACCTATAAATACTAAAAATTTCAATTACAAATAGATGAATTTGAACAGAAGGATCGCTTCAATAGATATTCTAAGAATACTTGCAATTGCATTCGTAGTTTTCTTTCACGCCTATTACCACATAAGCCATGATAATTCACTTAGACAACTTGGATTTTTAGGAATTTCATTATTCTTCATAATAAGTGGATTCATCTTAGCAAAAAATTATCCAAAGTTAGAGAAATTTTCCTTTAGATGGTTTTTCAAAAGATTTGTTAGAATAGCCTCTCTCTACTATCTCGCACTAATTGCAATCATAGTTCTCTTCTCCACACAATCATATTCAGGGAATTTATTCGTAGAACTCCTCGCACATTTCACATTCTTAGATCCTCTGTTCGAGTCCACCGCATTCGGGATAATAAGTCCTGCATGGTTCCTAACACCTTTAGTCGCACTCTACATCTTATTCCCATTCATAAACAGATATATGCGAAGAGATACTAGGGTGTTGGTAATTGCATTCCTATTTACCTTCATAGCAAGATTCCTAAACCCTGATATCTTCTCTTCAATAAATCCACTTTTCTACCTTGCAGAGTTCTGCTTTGGTATAGCTTTCGCATACAGAAAAAATCACTTTAATCTATTGTTCCCACTAGTGTTAATATTTATCAGCCCAATTATGGCAGTTCCATATCTAATATTCTATCTAGTCTACTCCTTAGATATAAAATCAAACAAAGTAACTGCATGGATAGGGTCAAATACACTATTCTTCTTTTTATTCCATGAGGCCTTCATAAACTTAGGTTTCGGAAGATGGCACATACTGACTTTCAGTAAACCCGTGTCAATGACAATATTAGCAATTACTGCATTAGTCGCACTATATCTTTCAAAAGAAATCCAACATCATATAATAAACAAGACAATGATAAAGAAAGACCGAAAATTATTCACAAAAGCGCAACCAAGAATAAATGTGGCATTCTTAATAGCCTTAGTCGCACTAGTCAGTTTCTCAGCATACTCTATATTTGTTTTTAACGAAAACCAGGCAGCAACAGAGGATTTCCAGGTTGTAAAACAAATGTCCCCAGAAAGGCTCAAACCTTCACTAGTAGTCTCAAAAATAACTACTGAGAGCGAATATTCCCTCGGAAACAAATGTTACTCCAATCTAAACGGGCACATTTCCAATCTTGGAAATACAGCAATAACTAATGTAAAATTGACGTGCTATCCATCTACCTATCCAATAAGAGACACGCAGGGAGAAATAATAACAAAAACAATGGGCATAATAAACATAAATGAAAAAGTATTCTTCAAAATCCCAATATCACACGATTGTTCAGAAACAATAAGCTATGAATGTTCTGTATCTTAATGCTTTTTATGTCCTTTAAATAAAACATAAGTTAGAAGCCCAACTACCAACAATAAAGGACCAATTATCTTAAAAAATGCAGGAGTTTTCTCATCAATCTCTTCCAAATCTATTAATGGAGATTTTTTTGGCTCCTCTTCAATCTTTTCCTCTTCAGGAACACCTTCATAAGGGGAATAGACAGGGCGAACAACTTCTTCAAAAAATAAATTGGCTTCCCTCCCACTTACACTATTCAATGTAACCGCTAAATCTCTCCGTTGATCCGCATCCAAATCATAATATTCAGTTTCCTCAACAAAAATCGTGTTCCTCTCTCCCCCAACTATGCGAACCACAACATAGCCAGGTTTAACGATATCTAGCTTCGCCTTATATTCACTGCCTCCATATTCAAAGGCAATGGCATGTCCCGCCTCCATATCCAAGGAAACCTCTAGATTTCCCTCTTCCTCAGTATAATCTTCCACAACCCCCTCTGGTCCAGAACTATCTGGGATTACAGGGACAGAGGTATCAATGGCCACCAAAGTTAATGCAAGAGAAATACTTTCACTAAGATTAATCTCACTAGAATTTCCAGTATAAGAATCTTCACTAGAATTTATTGTATAGTTGGTCTGATAGACAATTCCCCCACTGCTCTCGGTATACTCCGTCAGATTTTGCCTTTCAATCATCCCGCTTGAATTGGTCAAAGTATCAAAAATAAGCGCACTACTCGTATTATATCCACTCACATTAACATTTTCAATCACAGCACTAGTTGCAATACTATCACCACAACTGACAACCAACCCATTAACACTCTCAACTAAAACGAGTAATAGCAACACACTGATATATCCGGTAAACGCCCCCAATTTTTTCATTAATCTCCCCTTTAGTGCCGGTCACGGCAGAATATCCCTATGCAGTATGCAAATTAGTCACCACACATATATAAATGTTTTTCATTCAAAAGATTTATAAAATAATTAACTTTCCTAGAAATCTAAATGACAACTTTCATGAATTTACCAAGATTTGAAGAAGCAAAGGTAGCCATCCTACCCGTTCCTTATGAAAAAACAACAAGTTACAAGAAAGGAACAAGAAAAGGCCCAGAGAGGATACTAAAAGCTTCCAATGAATTAGAATTATATGATGAAGAATTAAACTCGGAACCATATTCAATAGGGATTACCACTTTAGATGAAATAGACAGCCTAGAAAACCTAGAAAACCTAAATACCGATAAATTCATTGTAGCCCTTGGTGGCGAGCATACAATCTCACTTCCATTACTAAAAAGGCACAAACAAGAAAATCTCTCAATACTTCAAATTGATGCACACGCAGATCTAAAAGATTCCTTTGATGGGAATAAAATGTCCCATGCTTGCGTAATGAAGAGAATTTTCGAAGTAAACCCAAACATAACACAAGTGGGGATACGCTCTCTTTCAAAAGATGAAAATGATTTTATCCAGAAAAATAACATAAAAACGTTCTTCATGAAAGATTTAGTTTATAATCGAAATTACGTTCAAGATATTTTATCCACATTAAAAAAAGATGTTTACCTTACAATAGATTTAGATGGTATTGATCCTTCAATCATTCCAGATGTGGGGACTCCCGAACCAGGAGGATTGAGATGGCACCAATTATTACAATTATTAAAAGAATTATTCAAACAAAAAAATGTAGTGGGGATTGATGTAGTTGAACTATCCCCAAACAAAGAAACAAACTCTGATTATGCGGTAGCAAAACTGATTTACAAGATGATTGGCTATAAATCCCTATCAATTGGTGGTAACAAATAGAAAGATTTATAAATCAGACTTCTTAAAAATTTTTATGGCACTCCCAATACATTACACCTTTACTAATGAAAATCTGGCCGCAATTATGGCAGGCCTAGATGTAAAAGAAGAAGATAGAATTCTAGCAGTTGGAAGCTCTGGAGACCAGGCATTTGCAATGTTAGAGACTGCAGACAGAGTAGGAGTAATAGATATACACCCAACCCAGCTAGCGTTTGTACACCGGAGAGCAGTTTTACTCGCCGCAAAAGATTATGATGGATTTCTAAGAAGCACAGAAACAGGAATTTGTGATAATGTTTTTGATTGGTCGCATGTTGGGGGCAGACCAAATCAAGATTATTTCCTAGAACCTGGAAGATTACGAAGAATAAGGTCGCGGCTTGATCGATTAGATTTTCTAAAACCGCGGAATATCATGGGTCTAGGCCCAATTATCCAAGGGTACAATAAGGTTTACCTCTCAAATGCAAATCTTGCGCAAAGGGGATACAAAAGTCTTAGGTTGGGTGCAATTTCTGCAGAACTTCCAATGTGGGGGCTTATGTATTTCGCAGATGATGGAGAATTAAATGCACGTACACTCCCCCAAGCAAGACTCCTTTCTCATGGATTAGTTTTGGAGGAAAAGCTTTCAAAGATCGCCCAAGCAAGAGAAAGAGAGGTAGCCAGCATCTGGACACCTGCGGTGCTTAAGAAAGTACTTCCATTCGAAAAGCTTCCATTTGTGCCAAGTATATAGTTTTATATATATTTCTAACCTACCTATTTTATGCAAAAAACACTAGTATTGGGAGCAATTATCTTATTAATCATACCTATCTTTAGCCTAGCTAATACTTTCACTTTAAAGGATTCAAAAATCCCTCTAAATACGTCTAACGAAACAACAAATATGAGTATAAACCTAACTCTGGAGCCAGAAATCAATGAAACGATTCCCCCTGAAGATAACGAAACAAATGACGCACTTCCAGAAATCAAACCAACGCTATCTAACGAGCCAGAGATAAATCTAACACCTACACTAACACCCAATATAACAATCAATACAACTCCAACACTTTCTCCAAACAAAACACTTCCAACTGCCTCACTAACTGCAAATGTAACAATGAATGACACATTATTATCGGATTCTCCAGTTAAGAAATACATCTACGCGAACGGGGTATTGATTGCTAGAATTAACGGGGATATAAATTATGTACACCAAGATGTACAAGGAAATAATAGATTAACAACAAATGAGCAAAGTGCGCCCGCAGATGAAGCAAAATTCCTTCCATTCGGACAAAAAGTCATAAACACAGGAATAAAATATGGTTTCTCGGGGAAAGAGAGGGATGAATCCAAAGATTACAATTTCCTTGCTCGGAATTATGATCCAAATTTAGGGAGATTTCTCTCCACAGATCCCGCAAGGGTAGAGGATAATTTTTATGCATACGTAAAAAATAATCCAATAAACTATCATGATCCAGATGGAAGACAAACTCAAAGCAACCAACAAGATTCCCTAATAGCCTCTATGCCTGCAGATACCTTAAAGGTCGGGGAAGCGAGAGGTTATGATAGGAACGGAAATTTTCTTAGAGTCACAAGAGTCGATTCACTAGTACTTGATTTCCCAAATTTAGCGAGTGAAATCAAACAAGGCATCGCGGCTTTTGATAGTGCTATAGCAGACGGACTTCCACTTGCAGAAGCAATAGCAGATATAGATTCTGTTTCTTGGAAAGCCACTGTCCCATATGACACAACAAGAACAGGCCTAGGAAGGAATGCAAGAAGGCAATTAGAAAATGGGCTCTATGCAGATTCAACGAGAGTGGCCCAATTAAGTTCCTTTTTTGATGGTACACATCCCGACGCAGTTTGCAGGGAATTCGTAGGGCTCACTATGGCCACATTACAAGTCCTAGCAGAAAGAGATAGCACATCACTAGCAAACGCCCAAGTTTTAAACCTGGGGTTGTTGGGGACAAAAGAAACACATTACACTACCCCTACAAATCCAGATTCCGTAGTTACAAAGAGAGTCGGGCACGCACTAATACAAGTAATAACACCTTCAGATACAACCTTTGTAACTTGGGGAAGAACACTCTCCCCTGCACAGTTAGATTCGGTCTACAATCGAGGAAATCCCGGAGATCCAATCTGGACACGCGGAGGATATGATACTTCTAATCCAACTTGGAGAAATATAGGCGCACTTTACTAATCATTACTAGAATCATATTTTTCTAATCTGGCTTCACTCAGATCAGCTTTCCCATAAAATCTATACTCTTGGCCTTGCCAATCTATGCTGACTTCATAATCCCATCCTTTTCTGGGACCCACAATCTTCATGGAATATTCTCCTTCCAAGGGAGCCTCATTTGGATCTCCACTAGAATACCTGCCTACATGTTCTCCAAAATAAAAATTAGCCAGTTTCTCAATCTCACCATCATCTAAAAATTTATCCTGTAAATAATCTGGAGCCCAATGCTCTAAGCTTGGCCGGCCAAATATAGTCCCAGTAAAATCATCATTTTTTGGGCCACAACCTGGAAACGCAGAACACCCTGCAAAAAGCAAGGATACCAATCCTGTTTGCCATCTACTGGGTCTTTTCATCTTAATCTAGCTAGATATTTACAATATATAAGTATTTCTATTTGGAAGTAGCAACATTATAAAAATTCATCACTAATCCTAGAATTAATCTCTCCCCGGAGATCCTCTTGCATCATTTTCCAAACATCTTTTTTATAATTGCTCAACAGATAAGCGAGCTTGACAAATGCTACTTCAGACAACATATCATTTCCAGAGATAACAAATTCTTGGATCTCTCGCCCATTCGCATAAACATTCATATTGACCCTCCCAAAAATAGTTTGGGAAGTCATAACTAATGGCATATATTTGCTCAATTTCTTAATAGCAAGTAGAATCCCTTTGTTATTAATAGGAAAATGGCCCAATCCCGTCCCTTCTAAAATCAAACCGTCAAAACCAGAATAACATAATATCCCGTTTGAATTCATATTTGGATGTGCCTTCAGAATTCCAAGTTTCAATCCTTCTTTTAGTAGTTTAACCTCAAATCTTTCCGCTTTATGGTCAAACTTACTCTCCCCCTCTAAAATGCTGCCTTTTTTATCAATTTCACAAATAGGTACATCGTTCACCACCTTGAAAGCATCTCTCCTAGAACTATGTAGCTTCCTTGCCTTCACTCCAGGTAGAATCAAACAAGATTTATCATCCATGGATCCATGCATACAGATACAAACTCCTGCATAATTCGTCTTACTGATAAACTGGGAAGCACATATCAAGTTCAAGCTGGCATCTGAACTCCCCCTATCCGAACTTCTTTGGGCCCCAACAAAAACGACTGGAATTGGCAGATTCTCTAACATAAATGACATTGCAGCACTAGAGTAATGCAAGGTATCAGTGCCATGGGTTACAATAACGCCTTTAACTCCCTTTTTCACTTCTTTTTCAATCTCTTTTGCTAATTTATTATATTCTTTAAATGACATATCCTCAGAGAAGATATTACTAATCAACCTTGCTTTGATATTTCCCACTTTCTTTAATTCTGGAACATTCTCTAAGATCTCTTCCGGGGTAAATCTTGCAACCACCCCTCCTGTTTCATAATCTACCTTAGAGGCAATTGTCCCCCCAGTATGTAAAATAGAAATACTGGGCAATTTAGAATTTTGTTTTACTTTCTTGCTCGAACTCTTTTTCACTTTAGCTTTCTCTAGAACCTTGATACTTTTAATCTTTTTCTTATCAATGCCAAGATTATAACCCGATTCCAACTTCAAAACTAACTTGTTATTAATAGAATCCGGCATAAAAACTCCGATAAACTCTTTGTCTTTTGTCTTCACTTTAACCTTATCGCCCATAGCCATAAACAAAAATAGAAAAACTAGTATAAAAAACTAATGCTTTCCACACAGGAGAATGGGGGTACACAAAAACCTATCTACTAAAAAATATATATTACAATCTAAAAACATTTATATAGAAAACTACTAAAATACTATTAGGGTTAAACAATTTCACACTTCAAGGTTGGCGCTCTGAAAGTGAAATACGCGTTCTGTAACTTATGCATTACTTAGGGTTATCTCAAAAAAACTTATTATGTTGGCGTATAAGCTTTTTCTAAGGAAGAATTACACTTCCGAATATATAAAGATTATTGTAATAAAAAACAACAAAGAACCTGAGGGGGAAAAAGAAAAAAAATGGAATTTATTATACAAGACGCATTAAAAAATACAGACGCAAGTGATGCAAACGACATTGATGTCGGCCAAGCCAACATAAAAGTTATTGGTGCTGGTGGTGCTGGAAACAACATCGTTTCATGGCTATACAAAAAAGGAATATCTGGTGCAGAGGTTGTAGCTGTAAATACAGACAAACAACATTTAGACATATCTTCTGCAGATAGAAAGATATTAATTGGTCGGGACTTAACAAGAGGACTAGGCTGTGGGGGCTTCATAGAAAAAGGAAGAGAATCAGCTAAAGAATCGATAAATGAACTGAAAGATGCCCTAAAAGGTGCAGACATGGTATTTGTTTGTTCTGGAATGGGCGGTGGAACCGGAACTGGATCTGCCCCTGTAGTTGCACAAGTTGCAAAAGAAATGGGCGCAATCGTTATCGGAACAGTCACAATGCCTTTCGAAATTGAGAAAGCAAGAGTTGACAAAGCCGAATTCGGTCTACAACAGTTAAGGCAAGTCTCTGACACTGTAATTGTTATAGATAACAACAGATTGGTTAAAATTGCAGGAAATTTGCCACTAAGGCAAGCATTTGCAGTTGCTAACGAACTACTTTCTACAATGATTAAGGGAATAGTAGAAACAATAGCAATACCAAGTTTGGTTAACCTAGATTATGCAGATGTAAAAGCAATAATGACCTCTGGTGGAGTCTCCGCAATGGGAATTGGAGAATCTACATCCGAAAGAAGAGTCGAAGAAGCAGTTAAGCGAGCACTAACAAATCCACTATTGGATGTAACATATGGTGGTGCAACCGGTGCTTTGATACACATAACTGGCGGAAATGACTTGCTATTGGAAGAAATCGACCAAATTGGATCCACAATAACAGATCAGCTTGATCCAGATGCAAACGTAATCTGGGGAGCAAGAATTGAAGATGGAATGGAAGGAAAACTAAGAGTCATGACAATCGTGACCGGAGTAAAATCTCCATACATCCTTGGGAAAGTTGATCGGATGCAAGAGCAAGCAGAAAGAGCTGAAATGATGAGCTCTGAATTCGGAATTGACATAGTCAAGTGATCGGTCTCCGCATTCTTTAACCCCCAATGAGAATTGATCGACACTTAACACAACTTCCGGGGAAAGAGAGGTGATAAAAGACTTTTTTTCTCTTTTCCCCTTTGTTTTTTTCTAAGAATTATTTTTTAATCAAAGGTAAAGAATCTTTACTATTATTCCCATATTGATCATAGCCAATTACACTGTGCAATCTTGCCCTAAGGGGGATTTCTGGCTTCTCATCAGGATAGCCAAACGCCAAAACTGCATGAATATCTACATCTTCAGGAATTTTCAACAAGGTTTTCAGATCAGGTTCACGATAAATTCCAATCCAGCAACTACCAATTTTCATAGAATGTGCTTTCAACATCATATTTTGGATGGCTGAAGAAGTATTCTGGATAGAGAAGATATCCCAATGATCCTTATAATGTCTCTTCAAATCTTCATTATCACTACAAACAACAGCCAAAAAATTAGCCATAACAACGGCTTCTTGATTAAAACAAATCTGATTCAGCTGCCCTTTATTCTTCAGAACAACCAATCTCCAGTTCTGAATTCCTCCGGCACACGGGGCATAAATGCAACTCTCTAAGATTTCATGAATTTTATCCCAAGAAACATCTTTCTTCTTAAAATTCCTGATACTCCTCCTCTCTTTTATTCCCTTATCAACATTCATTAAAATTAAATTGTATCCCAAATTTTTAAGCCTTTCTACCAAAACATTTATATCTTTCTTGAATAAAACAACTCCATGGACTATTCTAAACTGGTGGGTTACTATCAAGAACTAGAAAAAACAACAAAGAGATTAGAAAAAACCAGAATAGTCGCAGAACTTCTAAAAAAAACACCAGAAGAACACCTAGAAAAAGTTATTTTCCTGTTAGAGGGCAGAGTATTTCCAAAATGGGATGAAAGCAAGGTAGGAATCTCCTCAAGATTAATGTTGAAGGCAATAAACTCTGCAACAGGAGTCTCTCCAGAAAAAATTGAAAAGGACTGGGCAAAGAAAGGGGATCTAGGAATTGTAGTTGAAGATCTAATAAAAACAAAGAAACAAACAACTTTATTCTCAAAAAAACTAACAATTAACAAAGTTTCCGAAAACATACAAAAATTAGCAACCTTGGAAGGAAAAGGCACAGTTTCCAAAAAAATCAACCTGATAACAGAACTACTAACCTCTGCAACCACCGAAGAAGCAAGATTCATAGCAAGGACAGTAATAGAAGATCTAAGAATCGGTGTAAAGGAAGGAGTAATCCGGGATGCAATCGTTTGGGCCTTCTTACCAAGAGTGAAAGGGATAAATGACAAAGACATTAAAGCAAAAGCAAAAAAGATAAAAAAATTAAAAGAAACAGACCTTAAAGAAAAACTCTTAGAAGCAGAGAATCCAAGAGAAATCTACAACGCACTAGTTTTCAAAGTTGAGCACGCATTTAACCTAACAAATGATTATGCAGAGGTTGCAATCGCGGCAAAACATCAAAATCTAAAGAAACTCTCAATGAAGATAGGTAAACCAGTAAATCCTATGCTGGCGATGAAAGCAGAAACTCCAGATGATGCATTCGCACACCTAGGCAGGCCCGCACTACTAGAATACAAACTAGATGGCTTTAGGTTACAAATCCACAAGAAAGGGGACGAAGTAAAGCTATATACAAGAAGACTTGAAAATGTAACAAAACAATTCGAAGAGATAATTCCTACAATAAAAAGCCACGTAAAAGCAAAAGACTGCATACTAGATTCAGAATTAGTTGGTTTCGATCCAAAAACAAAAAGATATCTCCCCTTCCAAAACATCTCAAAAAGAATTAGGAGAAAATATAACATAGGAGAGAAATCAGAAGAACTTCCTGTAGAAATAAATGTTTTTGACATAATTCTAAAAGATGGCGAAATCCTAATAGATAGAACACAAGAAGACAGAAGAAAAATACTAGAAAAAACGATAAAGCAAGAAAAAACAAAAGTTGTCTTGACAAAAAAACTTGCAACTTCATCAGAAAAGGAATTAGATAAATTCTACAAAGAATCATTAAAGAAAGGAAACGAGGGGATTATGATAAAAAACATAAAAGCCAGATACGTTCCCGGAAGGAGAGTTGGCGGTTGGATGAAAATAAAACCAGTAAAAGAAACACTAGATCTAATTATTATTGGAGCGACCTGGGGAGAAGGAAAAAGAGCAAAATGGTTATCTTCATTTACAATCGCATGCAGAAATAAAAACGTACTTCTAAACATTGGAAGAGTATCCACAGGCATCTCAGAAATCAATACAGATCTAACTTATGCAAATCTAACAAAGGCATTAAAACCTTTAATTAAAGAACAAAAAGGGAAATATGTAACCGTAAAACCAAAAATAATATTTGAAATTGCTTACGATGAGGTACAAGCTTCCCCGACCTATTCTTCAGGATTCGCACTAAGATTTCCAAGAGTTGTAAAAATTAGGAACGATCTTGGCTTCAATGACGTCGATAGTATAGATAGAGTAAAGAAATTTTTCAAAGAACAAAATAAATAAATTCTAAACAACAACAATCTTTATATATACGATATATTACTATTAACTAATAGTTCAGGTTCGCTACTAAGTGAAGAGCAAATTTACCATTTTAAAAGTAGTGAAAAAAAATAGGGGGATAGATTAACATGATCGTCAAAGAAGATTTCCTAAGCAAATTAAGACAATTTTTCGGGCTAAATTTATACGAAGTTAGAATATGGACCGCTTTACTTTCTAGAGGAGTTTCTACGGCAGGAGAGCTATCAGACATTGGAGACGTTCCAAGATCCAGGGCATATGATGTTCTTGAATCCTTAGAAAAGAAAGGATTTGTAGTAATGAAAGTAGGCAAGCCAATAAAATATTTAGCGGTAGAGCCAAAAGAAGTAGTGGAGAGAGTAAAGAAATCGATAAAGGAAGACGCAGATAGGAACATACTAAAATTAAAAGAATTAAACTCCACGGACGTAATAACCGAATTGAACTCTCTATTCAAGAACGGTGTTGAATTCGTCGAACCTGCAGATTTATCTGGAGCAATAAGAGGAAGGCACAACATCTATTCACATCTAGAGACAATGGTGAAGAAAGCGAACAAATCTGTAACGATTGTAACAACCTCCAAAGGTGTTTTGAGAAAACTGGACACTCTATCCCCACAACTCTCAAAGCTATCTAAGAAGGGAGTTAATATTAGAATCGCAGCACCAGAATCAGAAGAGAACAAAGAAGCGATTAAACATGTTTCTAAAATTGCACAAGTAAAAAACATCAAGGACATTGACGCACGGTTTTGCGTTGTTGATGGAACAGAGATAATGTTCATGATGATGAATGACAAAGATGTACACCCTACCTATGATTTAGGAATCTGGGTAAACACACCATACTTTGCAAGTGCAATGGAGAATCTTCTAGATCTTTCTTGGAAGAATTCTTAACCTTTTTATTTATTTTAGTTACATAAAGCTTAAATAAAACTATAGCAAAACAGGAAAAAATCGGAGGTGTTCCTTGATGTTTGAAGAAGAATTTGAAAATTTAGAAGAGCCCCGCGAAGAAAGCCCCGAAGGGTCATCTGATGAAGAATCAGAATTAAGTGAAGATGACAAAGGGTATATTGAAAACGAATTTGTTGATGATGAGGATTAACTAACTTTTTTTATTCTTCTTTTCTATCCCTTATAAATTATTTTTAAAACTAGATCTTTTGATGACATATTTAAATTATATAAGTTAAACTTACTAAATGTTTATATATGACAATTCCCCAAATCCCAAGATATTGTAGGTATCTAGTAACAAGGTACACAATATGTTGTGTTAAAATGAGGTGTCCATATTGTGGGGATTCCGCTCTGAAGGTCACAGATAAGCGAATTTCGGGCGGAGAGGAGATCAGGAGAAGGCGAGAATGCCTTAAGTGTGAAAAGAGATTCACCACATACGAGAGAGTTGAGACAACAGATCTAAGAGTTGTTAAAAAGTCTGGGGAAAGAGAAAAATTCGATAAAGAAAAGGTTTCAAAAGGCTTTCTAAAGGCATGCGAGAAGCGCCCAGTCACATCGGAGCAAATTGGATTAGCATTAAAGGAAATTGAAACCGAATTAAGAAGTAATGACACACCAGAAATACATTCAAAAGTTATTGGGGAACTAGTGATGGACAAATTAAAAGACTTAGATAAAGTCGCTTACGTTCGTTTTGCATCAGTTTACAAGGATTTCACAGATTTAAAATCATTTGAAGAAGTAATCCGGAGTCTAAAGAAGGGAAATTAAAATGGGGGAAGCAATGCCAGCAGTAGAATACAATCCGAAATATCACTTGACTGAATCAGAGGTTTCTACGATAGTTGAAGGAGAGGGGCTTGATGCTTCAAAAATACCGCGGTTGCCCTGGGTTGGATCTAAAACCGGAGATAGAGTTCTAAGAAGGCTGGATTTGGGTCCAGCATACCATGAAGCTCCGGAAACCCCCAAGGGATTAACATTAGATAGATACTTCACAAAAGAAGGCGAAAATCCGTTCGACACTGTTGGCCCATACGGCCATAGAGAAATTACAATCCATAGTGAAGAAAGGACAGATAAAATGAATGTCTACGTCCCAGAGAGCTGGACAGATAGCGCGGCAAGTGTAGTTGGTAGCAAATATCTTCTAAAACCCGATGATGATGAGTGGAAAGAAAAGATCCCTGCAGGTTCCAAGTTCTATGCAGATCGGGAAGACTGGCAGAAAGCAATGCCTGCAGGCATCGAAAGCAGCCCAATTCAATTATTTTCAAGAGTTTCAAATTTCTTTGCAGAGTGGGGAGAGAGGTTAGGATATTTTTCTACCCCGGAGCAAGCAAGAATTTTTGAAGAGGAGTTAAATTTTCTTCAGATAAACCAAATGGCCTCTTTTAATTCTCCAGTGTATTTCAATGCAGGAATTCATTCCACATATGGAATTGAGGGCTCAAATAAAACAAATTTCTATGTAGACCCTGAAACCGGAGAAGTCGCTCAGAATAAAGGGGGAGAATGGGTCCGCCCACAATTACATGCTTGCTTTATCTCTACACCCGGAGACGATTTAGAAGAAATCCTAGAACACTATTGGACAGAAGGAAAGGTTTTCGAAAGGGGATCTGGAATTGGAGGGAACGTGGAACTGAGGGAGAGAGGCGCCCCACTATCTGGGGGGGGCATATCATCGGGAGCCCTAAGTTTCTATAAACAATTTGATAGATCTGCTGGGATAATAAAATCCGCCGGGAAAACAAGAAGAGCTGCCCGGATGACTACAATTGATGAGCAACATCCAGATGTAATGGATTTTGTAAGATTCAAGAGAGGGGAGGATAAGAAAGCATTAATTTTATCACAGAATGGTTATGGGGGATTAATGGATGATGAATCCTGGACTACAGTAGCAGGTCAAAGTACTAATTATTCAATAAGGGTGAGCAGGGACACTTTCGATAAGGCAGAAAACGGAGGGATGGTACAACTAGTTTCTGTAAAAACTGGGGAGGTTGTCAGCGAGATATCTGCTGAGAGGATGCTCCAAGAAATCGCCTTTGGTGCATGGCGGATTGGAGATCCAGGAATACAATACAAGGACCGAATTCTCGAAGGCAATACTTGTCCAAATACTGGTACGATAGATTCCTCAAATCCTTGTTCAGAATATATGTGGTTTAATGACACCTCCTGTAATCTGGCCGCCCTAAACCTACTTAGATTCTCGGATGAACAAGGAAACTTGGACATTGATAGAATGAAGGCTGCTGCAAGGGTAATCTATTTTGCGCAAGATATTGCCAACCAAGTAGCATCTTATCCAACCGAAATGGTGGCTAGCCTGAGTCCCCAGTTTGGCACTACTGGCCTTGGATATTCAAACCTAGGCGCCCTAATTATGAGAAAGGGATTGTCTTATGATTCTGATGAAGCAAGAGCTTTCACAGGGGCAGTAACTGCAGTTGTAGGGGGGCAGGCTGCAAAAACCTCTACAGAACTGGCAGAGGGGATGGGAACGTTTTTGCATTATGAGGTAAACAAAAAACCTTTCTTAAAAGTAATGGGGAACCACCAGGCAGCATTGGATGATATACAATGGGATTTAATTACAGATAAAGGCCTAAAAGACGCAGCATATACCCTATGGGCTGAAACAATTAATAGGGGAGAAGCACACGGGTTTAGGAATGCTCAACATACTGTTTTGGCCCCCACGGGGACAACTGCATTTCTCATGGGCTGTGACACAACCGGCATTGAGCCTGCAACCGGATTGACAATTACCAAAAATCTCGCTGGAGGGGGATCACTGGAACTGACAATAAATGAGGTCCCAAACGCATTGAAGAATCTTGGGTATGAGCCAGAACAAATAGAGCAAATCCAAGGGCATATTGCTAAAAAGAAGACTGCGGTGGGGGCTCCACATTTATCTCCAGATCATTATGATATATTTGATACCGCGTTTACCCCAAGAAATATAGGGAGAACACTTTCTTTAGACGCCCACGTTAGAATGGTCGCGGCAGCACAACCTTTCATCTCAGGAGCCATATCCAAAACTATGAATGCACCAGAAGAAACTACAGTCAGGGAAATTTATGACGCATTTGCCCTTGGGAGCAAACTAGGAATAAAGGCCATGACTTTTTTCAGAGATGGGGGGAAACCGATATCGGTTCTTGGCTATGATGAACAAAAAGAGGCAGATCCCTCCTTCTTGAAAAGGGGAGAAAAAAGACAAACCCCCATAAAGGCAAATCCTCAAAACGGAGGGTCATATCCAACCCACTTTAGAATTGGAGATAGCCCCAAAATACACGTAAATGTTAAGGAGTACGAGGATGGAACCCCTGCAGAGATATTCATAAATGCCCTATATGAAAAAAAATCCGCAATGCACCTATTACTTGCTGAAAAAGGAGTGTCCATATCCCGGCAACTTCAATATGGGCGACCACTTGAAAAAATAGTAGGAGATCTCACTAGGGAGGCATTTGAACCTTCTGGATTTGTGGAACACCCTGAAATTAAAGAGGCAAAATCTATTTCTGCAGTAATTGGTAGATGGCTAGGGCTCCATTACCTGGGGAAATTGGAGTATGCAAATCTTCCGGATGATGCAGATATGGGAGAAGTCATAAGGGGTTTAAGGGGATTCCACAATGGGGCATTTGAAACGAATGCCTTAGCAAAGGTAGATCAGTGGGACGTAGATGAAGTTTTGAAAAATCCAAAACTTGGTGGGTTCGAAGAAGAAGAAGATCAAGTAATGAGGCTGCTTGAAGAAAACGAAGAGAATGGAAAATCTCAAAAGAAAGGCAAAAATTCAAATGGCAAAATGTGTTCCTGCGGAACAATGATGTTACAAACTGCGCCTAGTTGCTATGAGTGTCCAAATCCAGATTGCAAACACTCTGAAGGGTCCTGTGGGGGATAAAGATGAAAATAAAATTCAAAAAACTACATGAAGATGCAATAACTCCAAAATATGCAAAACCCGGTGACGTAGGGATGGACCTACATTCCATAGAAGAATTTATACTAAAACCTAATGAGACAAGATTGACAAAAACAGGAATATCAATCCAACTCCCCCATGGGTATGCTTCACTAATCTGGCCAAGGAGTGGGCTGGCATCAAAGAAATCAATACATGTGATGGGGGGGGTCATAGATCCAGAATACCGGGGAGACTATGGGGTAATTCTCAAGAACCTCAGCCAAGAAGATTTTGAGGTAACCAAGGGCATGAGGATCGCTCAACTACTAATACAGCCCGTTGAAATTGCTGACATGGAAGAAGTAGAAGAGCTTGATGACACAGAACGAGGGTCTGGAGCATTCGGACACACAGGAAATTAATTATAATAAAATTCTTTTTTATTTCTCTGCTCAGAATCCAGATTACTTCCCGGCTTATTAATTCTGGGCCTATGTGAAGAAGCATCTTTCCGGTATGTAATATCCAACATCTCTAAAACCTTATTCATTCCCTCTCTCTTACTTAAGGGGCCTTCAACGAAACCCTTTATGGCAGGCTCACCCAAGAACACCAACATACGATCCCCTAAATAATCTACAAATTGCACATCATGATCAACAACAATGGCACATTTCTCTTTCTTAATAATAAATTCCTTAATAACTTCCGCAACCTTCAATCTATCTTCCACATCTACAAAGGCAGAGGGTTCATCCAAAGCATAAATGTCTGCCTCCCTAGACAAACACAAGGCAATATGAAACTTTTGTAATTCTCCTCCAGACAGTTCCTTAATCCTATTATCAATTACCTTATTCAGATTTAGTTTCTCTAAAATATTCTGCTTATACCATCCCGAATTGAATTCTGCTTTAGCAACTGCCATTAATTCATTACGAACACTTCCCTCGAATTCCCTAGAAGGATATTGCTCTTTGTAAGAGATATTATATTCCTCTGCAGCTCCAGATTCAGGCTTTATTTTTCCAGAGAGCAAATTCAAAAAAGTACTCTTTCCTAATCCATTCGCACCCATAATAGTCAATACTTCCCCCTTATGCACACTTCCTTTATTGGTTTTCAAACTAAAATTCTCAAAATTCTTTTCTAATTCGAGAAATTCAACCAAAACCTCTGAACTTAAGACACTCTCCGCATCATTTTCCTTAAAACTAATCTCATAATCTCTAAATCTAACATTATCATCAGGCAAATAACCATCAAGGTATTCATTGATCCCTCGCCTAACACCTTTTGATTGAGAGACAATACCAAACGCCCCTTGCACACCATATAGTATCTGGATTTCATCCGAAATATAATCTAATGTGGCTAAATCATGCTCAACCACCATGACAGACCCAACTTCCTTTAGACTTCTTATCAACTTAGCAATTTTTATTCTAGATGTAACATCTGCAAAGCTTGCAGGTTCATCAAAGAAATAGAAATCCGCTTTCTTAACAGCAGTAGCAATAATGGCAACCTTCTGTAATTCCCCTCCACTTAATTCATCTAGTTTTCTATCTTTCAAATGCTCAATACCCAACTCTTTAATTAAATCCTCCCCAACATCTCTCTCATCAATACGAGTTATTAATTCACCAACTTTCCCAGAAAATACCTTTGGGATCATTTCAATTCTCTGAGGCTTATACGCAACCCTGATTTCCTCATTTTTTAACTTCTTAAAATAATCTCCCAAGGCAACAGTAGAATATTTTTCAATTATAGAATCATAATCTCCCTTTTTTCCAAAATCCCCTAAATTGGGAATCAACTTGCCGGATAATATCTCTAAGGCAGTACTTTTTCCAATGCCATTCCTTCCCAAGATTCCAACTACCTCTCCTTTTTTAGGAATGGGCAAATGATAAAGTCGAAAAGAATTAACACCAAATCTATGGATTGGATCCTCTTTTAACTCTTCAGGCAAATTAACAATATCTATGGCGCCATATGGACACTTCTTGGGGCAAATCCCGCAGCCAGTACACAATTCTTCATCAATAACTGCATGCTTATCCTTGACAATGCATTCTTTCCCAGTTCTATTGACAGGGCAAACCCCGACACACAACCAACTACATTGCTCTGGATGACACTTGTCCTTATCTATGATTGCGATTCTAGCCATTCACTTAAGAGAAAATAATCAGGTTTTAAATCTTTTCCCCCTGTCAAAACTTCTTCTAATGCCTCTTGAGTTCTCATATATGCCAGGACCGGAACAAATCCATGACAGCTAGGCCAATCCCTATCCAATGCAATTTCCCCTAAATTAAACTGGTACAATCTAAAAATCTCTTCCTGTTCAAAAGAATCCCCATATTGTCCGGCCAAAGAAAGCATATTCTCAACATGGGCCCGGGCATTCACCCGCTTGTCTCTCTCAATGTCACGGCCGTTCATATCCGTCCAACACAAATTTATTTTAAAATGATTTGTATACTAAAAAATATTTTTCTTGACATGCACATCCAAAACTCTTTTTAAAGTTACTATTCCCCTAAATTCTCTATGATTTCCTTCAAAAAAACACCAGATAAAGATGAATCTATCTTTAAGGTATTGAACCCTTTCGTTAAAGAGTGGTTTAAGGATAAATTTGAAGAATTCTCACAACCCCAAAGATTTGGAGTGCTAGAAATCCACAATCAGAAAAATACTTTAATATCCGCGCCAACCGGCTCCGGGAAGACACTAACATCTACACTTTCAGTAATAAATGAGCTCACTACTCTTGCAGAAAACGATCTTTTAGAGAATAAGGTTTATTGTATCTACATAAACCCTCTAAAATCCTTATCAAGAGATATTGAAGTAAATCTAAAACAACCAATAAAAGAAATAACAGAATTAGCAAAAAAGAAAGGTAAGAAAATAAAAATTAACATTGCATCAAGAACAGGAGATACAACCCCCTACCAAAAGCAAAAGATGCTCAAAGAAACTCCTCATATTCTGATCACAACCCCAGAATCTTTAGCCATCCTATTATCCACAGTAAAATTCAGAGAAAAACTAAAAGATGCAAGATACATGATAATTGATGAGATTCACGCGCTGGCAGAAAACAAAAGAGGGACACACCTCTCAATATCTTTAGAGAGATTAGAAAAGTTATGTGAAGAGCCTCCAACAAGAATAGGATTGTCTGCATCCATTGCTCCATTAGATAAGATCGCACAATTCTTAGTGGGGGCAGGCAGAGATTGCCTTATTTCGGATGTACAGTTCAATAAAAAAATGGATCTAAACGTCCTCTCACCAGTTCCAGATCTAATCAATACTTCTGCAGAGGAATATAGTAAAAATATATACACCCTCCTAAACAACCTAATTCAAGAGCATAAAACAACATTAATTTTTACAAACACGCGTGCGGGAACAGAGAGGGTAGTCCACGCATTAAAAGAGAAATATCCAAAAAATTATGATAACAACATCGGGGCCCACCACGGCTCCCTCTCAAAAACGCACAGGCATGATATAGAAGATAGGTTAAGAAAAGGGGCGCTAAAGGCCGTAGTATCCTCTACATCTCTAGAACTTGGAATTGACATTGGGTATATTGATTTAGTAATATGCATTGGATCTCCAAAATCCATAGCAAGGACACTACAACGATTTGGAAGGTCCGGGCACAAACTTCACGAAACAGTAAAAGGAAGAATAATCGTCACAGATAGAGATGATCTAATAGAATGTGCCGTAATGACAAAAGATATCATAGAAAGAAAGATTGACAGAATCCATATTCCAGAAAACGCACTAGATGTATTGGCACAACAAATCTATGGAATAGCAATCTCAGATATTACTCCAATAAAAGAATTATTTGAAATGGTAAAGAAGGCATATCCCTACAGAGACCTTACCTACACAAATTTCAGGGAAGTTATTGAATATTTATCCGGAGAACATGTATCCTTAGAAGATAGACACATCTACGCAAAAATTTGGTATGATGAAGAAACAGGAATGGTCGGAAAGAAAGGAAAGATGGCGAGAGTCATGTATATGACAAACATCGGAACAATCCCTGATGAAGCCGCAATAAAAGTGAAGATTGGAGATCAAGTGATTGGGACAATCGATGAGGCATTCTTAGAGAAACTAAAAAGGGGGGATGTTTTTGTTCTCGGAGGAGACAGATATATTTTCAAACACGCAAGGGGGTCCGTTGCAAGCGTACAAAGTACCATTAGTTTAAATCCAACCGTTCCCTCATGGTATTCAGAATCCCTCCCCCTCTCTTTTGATCTAGCTTTAGAAATTCAAAAATTTAGAAAACTTATGAAGAGATATTTTGAAAACAAGGCAAAGAAAGAAGAGATTTTGAAATTCATTGATGATTACCTATATGTAGATGAGAGGGGCAAACTAGCAATCTACGATTATTTTTATCAACAATATAAATATCGGAAAGAGGTGCCAAATGAAAATGAATTACTGATAGAGAATTTCAATGATGGGTTAAAAAACTACACCGTTTTTCATTCTTTATATGGTAGAAGAGTAAACGATGTGCTATCGAGATCTATTGCATATATTATCATGAAACTCCAACATAGGAATGTAGAGTTAGGAATAAACGATAATGGGTTCTATCTGGCAGGACAAGAAAAGAAAATTCAAGTTATGCGCGCCTTCAAATTATTAAAATCAAAAGAATTAAGGGTTGTTGCTCAAAATGCAATCGAAAACACTGAAATCCTAAAAAGAAGATTTAGGCATTGTGCAGGAAGAGCACTAATGATCCTTAGAAGTTACAAAGGAAAGAAAAAAACTGCAGGTAGACAACAAGTTTCATCTATGATTTTAATGAGCGCAGTAAAAAGAATATCTAATGATTTCACGATCTTAAAAGAAGCAAGGAGAGAAGTTCTTGAAGATTTAATGGATATAGACAACGCAATAAAAGTACTAAAGAATATAGAATCTGGGAAAATAAAAATCAAAGAAATAACAACTCAAATCCCAACCCCATTTGCACTAAACACAATTATGCAGGGCAGGATGGATATGCTAAGGATGGAAGATAGAATTGATTTCTTAAGAAAAATGCATGCATTAATATTGCAAGAAATAAATTTTAAAAAAGAAAAAAATTAATGTTCTTTAGAGGCAATATCTTTTTCCTCAGAAAACAAATAATCCTTCAACTCTTTAGAAAGCTCTGAGTCATTCTGTCTCAACCATTCAATCAACATTGAAGCATGCTCTTTCTCTTCTTTTGAGTTATGTAGTAGAATCTTCTTCAAATTCTCATCCTTTGTTGCATCTGCCCTTTGATTGTAGTTATCAACAGCTTCCATTTCCTCTCTTAAAGAATCAATTGCCCTTCTAATGTCTAAAGTTTTCTCGCTTAATTTTGAAATATCTTCTTGTAGCATTTTTGCACCTCAAAATACGAAATATATTAACCTTTAAAAACTTTATCCAAAAAACAATAATATGGAAATACAAAAAGGAATTGAGATAATAGATTTAGCACTATATCTAAAAAAAGAAAAGATTCTGATAATCTCAGATCTACATCTCGGGTACGAAGAAGCCCTAAACAAACAAGGTGTAATGGTTCCAAGATTTCAGTTCAAAGAAATGATAAATAGATTAAAATCAATCCTAGAAAAAGCCAATCCAGAATTAATAATCATTAATGGAGATCTAAAACACGAATTTGGGAGGATTTCCAAATCTGAATGGAAACAAGTAACAGATCTGATAGATTTCTTAAAAGATAAAAAAGTTTTACTAATCAAAGGCAACCATGATAACATTTTAGGGCCAATCGCAAAAAAGAAAAACATAAAATTAATCGATAGATATGATATCGGAAATATAACCATAATCCACGGAGATAAAATCCCAAAAAAATTAAACAAGACAATAATTATTGGTCATGAACATCCAGCAGTATCCTTCCCCGGGAGAAAAGATCAGAAATACAAGTGTTTCCTAAAAGGAAAATTCGAGAGAAAAACATTAATTGTAATGCCCTCTTTCTATCTAATTTCACAAGGCACGGATATAACAAAACAAAAGGCACTTTCCCCCTTTCTAAAAAAAGATTTAAGAAATTTTGAAGTTTACATAGTAGAAGATAAAGTTTACAAATTTGGAAAATTAAAAGAAATAAATGAACTTTCTTTCTGAAACTTTAAAAAACAAAAATATTCTCCCACTACATGGCAAAAATTGGAATAATTGGGCATGGCTTTGTTGGAGAGGCAGTAGAGCACGGATTCAAGGCAAAAAATGAGGTAAAGATTTATGATAAATACAAAAAATCCGATACTTTTGAAGAAACTATTAACGAGTCTGAGGTAATTTTCATCTGTCTACCCACCCCATACAAGGATAATAGAATTGATTTAAGTATCATGGATGAGACAATAAAAAAGATTAATGCACTCGCAAAGGGAACAGATAAAATAGTTGTAATAAAATCAACAGCAATCCCCGGCACAACAGACAAATATTCAAAAAAGTACCCAAATCTAAATTTCTGTTTCAATCCAGAGTTCTTAAGGGAAAAACATCACATATCTGATTTTATCAATGCAGATAGAACTGTAATCGGTGCAGATAAAGAAAAAGTAAAAGAAAGGATGGGCAAATTATACAAAGAAAACTTCCCCACAATTCCAATCTTCACTTCAAGTCAATCTGCCGCAGAGTTATCAAAATATATGGCGAATTCATTTTTGGCTACAAAAGTAATATTCGCAAATGAGATATATGATTTATGTAAAAAGCTCAATATAGATTACGGGGACGTAAAAGAGATGGTCGTCTCGGATAGAAGGATAGGAAATTCCCATTTAGATATAACTGAAGAAAGGGGATATGGGGGAAAATGCTTCCCAAAGGACATAATTGCTTTCTTAGCATTATTTAAAGAACTTAAAGTAGATCACTCATTACTGGCGACTGTACATGAAAAAAACAATAAGATAAGAAAAATAAAGGATTGGAAGAACATTCCCTTTGTTAATTCAGATAATAAAAACATTTAAAAGAAGATAAATTTAATTTTCATTAATGGATGGCAAAACAAGGCATTTAATTCTTAGGGCCCAAAAGAATGAGATAACCGAGCACCATATATATCATAATCTTGCCAATAAAACAAAAAGTAAACACAATAAAGAAGTTTTGGAACATATTGCAAAGGATGAGTTGGGTCATTACAACTATTGGAAGAAGCTCTCAAAAAAAGAAATCCACCCAAATCAATTTAAAATATTCTTATTTACATTAATAGCAAAAATTTTTGGTTTAGCATTCACGTTAAAATTAATGGAGAGTGGAGAAAAAACCGCAAAGAAAGCATATAAAAAACTAGGCAACTATCATGGTGTAAAAAGAATTATCCATGATGAATATGTTCATGAAAAAGATATACTAAGGATGCTCAGAGAAGAAAGAATAGAATATGCGAGCTCAACAGTTTTAGGATTAAATGACGCATTAGTGGAGCTGACCGGTGCATTAGCCGGGCTTACGTTGGCATTACAAAATAGCATCTTAGTCGCAACATCTGGATTAATAATTGGAGTGTCCGCCTCCCTATCAATGGCGGCCTCAGAATATCTCTCTTCCAAGGAGGAAAAAAATAAATGTCCAATAAAATCCGCTTTCTATACCGGGATTGCATATATCCTCACCGTAATATTGCTTATCTTGCCTTACTTCATATTTGACAATATTTATGTCTCACTATCTGTAATGGTACTGGTGGGCATATTAGTTATAGCTACCTATACCTTCTACATGTCAATTGCAAAAGAAAAGAAATTTTGGCCAAAATTTATGCAGATGGTATTAATATCACTAACAGTGGCATTAATAAGTTTCATAGTAGGAGTTTTAGTAAGAGAATATTTTGGGATGGGGGCATAACAAAATGAAAAAACAAGTATTATTACTTTTAATGTTTCTTTTAATCCTTCCACTAGCATATTCTCAAAATGAAGTGACACTAGTTATCTTCCACGGGGAGGGTTGTCCCCATTGTGCCAATGCATTAGAGTTTTTAGCCGAGATGGAAGAGCAATATCCCTCATTTATTATAGAAGAGTATGAAGTCTATTCCAGCCAATCAAACAGGGACTTATTATACAGTGTTGCAGAAGCATATGATATTGAGGTAACCGGGGTCCCAACAATGTTCATTAATGATAAACCACTAAAGGGGTTTAGTGGTGCAAGAGAAGAAGAAATAGAAGAAGAAATAATTTTCTGCTTAGAAAACGATTGCGTGCATCCCTTAGATTTTGTTGATGATTCCATTGATTCCGCCACCAAGCAGATCACTATTCCCGCAGTGTTGGGTGCTGCCGCAGTAGACGCCATAAATCCTTGTGCATTCGCAGTACTAATAATTTTATTAACCACTATTCTTGGATCCGGAAACAAAAAAAGAGCACTTTACTCAGGAATCGCATTCGCACTTGCAATTTACCTATCTTATTTCTTAATGGGGCTCGGATTTTATACTGCAATCCAGGGTGCAGGGGTAACAAGCACGTTCTTCACAGTTGTAGCAATATTCGCAATTCTCTTAGGGATATTAAATCTAAAGGATTTCTTTTGGTATGGAAAAGGAATCTTAATGGAAGTTCCAAGAAAGTGGCGTCCCAAAATGAAAAAATTAATCAAATCTGTAACTTCAATCCCGGGTGCATTTGTAATGGGATTCATAGTCAGCTTATTCTTGCTTCCTTGCACATCCGGACCATATTTGGTAATTCTTGGGCTATTAGCCGAAACAACAACAAGATCATATGCACTCTTCCTACTCTTACTCTATAATTTAGTATTTATCCTACCAATGTTAATAATCACCTTCTTGGTATACTTCGGACTAACAACAACAACCAAAGCAGAGAAATGGAGACAGGATAAACTAAAAATATTACACTTCATAGCAGGAATTATCCTAATTCTTTTAGGGATGGGGATGCTCCTTGCAATGAAATATGGTTTCTTATAAAAAAGAAAAAAATTATTTTGAAAATATATTATAGAACCACGCTATCAAGATTCCGATTACAAACCAATCAATGAATCCATAAATGGCTCCCAATAAAACGCCCAGCCAAGAACTACTGCTGTACCACAAGAATCCATAAATGCTATTGAATAAGGACCCCACCGCGGAAAACTGGCCAAAATTTGTTGCA
Organism: Candidatus Woesearchaeota archaeon; assembly: GCA_964481835.1. GTDB lineage: Archaea > Nanobdellota > Nanobdellia > SCGC-AAA011-G17 > PNOQ01 > JABIBT01. The sequence goes on from CAYZTT010000006.1 coordinate 31,988, forward strand.
ATTGTAAGCGCAATCATACAAATTGCCCCAACAATACCCGACGCTAAACCAAAACCAAGAATTTTCAAGCTAGCATGATTTGGCATGGCCGTTTTTTGCATCACAGGCCTTTGGGTAGTGACTGGTTGAGTTACTTTTCCATTCGGCATAAACCCACCTCCTTTTCTTTAAACCTGATTTTTATTTATATAAATCTATCTACTTCATTTCCATAAACTTTATATATTAGTAATAATTACTAAATAAGAATTATTACTATTTAAGATGAAACAAACAATACAACGCCAGGCAATACTAATGTTTCTAAAAGAAACAAAAACCCACCCGACAGCGGAGCAAGTACATGGGGAAGTAAAGAAACAGATACCTAGTATCAGCCTAGGGACAGTATATCGAAATCTACACTTATTAGTTGAAGATGGAAAAATAATGGAAATCAAATCTGGATCAAAAGTAAGATTTGATGGGCGAGATCTAAATCACCAACATCTAATAGACAAAAAAACAGGCGAAATACATGACACTCATGAACTTCAAGAGATAATTGATGAAATTAAAAAAAGGAAGTTCAAAAATTTTAAACCAGAAGACGTTTCTATAATAGTCTATGGTAATCGGAGGTAAAAATGGAACAAACATTAGAAATAGGAAAACCTGCCCCAACATTTGAGGTAGAGGCATTTCATAATAATGAAATAAAAAAAATAAAGTCATCTGATTTTAAAGGCAAGTGGACTGTCCTGGTCTTTTATCCTGCAGATTTCACCTTTGTCTGCCCAACAGAGTTAGGAGAATTAGCAGACAATTACGAAGAATTTCAGAAGATGAATGCAGAGATACTAAGCATCTCAACAGATACTGCATTCGTACACAAGGCATGGCATGATAATTCAGAAACAATAAAAAAAATAAAATACCCTATGCTTGCAGATCCAACCGGGAAAGTAACAAAAGATTACAACGTATACATCCCCGAAGAAGGATTGGCACTGCGAGGCACATTTGTCATTGATCCTAACGGAATTCTAAAGGCCTTTGAAGTTCACGACAACAGTATAGGAAGATCTGCAAAAGAACTACTAAGAAAAGTTAAAGCAGCACAATTTGTTGAAGAACACGGTGGCCAAGTTTGCCCAGCATCATGGCAACCGGGCGAAAAAACACTAAAACCTGGTTTGGATTTGGTGGGGAAGATATAAAATGGAACACAAACTACCTGCGCTACCTTATGACTATGCAGCACTCGAGCCACATTTTGATGAGGCAACAATGAGAGTCCACCACACAAAACACCACCAGGCATACACTGACAAATTTAATGCAGCACTACAAAAACATCCACAATTGCTCCAAAAGGGTGCAGAAGAGGTTATACAGACACTTTCTGAAGTTCCAGAGGATGTAAGGCAAGCCGTTCGGAATAATGGTGGAGGATTTATTAACCACACATTTTTTTGGGAATCTCTAACTCCTGAAAATCAAGAAATTCCAAATGAACTGATGACTGCAATTGAAGAAACATTTGGGGGCATAGATGAATTCAAGGAAAAGTTTTCAGAAGCTGCAACCACATTGTTTGGATCCGGATGGGCATGGCTAGTGACAAATAACGGAAAATTAGAAATTATGCAAACGCATAACCAAGATTCTCCACTAACTGAAGGGAAGCTTCCATTGCTAAATCTAGATGTTTGGGAACACGCGTACTATCTAAAATACCAAAACAAGAGGCCAGATTTCATAAAGGCATTTTGGAATGTGGTAAATTGGAATAAAGTTAGCGAAAGATTCCTTGAAAACAAATAAAACCAAAACCTTTTTATTTTACTTCTTCTCATTTAAACTACAATGGCAAAATATACAGTTAAATACGATCGAGAATCATGTATTGGCGCAGCGTCTTGCACAGCCTTCTCAAAGAAGTTTAAATTGGATAAAGATGGAAAAGCGAACCTGACGGGCTCAAAAGAAAAAGATTGCCTATTCGTTCTAGAAATTGATGAGAAGGAATTAGATTCTATGAAAGAAGCAGCACAATCCTGCCCAGTTAATGTGATTCACATCTATGACGAAAAAGGAACCAAAATTATTTAATTTCTTTTTATGGAAATAAAAATATTTACTAAAGGAATCTTTCAAGTAAACTCTTATCTAGTTCTGAACAAAAAAGAAGCAATAATAATAGATCCTTTCGATTCTAAGGAATTCTTAGAAGCAATAAAAGATTACAAGGTTACATATATTTTCTTAACACACGGCCATATAGATCATATCTTAGCTGTAAATGAATTGAAGAAGAAAACAAAAGCAAAGGTTGCAATCCACAAAGACGATTTAGAATTACTAAATAACGAACATGAAAATCTAGCCAACGAATTTGATTATAAATTAGAAAAGATCAAACCAGACATAATTTTAGAAGACAAACAAAAATTAGATTTTGAGGACAGAGAAATTGAGATAATCCATACTCCTGGCCATACACAAGGGAGTATATGCCTTCTAATAAGAAACGTATTATTCTCTGGGGACACACTATTCAAGGAATCAATTGGCAGAACAGATCTCCCTGGCGGAGATTTAGATCAAGAGGTTGATTCAATACATAAAAAATTATTAATTCTCCCAAATAAAACAATGGTTCTCCCTGGACACGGGCCAAGAACAACAATAAAAGATGAAAAAGAAGGGAATTTTTTCCTTTAATCAGGTCCCGTTGCATCCCACTGTTCTAAAGTATCTCGAGTAGGCGCATAATTCACACCGGGTATTGCCATTGCTACCTGAAGTTCCGGCTCATCTTGGTCCCGAAGATGTATACACAGCGCAGTATCTGTCCTTCGTATATCGCCTCCTGCTGCACAAGTTAGGTGGTGATAATGAACCAGAGAACTTCCTAATCTCTGTATGGCATCAGGGATGCCCCAATAAACTTCTGAAATTGCCCCATAATGTTTCAAGTTCTCTTCGCGATGATCTCGCATGAACCGATACCTATCTAATCTAAATGGGACTGCCACGAGCCCAATAAATTTCCCCCATACGGTACACCGCTCTCCCTCAATAAGCGCCCATAATTCTGCTAAATCTCTTTCCGAATGCATCTCTCTGAGGAAAATAGCTTCTTTTTAAAATTTACCAATGTTTCAAAAAGTTTATAAATAAACAATTGTTAACATCAGCATGAAATTGATGCCACAAGAAGTTGAAGTAAGATTCATTCTCCCTTCAATAAGAAAGGAACTTTCTTTAGAGCTACAAAAGAAAGGATTAAAACAAAGAGAAATTGCAAAACTACTAAATATAACTCCTGCAGCAGTTTCACAATATTTAAAGCAGAAAAGAGGGAATACCTGCCTCTCAACAAAAATACAGGCAGAAGTTAAGAAATCTGCTAGCGTTATAATCAAAAGCCCAGGGTTTCTACAAAAAGAAGTGTATAGGATCACAAATGAAATAAAAAAATCTGGCTTCATATGCGAGATTCACAAAAAACACGATAAGGTCCCACTACAGTGCGACATTTGCTTTGTTAAATGAAAATAACTAAAGATACAATAATCGGAGAGTGTTTGCTCTCACACCCAGAATTAGCAGAGGTGTTCTTAGACTTCGGGGTACATTGTGCGGGTTGTTTTGCAGCACAAATGGAAACTATTGGGCAAGGTCTGAAGATCCATGGGAAATCCGATAAAGAAATCGAGGAATTTGTAAAAAAATTAAATGAGTTAAAAGATGAAAAATAATCTAATATACCTAGATACTTCTGCCTCTACACCTTTAGATCCAGAAGTTTACAAGGAAATGCATAAATACTTTCACCTAGAGTACGGGAACGCAGGAAGTATGCATACAAAAGGATTAATGGCAGGGCATGCATTAAATCTAGCAAGGAATAAAGTAGCAATAATCCTGAATTGCCAACCTCAAGAAATAATTTTTACAGGATCAGGAACAGAATCAATAAATTTTGCAATAAAAGGGGTAGCAAATAAAAGCAAAGGAAAACACATAATAACCTCGAATATCGAGCATCATGCAGTTTTGGATACTTTAGAACATCTAGAGGATAAAGGTTTCACAGTTACATATATTCCGGTAGAAAAAAATGGAATAGTTGATCCAAAAAAGGTTGAAGAGGCTATAACAGAAGATACAATCCTAATCACTATAATGTATTCTAATAATGAAATTGGTACAATACAACCAATAAAAGAAATCTCAA
>CAYZTT010000007.1:0-33837 GCA_964481835.1 Candidatus Woesearchaeota archaeon
AAAATTAAATTTAGGTCTATTTTGTTATGAGCCTGTGGCGTAGTCTGGTAGCGCATCGCCCTTACAAGGCGGAGGTCGAGGGTTCGAATCCCTCCGGGCTCATACAAACTTTTAAATCTTTATCTTAACTATAATTATTATGGATTATTCAAGACAGGAACTGGTGATTGGAAAGGAGGCCCAGAAAAAATTAGAGAAATCTAGGGTTGCTGTCATTGGTGTCGGTGCATTGGGTAGCTTGACTGCAGAATTATTAGTTCGAAGTGGAGTAAAAAAATTGATTTTGTTTGATAGGGATTTTATTGAGATGAGTAATCTGCAAAGGCAACATATGTTTAAACTACAAGACGTGAATAAACAGAAAGTTAAGGTTTCTAAATCATATCTACAAGAGATTAATCCTAAAGTGAAAATAAAGGAATATTTTGAGAGTTTGATTCCAAACAATATTGATAAGTTAAAGAAAGTCGATTTAATATTGGACTGTACAGATAATATGGAGACTAGGTTTTTGTTAAATGATTATTGTGTTAAGAATAAAATAGATTGTGTCTTTGCTTCTGCGGTCCAGGAGAGGGGGTATGTTTATGTTTTTACGAAAGGACGAGCCTGCTATAATTGCATTTTTTCGGGATTGAGATCTATTGATTCTTGTGAAACTTTAGGTGTTCTAAATGGAGTCACTTCTTTGGTTAGTAGCCTACAAGTTAGCGAAGCAGTAAAATTATTGATCGGGAAAGATGCCGAAGAAGATTTGATTTATGTCAGGCTGGATAAAAATAGTTTTGATAAAGTTAGAGTAAAGAAAAAAGAGAAATGCGAAACTTGTAAAGGGAATTTTAAATATCTTGAAGGAAAAATAAAGAAAGATTTGTGTGGAAAATAACTTTATCAGCTGGCGGGATATGGGTCATCTGGTGAGGCATTAATTGAATATATATTCTTTTTTGCTTTATCCTCTACAGTTCTAGGCAACTCCTGCCCTTTCTGAGTTTCAAGATGTGTTAATAAGGTATCAAATAATCTCCAATCTCCGTCATTATCTGTGTCCATGGCGGCTTCATATGCCACATCAACGATTGAGAATATCCCTGCCATTTTAATATTTCACTCTGTTTTTCCCTGCTTTTTTTGCTTTGTATAATTTAGTGTCTGCAATTTTGTAAAGTGCATCTATCTGACCCTGTTGGTTTGCTCCAGTGTTTAAGCCATAAGAGGATACACCAATACTTACAGTTACATCTCTTTTTTCTCCGCCAAATTCAGAGTCTTTTAACTTGTCCTCTATCGCTTTCCTAACTCTTTCTGCAACTATTTTTGCCCCCTTTATGTCTGTGTTTGGGAGAACGACTGCCAACTCTTCTCCACCGTATCTTCCGGCCATTTTTCTTCCAGCAAGATCTGTTTGCCTCACATTCTCATAGATTGTTTCAGAAATTCTTCTTAACACTACATCTCCAATATCGTGACCATAATTATCGTTAATACTCTTGAAGTCATCTACATCTATCATTAATAGACAAAGTGGTTTCTCAAATTTATCTGCCCTTTTGACTAATTTTTCTAATAAGTCATCAAAGGTTTCTCTCCTCAATAAACCTGTTAATCTATCATATCGGGCTTTCTTTTTCCAACGTCTTAATTCTCCCCTTAATTTTGCGTTCGAAGAGGATAATTCGCTGGTTCTTCTTTCTGCACCCTTATGTTCTTCTATAATTTCATGAAGTGGCTTGCCTTTTGTCATCTTCTTGGTTTGGGAAATGTTTTTAAATATCTTTTTGTTTTTAATACCATGAAAAAAGAAGTGATTTTCTTGATATTCTTAGTTATTAGTATGCCTATCTCTTATGCGAAGGTTATTGATATTCCCGGAATTGCGCGAACAGGCGCGGAGACTGGCTCTGAACCCCTTGATGATGAATTTGGGATTAAGAAATTTGTTTATGCTAGTGAGGGACTTATGGCAGTGATTGAAAATGAGGGGGTAAAATATCATCATAAGGATAGGCTGAGTTATCGGTTGACTACAGATTCTTTTGGGAATTTGGATAAAGAATTTAAATCGTTGCCCTTTGTCAAGGGGTTGAGAATTCAGGAATAAATTATCCTTTTACTGGGAAAGAAGAAGACGAAAGTTCTTTGTATTATTTTGGGGCAAGATACTATGATGCTAACTTAGGAAGGTTTACAGGGGTTGATCCTTATTCTGGTGTAGGCAGAAATTTACCTTATGCATATGTTGCAAATAACCCTATGAATGCCTATGACACTAAAGGAGAATTCCTTCAGTTCTTGGTTCCTTTGGGGGCGTATGCGTATGCTACTGCAGTGGACCCTACTTTGCAGTTGGATATTGCAGATTTATCCATGGCGGAGCATAATTGGGAGAAAGCAATAATTTGGGCAGGTATCTTGAGCCCATTATCTGGGGCGGTAATAAGAAGGGGGGCGGATGCAACTATGTTGGTTGGGAAGGCAGTGAAATCTAAATTATTCAGTAGTCAACTGGGGAAAATTCCGCATTTGATTCCGCACCGAAAGCAGGTGAATGACGTTATGATGGAAGTTGGGAAAAATTTGGGCTATAACGATGCACAAATGGCTTACCTTAAGCGTTATGGAGATGGACACGACCTTAGTAAAGTGGCTGGTGAGACTAGTGATGAATTTAAAAGACTTGATGATATGTCAGAAGCATTAAAAGCGGAAGGGAAGAGCACAAAACACCTTACCCCGGAGTTTAGAGCAGCTCACAGCGATGTGATTGAGAATGTAGATTATTGGCACCACCACCCGGATGAAATGGCAGCCGCAGGGTTTTCTCCCGAGCAAGTAGATTTTGGTGCAACAATGATGACCGTAGATGTATGGATGACCCTTACATCGCCCAATAGAGCAAACCTTCCAATGGACTTGGCGTTTGATATATTTATTGGGGGCGAGGAGTATAAGAAAGTTATACGGGCAGTGGGAGAATCTCGTGCAGATGAAATTTTTTATGAGACTATTGGGGCCTCTCAGAATTATTATTCTAGGACTCAATAAATAACTATTTTAATTCTTTGGCTTTGCTTTGTGGGAGCTTGCCCTCGTATGGATTTGCAAAAGTGTCAATTGCTGAAACGGGGATTCTCGCTGTAGGAACAGCTCTACTTAAATTTTCTAGTAACAAAGTTAATCCTCTATTTTCTTTTCCTATTACTTCACATACGTCTCCAATACCTGGTAATTTTGGATCATTTAATTCTCCTGCATCTACAGGGTAATCCCTAAAAAACTCATAATATTGTGCTATTTCTTCTTGCGGAACCATCTTTACATTTTTTTCAATCTTGAAGTGTTTATAAACCTTTCTATTTGTTGTAACTGTTTAGTAGAGAATTAGTTCAATCCGAAAGATTCTACAAATTTTGTTATTTGCCTGTACTCTTTTAGATATTCAAAACCTTTTTCTGTTAGAGAATAAGTTTTTCCTTTCTCGTTTTCTTTTTCGATTATAAATTCTTTTGTTATTAATTCTCCTAGATATTGTTGCATCATCTGGTGAGAGAGATTAGATTTATAGAGGATATGGGTTGGTTTAATATTTTCACCCTTATCCCTTATGACTTCTAGTATGTCATATATTACTTGTAGCCTGTCTCGTTTTTTACTCATTTCTTAAGCACCCATACAAGGTTGATTAGGATAAATAAATACGCGAACAATTCTAGGAAATGGCCCACGACGTAGAATATATTATGGTTCAAGGAAAAGATGAAATGGATATCGCTTATTAGTAATAATAGGAATGCTACAAAGACTAAAAAGTTGGGGATATGCCTATTTTTGAGATAATTTTTGAGATAATGATATGCAATAAATACTTCAAACGTTGAAGATAACACGAAGAAGGTGTGCACAGGATCTCTTCCTAGATAAATCGGGAGTAAGGATATTGTTAGTAATAGGATAAACGTTTTTGGACTTTTTGTTTTTAGAGTTATGAAAATTAATAATACTAGCGCTGCAAGTGTGAATATCATGTGTGTGTAGAGTGCATTAAGCCCAAGATTTATTACCTGGCTAATATTTTGTAGTACATCTACGTTTTGACTTAATTTGTGAAGAATCCCAAAGTTTAGAGTGGATTGTATGAAATAAGATAGCGATAATAGTAAGAATGCTACCCCAAATAGCATCGGAGATTTTTCTTTAGATAGCTTGTATATCCTAAATGATTGAAATGCAACAAATAAAGTGATTATAGCAAAGGCTAATTCAAAGAATATACTATATTGGAAGAACCAATTTGGACAGAAACCTAATGAAACCATTGTCGAGTTAAGAAAAGTAAACGAGAATTCATTTTTAAGGTTTGTGGATTTGTTTTCTTTATTCTGTTTCTAAATCTATGTTTAATAATCCCTTTATAAGGAAAAACCCAGAAAAGAGTAAGCTTTGAGGAGGTGATAGCTAATGGATAAAATGAGCAACTTTGTGGAACTCAAATTGAAGGAGGCTAGAATCGATCATTGGGAAGAATATAGTGAATTGTTAGAAAATGAGGAGGAGGTGATATAAATGAAAACTAGAAAAATGAAATACAATAGGTTTTTTGTTGGTGAGCTATATGACTTAGGATATGTTGAGAGTGAGGGGTTTGTGAGTGCAGACAATATTGGGTTATTGGAAATTGCTTAACCCCCGGAGATTACTGAGAGGAATTTGATTACGTCGTTGTTATTTAACTTGGTGTCTTCAGTGACTAACTCATCGTTTTTTACGATTATGACTTCTTCTAGGTTTATACCTAGTTTTTGAGCTATTTCTGTTATTGAAGAGGCAATTAGCTCTTGTGCTTTGGTTGTTCTTTCATCTATTACTTTGATTTTCATTTTTCTTCTGCATATAATGTCTTTGATTTAAGGAACCTTTTTATATATCTTTTTGTTTTTAATGTTATGAAAAGAGAAGTGATTTTGCTAATTTTGCTAATTAGTATGCCTTTTTCGTATGCTGAAATTTTGGATGTTCCTAAGATTTCGAATGATGGACTTGACAATATTGGGGGGGAAGCGGCGTTAAGAAATTTGTGTATGCCGGGAATAGTATAGTTGCTCCTATTGATGATTCTAATATTAAATATTATCATCGGAATCGAGCCAGTAATAGGTTGACTACAGATTCTTCTGGAAATTTGGATAAGGAGTTTAAATCACTTCCTTTTGGCCAGAAAGTTTTGAATTCCGGAGTAGATTATGCATTTACTGGGAAGGAAGAGGATGAGAGTTCTTTGTATTATTTCGGAGCGAGATATTATGATGATAATCTGGAAGGTTTACTAGTGTTGATCCAATTGCAGGAGAACATTCTTATGCTTATGTTTTAAACAACCCTATGAATTTAGTAGATCCAAGTGGAATGAGATCCGTAACTATGGAGGATGTAATTAGATTTGGTATGGAGCATCCAATGATTGCTGCTAGATTTAAGATGGGATTTGACATTAATGCGGCAGATAGAGAAATAATCCTCGATTGGTTTGCTAATGAATTTAAGGATAAACTCCCATTATCATATAGATATTTACAAATGTATAGAGATCCCACTATATTGGAAAATGCTTCCCGATCTGAGTGGTATGGGGATGAAGGCACTAAGAGATGTGGAACCCTATACCCTGCTTATGACGCATCTCAGGATTTTATTGATGCAGGATTTGATACGGACCATCTATTGCTAAAGTCGGCTAAGAGGGCCAAGAATCCAGATAAAATTTTTGAGTTGTATGAATCTGGAGAGGAGGCATTGCTTATGGTAAATGAGTATGGGCTATATTCCCCTATTGAATACGAGGCCATGGGGATATTTTCTTACTATATCCAAAAAGGAGAGAACGGAATGGCTACAATTCGTATAAAGGATAGATATGATTGGTTTGAAGAAGAGCAAGGGCCCAAACAAACCGTGTTTGGCATAAATGGTCCTCCCGGAGAAACCAAGGGATCTAGCAGGAATTTCGGAAGGTCGCAGATAAAATACTATCGGGATGGAGGTGCTATTTTTCTTGAGGATACTGCTTTAGATGGTATGGGGCAAGCGTATATAGTGGGGGGAGAATGGGATGTTCCTGAAGGCGACTTTTATGAAGCGTTTGGTAGAAGTCAATAATTATTTTATTTGTTTTATTAAATTACAAGTTTGACATGTTTCTTTAGATGTTGGTTCTCCGCAAGATTTGCAATATTTTATAGTTGATTTTTTATAGCTTTCTTTTAACATTGGCATTATTTCTATAAATGAGTTTATTATCGAATGTTTTGATGAGGGATATTTTTTATCAAACTTATTTATTAGTTTTCTTATTTCTCCTCTGTAGGAATCTTTTGAGTACGGACATTCGTTAAATGGAGTTGATAAATCTTTTAGATATGCATATGTCATGATTTCTTTTTCTGTTAGAAAGTATAAAGGTTTTATTCTTCGTATGAATTTTTTGTCCTGTTTTATTCCAGTTATCGGTCCCAATCTAGCTGAGGCGGCAATGTTGTTTCTGAATTGATTCATTAAAATTGATTGGGCTTCATCATCTAGATTGTGGCCTGTCGCTAAGATATCTACTTTTAGTTTTTGAGCCATATTATTTAGCAAATATCTTCTAAAGACCCCACAAATAGTACAAGGTTTGATGTCATTCTTTTTTAGAATTTGATCTAGAGTTTTTTTGAATTCTTTTTTGTATGAAGCGGTTTTTAGTGGAATTTTTAGATCTTTACAAACTTTTTTTGCTAAGGTTAAAGTTTCATCCCTGTATCCCTGTATCCCTTCATCTATGGCTATTGCAGTTATTTTTGTTATTTTTTGGGGCTCTGCTATTTTTCTTAGTACGTATAGGGTTGTTAGGGAATCTTTTCCACCTGAAATTGCAACTCCGATATGTTGGCCTTTTTTGAATAGTTTGTACTGTCTAATTGTTTTTCTTACTTTTCTTTCAAAATATTTTATGAAACACGATTTGCATAGAGAGATATTACTATTTGGAAGTTTGATTACTGGTTTTAGTTTACAGTTTTTACACATAAGAATCTAGGTTTTAAAGTGGTTTATAAAATTAATGAAAAAAGAAAAAAGTTAAGCGCCGCATGCTGCGACGTTTGCTGAAGCTGCTGCCCCCCACCCAAATCCGGATGATGGAGTAGTCGAATCAAATTCTAGTGTGTTACACTTCTCAGGAGCTACGTTAAATCCGCTACAAACTGTATCTAATAAGTTTGCTGCATCTCTTGGTGCACCATCGATTTTTTGTCCATTGATAACTAGTGTTGGGGATCCACCTACACCATACATCTCGTTTTCAGTTGCATGTGTGTTGAATAATGGGAATCTTCCGTTTAGCCACAATGAAGTGTCATCTAGATTCTTTGTTATTTCAAATTCTTCGTCTGCTGCTTCAGTACAAGTTGTTAGTGCAGTTCTGTCAATTCCAACTTCATCTAAACAACCTTCTCCGTCTCCATCAGTTAGGAAACATTCTAGGTAGTCAAGGAATTTGTCGTTTTGCTCCTCTTGGATACAATATTGGTTAAGTTGTTCCTCAACCTCTCCTTGAGTTGGGTGCATTGCATAGTACACAAACTTGATGTTGAAATCAATATCGTCTTTCAATGCCTTCGCAACAGGAAGCATTCCTTTCTCTGCTTGTGTTCCGAATGGGCAGTGTGACATTATAAATAGATCAACTGTAGGTTTGTCTGCCTTTGTTGTAACTTCTGTAACTGCAGGTGGCGCAGTGTTAGTATTTGTTTCGGCAGCTGGTGCTTCAACAGACTTCATTGGAATTGCTGATGGGAACATATAATTTCCATCTTTGGTTATATACACGTCCAAAGGTTGTCCATCAATACTCATAGAAGCCTTATACATGCCTGATTCTGTTGTTACTTCAGTTAGCTCGGCTTCTGCTCCGCCTTGTAATAAATTTGTGTTGATAAATTCAACAGTGTCTGTTGCGACAGCATTCCCAGTTGTAAATGTAGGTGTTGAACCGGAAGTTGCAACCACAATGACTAATAGGATTAGTAATGCAAATGTACTAATTTTCCATTTATTTAATTTTTTTTCTGTCAATTTGTAGTCCCCCTTTGTTTATTCTTAGGTTTATCATTGATTAATGTTTTTTAAAGCTTTTGCTATACTAATCATTTTTTTGTATTGAAAAGATAAACTAGCCCCCTTCTTACGTCATCTAGTATCCTTATTGTGGGTGTGCCAACTGGTTTTTTTGTTTGACTCATAATTGTAAGCCGTGCTGCTGAGGAGATTATTGCTGCGTAAGCATATAGTTTGACCCCCCAAAGTGGGATGTTTATTATTGGAGGCATTTCGGTAAATTCAGAAGCGAGCTCTATTTTTCCTAGATTATATATAGAATTTCCTATGCAAGAGGTTATTGTAGGAAGAGTTTCGGAGATTTTTCTCATTCGAGCATAAGGCGCTTGGTATTTTGCGGGAAGTGCACCGTATGCGTAGTGAGAAGCAATTGGTTCGAAAACATCTTGTGTTGCTTTTAGAGTTTCTTCTAACGGGCCGAACGGATCTATTGCCCACAGTTGTAATCGCTCAATTAGGTTCATTTCTTACCAATCCTTATTAACATCACTATAGATATTATGAATAATGGGATTGAAATCCATTGTCCGTAAGTCAAACCAGAAAATATTACTTGATCTTTGAAATATTCTACAAAGAACCTAAATAATGAATAAAGGAAAATGAATGCCCAGAATATTACTCCTCTTTTTAGTTTTTTTAGCTTATATGCATTTAATAGTATCAGGAAAATTATGAAATTCTTTATTGATTCGTAGATTTGAGAGGGATGCCTTTTTCCTTCTATATTATCATATGTTACTCCCCACGGAACATCCGTGAGTCTTCCGTAAAACTCTTGATTTATGAAATTTCCCAATCTGCCTAATGAAATTCCAAATGCTAGAGGGATCGATATTACATCTGCAAGATCATAGAAGTGTATCTTGTGTTTCTTACAAAAATAATAGGTTCCTATTGCGGCCCCAATTAGTCCCCCATGAAATGCCATTCCGCCGTTCCAAATATATAATATGCTTAAGAGATTGTCTTGGTATAGGTGGAAATTTAGGATTACTGCCAATAATCTTGCTCCAACTATACTGCTTGGGATGAGATAAATAAAATAATCATAGATTTGTTGTTTTGTTATATTTCTTTGTTTTCCTAGTTTTATAGATATTGGAATTGCAATTAGAAAGCCTATGGCGAATATTATTCCATACCACCTTATATTTATTGCTCCTAAAGTCAACGCTATTGAACTGATCATTTATTTTGTTAGTTACTAAGTGTTTTTAAAATTATAGAAATGTTTTTATATGGGTTTGATTTTTTCTAGTGACTATGATTTGTATTATAGCTATGATTGTGTTTGGAGTGATGGCGATATTCTCTGCCAGCCATAGGCCAATTGCCAAGGAAGCATTTGATTGTGTTTTTAGAAGAATCACTTTGCGGAGTTGCCAGTCGGGATTAAATACCCGGTTGAAAAGCAAATTAGTAGGGGGCTTAATGAGGAAGAATTCTAGATTTGCTAAACCTTTGTATAAATATTTTGAAGTAATCTCTTGGTTATTTGTTATAATATTTTTTGTTAGTTTAATTTATAGTGGCTATTCTGTATATAATATTGTGGTTCATGATAATTGTGTGGGGCCTAATGCAGACCCAGAAGAATGTATTTTTGTTCCCGATAATTCTGAGGTAAATTGTGGTGATCCCTTATGTGATGAAGGAGATTGCGAAGTTTGCGGAGAAGTTTGCGGTTGTCATGAATGTAGTGGCTAAGGCATTTTTTCTCTAATCTCATCAGCTAGGTCTGCTTTTATTCCCTCATGCCTTGGCTTTGTATAGTTTGGGTCAAAGGGTTTTATTTTTGCACAGTGTGTCTTATCTGGACAGAATCCGACGTAGCCACATTTAGGAACTGTTAATCCATCCATCTTTAGCGGGTATCCGTCTTTTTCTTCTCCCAGGGTCCCCATATAGCTTGGAGTTCCTTCATCGGCAAGTACGAGCTTCATCTCTGCTTCAGTTGTTACTCGCATTTCTGGCTCCGCAGTATTACACAATCTTAGAGATCCGTAACCGGCCGTTAGGTTATATAATCCAAACCTTTTTACTATGCCCACTTTTAATCCCCGCGGAACTACCGCAATTGCATCTTTTTCTGGGATTCCAAGTTCTTTTAATTCTTGGTAAGCCTCTATGGACCTTGAGAATCTATCTAACCAGATTTCCTGATTATCTGGGTTCGATGTTACTGATTTTGGAAGTGAGAGAACTTGGTGAAAATCATCTATGGTTGCTCCTTCTTTATTTACCACGTTACTTGCTCTTTCTGCTGCACGGTAGACAGATTCTGCCGTTTGAGGAACCGTTCTATGTCTTTTTACTTCCCCCCAAATTCTCCAAGGAGAGTTTGTACCGGTCACAACATCAACATTTGGATCATAATCTCTCACAAATTCATCAAATTCTCGGAGTAAGGATCTCCAATGGGTTCTTGTGGTTCTAGGACCCTCTTCGAATATTGCTTTTCTTCTTCTTAAGTATTCTTGCGCCCTTCTTTCCATCTCTGGGGAATTCAAAAAATTGCTTGAGAGAAGTACCGGAGAATCTAATACTCCTTCCAGGTTTTCATCTACAATCTCTTGTGCATAATTAATTCTGTGATGGAAGATTGTCGGATTTGGGCAGCCAGTTCTTGGTGCAGCTTTCCTTGCTTCATATGTATTGCCCATTCCCCTTTCATGGACTTGTTGCTCTAATTGGGACAGGATTTCTAATCCTTCTGTTGGAATCGAATCTGGATCGGATTCTGCATCTAATGCTAAATTGACTATTGTTTCTAACGGTAAGAAGAATAACCCTCCTCCTCTGTGGCCGTATTGAACTGCTTTACTTGCAACTTGCTTTGGGACTTTCCTATTTTGGTGGAGATCCATATATGCACTTATGTTTGCTTTAGAGTTTTCTAGGTAAATATCTAGGGCCCTCCCCCCTGCTTCCTGAATTGTTCTTGGCACTAGGATCTGATCTTCTGCGATTGGAACCCGTCTTCCAGAAGGAACTAGAATGCTGCCAAATCTTACTGCAGAGAACATAGAGTCGACAAACTTGGAACTGTCCCCTTCAAAATAAACCCACATGCCGGGAGTTGTTGATAATGATGCGTGGCCGGCTCCTGCAGAAGCAACCAAACCAGATTTCATTCGCTCGCCAACATCTTCTTCTTGCATTAATTTTATTAATTCGCTAAATACACTTGTATCTTTGTATGTTATTAATGAAGCGCCCCATACTATCTCATCAGGGGTTATTTTTGTTCCGTTTTCTAAATCTAAGACTGGACCAGAATCAAGCACAGTTACTTTTGGATCTATGACTGCTGCCATTTTTGTGGAAATGATTTTTAATATATAAACATATATTGGTTAAGATATATATTTTTTAGAAAGCTTTATTAATTATATCTGGTTTCTGTCTCCCTATGAATGTTGAAAAGCTGAGAGAAGATTTTCCAGTACTTAAAAAAGGGATAATATACTTTGACTCTTCTTGTATGACTCTAAAACCTAAACAAGTCATTGCTAAGATGGATGAATACTATAATGATTATCCTGCGTGCGCTGGGAGAAGTGTTCACAAATTAAGTGTGAAGGTTGGTGAAGAAACTACTGAAGCAAGGAAATCTGTTCAGAAGTTGGTTAATGCCAGAAAGCCACATGAAATTATTTTTACGAGAAATACAACTGAAGCAATTAATTTAGTTTCTAATTCATTTAAATTTGAAAAAGTCTTAATATCTGACAGGGAACATAACTCTAACCTATTGCCTTGGCAGAAATTTAAATATGGTGTGTTGAGGAGTAAGGAAGACTTTAGTTTTGATTTGGAGAAATTTTCTGAGGCAGTTAAAAAATATGATTTTGTTAGCTTTCCTTGGGTTGGTAATTTTGATGGATATACCTTGCCAGTTAAAGAGATAGTTAAAATTGCTCATGAGAATAAAGCGAAAGTCCATCTTGATGCCGCACAGGCCTTGCCACATAAAGAAGTTAATGCGAAAAAATTAGATGTGGATTTCTTTAGTTTTTCTGGGCATAAAATGCTTGGTCCTTCTGGAATGGGGGGATTATATGGGAAAGAGGAATTATTGAAAGAGATGAAGCCTTTTTTGATTGGAGGAGATACGGTTAAGGATAGTAATTATAATGGATACGTTTTGGAAGATTTACCCAATAAGTTTGAAGCCGGCTTGCAGAACTATGCAGGAATTTTGGGAATGGGTGCTGCCTCCAAATACTTGATGGATGTAGGTGTTGAGAATATCCAGGATCATGAAGCTAAATTGACGAAGGAAGTAAATCGGGACGGAATTGTTCAAGTTGGGAATAAAGATACAATCGGAGTTTTTAATTTTAATATTCCTGGGATGGATCATCATGAAGTTGCAGGCATTTTGGATTCAAGTAAGAACATTGCAATAAGAAGTGGCATGCACTGTGCACACGCCTGGTATAATGAGCATAAAATAAAAGGGAGTGCAAGGGCGAGCTTTTATTTGTATAATACTGTTGATGAGATTAAAATTCTGAATGAAGAGTTGGGCAAGATAAAAAAATTAAGTAGCTAGTAGAAAGGTTTAAATAGTAATTTTCTTAGGATTGAATATGCAGTCAATGTATATTTTATGGGTTGTTCTTGGTGCAATAGTATGGATATTTGTCGCTTTGTGGTTTTTGAAGAAAACTTTTCAAGGATATTCTCCTGCAAGTGATGTTGCTGTTGAAGAACCCAAGAAATCTAAATAATAACTTTTGCTAATAATAATATTGATGTTAATATTAATCCTGTAAAAAACGATACAAAATCTTCCTTCTTTTCTTCTATTGGCATTATATCTCTCGAAACTATATAGAAAAGAGAACCCATTATATAACCCAATGCCCCAAGATAGAATAGTTGATTGAAAGAGGAAAATGCCCCGAATAGTGCCCCAAGGATCGGCGCAGACCCCAAGATTATTCTTACTTTATCACTGTTTGAAGTTTTGTCGATAATTCTTAATAGGACTGAGGAAGATACAGTAAGTAGGATGAATGGGAGGAATAATATGAGGGAGATTGTAGGATCTTTGAAAGAAAGGGTTAGTGCAAATCCTAGAATGAAGTGCTCCATAAAGAACGCCAAGATATGGGTTTTTCTGAATCTTGCCTTCAGTTCTTTTTTTGTTTGTATGTGTCTAAAATTATAGGACCTTATCGAGTGAAATGCAGCGAAACCCATTAATGGTAGAAGGAAGAGTAAGTAATTTGTTTCTAGGGCGGCTACTGCGAATTTAGGCAACATCTCTAGGAATAAGATTGATAGTAGTATTCCTGCGGAAAGGCTCATTAATTTTTGTATGTGCCTTTTTGTGAACTTAATGAAAACATCACTAATGAAATGGATTATGCTTAAAATTAATGCAAGATATATCCCAATTAACATAGTCTATTTTGGGAAATTTTGTTTATAAACCTTTTGTGGATAATTTTAAATAGGCAGTTTAATTGTTTTTTATATGGATAAAATTACTAAAGAGAAGCTCGAGAAATACTTTTTGGTTAGTGGAGAAGCATATGAATTAGCTAAAAAGAATGTTAATGGTAAAAAGAAAAAATTGGCGGAAGATTTTTTGGATATGATTTCTAGATATATTTCTGATGCAAAACATTTCTTTGAGAAAGGGGATTATGTTAATGCGTTTGCTGCCTTAAACTATGCACATGGATGGCTGGATGCTGGGGCGAGGTCTAAGATTTTTGATGTGCATGATTCTAGATTGTTTACAGTTGATGATAAAGTTTAAATAGTGAGATTTCTAAAATTTATTTATGAAAAAAGTTGTGGTGTCTTTAGGGGGGAGTGTTATTGTCCCTGATGAAATTGATTATAAATATTTGAAGAAATTTAAAAGATTAGCTAAAGGTTTCTCTAGGCGAAATAAGTTGGTGGTTGTGTGTGGTGGAGGCAGCACTGCCAGAAAATATATCGATCCTTTAGTTAGATCTCGGGCAGGTAGCAAGGCATATGCCAAGGTAGGAATTGCAGCTACAAGGATTAATGCAAGATTGGTTAAAAATATGTTTGGATTGGATTATGAATTGCCTGTTGATTTGAGGGGTGTTAAACGCTTACTGAAGAAAGAGAGTCTTATTGTATGTGGTGCCTTGGGTGCCAAGAAGGGAATGACTTCGGACGGGAATGCAGTTGAAATTGCTAGGTCTATTGATGCAGACTTTTTTGTTAACATTACAAATGTAGATGGATTATATGATAAGGATCCAAAAAAGAATAAGGGTGCAAAACATATACCTGCAATTAGTTATGGAAATTTTTTGAAAATGATTAGCAAGATAAAATACAAGGCAGGGCAACATTTTGTTTTGGATCAAGCTTCTGCAAAATTGATTAAGAAACATAAAATTAAAACTTACATTGTGAATGAAGATTTGAGAAATCTGAAGAAAGCCCTGAAGGAAAGAAGATTTCGAGGGACAGTTATAGGATGAGCGTAATTTGCATTTCTGGGAGTGTTGGTTCTGGTAAGACTACTTTAAGTAAGAAACTGGCTAGATCTTTAAAATTTGAATATGTTGATGTTACTAAAGAAGTTAAAAAGAATAAATTGAGTATAGGCTTTGATGAAAAAAGGGATTGTGAGATTATTGATGAAAAGAAACTTTTGAAACTTCTGATTGAAAAAATAAATAAATCTAAGAAAAATTTGATTATTGATTCTATTTTTAGCCATCTTATCCCAAAGAAATATGTTGACCTTTGTATCGTTACAACTTGTGAAATTGATGTTTTGAGAGATAGGTTGAAGAAAAGAAAATATTCTCCTGAAAAGATTAAGGAGAATGTGGAAGCCGAGATATTTGATAGTTTTGTAATTGAAGCTAAAGAGAAGAAACATAGTTTACTAGTTGTTAATACTTCGAAAGGATATGAATTAAAAAAGATTAAAGATTATATTAAAGAAATTTAATTTTTTAGTTTTTCCAATTTACGCTCTCTTAACCTTCTTATTTTTCTATATTTAACAATTTCTTCGATAATTACAAGGAAAAATAATGCAGATAAGACAACGACCACTACTATCATCCACCAGTTGCCTTTGAAATATAATTGTAAGAATACCAAAATTATCCCCAGTACTGTGAGAAAGGTTCTTATAAAACTTAGAATTGTTCTTTCTTCAGCTAAAGCTGTTCTTTCTTCAGCCAATGCATCTCCTTTCTTTGACATGATAAAAATTAGAATGTTTTATTTATAAATTTTTTGATGAAATAAAAAAAAGAATTATTTTACACAGTTGCAAGGTTTGAAACCGTTGTTGAGTGCAGTTGTTTTTGATTTGAAAGTCACTCTGCTTTTTGGCTTTATGTTTTTTGCAAATGGACATTCCCTAATGTGGAACTTTTTTCCAGACTTTGCTGCTATGAATGTCTTTTTCACTGTTTTTGCTACAGGTTTTGACTTCTTCTCTGCTGGCTTTTTTGATAGCCTGTCTGTCTTTTTGTGTAAAAGTTCAATATTTTCGATTAGTTTTCTTTGAATTTGGTTCAGTTCTATTACTTTATTTTGAAGTTGAACTATATCGCTTTTTACTAATCCGAATGATTTTAAGACGTTTTTTTCTATATTTGTCATTTTGATTACCTATAAGTGGTAATTTGAGGGGATTTTTAAGTGTTTCGAATTAGGTAAATTTATAAGTTTTAATGATAATTTCTATTCTATGTTAGTTTTGAAGCAAAATAAGGAATTTGAAGAGAAATTGGGCATGTATAGCCAGAAAGTTGATATTTTGGATGTTCCGCTTGCGAAATTAAGAGATGAAGTGAAAAAGAGCAAAGGGAAGGTGGTTGTGCTAGGGGGAAATGATAAACAGAATAGATTGGCGTTAGAGATTAAGAAAGTTGATGTTTTATTAAGTCCAGAGGCGAATAACAAGGAAGATAATGTACATTATAGGAAATCTGGCCTAAATCAGGTACTTTGCAAGTTAGCTAAACAGAATGATATTGCAGTTGGCTTTGATTTTGCTAGATTGCTTAGATCTCAGGGAAAGGAAAGGGGAAAAATCCTAGGGAAGATGTTCTTTAATTATAAAATCTGTAAAAAATATAAGGTTAAGATGGTTTTTTCTAGTTTTGCTAAAGATAAATTTGAGTTGAGAAATGGCGATTCTATGCGCGTTTTTGAGAGAATCTTGGAAAAATACGCGAAAGATTTATAAATAAGTTTTGTCATTTTATAATTTCTCAGTGAAAATGGAAGAAGGTATAAAAGTTAATTTTTTCAAGCACATGATGGTTCTAAAGATCCGGGACACCTATAAGGCGCCATATCATAAGAACAAATATGTGATTGTTAGGAAAACTGATGCGGTAAGCATGGTTAATTTGAAAAAACATCTTCAACAATATACTGGAAATTGGAGTTCTGGGATGTATGACATTCAATTTGTTCTAAAAGAGGGCACATATATGCAGCCTGCGATTTATTCTACTTTTTGCAGAATTGATGTTCGAGATGGAAAAGTAGTCAAACTTTGGAAGGCAAGCCCGTATACAAAGAAGCCGTATCCTTGTTGGGAGCACTTTGTTAAGAAAAAGAAAGTTGCCAAAAAACCTGTTAAGAAGAAAGCTGCAGCTAAGGCCAAACCTAAGAAGAAGGTTGCTAAAAAACCGGTTAAGAAAAAGCCTGTTAAAAAGGCCGTTCCAAAGAAAACAGTTAAGAAAAAGAAATAAAAGAAACATTTATAAATAACTTTTTTCTACTAGAAAATGTCGTGAAAATGGAGAAGTGTTAAGTTTTTACTTCTCGGTTATAAGATGAAACCGTTATTACCAAGCCTAAAAGAAAAGAAACGTTATGTGGTTTTTGAGATTATCTCGGACAAAAAGATAGCTCAGAAGGACCTTGAGAAAGGAATTCAGGAGAATGTAACTAAGTTTCTTGGAGAATTAGGGATTGCAAAGTCAGGATTTATCTTATTGAAGGATGCGACTAAAGGAAATAAAGGAATAATAAGAACAAACGTAAAATATCAAGACGAAATGAAAATGGCATTATCATTGATTAAAACAATGGGAAAAGAGAAAGCAATAGTTAATGTTATTGGTGTCTCTGGCATTTTAAATAAAGCAAAGAAGAAATTTTTGGAGGTGTAAGACAAATGCAAGAAGCAGTTCAACATCAAATGATGGGGTATGATCGGGCAAGCACAATGTTTAGCCCAGACGGAAGATTATTACAAGTAGAGTATGCTAAAAAAACAGTAAAACAAGGTACACCGGTAATGGGAGTAGTTTGTAAAGATGGAGTTTTATTAGTTGCTGATAAAAGGATTATTGATAAATTAATCGTTGTCAATAGTGTTGAGAAGATTTTTCAAGTGGATGAGCATGTTGCTGCGGCAGCCTCTGGAATTATGAGCGATGCTAGAATCCTAATTGAGAAGGCACAGGTTATGGCACAGCAGCATAGGGTTACTTATGATGCGCCAATGGAGCCACATGCACTAGTAAAAGAGATTAGCAATCTTAAACAAGCCTATACACAATATGGGGGAGCTAGACCATTCGGAGTCTCGTTATTGTTTGCTGGAATTAATGATGGTCCACAGTTGTTTTTGACCGACCCTACAGGGATACATTGGGAATACAAAGCAACGGCAATTGGAGAGTTTGAAGACGAGTTAAAAGAAGTATTGTCTAAAAACTATAAAGAGAGTATGACAATTGATGAAGCAATAAAGATGACTGTAAACGCTTTGAAATCTGTTCTTGGAAAAGAATTTAATTTGGACAGGTTAGATGGTGCGTACATTCATACAAGTGATAAGAAATTTAAGAGGTTGACTAAGGAGTATATTAGGAAGGCTATAAAATGATTAAAGTTGAGGATAGTGTCATAGCGAGATTAAAGAAAGAAAATTTGAATTTTGAGATTCTTGTAGATTGCGAGAAAGCGATGGACTTCAAGAGAGGGAAGGCCCTTCTTGATGAAGTTTTAGTTACAGATGATATCTTTAAGGATAGTAAAAAAGGAGAGCATGCATCAGAACAGGATTTGATGAATGTTTTCAAAACAGAAGATAAAAAACTGATTGCTGAGAAAATCTTGAAGAAAGGAGAGGTTCAATTGACTACAGATTTTAAGAATAAGCTACGAGAAGAGAAAAAGAAAAAAATAGCTTTTTTAATTTCGCAATATGCAGTTAATCCTCAAAACAATATGCCTCATCCATTGGAAAGAATTGAAAATGCGATGGGTGAAAAGAAAGTAAAAATTGATGAATTTAAATCGGCTGAAACTCAAGTAGAAGATATTGTTGCAGAACTTAGGGACATACTGCCTATTTCTTACGAAACTAAGAGATTAAATTTAGTTATCCCTGCTGATGCTTCTGGCAAAAGCTTTGGGATTGTAAAGAAATATGCCAAGATTCTGAGAGAGAGTTGGCTTGGAGATGGAAGTTTATCTATCGATGTTGAAGTGCCTGCAGGATTGCAAGCAGGATTATTCGATGATTTGAATAATATTGCGCATGGCAGGCTAGAATCAAAAGATTTGAAGTAATATGGAGGAAAAAATGGGAAAAATATTAATTGAAGAAAGACAAATCGTTGTTCCCGGAGAGGAACTAGCGGAAGGTATGGATTATTTGCCAGGTGATGGATCTTTTAGAGACGGAGAAAAAATATACGCTCAAAAGGTCGGATTGGCACATGTAGATAATCGATTATTAAAAGTAATTCCTTTGGGTGGAAAATATCTACCAAAGGATGGAGACATAGTTATTGGGAAAATAGTAGATATTGGAATGTATGGGTGGAGAGTCGATTATGGCTGGCCATTCTACGCTACGATTCCGTTGAAAGATGGAAGTAGAGACTTTATTCCTAATGGAGCTGATTTGACACAGTACTATACATACGGCGAATACGTTGCATGTAAGATTACTAAGGTCATTGGAAGCAAAATTATTGATGCAAGTATGAAATTGCCAGGTACAAAGAAGTTAGACAATGGTAGATTAATTGAAGTATTGCCTACAAGGGTTCCAAGAATAATTGGAAAACAAGGAAGCATGATTTCGTTGATCAAGGATGCTACTGGTTGCTTTATTGTGGTTGGGCAGAATGGATTTGTTTGGATCTCAGGTGGAGAACCAAAAGATCAGTTGCTTGCAGTCAAGGCAATAAGATTAATTGAGAAAGAAGCTCACGGTGAAGGATTGACAGAAAAGATTAGTGAGTTCTTGAAGAAGGAGAGTAAATAAAATGGCTTATACAAAGAGATTAGATGGAAGAAAATTTGATCAAATAAGAGAGATGGATGCAAAGGTTGGCGTCATCAAACGAGCTACAGGTAGTGCTATGTTTAAAATGGGAAAAACAATAGCCTATGCAGCAGTTTATGGCCCACGAGATGTATTTCCCTCTTTTTTGCAAAATCCAGGCAGGGGAATACTAAGATGTTATTATGACATGTGGAGTTTCTCTGTAACAGAAAGAAAAAGACCTGGACCAACTAGAAGAAGTACAGAAATTTCCAAAGTTTCTGAGGCTGCACTGTTTCCAGCTCTAGATTTAGCTAAATTTAGAAGTACTGGGTTTGATGTATACATTAACATCTTACAAGCAGATGCAGGTACAAGAACTGCGGGGATAAACGCTGCTGCCTTGGCTTTGGCTGATGCAGGAGTTCCAATGAAGGACATGGTTTGTTCTGTAGCAGTTGGAAAAGTTGGCAACAAAATCTGTGTAGATTTAACTAAAGATGAAGAAGATTATGCAGAAGGAGCCACGGATTTGCCAGTTGCTGTAATGCCTAGATCTGGGAAAATAACATTGTTACAAATGGACGGAAATATGACCCAGAAAGAAATTAAAGAGGCACTAGAGATGAGCAAAAAGGCTGCAAAAGAGATTGAGAAATTACAAGTGAAGGCACTGAAAGAGAAGTATAAGGGGGATGGAAAATGAATAAATATATGAAATCTCTTATAGAGAAAGGCTCAAGAATTGATGGTAGAAAATTTGACGAACTAAGAAAACCTATCAAAATTGAATTAGGGATCTCTAACAAGGCTGAAGGTTCTGCAAAAGTCACTTGGGGCGAAACCGAAGTTGTGGTTGGCGTTAAGATGAATGTTGGGACTCCATACCCGGATAGTCAGGACCAAGGAGTTTTGATTACGGGGGCGGAATTAAGTCCTATGTCGGACCCAAAATTTTTAAGTGGACCACCTGGACCAGAAGCAATAGAGCTGGCTAGGATTGTCGATAGAGGAATTAGAGAGAGCAAGATGCTGGATGTTAAGAAACTGTGCATCAGGGAAGGCGAATTAGTTTGGACAATATTCTTGGATATATATCCTATAAACAATGATGGAAATTTGATTGATGCTGCTTCATTGGCTGCAGTTGCTGCTTTGAAGAGTGCGGTTTTTCCTAAATTGGATGGGGATAGGATTTTGTTTGGAGAATTTACAAAGAATAAGTTGCCTATCGATTTGACTCCAATAACTTGTACAGTTGGTACTATTGGGGGAGAAGCTATTGTTGACCCAATTCGAGGCGAAGAGCCAGAATTGGATTCAAGAATATCGGTATCTGTTTCGGAAAAAGGAAACATCCATGCAATGCAAAAAGGCGGGATGGTCGGTTTGGATGTCGAATTAATCGATAAGATGATCGGTATGGCAGTAAAAAAGAGTGCTGAAATTAGAAAGGCATTAAAATGAAACTAACAAAATACGAAAAGGCAAGAATTATTGGTGCAAGGGCTCTGCAGTTAGCTATGGGTGCTCCTATGTTGCTTAAGCTAGGTAAAAGCGATTTGGAAGGACTTAAGTTCAATCCAATCAGGATTGCTATGCTAGAACACGAGAAAGGAGTCTTACCTATAACTATTAAGAGGCCCATGCCTTAATTTCTTTTTCTTTTCCATTAATTTTATAAATTTGAATTTTAAGAATTAGCTTATGATTATAAAAGAGGTTAGAGCTAAGAAGATTAAGAATTCTAGAAATGAAGATACAATAGAAATATCTGTTAAATCTAGTATTGGAAGGGCGAAGGCTTCTGCTCCTGCTGGAAAGAGTAAGGGGGCTCATGAAAAAGAATATTTTAAGGGAAGTGTTGATTCTATCATTAAGAAAATTAATTCTTCCGATAAATTAAGGGGAATCGAAATTGAAGAATTTGGGGATTTGAAAAAGATTGAGAGAGTTTCTGATTATGGGTCTAATCCTCGGGTTGCTTTGGAGTATGCCATACTAAAAAATTTCAAGAAGCCTTACGAGAAATTTAATTTTGGATATCGGCATCTAGCTATTCCCTTAGGAAATTCTATCGGCGGGGGATTGCATTCAAAGGGAAGAAAAAAACCCGATTTTCAGGAATTTTTAATTTATGTTGAGCATTGTAAGAGTTTCAAATCTAGAGTGAGAATTAATAAATTAGTTTATGATTATTTAAAAAAAGCCATTTCTGCCAGGGATGAGAGATTTAATGGAGAGAGAAATGATGAGGGTGCTTGGAGAACTAATCTGAGCAATATTGAAGTTTTAGATTTACTTTATGAGACTGTAAAAGACTTGTCTAAAAAAACAGGCCATACAATAAGGATAGGAATTGATGTTGCTGCTAGCAGTTTTTACAAAAATGGACTTTATTGTTATAAAAATTATGCTAGAAATAATAGAAATGTAAAATTGAATAAGAAAGAGCACATAGAGTTTTTAGCACACCTAGTTAAGAAGTATAGGATTGGATATTTAGAAGACCCTGTCGATGAAGATCATTTCCATGACTTTAAGGAGTTGAAAGGTTTGGTTAGGAATTGCTTAATTGTTGGAGATGATTTGACAGTAACTAATTTTAGTAGGGTTAAGAAAGCGAAAGGGAGTATTAATGCGGTTATAATTAAACCAAATCAGATTGGTTCGCTAATTGAAGTTAAGAGAGTTGTTGATTTTTGTAAATTGAATAGGATAAAAACAATATTTTCTCATCGATCTGGAGAAACTAAAGAGGATTTCTTGTCTGACTTGAGTTTTATGTTTGGGGCAGATTTTTTGAAGGCCGGCATCTATGGAAAGGAACGAGAAGTGAAATATAATCGTTTGAGGAAGATAAAATGAAGAAAATAGGCTTGGCATTAAGTGGAGGTTCTGCAAAAGGATTGGCCCACATTGGAGTCTTGGAATCTCTAGAGAAGCACAAAATCAAGATCGATTATTTGGCGGGAACTAGCATGGGCGCGGTTGTTGGTGCGCTTTATTCTTCTGGGATGTCAATTAGGGATTTGAAAAAGATTGCTACTACAACCAAATGGGAGAACCTTGTCGATTTTACTTTACCAGACAAGGGCATATTGACTGGGTATAAGATTGAGAAGTTTCTAAGGGTTTTACTTAAGAATAAGAAATTTAAGGATTTAGAGATTCCGATGTCAGTTATTGCTGCGGATGTACATAATGGGGAGAAGGTAATTTTTAGGAAGGGGGATGTTGCTAGTGCACTAAGGGCGAGCATCTCTATACCAAATGTTTTTGTTCCATATGAATATAACAATCGAGTTTTAGTCGATGGGGGGGTAGTGGCTCCAGTACCAGTGGATACTGTGAGGAATATGGGGGCCGATGTTGTTATTGCTATTGATTTGTCTACTCAATTAAAAGATGTAGTTGTTAGCTCTAAGCCAGATAAGAATAAGAAATTTATGAAAAAACTAGAAAAAAAGATGATCGAACAAGAGATTGAAGAGATTAATAAATATGTTGCGAAAAAGAAGAATATCCCCTGGGTGTTAAAAAATATATTGGATCACCCAGAGAAAATAATGGAGTTTATGAAGAAACATAAGTTTAGGGGTCCAGAATTCTTAAGGATTACATCTAACTCCTTTAGTATTATGATTAATGAACTTAGTAAATATGCTTTGAATTCTGCAGATTATGTGATAAGGCCGAAATTAGTAGGATTTCATAAATATGATTTTGATAGAGTAAAGAGTATAATTAGAAAAGGGAGTCGTGCTACTGAGGAATCTATTAGAGATATTAAGCGGCTGGTTAAGTAGGTTTATACTTTAACAATTCAGTTTTTATTTTTTCTATGATCTTTGGGTCTTGTTCGGGGGCCTTTAGGGGTGCCATGCCCGCCCTATACTCGGGGTCTTCCCACGTTTGACCGGCAAATGCTCTTTTGGCATTATATCTTGGCACTACATGTGCGTGTAGATGTGGTACTTGGCCACCAAGCATTAGATAGTTCATCCGTGTTGGGTTGAATGAATGCCTTAACATTGAGTCTAATGCCCCAACAGACTCGAAATATGCACGTTCTTCTTCTTCGGTAATATTCCTTAGAACTTCCTCATGACGATTCAATACAATTAGGGATGCCCCCAATGTTGGCTGTTTAAAATTAAGTAAAATTGTCCATAATCCGTTATCTCTCATAAAAGTCGGGTTACCTTCTGGATCAATATCGCACAATAAGCAGTCTTCCATGCAGGGGGGATATATGCGGGGCTTTTAAACATTTCTCTTGAGTTAAATAAAAAGTTTTATAAAGAGTTAACTTTGCCAAATAGAAGATGACAGAAGAAAATTTATTAGTGGTATTAGATGACTACTTGAAGGCCGGAATTCACATTGGTACTAAGTTTAGAACTAAATTTATGAGTAAGTTTATTTACAAGGTTAGGCCAGATGGACTGTCTGTTTTGAATGTGGATCAGATTAATGATAGGATTCAAAATGCTATTAATTTAATGGATCAATTTTCCCCGGAAGAAATATTAGTTGTTTGTAGGAGAGAGAATGGCTGGAAACCTGCAAAGATGTTTTCTAAGGTTACTGGCATTAGGGTTATTACTGGGAGATACCCTCCAGGACTATTAACTAATACTGATTTGGAAGACTTTATTGAAGCAAAGTTATTAGTTGTTAGTGATCCATGGCCAGACAAGAATGCGGTAGAAGATGGCGCAAAATTAGGAATTCCAGTTGTTGCCTTTTGTGATACGAATAATGAAGTAAATAATGTTGATTTAGTTATCCCTTGTAATAATAAAGGAAAGAAAAGCTTAGCAATTCTATATTGGATTTTGGCGAAGGAGTACATGAAGTTAAAAGGAATGATTAAATCTGATGAAGACTTCAAATATAGTATTGATGACTTTACTGCTGAGTAATCAAGGTAGTTTTATATAATTTTTTGAATATCTCTAATTGTATTGGCAGAGCAATATTAGATTTGTTGACCTTGGTTAACTTAGGAGAAATCTTTGGGTTTTTCGTCTTTTACTCAGATGCCAATACAAATAATTTTGAGCGAGAACCCTCTATTGAAAATGGGTAATTGTTGTTTTTATTTAATCTTCGTTATACCCCATCATAAATCCGCCTTCTTCAGGAGAGATTTCATCGGATTCTGTTTTCTTTTCAATGATATCTTCCTGATAGACCTCTTCTTCATGATATTCTTCCATATTAAGGGGGAGTGAGAAGATACTTAAAAATTTTATGAAAGTGGACTAAAAAGAAAAATTTAAAAAGAAATTTTTCAAGATTTAGTGTAGATGATTAGGTCCCTTAAATATTCTGGCAGTAAAGTTAGTAAGAGCCTTGTGAGTGTGGGTCCTGCAGATAGACTGTGGATTGATGCTTCAAACCCTACAGCAAGCGAAATGAAAAGGATTAGCAAGCTTACTGGAATTTATATTAGGGATGTACAGAACGTATTGGCTAGGAATGTTTTGCCAAGAACCATTGATCGAAAAAATTATGCAGTGGTTATTTTGAGGGCCATGAACCCCAAGAAAGGCTATGCTCCGCTGGGGATTTTTATAAGCAATAAGTTTATTGTTACAGTCCATACAACCAGGATATATGCCGTTGAAGATTTGTTTGAGTTGGTTGGGAAAGAACCTAAAGAATTTTTTTCTAAAGGGGTTGTCTATATATTTTTTAGGATCGCTTCGTATGTTACTAATAAATTTAGATCGGAACTGGATAAACTAGAAGATAATGTTGATAAGTTGGAGGATGAGATTTTAGCAGGCAAGGTAGATAAGCCTACGAAAATATTTGACCTTAAGGAAAAGGTTATGAATACCCGGAGGGCACTTACAACTAATCGAGATTTAATCGATGTAATTTTTGGGGGATACTCGAAATATCTTGCTTCGAAAAAACAAAATTGGCTATCCGAACTCAGGATTGAGATGTCTCAAGTTGTTTCTATTACTGAATTATTGAGGGATAGACTTACAGGGGCCATGGATATGTATATGAGTTCAATCTCAAATAAATTAAATGATATTATGAGGGGATTTACTGTTATTGCTTCTCTAGTTCTGGTTCCTACCTTGATTTCTGGGATATGGGGAATGAACTTTGCTAAAATTCCTTTCTTTGATAATCAGTTTGGATTCTATGTTCCTTTATTACTTATGCTGATCAGTGTTGCTTTATTGACAATGTGGTTTAAGAAGAAGAAATGGATGTAAATTTGAAATCTAAGGATGTGGATTATAAAGCAAAGGTTTGTGATGATTTTTTTTCTAAACTTAGGGGCTTGATGTTTTCTAAGAAATTGAAGGAAGGAGAATGTATCATTCTCTCGAATGATTATGAATCTAGAATTAATTCTGCCATACATATGTTGTTTGTATTTTTCCCTTTAGATGTTATTTTTTTAGATTCAGAGAAAAAAGTTGTTGATGTTAGGAAGGCGAATCCCTTTGTTTCTTTGATTATCCCAAGAAAAAGGGCACAACATGTTGTTGAGATGAATGCTGGAGAAAATCTGTTAAAAATTGGTGACAAGGTTAGTTTTTAATTTTGCATGTTTTGCATTTTCTTTTTCTATAAAAGAAATAAATGCTCAAAAATAAGAATAATATTCCTACTGAGATTATCCAGATATTGTTGTCATACAGGAAACCTGTACTTATTCCTAAGAAGGATAATATTAGCGCAACTATTGGTATTGTGCATGCGATACAGATTCCTAATGCGCCAGCAATTGCGCCAAGCACTCCTAAAAGAATTACAAATAGAGAAACGACTGCTCCCCAGATATCTCCTCTTTTTAGTAACTTTAACGGATTCTTAGTTTTCATTTTGATAAAATTATAAACAATACTTATAATGGCTATGGAACCGAACTATTTTTTTATATTATCTAAAAGGCATAGGACCTGTTTTGTAATTACAATACTTAGAAATGTAACTATTATCAGCGCCCTTGGGAATGTTGAAGACAAATCTACTAGGGGGCCTTGTATTGCTAGGAGTGAAAGTCTTATCCCTTCCAATATGGATTGCATACCCTATTTTTCAATTTTTTATTTAAAAAGATTTCGAAATTATTTATAAATAAATATGGAAAGTTATATAAATTAAGGGTGTGGCATTTAGTTAAATGATTAAGGTATTTCCTGTTGGCGGATATAATGAAGTTGGAAAAAATATGACTGCTGTTCAGGTCGATGATGAAGTAGTTATATTTGATATGGGGTTTTTCCTTCCTAAACTTGTTGCTTTCGAAGAAGAGGGGGGAGACCGGAGAAATTTAACGGCAAAAGGTTTGATGCGCCTTGGAGCAATTCCAGATGATTCATGTTTAGATTCTGTGAGGGATAAAGTTAAAGCGATAGTTCCTGGGCACTGCCATTTAGATCATATTGGGGCAATTCCTTATTTGGCAGATAAGTATGGTTGCCCAGTTATTGGGACACCATATACATTAGAAGTTTTGAAATCACTATTGAAAGATGAGAGGCTAAAAATACATAATAATTTTATAGAGTTGCTTGGTGGAGAAAGGCATAAAATTTCTAAAAATTTAAGTGTTGAACTTATTCATGTTACCCATTCTACTGCACATGCTACGCTGGTTGTTTTGCATACAAAATATGGGGCGATTGTGTACGGTAATGATTTCAAATTAGATAACAACCCTGTTTTGTGGGATACTCCAGATTATAAACGAATGAAGAGAGTTGCTAGGAATGGAGTCAAGCTATTGATTATGGATACATTGTATTCAGATACCCCTGGTAAAACCCCGAGTGAGAAGGTTGCAAGGGAGTTATTGCGGGATGTTATGTTGGGAACGCATGGAGAAGGACATGCAATGATTGTTACTTCTTTTGCCAGCCAGCTGGCGAGGATACACTCTGCCATTGAGTTTGGAAAAAAATTGAATAGAAAGGTAATTGTTCTTGGCAGGAGCATGCATAAATATATCACTGCGGCCGAGAGGGTTGGTTTAGTTGATTTTTCTAAAAAGGTCGAAATAGTCCAATATGCAAGACAGGCAGAAGGAAGATTGAGGCAGATTGATAAGAAAGGAAGGGATAAATATCTGATTTTATGTACTGGAAACCAGGCGGAGCCGGGGGCTATATTGACTCGGATATCCCGTGGAGAGTTGCCCTTTAAATTTAAACCAGATGACCATGTTGTTTTTTCATGTAAGACTATTCCGGTAAGTCCCAATATTGAGAATCGGAAAATGATGGAGAATAGATTGAAGAGGAATAAAGCTAGATTATTTACAAATGTCCATTCTGGGGGGCATATCTACAAGGAAGATATGAGGGATATGGTTAAGATTTTTCAACCAGAGCATTTAATTCCGTGCCAGGGAAGTCATGGGCACATGGAAGGGTTTATTGAATTGGGACAGGAAGAGGGATATAAGTTAAGCAAAACAATACATATGTTAAATAATGGTCAACCACTCAAATTAAAATGATTGTTTTTGATTATAGTGCAGCATGGAAAACTTTTTGGATAGTTGCTCTGCTGGTTTGGAATCTCCCTTGGAAGGGTGTTGCTTTATGGAAGGCGGCAAGACGAAAGGAAGTGGGGTGGTTTATTTTAATATTTCTGATTCAAACTATGGCCATTTTGGAGATATTTTATTTGTTTTGGATAGTTAGGGAGAATAAAAATAATTATAAGACGGCTAGGAGATGGTGGAAAAGGAAAAGATGAATTTTGTTAAATCTTTATCTGGTTTTTTGGCAATTCTTCTAGTTGCAATTTTTGTTTTAGCTATAATGAGTATAGTTGCTTGGGTTGTTTTTTGGATTGTGATTATTGCTGGAGGAATTTATGCGTTTAAAGTTTTGCCGAGGTTAAAAAAATGAGCGGGGCTGGAGATGGGAAGAAGTTGTTGAAGGATGTAAAAGTTTATGTTCATGAGAAAGGCAAATCGGGTGCTCGGGTTACACATATTGATATTGAGGGAAAAGATATAGCCAAGATAATCAAAGATGGAGAGATTAGCTTTGTGAAGGGCAAAAAAGGAGGAATTTTTATTGCTCTTAAACAAGAAATGATTGGACGGGCTGAGAAACTACTTAAGAAATAGATTTTGGAGTATAATTATCTTTAATAAATTATTTTACTGTTCTGGTTTATGTTTGTATCTGTTGTTGGGAGTATTGGGGTTGGGAAAACCACCTTAGCGAAACTAATGGCTGAAAGGTCGAGGTTTAAGCTATTTGAGGAAAATGCAGATAACTCCGTTTTGAGTAAGTTTTACCAAGATATCCAGAATAATGTTAAGCCTTCAGAGTTTGCTTTCTTGATCCAGAAGTTTTTTTTGTTTTCTAGGGCGGCCGCACACATGGACATTCAATTCTCTGATGAGAATTGCGTTCAGGAGAGAATAATTTATGAGGACAGAGAGGTTTTTGCTGTCCATTTGAATAAATCTGGTTTTATTTCTGATGAAAGATTTGAAGAGTATAAACAAAATTTTGGAATTTGTAGTAAGGGATTAAATAACCCGGATTTGTTTATTTATTTGAAAGCCTCCCCTAATGCCTTAAGAGAAAGAATAAGGCTCCGGGGGAGAGATAGCGAGATTCAATTATTAGATCCTAATAATCCTTATTTGGAAGAATTACAACTATTGTATGATAAAATGATTTCTAAATATACTGGAAAGATACTAGTCATTGATTCTGAGAAATATAATTTTTATACAAATGAGGGCGATAAGGAAGCCGTTTTGAAATTGATAGAAGAAACGTTGAGCAAGAAATAGCCTTTTTACCACAATTATCTTTAAGAAACTACTAATATTTCTGTTTTTATGGCAAAATTTGCGCATATTGCGGACTGCCATATTGGTGGTTGGTCTGAGCTGAAATTAAAAGAACTTAATCTGGAGGTTTTTTGTAGATCCATTGGCATTTGTATCGAGAGATGTGTTGATTTTGTTTTAATTGCAGGGGATTTGTTTAATACTGCCCTCCCTTCCATTGATTTGATAAAGCAAGTAACTTTGGAACTAAAAAAATTGAAAGACAAAGGAATTCCCACATATATTATTCCGGGAAGTCATGATTATTCCCCCAGCGGGAAAACTATGCTGGACGTTTTTGAGAATGCAGGGCTTGTAAGAAATGTGGTTAGATTTGAAGAGAGGGAAGGAAAAATTGATTTAAATTTTAGCATTGATGAAAAAACAGGCGTTAAAATTACTGGATTGTTTGGAAAGGCACAAGGATTAGAAAAAGGATATTATGAAAATTTGATTAGGGAAAATCTGGAAAATGAAAGCGGAAAGAAAATTTTTATGTTCCATACTACTTTGACTGAGTTTAAACCTGAACATTTGGCCATGATTTCTTCTGAACCGGTTGCGATATTGCCTCGCGGATTTGATTATTATGCGGGGGGGCACCCCCATTATGTTTTTAATGAAATTAAGGAGCCATATGGTAGAATTGCATACACCGGGGCCTTATTCCCCAATAATTTTTGGGAGTTGGAGAAATTTGAAGGCGGAGGATTTTTTATTAATGAATTTGTTGAGGGGGGAATCAAGTCGGAATTTATACCTGTTATTGTGAAGCGAGTTGTTAAATATAATTTCGATTTAAGCGGGAAAGACTCCAACCAAGTAAAAGACTTTATCCTGGAGAAAGTAGATAAAAATGAAATTGCGGATAGGATAGTTCTACTTAGATTGCGAGGCACGATGGAAAGCGGAAAACTTTCAGATATAAACTTTAAAGAAATATTTTCTGAGTTGGAGGGGGCATATGCTATTTTGAAAAATACGTCGGAACTAAAGTCTAGAGAATTTGAAGAACTTGAGGACATTGGAGAAGATGTTGAAAATGTTGAGAATGAATTGGTTTCCAAATATGCCGATAGCCCGGAATTTGTGAAGGGATTAATTGAGGCTTTAGATAGAGAGAAGTTGGAGGGGGAGAAGAATTTAGATTTTGAGTTGAGGGTTATAAAAGATTCATTTAAAATCTTAAATTTAGAAGATGAGAGTTAGAAAGATAAGGCTGGAAAATATTCGAAGCTATACAAGTAAAGAAATTGATTTCCCAGACGGAAGTGTGTTACTAAGTGGGAATATTGGTAGTGGGAAAACTACATTATTATTGGCGATTGATTTTGTATTGTTTGGTTTGAGAAAAGGAAATTTATCTGGAGGAGGGTTACTAAGGAAAGGACAGGAGAAGGGGAGTGTAGAATTAAGTTTTGAGCTGTTGAATAAAGAAATCACTCTCAAGAGAAACCTTAAACGTACTAGCAAGGGGTTTAGCCAAGAGGCCGGATATATTATTGTAGACGGGGTTAAAGAAGATTTAAGCCCGGTTGAATTGAAACAAAGGATATTGGAACTATTTAATTATCCAAGGGAATCGTTAACTAAAGCCAAAGAATTAGTATACAATTACACTGTCTATACTCCTCAAGAAGAAATGAAGAGCATTGTGACAAGTAATTCAGAAGATAGACTAAATATATTGCGAAGAGTTTTTGGAATTGATAAATATAAAAGAATTTTAGAGAATTCTAAGATTTTAACTTCTAAGTTGAAGGATAGGAAAAAAGAGTTTGAATTGTTAAGTTCCGATCTGGATTCTTTTAAAGAAGAGAAATTAAGTAAGGAAACCCGGCTGGAGGAGATCAATTCTTCTTTAGAATCTTTTAAGATTGAGCTGAATGAATTTAAGATAAAAATTGATGAAAAGCGAAAAGGGTTGGAAATTGTTGAAAAAGAAAGCAATAAGCGCGCCGAATTAAATAATGATCTAGAGATGTTAGGTAATAAGTTAGAAAATCTTGTTAATCAAAAATCTAGGGATAAACGGAATATTGAGAAACTTAATGAAGAAATTAACATCCTTAATGGGGAATTAAGAGAACACAAAATAGAAGATTTAGAATTAATCAATAAGAAAATATTGAACATTGAAGAAGATATCCGGCGTATTGAACTGGAAAATCGAGAAGGCCATAGGAAAATTGGAGAGTTTGAATTCTCTATAAAATCTTCCGATAAAATGAAAGAGGATATACTCCAACTTGATGTTTGCCCGATTTGTAAACAAGAAGTTTCTCAAGACCACAAACACAATATTAAACTAAATGAGAATGTTAAGCTAAAAGAAGTACGAGAATTACTAGAAAAGCATAAAATCAAAGAAAAGGAAAATGAGACTCTACTTTCTGAGTTGAAAACCAATTTGGGAGAATTGAACCAGATTAAAAATAATAATGGACTATTTAAAGTTAAAAGGGAAAACCTGGATAGTAAAACAAAGTTGCTAGATGAATTATTGGCGGAACAAAATAGGGTAAAAGAAAAAATTGGAGAAATTAATTCTCAAAAAATTGGATTGAATAGTGTTTTAGAACAGCTGCCGGATTTGACGGAGAAACATAATCTATTGAAAACAGAATTGGATGTAATGTTGGACTCTGAAAGAAAGGTTAATTCACAATTTGTTGCAAGTGAGAGGGAAGCCAGGCTTGTTGGTGAAAGAATTCTAGAATTGAAAAATGATATCCTCAAGAAAGAAAAACTAAAAGAAGGCATAGTCAAGTATTCTCAGATAATATCTTTCTTGGAGAAGGACTTTAATTCCATGGTCTCTTTGATTGAAAAACAAATTATGAAGCGTGTACATTCTGATTTTGATAAATTGTTTAAAGATTGGTTTAAAATTCTGGTTGAAAATGAAGACCTAGAAATTAGTTTGGGATATGATTTTGGTATGATGATTAAACAAAATGGCCATGATATTGATTATGATCATTTATCTGGGGGGGAAAGGACTGCGGCTGCATTGGCGTATCGGTTAGCCTTAAATCAGGTCATTAACACCATCATGAGTGAGATTAACACCAGAGATATATTGATATTAGATGAGCCTACAGATGGGTTTTCCACGGAACAGGTAGATAAACTTAGGATTATATTGGAAGAAATTAATATTAAACAGATAATAATTGTTAGTCATGATCCCAAAATAGAGAGTTTTGTTGACTCTGTCTTAAGATTTGAGAAAAAAGAAGGAGAAAGTTTTGTTTTTTGAAATAGTTAAATTTAAAAATGGGAATGCATAATAATCGTTATGAAAAAAGAGATGGTTATTATTCTTGGAGTTTTGTTGATGTTCACTAGTTCATGCTTGCAACAAGAGAGTGTGGATTGTGGCATAGTGGATGATGCAGATGCTTGCTATTTAGACAAAGCAATTGCAGATGGTAGTTTAGATGAGTGTGATAACGTTGAATCTGCTGAATCTCGTGATGCTTGTTATGCTGCCATGGCGGAAGTGGATAATAATGTTGAAACTTGTCGTACAATTTCTGATGAGTCTATCTCTAACTTGTGTTTTATCAATTTAGCAATGAAGAATTCAGATTCAAGCATATGTGGTGAGATTTTAGATGATATTGAGAGAACTAATTGCCTAGGCCTTTTCTGAGAATAGTTAAGTTTTTTAATGGAGTTTCTTACCCTTTTTTATGCCAGATATAATTAGTTTGGAAGATATTAAAAAGAAAGAATTAATTAATAGGATAAAACAGGGAGATATTTTCATATACCCCACAGATACTGTGTATGGGTTGGGGTGTAATGCATTGAAACAAGGCTCTGTTCAGTTGATAAGGGAGATAAAAAGAAGAGATGAGAAGCCTTTTAGTGTTATTGCCCCAAATAAACAATGGATAACTAAGAATTTTGAGATATTGAATAAGAATTTTATAAAAAAGTTGCCGGGGCCGTATACTTATATATTAAGCGTTAAGAAACGCGCAGTTGCAAGAAATGTTAATCCTGGCGTTAAAACATTAGGAGTGAGGGTTCCAGATCATAAATTTGCAGATTTAATCAAAAAGGCGGGCGTTCCGGTGATATCTACTAGTGTAAATTTTTCTGGGGGGAAAGAGGCAAGAGAAATAAGCCAAATTCCAAAAAAGATACTAAATTCAGTGGATTTTGTTATAGATGCAGGATATTTGCATAATTATCCCTCTACACTCATAGATTTAACTTCTGAAATACCTAAGTTGGTAAAGCGATAATTTTATAAATTAAGTAGAATCTTTTTGAATATGGAGCATTATCCTGGGGGAAGATTTTTTGTATAAAATTTTATACTCATAACTTTAATGGAGGAATTCAAATGGAAGAAGATATGAAAAATATTGAGGAAGAAAAGACAGAAGAAACAACAGAGGAAGAAAAGACAGAAGAAACAACAGAGGAAGAGCCTGCTGCTGAAGAAACAACAGAGGAAGAGCCTGCTGCTGAAGACACTGCTGCTGAAGACCCTGCTGATCAACAACATGATGCTCAAGACGCTGCTGATGAAGAGAATGCTTAAGAAGAAAAATAATATTAA
>CAYZTT010000008.1:0-30704 GCA_964481835.1 Candidatus Woesearchaeota archaeon
GACAAGAAGATGTAAATTTTTCTGCAACAGTAACAAATTTAGGGACCCAAGAAGCCACGGGGGTTTGGTTAAATTGGACACTCCCTTCCGAATTTGAACTCGATGCAGGAGATCTAAATAGGAATTTATCTAACATCCCAATTGGGGGGAACGGAACAAACACGATTACAATATCGGTTAGCGATTCTGCCGCAGATTCAACTGTATCCATAAGCGCGGCATCTTCTTCAACAGAGAACTCTTCAGATTCAGATTCCAAGCAAATAACAATCGGTACCCCCGTTCAAGGAGGGGCAGGAGGAACAGGGGGGGGGCAGCGGAGCTGCAGGGGCTGCAAAGGAGGTAGAATATTCAAAAATAGTGGAGATTCTTCGAGGAGAAGAGGATTCATTTTACATAGAAATAATAAATGATAGAAATTCAATACTAAAAAATCTAAGGTTGAATTTGGTGGGATTCCCCTCTCAAAGAATCTCTTATTCTCCGGCAGAGATATCTAGAGTAAATCAATATAAGCGAGACAGTTTCAAAGTAAAAATCAAAGCTCCCCCATACGAAGGGTACACAGAATATCTAATTAATGGGACAATCACTGGGGATATAACTTATCAAGATGCGGCCCAGGGAAAATACACCGAGAAACAATATATAATGCTCATAATTCAGGAAGTAAGCAAAGAGGACGCCCAGGGTATTCTTCGAGAAGCCGAAAAATCTATTGAAGAAATGAGGGCCTCTAATTTCAATACAAATAATGAAGAATCCAAATTGGACACTGCAAAAGAGAAGTTGGATGGCAGGAGGAATAAAGAAGCATATGACCTGGGCATAGAGATAATTGATGCTAAAGAGAAATCACTTATAGCAGATAATCTAATCCGAAGATTATTGTTGGCATTAAATAATCCCCGAAAAAGTAATTTGATTATAGGGAATACAATAAAAAAAATAGATGAAAACTATGAACGCATTCCCCTCTCAGAATTAATATCTGGGGAAACGGTATTTTCCTCAGAAGAGATAGAGGAAACATTAAATCTTGCGATTGTAGCCTTTGAAAGAGGAGACTATGAAGCCGCGTTTGAAAGGGCGGAATCCGCACAACTACTCCTATTATTGGAGCGGAAAAATAGTCCAGAGTTATTCATGTATCTCTATTGGCACATAGTATTACTTTTCTTTATTTTCTTAATTGTATTTGGATTTCTAGGCAATAGGACCTACAAGAAAGTAAATATTTCAAGCCAGATACAAGGTACCAACGAAAAAGAGGATAGTATACGGAAGTTAATGATAAAGAACCAGAGAAACTATTATTCTGGGAAAATTAGTTCCACAGAATTCCACAGAATTGAAGCATTGCACAACAAGAAAATTGCCATCTTAAGAAAAAAGAGAACAAGACTAAGGAATAAGAGAGTAAAGATATTGGCCCCTCAAAAGGTATTACAAGATTTGGAAACAGAGAAAACCCAGATACAATTCAAAGTAAAAAAACTCCAAACGGAGTTTTACAAAAAAAAGAAGATAACTGAAAATGAATACAAATTACAATTCAAGGCATTCAATGAGAGATTAGCAGAAATAGAGGATGAAAGAACAACAATATACTTATTCAAAAGAAAAAAGCTAGAAAAATCACAAAAGCCAAAAATTAAGAAAATCAGAAAACACAAAACAAAAATAAAAAGAAAAAAATGAAAAAGATATTTATATTGATACTTGTAATAGTACTCCTCTCCCAATCTGTATTGTCTGAGAATGGGACGCGATCGGATGCAATTAATGCAATCGCCGATTCAGAAATGATTATTGATGAGATGGATGCGGCCGGCTTCTCTATAGAATACACAAGTGATAAATTAATTGAAGCTAAAACAGTATTCGAACAAGTGGAATATGCGGAGATTTTGAGATCTTCAAGTCCAACAACAAAACAGAAGAGGGAAGCAGAAGCAGCATTAAAATTAATCGAATGGGGAAATCTATGGTATTCAGAGGTAATAATTTATACTGAAGAGATTTCTCTAAGAAAGGAACAAGCATATACCATTTATGATCTTCTAACTGCATTGGAGCTGAATGTTGAGGCAAATAAAAAGCTGGATATTCTGGAGGCAAGAAACCTATTGAGCCAAGCAAGGGACGCATTCTATGGCGATAGATATGAAGAAGCATATGGTTTCATGGATCAAGCAAAAAAAGAACTAGAGTCCCAAAAAACACAATCGGCAGCATTCAATAGTATGCAAAGAAATCTAAAGAACTTCATCCAACGTTACTGGGCACCCTTGATATTCTTAATACTCGCTGTAGCGCTTATTTCCTTTTTCTCATCTAAGAAGGTCAGAAGGGAGCTACTAAAAAGAAAAATAAAAATGATGAAAATAGAACAAGAAGTATTGACAAATCTTTTAAAAGAATCCCAAATTGAGAGATTTAAGAAAAATAAAATTTCAGGATTAGTTTACAACATCCGAGTGGAAAAATACAAAACACGATTAAACGAGATAAAAGAAGAGTTGCCCATTCTGGAGTCCAAATCAAAAAAGAAGAAAAGAAAACATAAAACAAAAAAGAAAAAATAATTATTTGAGAAGTCTCTTTATCCTGGCGGCCAGTTTTTTTATATCAAAAGGTTTTTGGATATAGTCTACTACATTCTTGAACTCTAAAAGCCCTTCTTTCTTTGCATCCTCTTTTCTAACAATAGTTAAGAAAGCAACCTTATAATCTGCAAGTTGAGGCATAATCTCTTTTGGAGGAGTCCCAGGCATCATCACATCCATTATTATCAAATCTGGATCTTCAGTGGTGGTCTTCCTATAACAATCATCTGCTGTCATCGCAGTAACAACCTTATAGCCTGCATCCTCCAAAACTGCTTTTATACTTTTTCGAATATATGCCTCATCATCTACAATCATAATTTTCTTCGCCATATTTACTAAAATATTCAAAAAGAACTATTTAAAGATTATGGTATGCTCCCGCCGGGATTTGAACCCGGGTCTTAAGGACGAGAACCTTAAATGCTTGACCGGACTACACTACAGGAGCATAAAAAACAATGAAAGATACTCCTTTTTAAAACATTCGGATTAATTTTCAACAATTGATAAGATCTTACTATCATAAAATACTTAAATGAATTTTTTACAAACAATTGAAAAAGGGAGGTAATTCAATGGACAAATCTAAAAAAATAGGGATATTATCTGTTCTCGCAGTTACGATACTAGTTTTCGGAGGGTTTGCGTTTGCAAATTCAATATCGGACTCAGAAGAACAAGTTCAAGATGCCCCAAAACAAACCCAATTAAGAGACGGAAGTTGTCAACAGGGATCTTGTGGTGCAAATTGTGATGGCTCTTGCGGAGGAAACTGCGGAGTAAAAAGTTGCGGCTGCGGTCGCTAAATTTTCTTTTTTTATTGCTTCTAAGAATTTTATAGCCCCGCCAGGATTCGAACCTGGGTCACGAGGTCCAGGGCCTCGTATGCTTGGCCACTACACTACAGGGCTATAAAGAAAAATCAACTACTAAAACTTTATAAACTTTGAGATATTTTTCGAAATATGAATTTCATAAAAAAGATATTCAATAACAAGATAGATGAAAAGGTTCACGCCCAGTTTACAAGGTTCAGTAAAGGGACGTTCGAAAACAAGGCACTGTTGGATATTCATGTTCAAGCAAAGAAAGTGAAAATAAAAACTTCTGCAGAATACACGAATGAGCTAGTAGAATTCTTGGCAAACACAATTGAAGAAAAAACTCCTGTAAAAGGCATAATTTTTTCAACAAGAAATCTAACTGAAGGGTCAAGTATAGAATTCCAGGAAATAAAAAACGCCATGGGTGTGAAAAAACACATAATAAAGCAAGATCTAACAAAAGAACAAATTTTAGAAGCCATAGATAAATTTCCATACGCCTCAATAAACCTGACATTCAAGACACCCATGGGGGAACTAAAAGTCAAGGAGAAAGCCCCCAAATCCGCCAAAGCAGGAAAAAAAGATAAAGGCCCAAAGGCAGATTATTGCGTATTTACAATGGAAGACAAATCAATACTTGAAGATTTTGCATTTGATATCAAAGAACCATTCAAGAAGGCTTTCATAAATCACACAATAATTGTGGATGACATAGAAATCCCCGAAGAATATAAAGATGATTTCTCTCAAGCAAGATTAAAAGGGATAAGGAAAGGCAAATTGATAAGAACAATAACA
Source organism: Candidatus Woesearchaeota archaeon (assembly GCA_964481835.1). GTDB lineage: Archaea > Nanobdellota > Nanobdellia > SCGC-AAA011-G17 > PNOQ01 > JABIBT01. Next base: position 4,238 of record CAYZTT010000008.1, read on the forward strand.
ATAGATGAAAAAGAAATCGTTAATGAAACTAACTTTGAAGCCTAAACCGACATTTTTTAAATAACTTTCTCTAGAAATATAATATGAGAGGAAGAATTGCGATTCTACTGATATTGGGAATACTGCTAGGGCTTTACCTCACTACAATCTACTTGGATAGTTCCATAAATTGTATCTTTGTAAACAACCAAGATTCCAAAGAGCTCTGCTATATTGATAAAGCAAAAAAGAGTCAAGACACAAGTGTGTGCTATGATCTAATAATAACCGAAGATAATCGAGATAGTTGCCTACTCGAAATTGCAACCCATTCCGTAAACCTCTCACTATGTTCCGATATAAACGACGCAGAGATGAGAAATGGGTGCGCAATACAGATAATCCTAGATCAAGAAGATCCTTCAATCTGTTCAGAGACAAATTCTACAGGCGTACGAGATACATGTTTTTGGTGGATCGCAAAATTCACAAAAAATGCTACACTCTGTGAAAACATAGAATCTTCCCTTAAATTCCATTGTTTTAGTGAAGTATCCAAAGAAAAGCAGGATGTAGGAGTATGTGAGCATTTAGACACAACACATGAGAGGGATATGTGTTATTTAATTTCTTCAGAAACACTAGGGGTAGGAGCATGCGTAACTATCCATAACAATGACATAAAGTATGAGTGTTACATAAATATAGCAAAATCAAAAAAGGATCCCAATATATGTGGGAGCATAGAATTAATTACAAAAAGGGATCGATGTTTCGCAGAGCTCGCCATACAAGAGCAAGATGATACCCTCTGTGAGAATATAGCCGATTTTGACTACAAACAAGAATGCCTAAATAGCGCATAGGGGTATCAAAACGTTTATAAATTCCTTAACTTCTTCATAACCAATGGTAAATACATGGCTAATCGTAGGAATAATAGTTGCTGTTATTGTAATATACCTAATTATAGTTTTCAATTCACTAATAAGATTAAGAGTTAAGGTGAAGAATGCCTGGGCACAAATTGATGTTCAACTTAAGAGAAGGTATGATTTAATCCCGAATCTAGTTGATGCCGTAAAGGGGTACATGAAACATGAGAAAGCAGTTCTTACTGAGATTACAGAAGCTAGATCAAACCTAACAAAAGGCCCAATAGAAAAGAGGGCAGAGGCGTCCAATCAAATAACAGAAGCCCTGAAATCAATCTTTGCAGTGGCCGAAAACTATCCAGATCTAAAGGCTTCAGAAAATTTCAAAATGCTACAAGAAGAACTTTCTGGGACAGAAAACAAAATCTCTTATGCAAGGCAATTTTATAATGACACAATAATGAGATTCAATACAAAAATACAAGTTTTCCCAACAAACATGTTTGCAGGAATCCTCGGCTTCAAAAAAGAGGAATTTTTCAAAACAGAGGGAGAAGCTGAAAGAAAACCCGTAAAGGTTAAGTTTTAAATACAATCACTACTTTTTTTCTTATAAAATGAAAGCGGATATGTTTGATGAAGTTTCAAGGAATAAAAGAAATTCCGTTTTTTTAATATTTTTCTTCCTAATATTAATTTCGATATTGGGAATAATCTTGGGCGCGATATGGGGCAGCATTTATTTCGGAGGAATCTTAGCGTCAATATTTGCAATAGTTTATTCATTAATAGTCTTCAGATCTGGAGATAAAATGATATTGGCTATGTCTGGAGCAAAAGAAGTAAAAAAATCAGAGTATCCTCATTTGGCTCATACTGTTGAAGGTTTAGCAATAGCTGCAGGAATTCCTACTCCTAAAGCATATGTGATTAAAGATTCCGCACTAAACGCATTTGCTACTGGAAAGGATCCAAACCATGCCGCAATAACGGTAACAACCGGCCTTCTAGAGAAATTGAACAGACAAGAGCTGGAGGGAGTAATTGCCCATGAAATGTCTCATATAAAAAATTATGACATTAGATTTATGATGCTAACGGTAGTATTGGTCGGCATTGTTCTACTCCTGAGCGATTTTATTCTAAGGTCATTCTGGTTCGGGGGCGGAAGAAGGCAAGATTCAGGGAATTCACATATTATCATCCTCTTTGTTGGGCTTGCCTTGGCAATATTGGCCCCATTAGTAGTTCAATTAATCCGGCTTTCGATCTCTCGAAGGAGGGAATACATGGCGGATGCATCGGGGGCCATCCTAACTAGATATCCAGAAGGATTAGCGTCTGCGTTAGAAAAAATAAAGGAAGATCCAGATCCACTAGTGGACAAAGCAAATAGGGCGACAGCGCATCTATTTATATCTACCCCATTCAGGAAAGTAAAAAAATCTTCCCTATGGAGTACACACCCCCCGATAAACGATAGGATAAAAAAACTAAGAAGCATGTAATTGTTTCTTTTGATCATACCTTTCGATCTTCTTTGCAACCAACTCGTTAGCGTAGATTCCATTCCTTATGCGCTCCGGATCAAAATCTAAATAAACACACGCATTTTCAAACGAAAGGATTGACTCCGAATTAGCATCCCGAACATAAAAGAGAGCCCTGGAAAATTCCAAACTATCCACCCGAGTTCCCTTCAAATCTTTTACTGCAGTTTCAATCAATGTGCTCATAAGATCTGCGATGCACCTTTCTGGCATCACATTTGTGTCTCTTAGGCCGTCTAATATATCTATGGGCATTTTAAGTTTGGGGTTATGGCAATTATAAAAAGGTATTGTATGCGGATACCGAAAACATTTTAAAATTTTATTTAAACAACATAAGGATGAAAAAGAAAATAATCATTATTGGGATAGCAATTCTACTATTGGCAGTCCCCCTAATACTCTCTATAGAGAAGGGGGATGGACTAGAGATAAATCCCAATGGAAGATTGCCTACCGGACAAGCATCAAGAAATGCCCCCCCCGCAACAGATATTGGCTACAATAATATAGGATCCTTCTTAGAGACAACAAAATTTGTCCAAGATATTCCCGAGGGTTCAACACTTCTATTAAGATTCTACAACTTTAACTCAGGGAGCAGGGAGTGGGAGAAGTCTTTCATTTTGGAAAGCGGGAGGGTCCAAGAGGGCAATACAGATAATCCAGATCTAGTAATCTCAATAGATTCAAAATATTTGCCCGAATTAACTTCCCAGAATTTTTGTTCTACCGCTTCAAAAGCAAAAAGAAATGGTGATCTTGGATACAGTTATGAGATGTCTACAGCAAAACTTGCCTGGAAGCTAAAAAGCCTAAATAAACATAAATCTTGCTTCGGGGTTTAGAAATATATTTAAACCCAATCTGTCTTTAGTTAATATGGCAAAATTTCCGACATTTTGGGCAATTGTATTAATACTCGCTCTTGCATGGCTACTAGAGGAAATGGGATTATTCACCCTGAATATCCCTTGGTTACCAGTCATAATAGTAATCGTGGCAATTGGTGCAATATTTAATAGATTTAACAAATAACAATTTACTTTTTTATTATTTATTCCAAACACGAATAAAACTTATAAACCACAAGTTATTTCTAATAATATGAAGCCAATCATTGTCCCAGTATTGATTGTATTAGTTCTCAGTTTTACTTCTGCTTGTATGGCACTCCCTTCGGAGGAACCAGACCTCTCCCCCACGGATAAAGATTCAAAATATATCTCTGGGAAAATCTATGTACAATTTAATGAAGGTCAAAAAGTAACCTACGAAGATGATGTAATCAGAATAATTAATGGGATTGAAAGAGAGAATCCTGAATTATCCAAATCTTCTAACGTAAAAAAAGTATTCAATGCATACCCTGAATTTAAAAATTATGATTTAAAGAAGCAATTTGGCCTAGATAGGTGGGTAATAATTGAAATCTCAGATGATGCAGATGTAATAGAAGAGGCAAAAAAATGGGTACAACTGGGAGAAATTGAGTCTGCAGAGCCGATAGTCAGAGCAAGGCTGACAAAAATTCCCAATGACCCTGATCTACATCTACAATGGCAGCACAATAACCGAGGAGAAAATCCCCCTGGAACAATTGATGCAGATATGGATACCCTGGAGGCATGGGACATAGAGGAAGGATCCGAAATACTTGTGGCCACAACAGAGTTTGTAGACTGGAATCACGAAGATCTAGTAGACAACATCTGGCAGAACCTAAACGAAGATGCCGATCGAGATGGTCGCGTTCTAGAATGGGATGGTGATTTGGGCAGATATGTCTTTGATCCCGATGATATAGATGGTCAAGACGGAACTGAATGGAATGGATATCAAGATAATGGATATGCTGATGATTTTATTGGGTGGAATTTCATAGGCGATAATAATAATCCTAGCACCGAAAGCAGCCAGGATGGTCACGGGACTGCAACCTCTGGGTGTATGGCTGCAACCACAAACAATTCCATTGGGATTTCTGGAACCTGCTGGAATTGTAAACTAGTTGCTATATCCTCTCTAAATGATTTTGTTGATGAACAAGGAATTGAATACGCGATAGATAATGGTGTGAAGGTTATGAGTAGGAGTTTTCATAGCGGAGCAGAAGCGGCCCTCGTAAACTATGGGGAAAGCCAAGGCACGATATTTATTTCGTCTGCGGGAAATGACAATTCCCCTGAAGTTAATGAGGCATGTACAAACGAGAAAGTGCTTTGCGTATCTGCAACAACGCCTTACGATGAGCTTGCCTCCTTCACAAGCTATGGGGCAGAAGTAGACATCGGGGCACCAGGCATATATGTTCACACACTCACCCATTCTGATGGATATACCAGTTTCGGAGGGACATCCGCATCAACCCCCTTAGTTTCAGGGATTGTTGCCTTAATAAAATCAAAAAATTCAGGGCTATCAAATCAAGAGATAATATCGATTGTACAGTCTTCGGGAGAGCCCTTCAATAATCCGGCACACTATGCCGGGAACGGGAGAATAAACGCAAATCTTGCACTAAAACTAACCGAGAAATCTCTTAAATATGGGTCCTTTCCCGTTGCGATAATAGATGTAAAGGGCACTGGGATGCAAGATGGATCTCTCGCAATAAATGGAACCGCAACATCGCCTAATTTTTCCCATTATGAACTCTGGGGGTCTAGTCCACATCCCACAATAAGCAAACCAAGATTAATAGCAAGGGGACATACTGAAGTTGAAGACGGGACCCTGGGGGTTATGGATGGGACTTTGCCACAACTCATTAACACTTCAGTAACACTCAAGGTTTTTGATAGAGACAGGCAGATTGCAATTGACACGTACAAGAAGGAGGACATAGGGGTTGTACTCTCAAAGAAATTCTCAGAACGGGGAATAGAGGAGAATGGAAACCGGCAATACGATTATCTGGCGGTTAATACCTCGGCATATTCTCTCGAAGGAGGAGAATACCAGGTTCTCTCATTTTTAAATTTCAATGGAGGCATGGAGACCGCAGATATGATCTATGAGCCAGTTTACTTAGAACCCGGAATGAATGACATAGAAATTAGATTTACTGGATACAGAATATACCACACAGAAACAAATGGGCCCTACTCTGTGCCAGAATTCCACATTGGCAACGGAGGGTATATCTCCGATAACTTCATGGGAGATTTCCAAACAAGAAATTATCGCCATACCCATTTTGAAAATATAGATTATTACGACCCCCATTTCTTTTTCACAAACGGGGTTGAAGGCGGAGGATCAATTCTAAGATACTTGGAAATAAATAATTCCATAATTGAGGACTATTTTAGGTGGGCCTTTGGGTCAATCCAAGCAACCATGCAAGAGGTTGCAAACATTACAATCGCAACACACCAGATAATTGATGAGTATGGCAACGTAGAGTTTTTCGGAACAAAATTCAAGAACTCCGAATATGAAGAATTTATGAATGTGACATCCCATTATGAAATCTATTACCCAGAAGAGCCCCGCATTGGGAAATTAAGGCTATATTCCATTATGGTTAATGAACCGCATTGGGAATTTGATGAGTCCAGTGTAGGGGTTAGAATACGGTATGACGATTTCCAAGGGAATAAAAATATGAAATGGAAAATTTATTCTTGCGGAGATTATAACTATGGAGAGATGTCTTGCTCAGAAACATGGAGGGAAGTCCCTTCGAATGCAACAATCGTTGAAGGAAATCTGACTTCATTAGTAATAAGTGCAGATACAGAATTCAGGGAAGCCTTTGCTTTGGGGTATAAGGTTGGGAAGCCATCCGATTTACCGAATGTAATGGAAATGGGCGATATTCTGGATCCCCCACTTTAATTTTTATTAAGCCTATTTTGCAGAATATACTCCATACACGAATAAAATTTATAAACTTCTTAGACAACAAGTTTTTTACAATGAAATATTCTATAATTATACCAATATTAATATTAGTAGCCCTCAGTGTGGCACTTGCCAACATTGAGATGCCATTAGAGAATGAGCTAAAAAAAGAAATGCTGCCTATGAAGGTCAAGCCTATGGGGACCTCAATTGAGCAAGAGCTCAAACCAGAAATCTCAGTTGAACAAGAGGTTCAACCAGAAATGACACCGACAAGTAAGTCTTCCTCAAAAAAAAGTTTGAAGAAGAAAGAACTGGAACAACCCCCAGAACCAATCGCAATTGATTTCTCACCAGAAACAGATATACAATTGACGACAAGCCACCACTATTGGCCTTCAGGAATTTTAATTGAGATACTACAAGATGAAGGCGAATTAGAAATGCAATTGGTAGACGTGTTTTTTAATGAGGGTTATTTAGACATGGAGTACGAAGTTGATGATATAGTCGGCGGAGGGTACATATAGATGGAAAATGGTACACTTGCCTATAGTATCTATATCTCCAACAAGGATGAAGATGATAACCAATACACCCTGTTCTATAACATACTTGAATCTACAATTCCTCAATACGAGGTTGGAGATCATGAGTTATATGGGGGCATAGTTGGGATCGGAGACTCCGGGGTAGATTTCTCTACAATTCGAATGTTTGAAGAATATGAAGGAGATATTGATGCAGATACAAGAAGACATATGATATATCTAAACGAGGGACTATTTAGAAATCCTGAACCCGGAGAGTTAACAGTAGATGTAACACACTTTTCAATGCCATATGAAGAAAGAGGATTTGAAATATATGAAGAACAGATAGGCCTAGAAATAGCAGAGTTCACAAGGTCTTATTGCTCTATGATGTATGGCATGTTCGAAATTGTACATAACTCTCAACCCGAAGACCCAAACTACGACGCAAGATTAGATTTCAATGGGGATAGTGAGGTATCTTTATCAGATTTCGGAATATTTGCTTCAAACGAAGAGAATGAGCTTTGGTGTGCGTATCAACTAACACCCTTTTAATTTTTCTTTTTTTAACCAAACAACTTTTATATTCATTCAAACTGCCCCCATAATAAATTATATGGGGGCGCATAAATTATGCCAAATGAATTTGAGAAGGGACTCCCAACCGATGCAGGACTGCCCCGGAAAGTTGAGGAGATATTAAGGGGCCGGGAGGGATTGGAGATAAATATGACGCATATGGAGTCGGATGCTCCTGATTCAAGATCTGTGATGAAAGTCAATCTTTCCGGACCAAAAGATGTTGTAAGGGAGGCAGTAGATGCATTGGAGCAAGCAGAAAGTTTGCCTACAACGGAACCAACCAGCCTTCCTGAAGCAACCTATCAAAAGGGTGGAAGGTGGAGACAGTATATGGAGCCCATAGGAACAGAGAAGAAAGATAGATTGACGGTGTTCTGGTAAGGTCATAAACCGCAATCTTTATAAATTATTTAATTTCTTTTATTATCCTCCCTTACTGTACAGAAAGCCGTTAATTCTGAGTGGTATAGTCGACGAAATCTTTATAAAGCAAAAGGAAGCACGAAAAGCACAATGCCACGAACACACAAACCAAGAGCAGGGAGTTTGCAATTTTGGCCTCGGTCTAGATCTAAAACTCACTATGCAAATGTTAAAGCTTGGGCAAAGAAAGATAAGGTACTTGCCTTCGCAGGATATAAGGCAGGCATGACTCACATTCTAGAAAATAATCCAAAATCAAAGGTAGCAAAGACAAAATCTGTCCCAGTGACTATTATTGAATGTCCTCCATTAAAACCTCTTTCTCTTCGATTTTACAAAAAAACCGCCTATGGTTCTCAACTTCTTTCTGAGATTTCTTCAAAAAAACTTAACAAGGAACTTTCTAAGAAAATTAAACTATCCAAGACAGAAAAAGAGCAAAAAGCTCCAGAATCATATGATTATCTTAAATTAGTAGTATATACCCAGCCAAAATTAACAAACCTAGGTAAGAAAAAACCTGACATATTTGAGATTGGCATTCCAAATAACTTAGAAGAAGCAAAGAAACTTCTAGAGTCCGAATTAAAATTAGAAGAAATATTCAAACCAGGGCAACATGTAGACATACATTCTATTACCAAAGGAAAAGGATTCCAAGGTCCAGTAAAAAGGTTTGGAATCTCCCTGAAATCGCACAAATCCGAGAAAAAAAGAAGATCTGCTGGAAATCTAGGATCATTTACTCCGAGAAAGACAGACCACAGAGTTCCACAGCATGGACAATTAGGGTATTTCAAAAGGACGGAATACAATAAATTAGTTTACTTAATAGATTCAGATCCAAAAAAAGTCAACCAACTTGGCGGAATTAAAGGATATGGCGAACTAAAAAACGATTTTATTCTAATAAAAGGTTCCGTTGGAGGGCACAAAAAACGATTAATTATATTTTCAGAACCAATAAGAAATAAAAAGGATAAGGCTGCACCCGAAATACTACAAATCAGCCAAGAATCTAAACAATGAAATCAAAGACATATACCAATAAAGGGGAAAAAGGAAAGGAAATAGATTTGCCCAGACATTTCTCCGAAGAAATTAGGCCCGACTTAATCAAAAGGGCAGTCCTAGCCATACAAGCCAACAAAAGGCAACAATATGGCGGAGATGTACGGGCAGGAATGGATTATTCCGCAACCCTATCCAGAAGAAGAAAGGATTATCGGGGGGGATATAATGCAGGAAGGTCTCGTATTCCTAGAAAAGTTATGCTTAGAAGAGGAACACAATTCATTTACACCGGGGCAGTTATCTCTGGAACTGTAGGCGGAAGAAGGGCCCACCCCCCAAAGGCAGAGAAAATTTGGGAACAAAAAATAAACAAAAACGAGAGAAGAAAGGCAATAAGATCTGCAATTGCAGCGACGAATATCAAGGAACTAATTGACAAAAGGGGACACAAAACAAAAGAAATTCCAATAATAATCAATAAGTTAGAAGATTTGAAAAAAACAAAAGAACTGAAAGATTTACTAATCAAATTAGGTTTAGATAAAGAATTAGAGAGATCGGCCAAAAAGAAGATTAGGGCAGGAAAAGGAAAAACTCGGGGAAGAAAATACCGATCTGCAAAAGGACCACTAATAGTATTAGAAAAAAACACACTATTACAAAAGGCCGCTTCAAACATACCCGGAGTAGAGGTATGTATTGTAGACTCCCTAAATGCAGAACTACTTGCTCCAGGGACAGAACCAGGAAGATTAACAATCTGGAGTACCGGCGCATTAGAAAAACTAAACAAAGAAAATTTATATTATAAAAAAAATGGATCCGTTCAAAACGATAAAACACCCCCTAGCAACTGAAAAGGCTGTTAGATTAATGGAAGCAGAGAACAAACTAGTCTTTGTAGTAAATCGGAAATCCAAAAAATCAGAAATAAAAGAAGCAATAGAAAAAGCATTCAAAGTCAAGGTGTTAAGAGTAAACACTTTAATATCAAATAGGGGAATCAAAAAGGCCTATGTATTGCTTTCGGCAGAAACTCCGGCAATAGATGTAGCAACACAACTAGGATTAATGTAAAATGGGTAAGAGAATCACATCACAGAAGAGGGGAAGGGGAACTTCCACCTATAAGGCACCTAGCCACCGGTTCGTTACCCAAGTTAGATATAGGCCTTACGATCAAATAGAGCAAGAAGGCATAGTAGAAGGTACAGTCAAAGATTTAATTAACTGTCCAGGACATACTGCCCCCTTAGCGGCAATAGAATACGATAATGGCGAAAGAAATTTCATGCTTGCTCCAAATGGAATGTACACTGGCCAGAGAGTAAGTTCCGGATTAAAATCAGAATCAAAGATGGGAAATACACTCCCAATCCAAAAAATTCCTCAAGGAACAATCATAAGTAATGTCGAATCCCGGGCAGGCGATGGAGGAAAATTAGCAAGATCTGCAGGCTCATTTGTAAGGATTCTCTCAAAAACAGATAAAAAGGTAACAATCATATTTTCATCAAAAAAACAAAAAAAACTAGATCCCCACTGCAGGGCCACAATAGGTGTTGTTGCGGGGGCTGGAAGAAAAGAAAAACCAATCTTGAAGGCAGGAAAAATGATGAAAATTAAGAAAGCAAGAGGAAGATTATACCCAGTAACATCTGGAGTAGCAATGAATGCAGTAGATCACCCATTCGGTTCTGGAAGGGGAAGGCATATTGGTAAGCCTAGAACTGTTTCAAGACATGCGCCTCCAGGAAGAAAGGTAGGTTCGATATCCTCTAAAAGGACAGGTAAGAAGAAGTAAAAATGGTAAAAAAAGAATTCACATATCGGGGAAAAAATCTTGAAGAGCTAAGGAAGATGGATGTACAGGAGTTTTCTAAATTAGTTCCGGCTAAGCAAAGAAGATCTCTAAAAAGAGGATTTACAGCGCCTCAAAAAGCATTATTAAAAAAAATTGATAAAACTTTGGCTAAGGAATATAAGAAATCAATCAAGACCCACGCCAGAGACATGGTAATACTTCCAAAAATGATAGGATTAACAATTTTTGTTCATAGCGGAAAAGAATTCAAAGAGATACTAATCGCAAGAGAGATGATTGGACACGTTTTAGGAGAGTTTGCAGTAACAAGACAATCCATAAAACACAATGCACCAGGAATTGGGGCTACAAAGTCCAGTGCCCACCAATCTGTTAAATAAAAATGACTGAGAAAAAACAAGAGATAAAAAAAGTAGAAGAGAAGGCCTTGCCAAAGGAAACGGAGGCCCATTTTGCTACAGCGAAATCTCTTAATTTAAAAATCTCAACAAAGCAGTCATATGAAGTTGCAAATTTCATCAGAGGAAAAAAATTAAGCAGAGCAAAGACGATGTTACAAGATGTCATTGATAAAAAGATCGCGGTACCTTTCAAAAGGTATAACCGAGACACCGGGCACAAAAAAGGTAGAATCGCATCTGGAAGGTATCCAGAAAATGCATCTAAAGCATTCCTAATGTTATTAAATACCGTCGAAGCAAATGCAGATTCAAAAGGATTGGATAATGAGAGATTATTTGTCTCCGAACTTAGATCTACCCAAGGGTCCCAACAATGGCACGCAGGAAGAATGCATAGAAGAAGAATGAAACATACCCATTTATACATAAAGGTTGAGGAGTCAGAAAAATGATTGAAAAAGGTGTTATAAAGAAAAAACTGAAGGAATTCGAAATAGTTGAATACATAGAGAATGTATTGGACAAACCAGGGTATAGCCATACGGAAATACAGAGGACTCCTTTAGGCGAGAAAATCATAGTGCACACATCAAAACCAGGATTAATTGTAGGCAGAAAAGGAGAGAGCATAAGGCAACTTACAGAAGTCTTGAAGAAGAAATTCGGATTAGAGAATCCACAAATTGAGGTATCAGAGGTAACAAATCCTAACCTAAATCCTCACTCCGTAGCAAAATATATCACCCATACATTCCAGAAATTCGGACCAGCAAGATTCAAGTTCCTTGGATACAAGCTATTGGGAGATATTATGAATGCAGGAGCAAAAGGTGCAGAGATAGTTATTGCAGGCAGAGGGGTTCCATCTACAAGATCTAAAACATGGAGATTCCCCGCAGGTCACTTGAAAAAATCTGGAGATATTTCAGAGAATTATATTAAGAGGGGGTATGCAATTGCCCACCTAAAATCTGGTTCAATCGGAGTTAAGGTAAATATATTGACTCCAGATGTCGTACTTCCAGATGACATAGAGGTATTCTCAAATGAACCTAAAGTCGAGGAGATCACAAAGAAAGAAGCTCCCGAAGAAATCATTGCAGAAGTAGAAAAACAGGTTGAAAAACAAGAAGAAGCTGAACAACCAAAAGAATCTCAGAAAGAAAAAAAGGCAGTAAAAGAAAAGGAAAAAGCCGAAAAAGAAGTAAAGGAAGTAAAAGAAGAAAAGAAAACTCCAAAAAAGAAAAAGGAGGAAAAAGTTCCAACAGCACAAGAATTAGCTAAGAAGAAGGATGGCAATAATAAGAAAGAATGAACTAGTTCAGATGAACGAGAAAGCACTAGAAGAAAAGATAACTGAGCTAAAGTTGGAACTAGTAAAAATTAATGCTCAAAGATCAATGGGAACTGTTCCCGAAAGTCCAGGCAAAATAAAGGAAATAAAGAAAACAATAGCCAGGATAAACACGATAAAAAAATTAAAGGGAGGTAGTGAAAAAGCATGAGTGGAATCTGCCCCAAGTGTGGGCTTCCAGAGGAGCTTTGCATGTGCGAAACCATTGCAAAAGAAGCTCAAAAGATCAGAGTAAAGCTGGTTACCCGAAAGTATGGGAAAAAAGCAACACTGATTGAAGGCTTCGATGGCAAAACTATAAATGTCAGGGACATTGCAAAAAAGCTTAAAAATAAATTTGCATGTGGCGGCACATATGATGAAACAAGCGTTGAACTTCAAGGAGATCACGCAAAGCATGCAAAAGGAGAACTGGTTAGGCTCGGTTTCACCCCGGATTCAATCGAGGATTGAACATGAAAACATACAAGGAGGAGCTTATTGGCTCTACCGTAGAGGTAGTAGGCTCAAAAAATCAAACCTTAGTGGGATTGAAAGGGAAAATAATCGAAGAAACAAAAAACACATTGACGATACAAGGAGAAAGCAAAAAAAAGCTACTCAAATCACATATCGCACTCAAAATCGATGGACAAATCATTGAAGGGAAATCTCTTCAAAAGCGTCCAGAAGACAGGATAAAAAAATGAAAAAGGAAAAATCAACCGGAATTGAAGTAAGTTTTCCTAAAGAGAAATGTGACGACAAGAACTGTCCATTTCACGGAGAATTAAAAGTAAGGGGGAGAATCTTCAAAGGGAAGGTTGTGTCAAAAGACACACACAAAACTGCAATAATTAGCTGGGAAAGGCGACACTACATTCCAAAATACGAAAGATATGAGAAGAGAAAATCGAAAGTATCTGCCCACAATCCCAGGTGTATTGATGTTCAAATCGGAGAAGAGGTAAAAATAATTGAAACAAGGCCAATCTCCAAAACAAAACACTTTGTAATAATTGAGAAAATAACAAAATGAGACAAATAAGCGCAAAAATACCAAGGACAATTGTACGAGGATCTGTTATAGATGTCTGTGATAATTCGGGCGCTAAAAAAGCATATTTAATTTCCGTAAAAGGATTGAAAACTACAAAAGGAAGGTATCCTGCAGCGGGGATAGGAGACCTAGTTAATGTTTCCATCGTAAAAGGAATACCTGGAATAAGAAAACAAGTAGTTCCTGCAGTGATTGTTCGGCAGAGAAAAGAATTCAGAAGGCCGGATGGAACCCGAGTAAAATTCGAAGACAATGCAGTGGTCATCTGTAAAGATACCAAGGGAAATCCGAAAGGAACCACAATCAAGGGTCCAATCGCAAAAGAAGTTGCCGAAAGGTGGACCGCAATTGGTAAAGTAGCAAGCATAATGGTATAAAAATGAAATCAATATTTTCAACTACATGGAAAAGGAGCAAGCAGCCCCGGAAACAGCGTAAGTATAGGTTCAACGCACCACTACATACAAAAAAAGAATTCCTATCCTCACACTTATCAAAAGAATTAAGAACAAAATACAAGAAAAGAAGTGTTACAATCAGAAAAGGAGACACTGTCAAAGTGTTAAGGGGACAATTCAAGAAAAAAACGGGAAAGATCTCAAAAGTAGATTACACTGCAATAAAAGTTTATGTTGAAGGAATAGAGGTAATAAAAAAGGATGGAAACAAAGTTCAATATCCAATCAACCCTTCAAATTTAATGATTACCATATTAAAATTAGATGATAAAAAAAGAATAGCTTCATTGGAGAGAAAACAAGATGGGTAAAAATCACATAAAAAGGATAAACGCACCAAAGTCATGGCCAGTCCATAGAAAAACAGTAAAGTGGATAACAACGCCTAGGCCGGGTTCATTGCCTTTGAATAGGACAATCTCAATTAACACAATATTGAAAGAATTATTAAACAAATTAGAGACATCCAAGGAAGTTAAAGTAATACTGAATAAGGGCCTTGTAAAAGTTGATGGAAAAGTAAGAAAAAAGCCAGATTATCCGGTTAGTGTATTAGATGTAATCACAATAAAGGATGAAAGCTATCGGCTATTAATCAATACAAGGGGAAAGTTATTCCTACACCCAATCAAAAAAAATGATGCAGCAATAAAGCCTAGAAAGATTATTGGAAAAAAGCTGCTTAAGGGGAATAAACTCCAAATAAACTTTTTAGATGGAACAAATCTCTTATCAAAAGAAAAAAAGCTAACAGTTGCCGACACAATAGTTTATGCAGACAACAAAGAGAAAGAAGTTCTAAAATTCGAGAAAGGATTCCTAGCATATTTATTAGAAGGAAAACAAGTAGGAAAATTGGGATTGATCAAAGAGATAATCCCTCAACAAGGAACTCAACCAACAAAAGTAGCATTACAATTTGGGAAAGATGTATTTGAAACCCGAAAGAGTTATGCAGTTATCGTTGGGAAAACAAAACCAGTAATAGACATGCCAAATGAATAAGATGAAAGAGATTCGGATAGAGAAAATAACACTTAATATAGGTGTCGGGGAAGCAGGAGATAAATTAGAAAAGGCCTCCATACTATTAAAGAAATTGACAAATATAAAACCAACATTCACAAAATCTTCAAAGAGAATCCCTACCTGGGGAGTAAGGCCCGGACTTACAATCGGAACCAAGGCCACACTAAGGGGAAAGGCGGCAGAAGATTTGCTGAAGAGATTATTAATCGCAAAAGATAATATTTTACATCCAAAAAATTTCGATAATCAAGGAAATCTATCCTTCGGTTTGCCCGAATATATAGAGATTCCTGACATCGAATACATCCCGGAAGTTGGAATAATTGGCCTAGAGGTTTCAGTCACTTTAGAGAGGCCAGGATTTAGAATCAAAAAAAGAAAATATCAAAGAAAAAAACTCCCTAAAGGCCACAAAATAACAAATGAAGAGGCAATGGAGTTTATAAAACAAAAATTTGAGACAAATATAACGGAGGAATCACAAGATGACTACGAGTCATTACTCTAAAGCGTTAACCCAGCTTGATAACAAGCCGGTAAAGAAGGCAAGGTACCTAAAACACAACAAGCCTATAGAAAGAAGTTGTGGTAAAGCACTAAAGAAGTGTAGAAGGTGCGGAAGAAATGGAGCACATATTCAAAGATATGGTCTTGGACTCTGCAGGCAATGCTTCAGAGAAAATGCAAAGAAGTTGGGGTTCAAAAAATACATGTGAGGTAAAAAATGTCATTAAACGATCCATTAGCAAATGCACTGTCCCACATAAGAAACTGTGAGATTGCAGCAAAGAAGAAAGTAATAATTAGAGATTCATCTAAATTAATCAAGGAAGTCCTAACCATATTAAAAAAGAAAGGATTCATAGAAGGTTACAAGGAGATAAAAGCCACAAATGGAGACTATTTAGAGGTTGACCTTAAGGGGGCAATCAACAATTGTGGGGCAATCAAACCTCGATTCTCAGTCACACTTGAAGAATATGAGAAATTTGAGAAAAGATATCTTCCTGCAAAAGATTTTGGAATAATCATCGTTTCAACAAACAAAGGAATAGTGACTCACAGCAAGGCACTAGAGAAAAATTTAGGAGGCAGATTGATTGCCTACTGTTACTAAAATGGCTAAATTAAATTTGAAGGACGAAATAGCAATCCCAGAAGAGGTTAACGTAGTCATAGAGGCCCCCCTAGTAAAGGTTAGTGGCCCTAACGGAAACCTAGAGCGGAGAATGTCTCACCCAATGATAGCCATAACTCCTTCGGAAGGCAAGATTACCTTTGAATTAAAAAATGGGACAAAAAGAGAGAAGATGATGATGAAAACCTTTGAAGCACACCTAAAGAACATGATGGTGGGCGCAAAAGAAAATTATACTTACAAATTGAGAGTTTGCTCAAGTCACTTCCCTATGACCGTCACAAAGGAAGGGGATAAAATAACTGTGAAAAATTTTCTTGGAGAAAAAGTGCCAAGAGTGGCAAATATCCCAGAGGGGGTAGAAGTTAAAGTAAACGGCCCAGATATTACCGTTACAGGACCAAATAAAGAAAAAACAGGTCAGGCGGCAGCAAATATAGAGCGATCAACAAGATTAACAAATAAAGATAGAAGAAGATTTCAAGACGGGATCTATATAACTGAAAAGGCAGGGAATGAGTTATGAAAGATAAATTAGAGCAAAGGAATGAGAGAAAATCAAAGAAGCCTACCTTCCTTAGACAAGACTCAAACAAATATTCATTTAATAATAACTGGAGGAGGCCAAGAGGACTCCATAATAAACGGAGATTAAACAAAAAGGGACACCAAAAAAACCCTTCCATTGGGTATGGGTCTCCAAAAGAAGTAAAATATCTCTCCAAGGAGGGATTGAACAGAGTAATAGTCAATAACGTGGCAGAGTTGGAAGGTGTAAATAAAGAAAAAGATATTGTAATCATTTCATCAAAAGTCGGTCTGAAGAAAAGACTAGACATCGCCGACAAATGTATCTCCCAAGGGTTAAAGATAGAGAATATCAAAGACCCAAAGAAATATATTGAAGATCAAAAAGCTCTCTTTGAAGAAAAGAAAAAACAAAAGAAGAAAAAATTAGCAGAAAAAGAAAAAACAAAGAAAGAGCTTGCGAAGAAAGCTAAAGAAAAAGAAGAAAAGAAAGATGAAGATTCAGAAGATAAACAAAAAGAAATTAAAGAAGATGTAATGTCTGGCAAACAGAAGGATCAAAAAGCAAAGCCAAAAGAGGCTAAGAAAGTTGATCCAACCAGCGCAAAGGCTGGCCACATGGCATCTGGCGTACCTGGAACTAAACAATGAAACTAAAAAGTCAAAAACGGATTGCAGCACAAGTATTGAAAGTTGGCAAGACTAGCGTAAAGTTTGATCCAGAGAGATTATCTGATATTAAAGAAGCTATCACTAAACAAGACATAAGGGGGCTGGTTAATGATAAGGCAATAACTTCGAGACCTCGTGGATCCCAATCTAAATCAAGGCTAAGAGACAGATTGGCTCAAAAAAGAAAAGGGCGACAGAAAGGGGCAGGAAGGAAAAAAGGAAAAAAGACTGCAAGGATTTCCAAGAAAGCTATTTGGATGGTAAAAACAAGGATCCAGAGAAGTTATATTAAAGAATTGAGGGAAAAAAAACTAATTGAGGTAAAAACATATAGAGAGACTTATAAAAAGATCAAAGGGAATTACTTCAGAAGTAAGAATCACATCAAATTATACTTAACGGAGAATAAATTATTCAAAAATGTCAAAAAGTAAAACATTTACAGTTAAACTGAAAAGGAAAAGGAAAGGAAAGACAGATTATAAGTCTAGATTAAAATACTTAAAATCGGATAAAACCCGGCTAGTAATTCGCCCAACCACAAGTAACCTAACAATACAAGCAATAAATTTTGTGGAAAGCGGAGATAAGATATTATGCACGATGAAAGCAACAGATCTAAAAAAGATAGGTTGGAATTATCATGCAGGCAATATGCCTAGTGCTTACCTGGCTGGACTATATTTCGGTTCAAAGAACAAAGATAAAGTAAAGGAAGCAATAATTGACTTGGGTAGGAGGTCAATTACAAAAGGGGACAGATTGGCTGCCACAATAAAAGGGCTTGTAGATTCCGGGATAAACATTCCACACTCCGATAAAATATTCCCCTCTGAAGATAGGATCAATGGAACATCAATAGCAGGATATGCTAAATCATTATCAAGCGAAAAAGAAAAGTATGAAAAGCAATTTTCAAAATATTTAAAAAATAAACAAACTCCCGAGAATATCGCCGGAGATTTCGAAAAAATAAAAAAGAAGATACTTGAAAAATGAGAAGAAAAAAACCAGATAGAAGGCCTAGAGAAACTGCCGAGTCAAGAAGGGAAGCAATTATTGAGAAATGGGTTCCTAAGACAGAGATAGGTAAAAAGGTAAAGGCCGGAGAGATAAAAGACATAGATGAAATCTTAGATTCTGGGAGAAGAATACTAGAGTCCGAGATTGTTGACTTTCTAATGCCTGGCCTAGAGTATGACCTAATCACAATTGGGCAATCTAAGGGTAAATTCGGTGGCGGAAAAAGAAGTATCTGGAAACAGACTCAGAAAAAGACAAAAGAAGGAAATAAACCTAAGTTTGCTACTGTGGCCGTAATAGGAAACAAAAATGGTTATGTTGGTCTAGGATATGGTAAGGCCAAAGAAACTGTTCCGGCCAGAGAAAAAGCGATCCGAAATGCTAAATTAAATATAATTAAAGTAAGGCGGGGATGCGGGTCATGGGCCTGTGGTTGTTCAGAGCCTCACTCTATACCAATTAAAGTGTCTGGAAAATGTAGCAGTGTTGTGGTAGAGTTAATACCTGCACCAAAAGGAACCAACCTAACTATCCAAAAAGAGTTGGGTAAGATTCTAAAGCTTGCAGGATTCAAAGACATATATTCAAAAACAAAGGGACAAACTGGAGTCCAATTAAATTTAGTTAAAGCGTGCGTTGGAGCACTTAAAACACTTAATTCCACTAAATTTGATGAAGAATTTATAAAGAAATCTGGAACACAGGAAGGAAAAATAAATGGATAATATTGTAGTAGTCAGGATAACTGGGAAGCAAGGACTAAATAAAGAGATTAAGGATACTTTCAAGCTATTAAGACTCTATAAAAAATATACTTGTGTTGTTGTTCCAAATGCCCCAAATTATGTAGGCATGATTAAGAAAGTTAAAGATTTTGTAACTTGGGGAGAAATCAATAAGGAAACTCTCCAAAAATTAATAGAAGAAAGGGGAAGGCTTGCAGGAAATACAAAGTTATCTGATAAAAAAGATATTAATATATCAGAATTTGCAAATCAAGTATTTGAAGGGAAAAAGAAAATGAAAGATGTCCCCGGTCTAAAACCATTTTTCAGATTGCATCCGCCTGTTGGGGGATTTGAAAACAAAGGAACAAAGAAACCTTTCTCAATTGGAGGAGTCTTAGGATACCGAAAAGAGAAGATTAACGATCTAATAAATAAGATGATTTAAAATGCCAGTAAATAAACGAAAAAAATCAACAAGGTTCAGAGCAAAAACAACTCACGGATATGGATCTATGAAGAAAAACCGTGGCGCAGGTAATCGTGGCGGGAGAGGAATGGCAGGATCTGGAAAGAGAGCAGATCAAAAAAAGCCTTCAATTCTAAAGAAATATGGTCCCTCCTACTTTGGTAAGAAAGGATTCAATCGGCCCCAAGGCATAGTAAAGAAATTAAAAATACTAAATCTAAGTGAAATAGATCAATTGGCCAAGAAAGAGGGAACAAGCTACATCTTTGATGGTTCAAAATATGATAAAATACTTGGCACGGGAAAATTAACAAAAAAAATTAAGATAACATCAAAATCATTCTCAAAGGCAGCACTCGAAAAGATTAAAGAAGCTGGCGGAGAAGCAGTAATATGTTAAGAAAATTCCTAAATAACCTTCCAGAGGTTAGAGGACCAGAAAAGCCAAAACTAAGTTTTAAAGAGAAACTTAAATGGACACTAATAATCCTTATTGCATTTTTCGTATTATCCACAATTAGCCTATATGGACTTGGAGCAAATGCACTACAAGAATTTGAACAATTATCCATCATCCTCGGTGCTAATTTTGGTTCGATAATGTCTTTGGGTATTGGACCTATCGTAACAGCATCTATCGTCCTACAGCTATTGTCTGGTTCAGGAATATTAAAGATAGATATGACTACAAAAGATGGAAAGAAATTATTCCAAGGATTGCAGAAATTATTAGCCTTTTTCTTCATAGTATTTGAGGGGTTTATTTATGTATTTATGGGAGGATTATCCCCTGACCCCACTCTAGCTCCAACAGCATATTTTACAATGCAACTCGTATTAGTTTTCCAACTGATACTCGGAGGTATCTTAATATTATTCATGGATGAAGTCATTACCAAATGGGGATTTGGATCAGGAGTATCTCTATTCATTGCCGCAGGTGTATCGCAGCAAATATTTGTAAGGGCATTCTCTCCATTGACCGCTGGAGGGGAATTTGCCTTCGGATCGGGTTTAGCACCCGTGGGGAAAGTATGGACTTTCTTTATCTCATTAATTAATGTAAATTTACAAGAAGCGACACTCGCATTTGCAGCAATTTTCTTCACATTCGCAGTATTTGCACTATCTGTCTTTGCGCAAGCAATGAAGGTAGATATTCCGTTATCATTCGGGAGAATTCGTGGCCATGGAATAAGATGGCCCCTTAGATTTATGTATACCTCTAACATCCCAGTTATTTTAGTTGCAGCCTTAATCGCAAATATACAACTTTGGGCAAGGTTACTTCAAAATAGGGTAGGGGAATCAGGCGTGGGTGCATGGATATCTCAACATATGCTTGGACAGTTCTCTGGGAATATACCTACATCCGGATTAGTATTCTGGACACACTCCCCAAATATAATTGAGGCAGTTGTAAATTGGTTCTTTGGAGCCCCATTTAATACAATACAACTAGCACAATCATTTACATATATTATTTTCATGATGGCAGGAGCAGTCCTATTCTCCATTTTCTGGGTACAGACCTCTGGAATGGATGCAAGATCACAAGCAAAGCAGATTATGTCATCCGGATTACAAATTCCAGGATTTAGGAGAGATCAGAGAGTATTGGAGAAGGTCTTAAACAGGTATATAATGCCCTTAACAATAATGGGTGGCCTAGCGGTAGGATTACTTGCTGCAACTGCAGATCTGTCTGGAGCGCTCTCCAGAGGGACAGGAATATTACTTACAGTTATGATAATCTATAGACTATACGAAGAAATTGCCCAACAGCACATGATGGATATGAATCCGGCAATGAGAAAAATGATGGGGGGGGAATAGATTTAAAAACACACTAATCAAGGTTAGATAAAATGGTATTAGAATCTTTTTTCAATTCAATCTTCGGATGGGCGATAACTATCTCTCCCTTAACAGGGATTGTTGTAATTGCATTTGCTATGACACTCTTAGTAACTTTAATCTATAAATTTATGACTGATCAAGAAGCAATGAAGAATCTCAAGCAAGAGATGAAAGATTTAAGGAAAGAGCTTAAACTTGCCGCCCAAGATCCGGTAAGGATGGCAGAGTTAAACAAGATCTCCATGGAAAAATCTATGCAGCAAATGAAGCAATCATTAAAACCAACATTGATTACTATGCTTCCATTGATACTGGTGCTGGGTTGGTTGAAAACAACCTACGAACCGTTAACTTTAAATCTCTTTGGTATTACCAGCGCACTATGGGCATACATCGTTTTGTCCGTATTATTCAGCATTATATTAAGAAAACTAATGAAGGTACATTAAAATGGTCCAAGGAAAAGAAAAATCAAGATCAAAAAGAAGAGTATTCACAAGAACTCCTAGTGGGAAAGTTAAGAAGGTACAAAAGATAAGGAAACCTTCCCCAATAGTATGTGGAGAATGTGGAAAGAAGCTACAGGGAATTCCAAGGCTAAAGCCTTCTAAATTTAGAAGCTTGCCAAAAACAAAGAAAAGGGCTTCAAGGCCGTATTCAAATCTTTGTAGTGCCTGTATGCGAAAAAAAATAATGGAGAAAGCGTAAAATGTTCGAAGTAGGAAGAGTATGCATAAAGCTGGCAGGAAGAGATGCAGGAAACACTTGCATAGTTGTAGATTTAGTTGATGATAGTTATGTTTTAATTGATGGGAATGTTCGAAGGCGAAAATGTAATATTTCTCACTTAAAGCCATTGAATGATACAATAAAAATAAAGAAAGGGGCATCAACAGCAGACGTTACCAAAGCGATGGTAACTGCAAAAATGAAAGTAATTGAGAAAAAAGTAGTAAAGCGATCAGAGAAAAAGAAAGAGACAAAAAAAGAAACAAAGGGAAAGAAGAAAAATGTCAAAACTGGATCAAAATAAATTCATGGAAGCTCAAATGCTTAATCAACAGTTGCAACATTTACAGCAACAGCTACACTCTTTAGATCACCAATTAGAGGGTCTTGGAAACCTAAAATCTGATTTAGATTCTCTGAAAGGCCAAAAAGATTCCAAAACTTACTCTTCACTAAACGGGGGGGTATTTGTAGAATCCGAAATAAAGGAATCTAACTCCGTATTACTTAGTGTGGGTGCAAATGTTTTGGTTAAAAAGAAAAAAGAAGAAGCTCTAGAATTAATAGAAAAGCAATTGGAAGAGCTGAAGGAAATCCGAGTTAAACTAGAAAATGAAGTAAATAAACTAGGGACACACATGATGTCCCTACAATAAGAACAATTTTAAACATCGATTAGTTCTCCTTTTTTATGAATGCATTAAAATATTATTCCCGATTAGAGATACAGAAAGCAATAGTTGAATCCTGTCCAAATAGGGAAGTTTCTGTAATGCTTGGGAAGGATAGCTTTGGCAGAAGGCCAGATATACTCAACTATGAGTCCGATGTATTGGAATTGGCCAAACAAGGTGCAACTTCTTTTCATGTCTCCGAGGAGCACTGGCAGAACCCTTTAAAATTAATGCCTGGAATGACAAAGAGACAGCTAGAAGAATTGAGGGTTGGGTGGGATTTTATCTTAGATATTGATTCTCCAAACCTAGAACATTCAAAGGTAATCGCACATTTTTTAGTTCAAGCATTAAAATTCCATGATGTAGAAAATGTTTTTATAAAGTTCTCAGGAAATAAAGGGTTCCATATTGGGGTCCCGTTCAAATCCTTTCCATCCCATTTCGATACCCAGAAAATGAGGGAATTATTCCCCGAAGCCGCCAGGATAATGGCGGAGTATCTAACTGAGATGGTAAAATCGCATGTAGCCGATAAATTGAAAGGAGAGGATATCGATGAAATACTACAAGTAGACACTGTATTGATATCTTCAAGGCATCTCTACAGGGCCCCCTATTCCCTTCATGAGAAATCAGAGTTAGCCTCACTGCCCATTGATCCAGAGACAATACTCGATTTCAAGCGAGAACAGGCCATCCCTGAGAAGGTAACCCCCGAACTAAAATTCCTTGATTCTTATAAGGAAGATGAAGCACTAACTCTGCTAACACGAGCATATGATTGGTACCATGATATAGAAATCAGAAAAAACTCCAATAAAGAACATGAAGAATCAACAAAGAAAGTAGAATATGACGAGATCTCAGAAGCTATTCCTGAAGATTTTTTCCCAGAAGAGATAAAACTTGGGTTAAAAGGAATAAAAGATGGAAAAAAGCGATTCTTGTTCATTTTGATAAATTTTCTAAAATGTGTGGGTTGGAATTATGACGATATAGATAAACGGGTAAAAGAATGGAATCTCGAGAATCCAGACCCACTAAAAGAAGGGTATGTAATGTCTCAGTTATCCTGGCATAAGAGGCAAAGGGAAAAGATTCTGCCCCCAAATTACACAAACGTAGCCTACTATGGGGATATTGGATTAAATCCGGCTGAAAATGTTAGGAACAAGTTCAAAAACCCGGTAAACTATGCAATTAGAATGTTTAAGCTTCAACCAAAAAAGAAGAAGAAAGCGGACAAGCCAACCCAATAATAACATTTATAAATGCCCCCAAATATGCTAATTCCATGGGAAAAGTTAAGACTACACAGATAAAGAGAGTATCTAACAAAATACTTAGGAATAACCCTGGAAAATTTTCACAAAACTTTGATGAAAATAAGAAATTACTTCCAGAGGCTGCAGATATTAAGTCTAAAAAGCTAAGAAATGTTATAGCAGGATATCTGACTAGGTTAGTTAGACAAGAGATATAATCTTACATCAACGTAAGTACAGGAGGCACTAAAAATGGCAGAAACAAAAGATGACCATACAGTTCTAGTTGGCGGAAAGCCCTTTATGAATTATGTAACGGGGGTCGTAATGCAGTTTACAACACAAAATGCAAAAGAAGTAGCGATTAAAGCAAGAGGGAAGTTTATTTCTAGGGCAGTAGATATAGCAGAAGTGGCAACAAAGAGATTCCTAGAAAATACAGTATCCATAAAAGATATCAAAATTGACTCTGAAGAGTTTGAAAACAAAGAAGGGAAACAAGTTAGAGTCTCAACAATTGAAATCTTCCTGGATAAGAAATAATATCTTTTTCTTTTCTTATAACAACATTTAAAAACAATTATTTCTAAAATTCTATTAAAGAGGGATATGATGGTTTTTAGTGAGATCATAGCAAGTTTAAGTAACAACATAGTTATGGAGATAGCAGTAGTAATTATTCTCGCAACTTTATTATCTTATATTGTCAGGCTATTTAGACAACCATTAATCCCTGCCTATATTATTGCGGGATTAATTCTGGGTCCAATAGGATTGGGGTTAATAAAAGATCCCGTCGCAATTAGAACTCTCTCAGAATTGGGGATATCCTTCTTGCTTTTCGTAGTAGGCTTAGAAATCAATCTTTCAAAACTAAAAACAGTGGGATCCGCGGCAATATTCGGCGGACTTATACAAATAGCAGCAATTTACATCGCAGGATTTTATCTTGCTTTGAATTTAGGATTCTCACAATTTGAAGCAATAATCATGGGACTAGTTCTAACGTTCTCTAGTACGATGATAGTGGTAAAATTACTCTCAGATTCCGAACAGATCGATACACTCCACGGGAGAATTGCCCTGGGGATACTCTTAATACAAGATGTAGTGGTCTTCATTGCACTTTCTTTGTTAGTAACAGTAAACGATTTCTCCGTCTCAATAATTGCATACTCCATGATAAAACTCCTTCTCTTAACTATGGCTGCATTCATCTCAGGGAAGTTTCTATTCCCCCGGATTTTCAATTTTGCAGCCAAATCCCCAGAGCTACTATTCATGTCCTCTGTGACAGTTCTATTCTTATTCACAATCTTAGCACACCTAATGGAGTTCTCATTAGCAATTGGGG
Organism: Candidatus Woesearchaeota archaeon; assembly: GCA_964481835.1. GTDB lineage: Archaea > Nanobdellota > Nanobdellia > SCGC-AAA011-G17 > PNOQ01 > JABIBT01. The sequence continues at coordinate 29,592 of CAYZTT010000008.1, forward strand.
CTTTCTTAGGGGGACTTTCTCTAGCAAGCCTACCCTATCACCATGACATTAGGGGGAGGGTAAATCCCCTAAAAAGTTTCTTCTCCACACTATTTTTTGTATCGCTGGGTATGCAGTTAACACCCATCCCCATGGAGTTTTTCAAATACATTGCATATTTCTTACTGATAGTTGTCTTCTTAAAGCCCACAATAATCTACTTACTAACCGCTCTATTTGGGTATGAAAAAAGAACTTCATTTCTCTCAGGGCTAAGCCTGGGCCAAACTTCTGAGTTTTCTTTAATACTCGTAACTCTTCCATTCGTATTCAATTTAATATCTGCAGAATTATTCTCTATGGTAATCTTCTTGGCAATTGTAACAATGATCCTAACCTCATATCTACTTGAATTCCAAAACGGAATCTACATGATGTTCTTGCCAATATTAAAATTAATCGAGAATCTAATCCCCCCCAATCTAAAAAACAAATTAGAATATAAACCAAAAGAGAGACACATAGATACACTCCTAGTGGGATGTCACCGCATGGGCTCAATGTTTCTAGAGACTCTTGAAGGATTTAAGAGAAAGGTACTAATTATCGACAACAATCCAGAGGTCATAAAAGAAACCATTGGTAAAAAACTATCTTCTATGTATGGAGATGTCCGAAACAAAGAGATTTTAGACAAAGTAAACTTTAAGAAAATCAAAATGATTATTTCTACCGTTCCACATGCAGATGAAAACCTGTTCTTAATTGATTATGCAAAATCCAAAAATCCAAAAATCAAGATACTAGTAACCGCAAATCATTTTTATTCTGCAAAGAAGATGTATCGAAACGGGGCAGATTATGTAATCCTGCCACACATCCTTACCGGAGAGAAGGTATCCACTATTTTGAAGAGGGCCTTCCAGAATAAAACTTATCTTGCGAAACTAACTAAAAAACATTTCAAACTTCTTGGCGTAGATGAAAAATTGATAAATAGATTTTAATATGGCGCCGCCCGGATTTGAACCGGGGACCTTCTGCGCATGAGACAGACGTTCTACCACTGAACTACGGCGCCTTAAGAGAAAGAACAAAAGTTTATTTTAAAAAGGTTATGTTTTACTAAAATTT
>CAYZTT010000009.1:0-27683 GCA_964481835.1 Candidatus Woesearchaeota archaeon
CAGATAAAGAATTGAAGAAGCTAGAGAAATTTGAGACTGTTTCTAATGATTATAGACTTAGCGTAAAAAAGAAATAATTGGCTTTTAAGGCTTAATTAACCTATTTTTGATTTATTGTGCAAAACAGCTATTTATTGTGCAGATTGATTTTTAAATTATTTAATGTGCAAAGCCTATCTGATAGTAGACATAAACACTTATATATTATATATAGAAAAGACTAGAAAAATATATAAACAATTGTTAACTATCTATTAATATGGTACTAGACATATGTATAAGAAATTGCACAACTTACAAGCTAGTACCGACTATCTCTAACGATATTTGCATTATTATTTGTTAGGGCTTAACACAAGTCCCTGGCAATTTACAGAAATTACTTCTATAAAAACAACAAAATTTCTTAGGGACTAATTAGGGGGTTTCAAAATGGAAAACAACTGTAGCTTATGTGGTTACGAAATAAGCAACCCGCTCTGCATGGGTTGTATAAAAAAAGGTGTAACAGAGTTCCTAGCTCATCGACCCCATTTAGCGGAGGATGTAGAGAATATATCTACCAACTTAAAGTATTTCAGTTTAGGAACCACAAGATGTGTCTCATGTAAGCGGAAAGTATCTGTATGTAGCTATTGCTTCTACATGAAGATATATCACTTATTAAAGAGAAAAAATGAATCAATTGCTGAAGAATTCATTAGATTATTCAATTATGGAGTTATTCCAACAGCTCAATTTCGATATTGACGCCTTCAGGGATTTGTACTCTCATGATGTGCCTTAATGCACGCTCGTCTACTCCGAGCTCTATTAATCTTTTGTGAACACGCATCTCGTATTTTTCCCAAGAAGCCTTACCTTCTCCATCAGGAGTTCTCCTGGTGGTAATTTTCATTTTTTTAGTAGGCAATGGGATCGGACCAGAAATTTTAGTCTTAGTCCTCTTAGCAATCTCTATGATAGAATCAGTCATGCTATTCAATCGATCTATATCCGGACTTGCCAAGTTTATTTTCGCTTTCTGCATTTTATATTAGGCAAATTAAGCCATTTATAAATCTTTTTATTGACTATTAGAAAAAGTTATAAAGCGGATTTTCCAAGGAAAAGCATGATAAGCATACTCTATTTAATAATTATTGGAGTTGGATTTAACCTTCTATTACTTGGTTTACACCTTATTCTTAATAAACAGATTGGAAAATACGAAGTAGTTGAAGAACAGATTATAAAAATAGCTAAAAGAGCAAGAACCTCCTACATTTTAATCTATATAATTGACCTATTACTAATAGCTTCAATATTCTACGTACCAGGGGCAGCCTACAAGTTAATCCTTGGATTCTCTGCACTCGCAATCATAATAATACTCGAGATAATGCACAATAGTAAAAGACTCGTTTTAACAGAGAGACAGCTAACATACATAGAAGGGTATTTCGCCTATACTGCAATTATGGTTGAGTACAAAGATATTGAGATAGTAGTTGTAAAGGATTCTCCACTAGATAAAATTCTTGGATACGGAAATTTAGAAATAAGAACCGTTGGAGAGATGGAATATTCCTTTCATAAAATACCTAAATTCTTGGAAGTAAAAAATATTATAGAAAAAAAGAAAATCTAAATAAAACTAAATCCTATCGCACCTGCAACAGCAGGATAGGATCCAATCAATAAACTTTTAATCAATACTGCAGTTTCAAGAGATTCTGTCATAAATAGTATCGAAGCCAAACTGCTGATTACCACCGCAACTATCCAAATATAGGCAACTCTCTTAAGGACATAGCCAAATACGCTCTTCCCCTTGGCCACATTCTTTCTTTCAGCTTTGTAAACTAATAAACTAGCTATAACAAAAGCCAGCAAAAATATTCCAATAACATTAATCCAAGGTAAAGCTAGAGCCAAATCTGCCTTCCCAATCAGTCCAGCCCAAAACTAGTTCCCAGTAGAGCTCCTGCAACAATCTTAATTAAATCCATTAAATGTTTTTTCTTGACAGTTAATTTCTTCAACTCAAAAAGAATTTTCTCTTCATCTTTAATTATTTTTTTCTCTAATTTCTGTATGTTCTTCTCTTCTTTCTCTATCTTTTTCTCATGCTTTTCTAATTTCTTTTCATCTCTCTCTACTTTTCTCAATAGCTTTTCTTCCCTACTAATTTTTCGAGAGGTTTTCTTCTTTGCAGGCATAACATATTTTAGAAATAACTATTTATATAATTTTTGATAAAAATAAAAGAAAAAAAGAAAGGATTTATTCCTTCTTAACTAAGTCGATACACATACCTGCTGAAACTGTCTGACCTGCATCTCTAATTGCAAACCTTGACATTTGAGGTATCTCAGTTGACTTCTCGATAACTAGTGGTTTTGTAGGAACAATCTTAACGATTCCTGCTTCACCGTTTTTCAAGACGTCTGGACTCTCTTCTAGCACTTCGCCTGTTGCTGCATTTAATTTCTGTTTAATTTCAGTAATCTGGCATGCAACTTGTGCTGTATGTATGTGGAATACCGGGGTATAACCTACTGTCAATACAGAAGGGTGGTTCAATACAACAATTCTTGCTGTAAATTCCTTTGCTAGTGTAGGTACGCTATTAGCACTTCCCAATACGTCTCCTCTAGCAATGTCTTTCTTACCGATTCCTCTTACGCTGAATCCAATGTTATCTCCGGGAATTGCTTCCTGGATTTGTTCATGGTGCATCTCTATAGTTTTACATTCACCTGAAACTCCTTTACCATCTCTTGCTGGTACGACAGTAACTTTGTCGCCAATTTTCATTGTTCCAGTTTCAACTCTTCCAACAGGAACAACACCAATACCTGCGATGTTATAAACGTCCTGAATTGGCAGTCTCAATGGTAAACCAGTTGGTTTTTCCGGTTCTTTGAAGCTATCTAATTGCTCTAATAGTGTAGGTCCAGAATACCAAGACATATTTTCAGATTTCTTAGCAATGTTGTCTCCTTGCAAAGCACTTGCAGCGATGAAAGGGACCTCATCTGGATTATATCCAACACTCTTCAAAAGAGCAGATACTTCTTCTTTAACCTTGTTGAACTTATCTTCTGCGTAATCCACTGTATCCATCTTATTAACTAAGACAGTCAATTGGTTTACACCAAGAGTTTTACACAAGAAAACGTGTTCTTTAGTTTGTGCCATAACACTATCTGTTGCAGCAACAACTAGTACACCAACATCTGCTTGAGCAGCTCCAGTAATCATGTTTTTAATGAAATCTCTGTGACCAGGAGCATCAATTATAGTATATTCAAATTTCTGAGTTATAAATTTTTTATGACTTAAATCAATTGTAACTCCTCTTTCTCTCTCTTCTTTCAAGTTATCCATAACAAAAGCAAACTCAAATCCGCCCTTTCCTAACTCTTCGGCTTTATCTTTAAGTTTTCTCATTGCTTGTTCCTCTAAATTACCTGAGTCATACATCAATCTACCTACAGATGTTGACTTACCGTGATCTACATGTCCTACAAAGACAATGTTTACGTGTGGTTTTTCTTTAGCCATTTCTAATTCCTCCATTAATGAGTATTAACTGCTTATGTGAAAAATTGGCCATTTATAAAGGTTTCTAATAAAAGAACTACAAGAAACACTACTAAGACATATACACCTCTAATTCTCATTAGGATATTAAATAACTAGTCAAATATAAAACTTATCGTTTTATTCTTTTTCGCCTAATCATTTCTATTTATAATAACTAAAAAGTAAAGCCCAGCTCCCTTATATCCTCCAAAGTTCCCAAAGCCATTTCTAATTTGTTAGGGTCTCTCTGACCCAACTCTTCAAAAGTTTCGTCTGGAAGTTTCCCCCCATCAATCATTTGAACAGTTCCTCTCAAAACAGTCAGTTTACTAGGCGCCCTATGTATTTTGGCACCCATACCGCCCCCGCTTACCATCTTATAGGCCAACTCCCTATATAAAACGACGATCCTTCTATCCTTTATTCTATTATACAATTCTTCCATTTTTAAAAAATTTAGAAAAACTATTCGTTCTCGCCAAGACCCTTTCTCTGCCTAATCTTCTTAATTACTTCACTTTGTAGGTTAGCAGGCAAAGGCTCAAACATCTGATCAACTAAATATTGGCTTCCCCGGCCAGATGTAACACTTCTCAATTCAGAAGCAATTCCAAACATCTCAGCTACAGGCAATTTTCCTTTAACAGAAATATGCTCGCCTTGTTGGTCAACATTAACTAACTGTCCTCTCTTATTCTGAATCATTCCACTCAAATTACCCAAATATTCGGCAGGGCTATCAAATTGCATAACCTGTACAGGTTCCAAAATACCTGGTTTTGCAGACATCATACTATTCTTAATAGATTCTCTAATTGCAGGATATACTTGCGCCGGCCCCCTATGGATTGCATCCTCGTGTAGCTTCATGTCCATAATTCGAATTCGCATCTTTGCACAAGGCTCTCTAGCTAATGGGCCTGCATTAATTACTTGTTCAAATCCATCCATAATCATTTCAATAACCTCTCCGATATGAACAATTCCCCTTGTATCATCAACTAAAGCATTTCCCTTATAGAAATGCCTATACCTCTGAGCAGATTTAGTATCTAATCCCAGTTCAACCAATTTATCAATAACTGTCCTATCTTTTTTCTTTACTCTTCCTTCAGGAAGCTCCCCTGCCTTAATAGCTTGGTAAATATTATCTTCCATTGGCTCTACAATCATATAAAACTTATTGTGTTTATTTGGAGATTTTCCTTCCTCTTCATTACCGGCCTTAGCAACCGTTTCCCTATAAACAACAATTGGTGGAGAAGTTTTAACCTCTAAACCTTTCTCTGATTTTATCCTATTCTCAATAATCTCTAAATGTAATTCTCCCATTCCAGATATTAAATTCTCTCCAGTCTCCTCATTAATTTCAACCTTGATGCTTGGATCTTCTTTTCCAACCTGTCTCAGGACCTCAATCAACTTCGCTAAATCTGCGGCCTTTGTGGCTTCAATAGATTTAGTAATAACCGGTTCAAAAATATGTTTAATCTCTTCAAATGGAGTTATCTCTGTTGTAGAAACAGTTTCCCCCGCAAATGTATCTCTCAAACCAACTAATCCGACAATATTCCCGCAAGGAATTGCATCCATCATTGTTCGTTGAGCACCTTTGTAAATAGAAACTTGTTGCAACCTAACTTTCCTCTTAGCCATATTCAAGTAGACTTCATCACCCTGTTTAACCGTTCCAGAGAACAATCTCCCTGTAGCAATTTCACCAGCATGTTTATCCACAACAATTTTTGTAACAATTAAAGCAACGCCCCCATTAGGATCACATTCAGCCAACGCTTTTCCTTCTGGACCTTCAATGTCGCCATGCCAAATCTTTGGAATCCTATATTTCTGGGCATCTTTGGGATTTGGATGGTGTTGTATTGTCATATCCAAAACAACTTCATGGATAGGCGCTTTTTTAGCTAATTCCTTGTATGTATCATTTTCATAAGCATCAATTATATCTTTGAATGTTATCCCTTTTTTCTTCATATATGGCAATGAAATTCCCCAGTTATGGAACGCCGAACCAAAAGCAACAGAACCATCTTGAATATTTACTTTCCATTTCTCTTTCAACTCTTCCGGGGCAATTTGTTCTATGAACTTATTAATATGGGTGATAATATCTACAAATTTTTGCTGCATGGCCTCTGGAGTTAATTTAACTTCCTTAATCAACCTATCAACTTTATTGATAAATAAAACTGGCTTAACCCTTTCTCTTAAAGATTGCTTTAAAACAGTTTCAGTCTGAGGCATAATCCCTTCAACAGCACAACATAAAACAACAGAACCATCAACAGCCCTCATTGCCCTTGTAACATCCCCACCAAAATCAACATGCCCAGGAGTATCTATTAAGTTAATCAAAAAATCTTCTTTATCAACACTGTGAAGCATAGAAACCGAAGCAGAATCAATAGTAATTCCCCTCTCAGATTCATCATCATGAAAATCTAATGCTCGCTGAGATCCAGCCAAATCTTCAGACAACATGCCTGCACCTGCCAGTAAATTATCCGAAAAAGTAGTTTTTCCATGATCAATATGCGCTGCAATTGCAATATTCCTTATATTCTTCGGACTAGTCATAATTTTTGCTATATTCTCTGTTGATTTGTCTGCCATCGTAACGTGAAGAGAAAAAGTTTAGTTTATAAATATTTCGAAATTTGGCAATATACTAGAAAAAAAGACTTAAAAATCTCATCAGATTACATTAATTATGAAAAAATCCATATTATTCATTTTACTTATCCTAATCTTTTTATCCTCCTGTACAACTGAGATAGAGACAGAAGAATATCCATTGGAAGGGCCATACAAAGTAGTTGCAGTGATAGATGGAGATACCGCGGATTTAGAAATAAATGGAACAATAGAAAGGCTAAGATTTTCAGGAATCAATACCCCCGAAACGGATGAATGTTATTATCAAGAGGCTAAAGATGAACTAAAGAGATTAATACTAAACAAATCAGTTTACATTCAAAGAGATATCTCAAACAAAGGCAACTATGGAAGGTTATTAAGATATGTTTATGTAAATGAAACTCTAGTAAATGAACATTTAGTGGAAAATGGATTCGCACGTTGCTATCACAAATACAAAGAAGATACTTCTAAATATTATCAATTAGCAAGGGCAGAAGCATACGCAAATCAAACTAATTTAGGACTCTGGGACGAGTGTAACCACTAATTAAAAGCGACAAACCAAAAGTTTTATAAACAAATTTTCTTGAGATTTAGAACTTAAAAATGTATGATTGGACAAATTTTGAACCAAGGATAAGTGGAGAACAAATGGCAGTCCCAAGGAAGAGAAAGAGGAATCCTCTTCTAAAATTAATTCCATCCTTTTTAATCCCACTAATCGGTCTTTCTATTCCTTCTGACCTCGGAACTAGCACTTTTCCCCAACAAGCTCCAGCAAGCGTGCCAAAACATGGCTTTTTCAATTTAAATGAAAAAACAAGTTTCAAACCAAGTACCTATGTTCAAAACCTTATTGAAATAAGAGCAGAAAATATCATGTTAATTCCTTCACACAGGCAATATTTCGAAAAAGTTCTAAGTAAGCTATCCCGGGCAAAAGATCTATTAGAGTCGACTAACTACGAGGACAATTTTGTTATGGCCCATTCCGCAGTGGAGTGTATGGGCGATTTTGACGCGCAATCTCCTACTGGCCCAGTAGGAATCGTGCAACTTGCAAGAGCGACTGCGATAGAAAGAGGAGTACCCATCACCCAATATTATGACGGAAGGAAAAATCCAGAAGATGCCTTAGTAGGATATGACGCACACCTGGAATTAATAACAAATCTTGCAGGGATGGAAAATTCATTGGAGAAGGCACTAGCCGCATATCATAATGGTTTAGGATATTACAAGAGATCTGGTATAGGGAATCTAGAAGACCAAGAACTTTTTGATACACTAGATCCTAGAGTCCAATGGTATGTAATTGAAGTGGGCGCAGTACAACACCTATTAGACAGATTCCAATTGGTTTACGATCAACAACCCTTACTTACAGAAGGAATAGATAAAAGGAAAAGGCCAGTGAAAAGGGGAGAAACAATTTATGCAATTGGAAGAAAAACAGGTGTCCATCCAAAAAGGATTTTAGAAGCCAACCCCGGCTTAAATCCAAACAAAATGCCAACAGGATATTTATTAAGTATGCCAAAAGTAGACTAATTATTTCAAGGGATTCTCTTCTCTAAATCCACATTCTTTACAATAAACTACATCATAAAAACCATCATCAAACTTATGTCTGCCCTTATGCAATTTATTTCCACATTCCGGGCATTTTTCTAATTCCATTCTAACAATAAATTTCCCACTGGTAAATCAGTAAGGTCATAAGTTAAAAATCCAAAGATTCTTACTAGTCCTCTTATCAACTTACTAGTTGCTCCGCCCGAGCTCTTCTCTTCGGGTGGAGATTCTACATCTCCAACACCAATCCAATATGCAATTCCTGGTTGTAATTCAGAGTCAAGTGGCAACTCTACTATACCACCACCATTCCAATAAAATACCCTAAACTCTCCAGCTCCATATATTTCAGCCACTGTTCCAGTCCTATTTACTCCAACTAAATTCCAAGCATCATTTATTAAAGGATAATCTCCAATACTTGTACCTGTAAAATTTATTTGTTTGTCTTCTGAAGCCTGTGCAATATATCCTCTTAATGGCTCCAATTCTGTTATTTGAACAAATGGTCCCATATTCATCTGCCAGGAATCTGTTGTTGAATCATATGTAAGTAATAAGTCTGCTTCTAATTGCTCTACAGAACTATCCTGCATCTCCAATGGAACTGATATATAATTCCAAACTCCTTGTTGTAAAATTAAATTAAATTCATCTATAATTATTATACACTGGCCATCTTGACAAGTATCGAGACAATCTTCAACCAACACTTCCTCCACTATGTTTGTTCCTAAACACTCTCCTAAACTACAATCATAATTAGTTATTGTTCTGTTATGATAAACATCTTCATCTTTACAATAATCACTACTCCACTCTCCAATCACACCATCTTGACACCCCACTCCATCTTCTTCATTAAGATAACTACAAAATCCTGAGCCAGTATCACAATATTCTAATGTACATAAATTGCCATCATCAGGGCAATAATCATCCTCTACACTACACTCACAAATCGAATTATCCCATGAATCCTGGCTATTTGAAGTATTACACTCTTGACATTCATATGCAGAATTATTCTCTCCATCTGAATAACAAGTGCCATTTATTAAGCAAGAAAGATCATCTATAACAAAGTCACAGCTATTTGAAGTTTCATTACAGCTATCTACTGTACAAGAAACTCCATCATTACAATCTGGAATGTTTTGTATTTGACAATCTAACAAAGCATCACAATAATCTTCTCCAGTACACCATAACTCATCATCACAAAATCCGTCATTAGTAGTATGAATTATTATATCATCATTTTCATCACAAGAATCATCTGTACAGTCAATACCATCATCAGTTATTGGAGGAGTTCCAGCTTGACAACCTAAAATACCTCCACATGTCTCTATACCATCACACCATAAATCATTATCACATAAAGCATCTCCACCATTATCTGGGGTTCCATCACAATCATTATCTAAATTATCACAAGTTTCATTGACCGGGGTTCCTTCTTGACATGTATCTATTTGATTCCCATCTTGACATATTAAATTTCCAGTAGATGAACACTCTCCAATTCCACAAGTAGTAGATTGGCCGTACCATATCTCATCTACTCCGTCTTCAGTTACAATATTACAGTCATTATCATAACCATCACACATTTCAGTATTTCCAGGATAACAATCAGATCCACATTGACTTGGATCATCATCACAATCTATCTCCAAACCATCGTCCCCTTGTTCTCCAATATTACAATTATCATAACCATCTCCATCATTATCTATACATTCACTTACACATTCGGGATCATTCTCATTAGCTAAACCATCACAATCTTCATCATAGCCTGAAGAATCATCACAAATTTCTGTTTGTCCAGGATTACAACCAGCACCACATTGACTTAATGAATCATCACAATCATCTCCATCATACTGGCATCCATTAGTAATATTACAATTAGGACAAACCCCATATCCATCTCCATCTCCATCTTGACATACAATAGCTTCTTGAACATGTAACTGATCTACAGAAGCATATGTAACTGATTCATTAGAAACTAAAGTAGCCTCAAAATAATAATCTCTTGGATCACTTCCAATATCATCATCTCCTGGATATGTCCAAGTAGCAGTCCAAGTAGCAGTACCATAAGTGTCTATCTGAGATGTTACTAAATCATCAAATATAGGATCATCTTCATATATTGTAAAGTTTATTTGCTCACCATTACAATCATTTCCCACTACAGTTAATGTTACTAAGGTATTATCATCAACTGTATCATCATTAATATCTGTTTGCCAGTAAGCATTTGTTAACTGACATTGAGAGCCAGAACCAAATTGCAAAGCAGTTAATCCCCAATGATCTGCCACATAAACTCTATCTCCCTTTTTTATTGCATTATAGGCCCTATCCGCAGTGTCATAACTATCTAACTCAGCAGGATTCAACAGATTAGTACTTAAATCATAGATGCTAATTCCATTATCTTCTTTAGCAACTACCAAAATATTTCCATTAACAGTTACAGCACCACGGCAATCATAATCACAAGAATCACTGCCAGTATTAACCTTACCTAAGTTTACAGGACCAGAAGGATTGCTAACATCAAAAGCATAAGTCCCATCACTAGAGATAGTAACCAATAAATAATTCCCATAGAAATCAACATCAATAATCCTACTGAGAAATTCATAACTAGACAATAATTGAATATTACTAGGATCCTGAATATCCCATATCTTAAAGAAGCTATAACAAGCATCTCTACAATCACTATAGGGCAAATCTGGGTTATATTCTGAAGTCGCTAAAAGATTTCCATTAATAGACAATCTAGTCATGCCATACTCGGGAGTGTTACTAATTTGATCAAGCACACCAGGACCATTCACATTAGAAACATCCACAGAATATAAACCATTTTTATAAGCAGGAACATATGCAACATCATTAACAACTAAAACTTTCTGAGCCAACTTATCCTCCAATTCTGGAACCCTACTAATCTCTTGGGGATTATCAGGATCAGAAAAATCAAGGATGACTAAACCATCATCAGTTGCAGTTGCAAAAACATAATCTCCAACAACCTGAACTCCAGAAGCACCGTTCCACATACTATCTCCAATCCAATCTACCGTACCTCTTTTAATTAGATTATAAGGATCATCATGACTATGAGCAATAACACCATTATGCCCAGTAATACAATAAACTAATTTATTCACAGAATCATAATCAACATGCCTACAATAATCATATGCAACAGCCCCGCCTTCATACTGAATATTATCAATGTTTGAAATATCATGAATAGGAATTCCAACATCAGCCCATTGTGTGAAATACAACAAACCTCTAGTTAAATCAACATCCATATATTCAACATCAGCAAAGCCTCCATGCGGGCCATAACTATAAGGACTACCATCTGGGTTAATATTATCTAAGTAATAAACAGCAACCCCTCCTTCCCTATTACCAGACACCAAATCATTATCCTCAGCAACTAAATACAATATATTTCCATTAACAAATACATCTCTAACTCTTAATTCGCCATTCCCAGGATTACTACCAATTTTAGGAATAACTTGTTGTACAAAACTAGGATTGTCAATGTTAGTTATATCAATAACATAAAAACCATTGGTGTCATCTTCCATAACTGCATAATTTCCATTTGCATGAACATTCCTTTTATACCCTGTGTTGTATGGATTTGGGAATTGTAAGGTAGTCACTAGAGATAACGAACTAGGGTTAGTAATATCAATCACACCAATTCCAATATTGTTTATTGAAACTATAGCCCTGTCTCCCAAAATAGTCAAACCAGACATCCCATTACTAAAATCAATACTATCTAAAACAACAGGCGAATTAGGATTGTTCACATTAAATGCATAAAAATGATTATCACGATCTGCACTAAATAAAATTTTATCTCCATTAACATCAACAAATTGAACATCTGCATCTCTGCCAACCTCACTAATATAATTATTATAAAAATACATGTTTGAAGGATTTGCAATATTAACTAAATATAATCTACCAGCTTCATCAGTAGAAAATACAAGAAGATCATCAAGTACATCTAATTTATATGGTTGAATATCATAAAAATCACCTTCATCCTCAACATATAAATCACCAGATAATATTAGGTTAGCTGGGTCCTGTGTATTCCATGCCTGAACCCCATAAGCCATAGTTGCATAAACTATATTACCTGCAACAGCAACATCCTCATGATCACTCCACTGTCCACTATCTAAATAAATTAATTCATCATTACAATTACTATAATCATATTCACAGCCAGTATTTACATTACAAGAATCAATAGAACATTCCATTCCATCATTACAATCTAAATTTGAATATTCGCACACCCCGGTACCAATATTACAACTGTCAACTGTACAAGCATTCTGGTCATTACAATCTCCATCATTCTGACAACCCTGACTACCTGCAATAGAAACCTCAATTCTCGGCCTTAATGACACATCTGAACTATCAGAAGAGATAAACTGGTATACTGTTCTCTCAATATCCTCAATAATCATAACAAACCCAGCATCTCTATCATACTGTCCTGTACTCCAACCCTGAACTAAAGGAGTAATATCAAACTGATACCAAGCCTCATCTATTTCCGTATACGTACCTTCATAAACATGGGAACTTGAATAATCATCTGGCGAAATTAAAGTATAGTGTGTCTGCGGCGGATTATTATTATAACCAGCCCAATCAAATCCATCTCTATACCTATAAAAGTTAGCCTGCATTTCTTCCCAATCATTTCTTGCCAAAGGATAAATCCTAATTATTGACGAATCACTACCTCCCCAAGTCATTCCCCTCGTATACATATATAAAATAGCCTGATCTACATCCTGTCCTATTATAGAGTCAACATTCCATTCCATTAAAACATAAGACATAGAAGTTCCACCATTACCATCTAAATATAAATAATTAAGATTACCATAATTATCCTCTTGATGATTATTATCACTCTTTAAAGAAGTATCAGCTTCTATGTAATTGTGATCTAAAATAATATCTGAAACAACAGGAGTTGTAAAACTACCTTCATAAGTCTCACTACAATAACCACCAGAAGTACAACTAATAATTTCATAATAGTAAGTAGTTTCTGACTGTAAATTAGTTAAACTTATTGTATGACTAGTAACTAAACTAGAATCATACTCACTATTTCCATAAGCAGTAGTTAAACCATAATTAACAGTTGAATCTGAATTTTTATCTGTATCCCAAGTTATCAAAGCAGAATTTGCAAAAGAATTTACATTAACATTAGAAATTACAGGCGGAGTAGTATCTTGTAAAACTTTTAATTCATTATCAGAAATTCTGCTTACGCTTCCATAACTAACTAAACTCGCATTAAAAATATACTCCGGATCATTATCTATTCCATCAGTATCTTCATACCACTCGGTAATCCATGAAGAACTAGCAACACCATTTGAAAATATAGCATTTTCAGGTAAACTATTCAAAACAACCTGATCAGCACCATCCCAGTTAGTAAAAATGTTATCATCCTCCCTAATATCAAACTCTAAAGTTTTGCCATCACACCAGTCTCCCTGAACATCCAAATTAACTTGGGTACCTTCTACAACCTCCGTAGAAGACCAAACAGCATTACTAATACTACAATCCATACAAGTACCAATACAACAAGAACCATCTGAAGAAGGAATACTAGTACCATCACAACTTTGATCCCCTCCACAAATATTTCCCCCTAATTCAGAACAAGTCTGTAAATCTGGATTAAGATAATTCAAAATATAATCTGTTAAATTTTCTGAATGACAAAAACCCCTATTCCCATTAAGGGTAACAACATTGCCAAAATAAGTTATGTCTTTACTCCAACTACATAAATATTGTTCAATCACATCTTGATTTTTCCATGGCCACAAATCAATACCTTCCTGAGTCTCATTCCATCCCTCATCCCCATATAAACATCCAGAACAACCAATCTGTTTTAATACTGTAGCACCCCTATCTCCACCATCGCTAGCACTCCCATCTAAATAAGAACCATCATCTATCTTAACAATAGAACTCAAACCATTATCCAAAGGATTAATTGCTGGAGGATTACTGCTCTCCTGATCAGACCAATCATTCGCTCCCCTATTGCCATTATCACTATAATCTTGCTCATTACCATAGAAAACATTATAATCTGAATGGAATCCCCTTATTGTACCTTGACCAGGATCTAAACTTAAATTATACAAAATTGAATCAGTGACACTCATAAGAATGCCCTGACTATGTTTCACCCCACTACTTGCCTTAGAATTACCAAAAGTATTATGTCCAATATACCATTTTTCAGTATCATCGCTAGCCTGATCAGTCTTAAAGAGTAAAACACTACTACCCAAACAATCATAATCAAACATAGAATGCCCCTGTTTCAAATCCCAAACAACATTATTTTTAATAACCATGCCATCTGGAGAATGATCCCCTGCAGGATGCAAACCCCATCCCTCAAAGTTCAAAACAATATTTCCCCTAATTTCAGAATCAACATAACCTTTAGGAGTAAAAATACCAGACGGAATTACACTATCACAATAAGTATTAGGACGTTCTTCGACAAGATTCTCCCAAACTGTCCACGCTTCCCCATCTAAAGCAATATTATTAAAGAAATATGTATGGTCTTGAGTATAACTAGCAAAACTACCCTTAGGTTCATCAGTTTCACCAAAATCATATCTCGCAACATTCGCCCTAAAAACATTAAAGTGAGAATCAGGAATAGTGGAATCCCCCCCAGCAGGAGAATTAATCCTAATTTGATATCTTGCCTCCCCCCAAACAAAGCACCCCTCAATTAAAGTATAGTTAGATTGAGCAACAGAAATAGCAGAACCGTGCTGACCCAATCCCCTATTAGAATCTCCAGATCCGCATCGCATAACCTTAACATACTCAGAGTCTTTAACAACAATCCCAGTACTCGGCGCATTTAAAGAAATTATTCCTTCTAAACTAGTATAATCACTCTCTAATAAAATATTATTTATTAAACTAGTATTGACTAAGTCAATACCATCAATAATAACACCAAAATCATTCTCTGCAGTTATATTAATCCAAGCATCAGAAGTACCATCAACAGTAGTATGCATAATTGGTACGTTATTATATTCTCCAGAATAAGTTCCATCCCTAATAATCAAAGTATCTCCAGCAATTAACTGACCAATACCATCTTGTATATATCTATAAGGATATTCAGAAGTTCCACTACCCCAAGGACCATCATCATCAACATAATAAATAGCTCCATAAACCTCAGAACTAACAAAACTAATAAACAAAGCTACAAAAATAAGGCTTAATACAATAACACCACTTTTTTTCATTAAAAATATAAGCCATCTACTGAATTTAAATCTTTCTACTTCATTATAAAAAATTCCCAGTATAGTGTGATCCGGAAGAATAAAAGAACAAACCTGCAAGTAAAACTATTACAAATAGCATCACCTCTACCCTTTTACTAAGAAACATAATAAAAACTATCAAAACCTATTTAAATACTTTCTCTTAACAAACAAAAATGAAGTTCTCACAAATTGAGTTAACGGACTTATTAAAGTCCTGGATAGCAATCTCAATAGCCTTTGCTATAATCTTAAGTGAGGACATATTTTCAGCATCATTTTCAAAATCTTTACTAGTTGCTGCATTTACCGTGGGAGTAGCATTTTTACTGCACGAAATAGGACATAAGTATATGGCTCAGAAATATCACTATTGGGCAGAATTTAGGGCATTTAATGGAATGTTGATATTAGCAATAGTAATGAGTTTCTTTGGTTTCATCTTTGCTGCCCCCGGAGCCGTAATGATTCAAGGGTATTATATAACCAAAGAAAAAAACGGAAAGATATCTGCAGCAGGACCAATAATAAACCTGATACTCGGAATAATCTTCATTATACTACTATTCTTAGGAATAAATAATCTATTCACCTCATACGGTGCATTAATCAATGCGTGGATTGCATTATTTAATATGATTCCTCTGGCAAACTTTGATGGTAAAAAAATTCTTGCATGGGATAAAAAAGTATACTTTTCAATGTTAATCCTTGGTTTCGTCCTTCTTTTCCTTAGTGGCTTTGCTGGCAGCATATAAAGAATCCAAATTCGGGAATCCTCCCGTACTATCCCAATATGCCCTTGCCAAATCTTGATAATAATTCTCCATTAGACTATCCACTTCAGGGCCATAGCTTTGATTTCTGGGAAGAGTTTTATAAGATGTACAAGAAGAACACAAACCAGTACCTAAAGAAAACATCAATAAAAAACATAAAGATTTTACACCTTGACGCATATAGAAACAATGTTAACCAGTTTTTTTAAGCTTTTCCGCAATCTTATCCCTCTCAATAAAATCCACAACTTTATAGAAAGGCACCGAACAGCTTCCAAAAAAAGGAACATCTCCTTCAATATTCAGTTCCTGATACATCCCGCCTTCTTTTCTAACCTGTGAGAATTCTACAGGATTCCCCCGGTATTTCTCTTCCCAAAGATGCTCAAGTGGTTGACTAAAAAAATAAGCTTCCTGCACATGGCCTTTTCCATCAATTATTTCTACAACTACTACCGGATCCTCCAATGAATCTCTACGAGTAGGACTTATTTTAACCAACCTTCCATCCAATCGGAAATCTCTAGCCAATTCAGGAATACCTGGACTCATCTTTATCTACTGGAATCAGATTGCCTTTCCAGCTCCAATTTTTTAGAAATAGCATTGCTTCCTTGATCAAGCTTATAAGCATTTAATATCTCTTCAGAAAGTGCTTTTGATATTTTTTTCTTTGAATTAAAGGATTTACCATAAGAACCTTGTACCATCCATCTCAAAGCCAAATCTAGCCTTCTAAGTGGCGAAACATCAACTGCCTTAGAATATCTTGCCCCCCCATATTCGATAGAAGTAACTTCCTCTCGTGGAGAAGCATTCTCTAATGCACTAACAAAAACCTGAATTGGGTTTTGTTTAGTTTCCTTCTCAATAATTTGAAAAGTCTCTTTAACAATTTTATAAGCATTATTTGATTTTCCAGTACAATGATATGAAGACAACTTGTGCTTCTTTCCTTTATGTCCAGGGACCATTAATTTATTCATCAATCTCTCGACAATACTATTCTTCTGGATCCATACTCTTTGACCAGAGGCTGCTCGCCCCCCACTTCGAGGAACTAAAACGGGGTCTATGAAAATATAAGGCTCAAGAGCTTTTTCTCTAACTTTAACACTCTCAACTTCCCATAAATTAAACATTTTCATCATCTTCTACCCTTCTCAATCTTTCCTTTAATTAGTCCTTTTAGACTTTGATCATTAACCTTAATAACTTGCCATCTGATTCCTGGAATATCTCCCTTTGCCCTTCCCTTTGTACCGCCGATACACTCAACAAGAACCTCGTCATGTTCATCAATCTGTTTAATTGCACCCTCCAGTGGAGCAAAGGCAGTAATCTTTCTACCATTTTTAACTAATTGACACTTCACACACTTTCTCAGGGCAGAATTAGGTTGCTTAGCTTCCCTTTGAACCTTTTCTAATACAATTGCTTTGGCCTGATGACTTGCCTTCAGAGGATCAGATTTCTTCTTTAATCCAAGTGTTCTTTTCTTAAAATAAGTATCCTTCCATCTAGCAACTTTCCTTTTCTTCTTCAGCTTTGAAGCTGCCTTCAGTCCTCTTGATTTATTTGCCATTTATACTATCCTTATTTCCTCTATTTCACTGAAATATGCCTTCACAAGCTCTTTGAGCTTATTTAGATTTTTGCTTTCTCTGCCAATCAATATCCCTTTTTCTCGAACAGAACCTGCCTTAATGGCCACAACTCCATCCTCGATGCTGATATCCTCGGCAACAATTGGGTAAATAAAACCCTTTATAAATTTAACTGGGTCGGTATTGAACTCGATAATCTTTATTTTTTTCTTCAATAGGTTATTGAGCAATTTAACATTTGCCCCTTTCTTCCCCACTGCCTTACTTCCATGGCCTTCATCAACAATAAACACCAATATCTCATTAAATTCGAAGAATTTTTTAACTCTCGCTCTCGTTTTTGATTCAAACAAATTAATTAAACTGATTGTATCTTGATCTATTTTAGTCATTTTATATAACAGCAAACACCAATAGAAAATGGCTTCTTACAAATAGCACCCAAATCTTTGCTATTTTCAGTGAGTTTGTTCAATTTACAACCAGAAATTTCACAATATTTTCCAATAGACTCACTAACTTCCTCAGCCACATTACTAGCCACAAACACCTCTTTAGCTTTACCTTTTTTAACTAACTTTTCAGTTCTTTCTGTTCCAAAAACAATTTTGTCTTCTTTCAGTCCCTTTCTCAACTCTGTTAGACTCATTTTTTCTTCTTCTCCGTTCCTTTTATCTTAGCAACTAAGCCAGGCAATCCTGTGCCCACTGGAATCGGCTGATTAATCATTACATTTTCTATAACACTTCTAATCTTATCCACTTCCCCAGTTAAACTTGCGTTTACAATATGCCTCAAGGGGGTCTCAAAACTTGCCCTAGCAAGTACCGATTCTTTCTCACCAGAAATTCCACCACGAGTTATTCCTTTCACAAGCCCATTATGGGTCATCAAATCTGCCAAAAACATTGCGTGCCGTATATCAATATCAAGTCCCTGATTCTCCAAGACATCCAATACCTCATTCACAATTGCTTGTCTTGCTGCTTCAATCCCTAATATTGAAGCAATCTCAAAAAGATTATTTGAAACAGTCAACTTTGCATCCACTTCTTTCATTTTGAATACTTCTTTCAAACTAGAACCTGCACAAGTAATAACATATTTTCCATCCTTCTTAGTTGGTAAAACTTGTGTAATGCCAGAAATTCCTCTCACGACAACTTCTTTAGTTTTTTGTTTAAGCTTGTATAGATTAGTCAAATCAACTTCCCCTTTGGCAGATTCCAATATGAATCCTTTCTTGGTCTCCCTTACATTAACATCCTTTAATTTTTCTTTTAAAATACCAGAAATTTCATCAATCTTGAATCCATAATCTCTAATCTTTTTCATATCCAAGATAACTTCTACAGCACCCTTCATAAGGTTTAGAGAGAATTCAGTACTAATCTCTTCCAACATCATTTGTTTAATAAAACTGGCAATTTTCCTAATTTTTTTCTCATCTTTTGTATATTCATTCTTTAAGTATGCAGTCATAGTTGGGGTAGATGGTTCCTTTCTTGCATCGAGAATTTCAATTAGCCTTGGCAGTCCCCTTGTAACTTGCACTTCCGCTACCCCCGCCATTCTAAAAACATTCAAAATCATCTGTGTGCCTGGTTCACCAAAAGATTCCGCAGTAACAATCCCAATTGATTCTCCGGGGAATATCAAGGATTCTTCATATTCTTTTTTCACTTCTTCTAGCGCTTGTTTAATTTGGACAGATGTCAACTTTTGTTCTAGGATTTCACTCTTAAAATCTTCAATAATTTTCTGAGGAATCAATCCTTTGTATTGTTCATATATATCTGCCATCTTATTTACCTTTAATCTGAGCGATTATCTTCTTTATGTTAATCGTTCCTCCATCACTCTTTGAAACATCAATTCCGTCATCCCCGTATTTAAATTGAATTATATTTTTCTCTGCATCCCTAACTGTAGAATCATACTCTACCCTCATATCTTGTAACGCACTGGATAATCGTCTATACAAATAACCAGATTTAGGCGTCCTTAAGGCGGTATCCATCAGACCATCTCTTCCAGTCATAGCACCAAAGAAAAATTCTGTAGGTTTCATGCCAGCCTTATATCCTTTAGCAATAAATCCCCCAGCTTCTGCACCCTTATCTCCTTTTTTGAACACGGATAGACTTCTCCTATTAAGCCCCCCTTTAATTCTTCCTCCAGCCATTGCTTGCTGACCAACACATGCAGTCATCATACTTAAATTAAGTAGGCTTCCTCTTGCACCAGAGTGTGCCATAATCCATGTTGAATTTCCTTCTTCATCAATACCTGCATTAACATATTTACTAATCTCATTTCTTACCTTATTCAGAACTTCCACAATTCTAATTTCAAGTGTCTCTTCCGCATCATATCCAGGCAATGCTTCCAATTTCCCTGATTCGAATTGTTTAATCAGCTCGTCAACTTTTCCGTAGGCTTGATCAATTTCTTTTCGATTTTTATCTTCAATATTTTTTGGTAAATCTGTATCAGTAACAGATGTGGTAAACCCAATCCTTAGCAAAGTAGCAATTCCTAATTTGAAAACACTACTCATAAAATTTATACCGATTTCATCACCATATTTAGAATAAATGGATCTAATCAGGGTACCATTTTCTTCTCCAATAGTAACTTTATCAATAACTCCCTTCATAAGCTTCCCACCTTTAATCAGAACATCATTATTTTTCGCATGCCAAACAAAATCTAAATCCTCTGGCAACAACAAACTAAATATCTCCTTCCCGCTAACCATCTCTTTGAATCCTAAAAATCTCTTTTTATCATATGCCCCGATAGATAACAATAACTGGACTGCTTTGCTCTTCGTAAACTCTAAATCTTTAGTCAATAAATAAATCCCAGAAATGGCATCCTCAACAGATCCGATGATATTTAATCCATTCTTAGGACTAATGATATGTCTTTCCACACTCATCAAAATCTCTGCTTCAGCTCGAGATTCCTCAGTTTGAGGAACATGAAGATTCATCTCATCCCCATCAAAATCTGCAGCATACGGAGTACAAACTGCCGGGTTCAATCTGAAACTTTTACCGGGTAAAACTCGAATCTTGTGTGCCATGATGTTCATTCTATGCAAACTTGGTTGCCTATTAAATATACAAATATCTTTATCGATTAAATGTCTTTCAACAACATAGCCTGGCTGCAATTCTTCCAATAATACATCAAGTATATCCTCGGTAATCTTTTTCTTTTTTCCATCTGGCCGAGTAACATAATTCGCTCCAGGATATTCTTTTGGCCCCTTTTTAATTAAGCCTTTTAACCATTCCGTATTCCATTCAGTAACTCTTTCAGGAACCGTAAGTTCCATAGCCACGGATAGCGGAATACCCACTTCATTAAATTTCAATTTAGGATCTGGGCTAATAACCGTTCTAGCCGAATAATTAACCCTCTTACCAGCCAAATTATGTCTAAACCTTCCTTCCTTACTTTTAATTCTTTCACTAAGTGTTTTTAGTGGTTGACCCGATCTATGTCTTGCAACAGGAAGTTGAGATACCGCATTATCAAAAAATGTAGTAACATGATATTGCAATAAATCCCATAAATCTTCAATAATAATTTCTGGTGCCCCTGCATTAATATTCTCAAATAATCTCTGATTTATCCTAACTATGTCCGATAACTTGTGTGTCAAGTCATCTTCACTTCGCTCTCCGCTTTCCAGCGTAATACTTGGTCTAATTGTAACCGGCGGAACAGGCAATACAGTCAAAACCATCCACTCCGGCCTTGCTTCTTTTGGATTAATCCCTACACATGCCAAATCTAGATCATTAATTCTTTCTAATCTTGCCCTTATCTCTGTAGGGGTAATTCTTTTACCATCCGCTAAAATTGTAGAAGGTTTTTCTAACATAATTTTCTGTTGTTTAACATTACAATGTGGGCATTTCTTAATATTCTTTAATTTAGCAACAAAAGTCCGAATATCTTTTTGTTTCGCCTTTGTCCTTTTTTCCATCTCTGCAATTTCAAGTTTCTTAATATGATTTTGTACCTTCTCTTCACCCTCTAAAAGTCGCCCACAATCTTTACAATTAATTCTTAATAAATCTAGAATAGTACTTATATAATTAATATGCAATACGGGCCTAGCCAAATCCATAAATCCGAAATGCCCAGGACATTCTTTCAATTTTTGACCACAAGTTTTACATCTCAATCCAGGATCAATAACACCCATACGGATGTCCATCAATCCTCCATCTACAGGATACCCTTCTCGATCATATAGCTCAGGAGTAATAATTTTAGCAACCGCTATCTTCTTCAGCTCTTGAGCTGAAAATAATCCAAATGAAATCGAATCTATTCTTTTATCTGCGTATTCCATCTAAAATTTCCCCTTCGTTTTTATTTTTGGGCAAACTCCCATACTCTTGATTTCTTCTAATAATAATTTGAATGCGTAGCTGACCTCGACTGTAGATATTTTACTTCCACTGCCACATCGAGGGCACATCGAACGATTTTTATAAGCATTCCAAGAGCCAACTAATCCACAATCTTCACACACATATACTATTGTCTTATCAGAATCGAACCTCTCTTTCAACAACAACGAAGCCCCATGTGCAACTAAGCAATCTTTCTCCATCTCTCCCAATCTTAGTCCTCCACCCATTGCTCTTCCTTCAACCGGCTGTCTTGTCAATAATTGTATCCTTCCACTTGCTCTAGAGTGCAACTTATTTGCAACCATATGCTTCAACTTAAGATAATAAATATTTCCTACATAAATTTTAGCCTTAAACTTCTCTCCTGTAATGCCGTTATAGAATACCTCGGTACCATCTTCTCTGAACCCCATACCCAACAGTTGCCCCCTTACCTCTGATTCGGCAGTTGCATCAAAAGCAGTTGCATCAATCTGTTTTCCAGACAATGCTCCAACTTTCCCAGCAAGTATCTCTAATAAGTGAGAAACTGTCATTCTTGTAGGAATACTGTGGGGACTAAAAATAACATCTGGAATAATTCCTTTTTGACTAAAAGGCATATCTTCATGATTAACTAACAATCCAACTACCCCTTTCTGTCCATGTCTTGAGGCAAACTTATCTCCAATCTCAGGAATTCTTTGTTCTCTAAGTCTAACTTGGACTAACCTATTTCCTTCTCCACTCTCAGTCAAAAATACAGAATCGATCTTCCCCTCATTGCCTTCACCAATAGCAACAGAACTTTCTCTTCTTGTAGTTGCAGCAACATTAAATTCATCCATTCCACTCAAGAATCTAGGTGGGCTGGTTCTTCCAATAATTACATCCTCTGAGCCAAGTTTTGCCTCTGGAGAAACAATTCCATCTTCTTCTAAATATCTATAATCTTTTTCTGCCCTATATCCTTTAACTTCTTTATCCGGAATACTTACCTCATCCATCAACCCCCCAGAATATCTGACTTCTTCCAGATTAAAGGGTTTAAAGAAGGTAGTTCTTGCCAAACCTCGCTGGATACTTCCTTTATTTAATATGACCGCGTCCTGCATGTTATATCCTTCGTAACTCATAACTGCGATAGTAACATTTTGTCCAGAAGGATGTTCAGAATAATTAAAAACGTCATGCATAAATGATTTAACAAGCGGTTTCTGTGGGTAGTGCAACATGCTAGCATCTGTATCCATTCTTAACAAAAAATTGGTCGCATATAAGCCGATAGATTGTTTCTGGATCTTACTCCCTCTAATCAATCTAGCTGGGCTCCCAAAATTAGAATATGGAACTAAGCTTGTAACTAAACCCAAAATAGAAATCGGACTAATCTCCAAGTGAGTATGTTCCCCTGTCAAATCCGCTTCATACAATGCAACAAAAGCATTTTCTTCCTCGGCTGCATCTAAATATTCAATTATGCCTTGTTCTGTTAAATCTGCCCATTTAATCTCTCCCGATTTCAGCTGAGCAACTTTATCTTCGCCGAACTTAGATTTTCCATTTTCTACCACAATTAATGGTCTCCGCAATCTTCCTTTTGTAGAATCAACATAAACCTCATCCAATTCTTCATTATATCTTACATTAATATCAGTGGGGACCTTTCCTTCTCTCCTCGATTTTTTAAGATGGTCTACAAACTCTTTCGGACTATCCACAGTCCCAATAAATTTCTCATTCAAATATACATCGACCATTTTAAGTTAACTTAATATCCATCCCCCCTAGAATTTTCTTGACTTTCTCTTCAGGAACGCCCCTCGAAATTGTAGCCAGCATAGATAGATTTTTTCTCAATCCAATCGGAGTTCCCTCTGGAGTTTCAACTGGACATAATCTTCCCCAATGTGTACTATGTAATGCTCTTGCAGCAAAATTTTCTTGAGTTGCAGTCAGTAAACTAACAACTCTTTGTAAATGGGACATAGTATCAATAGCATTTGTTCTTGCAATATTCTGGCTAATACCTGTACGCCCTCCTGGCCAAGTTCCTGTAGCCATGGCACTCTGGATTCTAGAACTTAATAATTGATCTCTAATTATAATTTTAACAGATGTAAATTTTCCTCGCTTAACCAATCTTTGGAAATTATATAGTACGTCTTGAACAAGTGCCCTTAAATTTATTCTAAACAAATCTTCCAACAAGTCTCCACTCATCTTTAGTTTCTTATTAGAATAATGATCTTGATCCGAAACTGAAACTCTCCCACATGTAACATAAAGATATTTTTTGATTAGTTTACATAAATTGTATGCCTTATTCATCCTATCCTTCTGATCAGAACCTAGGTGAGGCAACAAATATCGATCCATTTGCTCGTATGTCCTTTCTGACATAAAATCTTTTTGTGTTATCCCAATTTTCTTAGCCAAAAACTCTATTGCATCCCCTTGGGATTTTATATCGATAGCACCATACAAATTAACCAAAACATCATCTTGATTACTTCCAGGAGCAATTAATTCCATTATTTCTTGATCTTTATTTAATCCAAGTGCCTTAAGGATTGGAACCACTGGAACTCTCTGGAACCTTGCAAAAGTCAAATAGATTACCCCATCTTTCATCTGCTCTACAGTATGTGGAATTCTATAATTCTCTCTCTCAGAAAATAATTTGCCCACAAATTTACTTGGACCAGAATCTTGTTTCTTAACAAAGAATTTATTGGATGCCAAATCTTCTACAGTAATCAGAACTCTTTCATTTCCGTTCAAGATAAAATATCCCCCCGAATCCTCGGGATCTTCACCATTATTGATTAGTTCTTCTTTTTTCAAACCACTTAAGTGGCAATATTTTGATCCAACCATTACGGGCATCTTGCCAATCTGAATTGTAAATAATTCTCTTTGAATATCATTGATATATGTTGAAACCTCTAAAGAAATCGAAGCTGCATAAGTAAGTTTTCTTAATCTTGCCTCCATCGGAAAAATTGGTCTCTTAGATCCATCTGCCTCTGTGATCTCTGGTTTTCCAACTTCAATCTTATTAAATTTAATTTTAAAATTTTCATATTCTTGAGGAATAATTGTTGGAACAATTTCCCCAACTTCATCTATAATTTTCTGCAATGCCCTATCTAAGAAATCATTAAAAGAATTCACATTCGATTCTATAAAAGAATGTTCTTTGAAATACTGCCGAATAATATCTTTATATCCCTTAACCATGCACTACCACCCTAAATGTATCTTGTTTTATATTTGTGGGACTATTCCTAACAATTTTAATTATATCTCCAACCTCTGGGTCTAAACCCTGAATCGCAACATCACTCTTCATAATAGCCGGCAATTGATTTAATTTAATATTATACTCCTCGAGCAAGCTCTTCTTCTCCTCATCACTTAGCTTAATATGCTCGGGTACAAGGGAGTGTTTTATTATATTGAATTCTTCTGTCATTTTTTCCCTGATTATTTTGGAGATGGACCGGACGGGACTTTCAACGCATTTCTTCTTCGAAACACACTTTTGAACCCGCGACCCCTTGGTTAAAAGCCAAGTGCTCTACCAAGCTGAGCTACCAGTCCATGGCTCCTAGCAAAGTTTGCTACGCCCTAGCCGGGATTCGAACCCGGGTCGCAGCCTCGACAGGGCTGCATGATAACCGACTACACTACTAGGGCATAGTTCTCACTAAAACTTTAATGTGACAATATTAATATTTTAGGACGTCCATCTTGGCTTTAGCAGAACCTTTGCTCAGTTGTAATTTTAGGGCAAACAGGTTGTTTATAAAGTTTTCGTTTTACCGAAGGAAAATAAGGTATCCCGCCACCCGGATTTGAACCGGGAACCTCTCGGGGACGGCTGGCCATTTTTCATATATGGTCGAAAAGACCTAATCAAATGAACATCTACAGCCGAACGCTCTACCGTTGAGCTATAGCGGGATAAGAGAAATGACTCTAAGAGATTTATAAAATTAACGATTAATTGAAAATATCAACTCTATTGGATTTAACAAAAACCGGTCTTCCTCTTCGAAGGTATTTTGCAACCGCAGGGGGCATACTCCTAATTATATATGGTTTATATCTCATAGTGTACTGTAACAGGACTTCTTCTCGTTTTTTCAAGTTAGGAAGATTCCATACCAGCTTTGTAGATTTCCCTGATTCAGATTTAAACACATTTGGTTTAAATGCCCCATAATTAGAAACGTCATCAACTCTGCCTGCAAGCCTATCCATCACCTTAACATTTCTTATATCTTTCAATGTTTTATTCTTTAAACTTAAAACTACATTCATACTATAATATCCGTGCTCCCCCTTCCTCATAGATATGACTTTTTTCTCCAAAGATACATCACGTTTCAACCAATAAAATAAGAAGCCAAATATGAGTATAGCCAAAATAACCGCAAACACAAATCCTCGATAGCTAGTCTCAATAACTATTGTCCTAGTTTGGTCGGGTTGTAAATCAAATTCCCAAGTCAAGAGATAATCTCCTTCTTCCCTCGAGATATCATCTGGCGCAGGATTTGTGGAAGTAAATAATTTTTCAAACCAGGATAGTCTTTTCATATATGTTTCTTTACTAACAATATTTCCCGTATTCGTTCTTACAACGGTCTCTTTAGAATATAGAAAGCTATCTTCAGGCGTACCTTTCCCAGCCACATCAGTAAAATAACCAATATTAAGTATCTCTTCTTGTTCCAAAACCAATTCTCCACCATGGTAGAATTTCAATAAAAGTTCATTATCTCCTTCCCGCACAGTGCCCGCAAATTCAACGGGAATTTCTAAATCAATCGTTTCATATGGTCTTAAGTCAAACTCTTGACTTCCTCCAAAATATTCGCTAAATAAAACAAACTCTAAATTATCCACCGAAATATCATAATTATTAATAACCTGTATCCTGAAAAGTTGCTCCTTATTGGGATTAATATTATCTGGCAAATTTAATTCGGTGTTCAATACTTGATCATAACCCACCACTTTAATCTCAAAAAACTCACTTGTTTCAACACTATCGTTATTCAAGGATTCTATATCCAGTTTAATCCCATACTCTCCGGGATCCTTACTATCAAAGGGGGTAAAATTGATCATAACCTTCTCACTATCTCCATTGAAAACCTGAACCTGATCTGCTTCCAGCAACCATGTCCAATACACAAATGGCTTAACAACCCTGAATGTATCAACAACCTCTTGGTTATTATCAATGTATAAATAGAAACTCGCGGTCCCATCCGGCAAAATAGTTGAAACTATATCTTGTTGGCTCGACTCTACTGGATCTGCAGCATAGGCAGTCATACTTAAAGCCAAAAAACAAACTATCCAAAAAAACACCCTTTCTTTCATAAATTGGGAATATGCTGTTGATATTTAAACTTTTTCATAGAATTGTGTAAATAAAAAATAAAAAAATAAAGGGTAAATACCCTGGTTAAAATTCTTCTTCATCCTCTGTGTCTTCGGAAGCCTCTTTAGCAGGCCCCTCGCTTTTTTCTTCAGCTTGATCATCAGTGGATTCTTCAGCAGCAGGCTCTTCAGCAGCAGGCTCTTCAGCAGCAGGCTCTTCAGCAGCAGGCTCTTCAGCAG
>CAYZTT010000010.1:0-26456 GCA_964481835.1 Candidatus Woesearchaeota archaeon
CATTTTTGGTTGTTAATGATGTTGCTAAGGCTAGAGAGGCTTTAGATGGAGAGAGACACGTCTTTCCAGATAAGGGAGTTATTATTGGAACCTTTTCCAGACAAGACTTGATGAAGAAGTCTTCAGTTATTGAGAAGGTTTATTATGAGTATTCAAATAATGTTCCTGCTGAAATTGAATCGGAGTTTAGTTCTTGGAAGAGTATGTTAGCCTATAAGAAAATGCCTTTGAGTGAAAAATTGGCTAATATTCCTGATGTTGAGCCGATTTATAATGATATGATTGAAATTGAGAAACCAAATTTAGATGATTTACAAATTGTTCCAAGAGGAATCCCTGAAGGTGCTGAAGCTACTGATACTAGCACATATATGATTGGAGATATTACTGTTAGTGTTATCTTTCCTGAGAGTAATGAGATTGTATGCCAAAATCCCCCGACTTGTGATCAGTGGGGAGATGGCCAAGAAGATTGGACAGACGAAGAGATTCAAGAAGTTAAAGACGAAATAGTACTTTCTATGGATTGGTGGGCTGCTCGAAATGAAAATGCAAGCCTCACTTTTGTATATATCTATAGAGAGAGAATCCCTACCGATTATGAACCAATCTGGGGACCCGGCACTGGATCTGAATTTGGAAGATGTTTGTGGATAAATGATGTAATGGCAGATTTAGGTTATTCCTCTGGAGATTGTATTTCAAATGTGTATGATTATGTGAATGATAACAGGGATACAACGGATTGGGGGTTTGTGTCCTTTGTTGTTGACTCAAGTATGGATGAAGATGGTATGTTTGATTATGATGGGAGTTATGCCTTTGCAGTTTCAAGTATCTCCGGAGGGGGACCATATTCTGTAATGACTTATGATAATGCGGGGCATGGAATTGAAAATATGGATGCGGTCTCTGCACATGAGACTGGACACATTTTTGGTGCATTAGATGAATATAGTTGTGAATGTTATTGGCAATCCGGATATCTTGATTATCCGAATGAGAATTGTGCGAATGGTTGTGAATTAGATGAAAACTCCATAATGCGCGGGGGAATTTCACCATTTACACAGGGCCTTGTAGATTACTATGCGCGAGGACAAGTGGGATGGCAAGATTCCGACGAAGATGGCTTTCAAGATATTGTAGACCTTGTTGGGTCCCAGTTAAATCCTTTTTATGATAATAGCGAAGGAAATTTTTATTTCAATGGAGATAGTTGGACAAGTGTTCTTGATGCAGTAAACCCTGACTATAATAGTTTTTCAATAGACACTATTTCTAATGTGGAATATCGGCTTCAAACAGATGGCGGAGGTTGGTCGGATTGGTTTGGCGCAAGTGCTACTGATGGTCTCTTTGATAGTGCTCAAGAATTCTTCGAATTTGTTGTGGGGGATTTGCCTAGTGGGGACCATGAGATTCAGGCAAAGGCTACCAATCGCTTTGGGAATTGGAATGAAAGTAATATTCAAACTATCATTGCTACAGGAATACCTCCAATGTGTTATGAAACCGATGATGGATATGATATATATCATTTTGGGACTGTAACCGATGACTATGGAACCTATGAAGATGAATGTTATGGGAGAACTCTTATTGAATATTATTGTGATGGCCCTAATGGAATGAACGCTGCAGAAGTATATTGTTCTAGGGGCTGTAATGCCGGTAAATGTAACATTGGTGGCGGATCTTGTTTCATAGCAGGAACAAATATAATGATGGCCGATGGGACTGAGAAAGATATAGAAAAAGTGCAGGTGGGAGATGAAATACTGTCCTATAACTTTGAGAAAGGATCTACAGAAAAAGATACCGTTGTAAGTTTAAATATGCCAATTCATGATGACATGATTCTCGTAGAATTTGGAGATTCTAAGAATACTAATACATTTGATCACCCTTACTATGTTAAAGAAAAAGGTTGGAGTTCATACAAACCAGAGTTAACAATGGAAAGATATGGAAAATCCACTGAAGACTTAAGAAGTGTGGCCCAACTTGAAACTGGAGATGTTATCTTTATAATAGATGAAACGGGCAATTTGGTAGAATCTGAATTAGTTAGCATTGAAGAAAAACTTGGAATAGTTCAAACATATATATTTACGGTTAAAAACAATGAAAACTTTTTTGCGAATGGGGCATTAGTACATAATAAACAATATTTAATGGCCACAACAGAGATTACTGAATTCCCCTATAAGTAATAGGTGGGGGAAACAATTATAAACTCTTTTTCTTTATTTCTTGTATGATGGTAAAGAGGAAGAACTTGGTTGCTATTCTGGTTTCTGTTTTAATTATTCTAGGCATTATTTTTTTGGTTTCATTTCCTACTGAATTTAAATCTATTATCCAAGGAGCACTAATTAATCGAGAACCCTCAGAGCCATGTGGCGGGTATTGTCCCAGTTCTTATGAGGGAGATGAGGGCGGAGGAATGGCCGGCGGAGGAGATGGAGGAGAGATAGCCGAATGGGTATGGGCCGGGATGTGTAGTAATATGGAACCCTGGTATTGCCCTCTCTCTGGAGAGGAAGGAGAATGCGGGGTTTTGATTGAAGATTGTACTCATTGTGGATGCCCTATGCCTACAGGATACATTTGCAATATTGAAAAAAAATGTTCTAATTATTGTTCTGGCCATTGGGATTGTGATGCTGGCGAAATCTGTGTCGATAAGGATTGGGAGCTCGTGAATATATTTGATGATGGTCGTGTGGGTTGTTATTGGGAAGGATATGTGGAAGGAGATTCATGTGGGATGTGTCGTGTATCGGATGGTGATGGCTATTGTTTAACAGAGGACCTAAGTGTGTTTGGATTTGAGGGGGAAATTGAGACTTGCCAATCCAATCCAGATGATTGCGAAGGAGAGCAGGCAGATTGTGAAGATGGCCAAGAATGTAATAGAGATCCTTGGAACCCGGATTTTGGAATGTGTGGAGATCATGCGGGAGGGTGTACTGATGGAACGGCTCCTGGGGAGTGTTCTGATTCCTTGCCACAATATTGCAACAATGATGGAGAATTAATTGACAATTGTCAGGAATGTGGCTGTATTTCTGGAGCATATGTCTGTAATGATGAGGGGGGGTGTACGACTCTTAGTGACCCAGGCCCAACTCCCATTGAAAATTATTGTGCCCAGGTAGGAGGAATTTGTGCTGAAACTTGTGATGCAGATTATTATGTTTTAGAAGATACCGATGAATATCTTGATTTGCATGAATCATGTACAGATAAGAATGATGATTATATATGTTGTTATCCATATGCTAATGATGAGTTGAATGATTGTGAGTATTATGGCGGATTGTGTCAAGAAGGCTGTAGTGGGGATTATTATCATGCAGAAGTTCCTTATTTAGATGATGAATGTGTATTCTATTCTGGCGAAGGGAATATTTGTTGTTTGGAGTATCTGCCAGGAGAAGATCCTCAAAATAGTGGGAGTGAAGAAACCAGTCCCTGGGAAAAAATATTTGGTGCCCCAGACACAGATAGCGAAGATTATAACGAAGAAGATTACATAAAACTGGGAGAGAGTATAAGCCTAAATAGGAATTTTGCGTTTGGTTTTGGAGTAATTTTGGTTGTACTTGCGTTTGTGATTACTGCATATTATCCTAAATTTAAGAAGAAGAAATAGTAATATTTATAAATTCTTATTGTTCTTTGTTGCTATATGGTGAAAAAGAGGAATTTGATTACTATTTTAATTATTGTTCTTGTTGCATTAGGAGTTATGTTCTTATTAACTTACACTGATGAAGTTAAACAGGTAGTGGTTGGTTTGGCGGGACCATTGCCCATGACTTCTTGCTTAGAGGATTGTGGAGATACTTCGCCAGGAGAGTGTGGGCCTCGGCCTCCAGAATATTGTCAAGCCCAAGCTCCCACTGTAGAAGAGTGCGGATACATTGACGATTGTAGTGAGTGTGGATGTTGGCCTCCAGATTATGTTTGTAATTCCGAAAAGGGGACCTGTTCTCCCCCTGGAACTATCCCGGATGATGATGATGAATTCTGCGATAGCCACTGGGAGTGTACTTGTAATAATGTTTGTGAAAATCCATTTGGAGAATTGTTAAATTTTGAGGAGAACCCTGCTGGAAGTTGTGATGAATTAGGTGCAGATTGTGGAGAGTGTGTTTGGGCGGATGAGGATGATGGCCATTGCGCAGTAGATACCTTGGAAGATTATGGTTTTACTCTCTGCATGGGCCAAGAATGGGAGACTTGCCAATCCAATCCAGATGATTGCGAAGGAGAGCAGGCAGATTGTGAAGATGGCCAAGAATGTAATAGAGATCCTTGGAACCCGGATTTTGGAATGTGTATTCCTTATTCAGAAGCGGGGTGTGAGGATGGTACGCCTGCAGATGCCTGTTCTTTTGCAACCCCGGGATATTATTGTGAATTAAATGATGATGGAGATTATGTTTTAGTGCAGGATTGTTCTGGGGGAGATGGAATTATTGATAATGGAAACGATTGTATCTGTGGTGGGGAGGATTCATATTGTGTGCTCATATTTAATTCAGATCTTGGCAGAAATGCGGGATCATGTCGTGGAGAGCCTCAAGATGCAAATATCTGTGGTGATGGTGAATGTTGGGAGGGTATTGAATTATGTGAAAATTGCCCAGAAGATTGTTGTCCAACTGGCCCAGTAGAGCAACCAGGGGATGATGATGGAGAAAACCCTTATTCTTCTGCGGGCGCAGAAGAATATTGTGCCCAGGTTGGAGGGATATGTGCTGAAACTTGCGATAGCGATTATTATGTTTTAGAGGACACGGATGACTATGCAGATTTGCATGAATCATGTACGGATAAAAATGATGATTATGTATGTTGTTATCCATATGCTAATGATGAATTGAATGATTGCGAATATTATGGCGGATTGTGTCAAGAAGGATGTAGTGGGGATTATTACCATGCAGATGTCCCTTACTTAGATGATGAATGTGTATTCTATTCTGGTGAGGGAAATGTTTGTTGTTTGGAGTATGAAGACTCTTCCGAGGAAGGAAGTGAAGAGGGAGAGGAAGATACGACTTTGTGGGAGAACCTATTTGGCTCACCAAATGTAGATGAAGAGGATCCAAACTATGATGCAGATGATTATATCCATTTAGGAGAGACAGTAAGTCTACATAGGAGTTATGTTCTAATTGGGGCCATAGTTATTATCGTACTTGCGTTTGTAATTACTGCATATTATCCTAAATTTAAGAAAAAATAAGGAGACCAAAAGATTTATAAATCATAAATTGATATCAAGGTATAACTCGTTCTTAGAGGTAAAGTAAATGGAACAAACATCTGAAAAATTTCAAAAAGGTACTACTACAGTTGGTATCATGTGCACGGACGGAATTGTCTTAGCGGCAGATAAAAGAGCAAGTGCAGGCAATTTCATTGCTAGCAAAGATACTGACAAGATTCATACAATCTCACCAAATATGGCAGTTACTATGGCTGGCCTAGTGAGCGATGCACAATTAATTGTTAAATTAGCAAGGGCAGAGTTAAGCCTTAAGAAAATTAGAAATCAAAAAGATGCTACTGTTAAAGAGGCTGCAAATATGGTAGCAAATATACTCTACCAAAATATTAGAAAATTCTCAACAGTTCCCGGAATTGTTAGTTTTTTATTGGGTGGAAGGGATAAACATGGTTATAATTTATATGAATTGGGCGTAGACGGTTCACTAAGTGATATTAAAAGATTTGTCTCTACGGGCTCTGGTTCATTTATGGCTTATGGAGTTATGGAGACATTATACAAAGAAGGAATTACAATGAAAGAAGGTGTTGAATTGGCTATGAAAGCAATTAGCGCCGCTATGCAAAGAGATATGGCAACTGGCGAGGGTATTGATGTATTTGTAATCGACCCAAGTGGTGCAAAAAAAGTGGTAGGGAAAAAACTTGTCTCCGAACTTAAATAATTTTTTATTCTAAATTTGAAGAAGAATGGTAATAAAAATAGTAGAAGATATTAAAGGTATGCTTCCGGATAATGCTGATGTTTCTAGTATCAGTTTTGAAGGGGCAAATATTGTAATTTATACAAGGAATAAAGATTTCTTTCTAGATAGCAATGGCATAATTAAGAAAATAGTTGGCGAAATTAAGAAAAGAGTCGAATTAAGGCCTGATCCTAGCTTATGTTTGAATTTAGAGAAGGCTGAAAAAATAATTAGAGATGCTATGCCAGAGGAAGTTGGTAAAGTTGAGGTTACTTTTGATCCGCAGAGGAGCCAGGTTGTTATTGAGGCTGAAAAGCCGGGATTGGCAATTGGTAAATCTGGAGAGAATTTGAAGGAAATTAAGAAGAAAACATTTTGGGTTCCTTTAGTTCAAAGAATTCCAAGTATTAGGTCTAAATTGATTGAGAATATTAGACAAGTTTTATATCAAAATGATGATTATAGAAAGAAATTTCTGAATAGAGTTGGCGAAAGAATTTACGGCCCTAGAAGAAAGGAAAAGAAGACAGATTGGATTAGGATCAGTTTTTTAGGCGGGGCAAGCCAGGTAGGGAGAAGCTCATATTTATTGCAGACAGAAGAATCGAATATATTGGTTGATTGTGGTGTTAATGTTGCTGCGCCAGAAGAGAGTGCCTACCCATATTTGCACGCTCCGGAATTGAAGATTGATCAGCTGGATGCAGTTATATTGACTCATGCCCATGTTGATCATTCGGCCTTAGTTCCATTATTGTTTAAGTATGGTTATCGTGGACCAGTTTATTGTACTCCTCCTACGCGG
Source organism: Candidatus Woesearchaeota archaeon (assembly GCA_964481835.1). Taxonomy (GTDB): domain Archaea; phylum Nanobdellota; class Nanobdellia; order SCGC-AAA011-G17; family PNOQ01; genus JABIBT01. Next base: position 6,799 of record CAYZTT010000010.1, read on the forward strand.
GACGTAGCGTCTATGCTTTGTCTGGATTTTATTAATATTGCACAGATGGAGAATAAGAAAGGACTATATGAGACTGGAGATGTTAAGGAATTTGTTAAACATACTATCACTCTAAGTTATGAAGAGGTTACGGATATTACTCCGGATGTTAGATTAACTTTTTATGATGCGGGCCACATTTTGGGAAGTGCGATGGCACACCTACACATTGCAGATGGTTTGCATAATATTATGTTTAGTGGCGATATGAATTTTGAGACTTCTAATTTATTGAGCCCTGCAGTTACTAAATTTCCAAGATTGGAATCGTTATTGATCGAGGGAACGTATGGAAGTAAAGATGATGTTGTTGCTACAAGGCAAGAATCTGAAGAATATCTAAAGGGCGTTATCAAAACTACTATTGATAGGAAAGGGAAGGTTCTAATGCCAGTTTTAGGGGTTGGAAGAAGTCAAGAGATAATGATGATTTTAGAGAAAGCTATGAAGGAAGGCAATCTTCCGGATGTACCAATTTATGTACAAGGAATGGTTTGGGATGTTACTGCAATCCATACCGCATATCCGGATTTTTTTAATAGTAAGACTAGGCAACAAATATTCCATAAAAATGAGAATCCATTCTTAGCTGAGATTTTTAAACAAGTTGGTAGTCAGAAAGAGATGAAAGAAGTCATTGAGGGCGGACCTTGTGTTATTTTAGCAACTTCTGGTATGATGACTGGCGGTGCTAGCGTGGAGTACTTTAAACAATTAGGGGATGATCCCAAAAATTCATTAGTTTTGACCTCTTATCAAGGAGAGGGATCTTTAGGAAGAAGGTTGCAACAAGGAGAGAAAGAAATTATGTTCCCAGAAGGAAGAAAGCAGATTCCTGTATTTGTTAAAATGGATATTCATTCTATGCATGGTTTTACTGGGCATAGTGATAGAAACCAGTTGATGAATTTTATGCATAGGTTAAATCCTCGACCTAAGAAAGTCATGGTTGTGCATGGAGAGAGGAGTAAATGTCTAGATTTGGCTAGTTCCATACATAAGCAATTTAGAATTGAAACTTCTGTTCCTAAGAACATGGAAACGATTAGAATTAAGTAAATCTTATAAATTTTATTGGATTTCTATTTTTTATGCTTAGAGATGAAGAAGTTAGGATAGAAGATCTGGTACCGGATATGATGGATTGGTACCGGATAAGAGGCATTAAACCCACTGAGGAGAGGGATGGGTTGATTGTTGTGATGTGTTATCCTGAGAATCCCTCTGCTGTAGGTTGTGTGCAAGAGGCCTTGCGTTTGCCATTCGATAAATATTTTCAGTTATGTTTATCAATTGGGCAGAAGGCACTTAGAGAGCATGCCATGGGGAAGAGATCTGGAGAGTATGGGGATAAGAATTCTGCGGATTAGTTTACCCTCTGGCGAATAAGAAGGTTATATAGAATAAATACATTCCTATTAAAATAAATGAGTTCCATTTCTCTAATTTATTCTTCTTGCCGGCATACATGAATGTAAGGAGTATTGTCGTTGTTGCGAATAAAAATACTAAATCGATATTATATATTGTGTTGAAAGGTATTGGTCTGATTATTGAAGAAGTCCCCAATACTAGAAATGTGTTGAATATATTGGACCCGATTATGTTCCCCACTACAAAATCTAGTTTTTTCTTAAATAAGGCGACTAAAGAGACTACTAGTTCTGGGAGGGATGTCCCCATAGCTAAAAGTGTCGCAGAAATCAGGAATTCTGATAGGCCTAGGCTGGTAGCGATTGTGGTTGCGGAATCTACTACAAGCTTCCCTCCAACAAATAATGCGACAATACCTCCGAGCATTAACATAGCTGTTTTTCTTTTTGATAGCTTTTCCTTTAGCTCATCAGGCAATATTTTGGCTTTGTCTTTCTTACTAATCATATAAATATAACCTATGAAAATTAAAAAGAATATTATGAAGACTATCCCATCGGTTCTTGAGAGCATATTTGGACCGTCAGAAAATAATGAGTCATTGGCCAAAATCAATAAAAGTAATACTGAAAATAGTGTGAATGGAATCCCTTTTTTTACTACTATGTATCTGACTTTTAATATTAAGAAGAAAGAACAAATCCCAAGTATCACTAAAATATTTGCTATATTCGATCCGATTATATTCCCCAATCCTAATTCAGAGGGCCCCGCAACTGAAGATATAGCGTTTATCATAAGTTCTGGAAGGGATGTTGAGAATGCCAATACTGTTAGTCCTATTATTAGAGGTTTGATTCTAAGTATCTTCCCTATACTTGAAGAACCATCCACCAAGTAGGCTGCCCCCTTTATTAATAGGAAAAAACCTGCCAGTAGTAAAACATATTCTAGCATAGTTAATTTTTAAGTTATTAGTTTATAAATATTGTTACCGCAAGGTTTAAAAAGAGCCTGAGAGTTTTTTATAGTGCAGCGAGATGGAGCAGTTAGGAGTGCTCGTCGGGCTCATAACCCGGAGGTCGGTGGTTCAAATCCACCTCTCGCTATTATAAAATTCTTAATTCTTTAGCCTCCATTAGAGCAAGTACTGCATGTTGATTTCTATCTACCCTCATCTCTGTAGAATCCCAGCTTCCCCTTATGCCGCCAATGGCAGAAAGAGGATAGTTCTTTTTATCTGTTATTTGTAATGCAAGTATTGCGTCTGCACCCTCTTCTATAAAATTAGAGTAGCAAGTCACCCTTTCTTGATCGTTTAATAATCTGGCCAATTCGTATGCCATATTTACTCCCTCCATGTAGACTGCAGTAACACTGCCCCTTGAGAAATCAAAATTCTGACAATTCTCACCAGGGTTATGGAAATCTACCATGAAATCATTCATTTCAAATACAAAATCTGCAACTTCTTGATCTTGTGTTACTTTGTATAGTTTATTATACGCCCTTGATTGCCAGGGTACAAAGGCGGTATTTTGTTCTTCTTGGAAATAATCCTTATAGAAAGGGAATGCTCTTTGCGTTGCTTGTAGATATTTTATCTCCCCGGTTTGTTCATACATAGACATGATAGCGAATAAGGCTTCTCCCGGATAGTAATTTTGATTTCCTGGATCACTGGAATAGAAATATGAACTTAAGGATCCATCTTCGTTTTGTTGATGCAATATCCCATTTGAGAACTTCTCTAAATAATATTGTTTTTGTGGATGCTCGGATTCTAAGAGTGTTAATACCATAAAGGCAGAATAGCCTAGTTTTTGCCTTTTTGTGATGTTGAGTATTAAGAAATCATTTTCTTGGTCATAATAGAAATAGGTTTCAAAATGATTAAACCCCTTGTTGGCTAGAGTTTTGTATCTTGGATCGTTTAGATAGTTGGCTAGCTTTGAAATGGACCAGAGCGATGCAGTTTCTCTTAGTGCATGAGATTCTCCGGAGTATGTGTTTTTTTCAAAATCGTATGTATAAAATAAGAATTTATCGTTTTGGCTATTTAGAAACCATTCTCCGCCAAGTTCTATTGACTCTGCATATTTATCTGAATTTAGGAATGGAACAAGAAGAATTGTTAAAAAGATTATTATGGCCACAATAATTGTCGATTTTCTCATTTTTCTTTTCTAAACTCGAGGTAAGAATAAAGTACTAAATATAGGGAGAATGCTATTAATAAGAATACTGAGTATAAGAAATAATCTGGTGCGAAAAGTGTCAACAATATTAGTACTGCGGCAATCTTGAATAATTTTGATCCCAGTTTGTGTGTTTTCTCCCAGACTCCTTCACTAGATAGTGTCCAGGGTGTCCTTATTCCGATAAACCAATTTCTTTTTGCATTTTGTATTAAAATTCCTGCATAATAGAATAGGATTGCCATTGCAGGTATCATCGCGGCAGTCATATTGAAAGCGTTATCAAAGCTAGCAAAAATTGTTAAAATATGTATATAAAACATAAATCCAACCATCAATAGAACAAATCTATCAAAATATTTTCTAAAGCCAATTATATTCTTTTTTAAGGGGTCTATATGGGGGACTGCTATGAATAGCAAGAACATTATAATTGCTGTGAATGGCATTAAAAATAAGCCTAGGGCTTTGGTTGAATAGTCGTCTATTTCCCCATCTTTATTCCAGTGTGTTGGGATCTCATCTGGAAGTTGAGGATAAAAATAAATGCTAACTAGAAGGGATATTAATATCAAAATTAGAGATATTATATTGGTCTTTTTCATGATGTAAAACGTGTTATTATCTTTAATAATATTTCGGTATTTTTATAAAGTTGATTTGTTAGTTCTTCTTATGAATGTTTTAGGTATTGATGAAGCAGGACGGGGGCCGGTTATTGGAGATATGGTACTGGCTGGAGTTATGATTGATGAGAAGGATGAATCTAAATTCAAGGATATTGGAGTGAAGGATTCTAAGCTAATTTTGCCCAAAAGAAGAAAAGTATTATTTAAAGAAGTAAAGAAGATTGCAAAAAAGTTCCATATTATTGAAATTTCTCCAAAAGAGATTGATGATGCAGTTTTTTCTAAGGAGATGAATTTGAATAAATTGGAAGCCGTTAAATCTGCCATAATCATTAATAAGTTAAAACCGGATAAGGCCATTGTTGATTGTCCAAGTAATAATCCAGGCAGCTATGAGGAGTATTTGAGGCTTTTTTTAAAGGATAAGGATATTAAGCTGGTTGTTGAAAATAAGGCTGATTTCAATTATTTGACCGTTGGAGCGGCATCTATTTTGGCTAAAGTAACTAGAGATGAAGGTATTGAAAAAATTAAGAAGAAATATGGGGATATCGGCAGTGGTTACCCTTCAGATCCAAATACTAAAGAATTTATTAAAGGTAATTTTGAGAAACATCCAGAGATTTTTAGAAAAAGTTGGGCCACATTTAAGAATTTAAAATCTGGGAAAACCCAGAAGAAACTTGGCGAGTTTTAGATTGACCTATTAAACCCATATTTATTGAGCCTTGGTGAATCATTTAATTTTCCGTAACTTTCAGGATATATCAATGTGGCTGCCACTCCGCTTTCTGGCCTCCTTAGAGATGTGGCTTTCAATGTGAATTCTTCATCATCATCAGTAAATATTATGACTCCCCCTCTTTTCTCCATTCTACTAAATAATCGCGGAGTCATAAAATATCCTTCTACATCTTCTCTGAGCCCGGATAGTTCATCTGATAGTTCATCATCTCGCCCAGAGGATAATAGCTTTGCACCCTGCACCCTACAAGAATATTGTAATTCGTTTGATGATTTCCTCTCCGGTAATGCCATTAGAATTCCCTCCTTAAATAATGCATAATTTCCATGCTAAAATAAGGATGGGCAACAAATGGTTTAAATAAATTATTGTAGTAGAATATTACAATAAAACTTATTAAATTGATATATTTCCCAAAAGTCCGGTGAATAAACATATTAGATTGGGGCTTAGTTTTGATGATGTTCTATTAGTTCCCAAAAGATCGTCTATAGAATCTAGAAGAAGTGTTGATACTGGGGCGTTTATTACAAAAAATGTTAAGATAAACATCCCCATGATCTCATTAAATATGGCTACTGTTACTGAATCTAAGATGGCCATAGCCATGGCAAGAGAGGGAGGAATTGGGATTGTCCATAGATTTATGCCTATTGCAGAACAAGCTGCCGAAGTGCGAAATGTAAAGAGATCAACTGGGAGAATTATTGAAGATCCGGTAACCCTTTATGAGGATACTACGTTAGGAGATGCTACAAAGGTTATTGAATCAAATAATGAGATCACTGGTTTATTGGTTGTAAACCGAGAAAATAAATTGGTTGGAATTCTGACCCAAAGAGATATCATTTTTGAGAAAGATAGAGATAAACTGATTAGAGAGTTAATGACCAAAAAAGAGGATTTAGTGGTTGCAAACCCTGCAATAAGTATTGGGGAAGCTAAAGAGATTTTAAGAAAAAATAAATTTGAAAAATTGCCCCTAGTTGATGGAAGTGGCTTTGTCAGGGGATTAATCACTATGAGAGATATAATTCATTTGGAAGAATATAGTAATGCGTGCCGAGATAAAAAGGGAAGGTTGAAAGTTGCGGCAGCTATTGGAATTGTTGATGATTATTTAGAACGGGCCGCAGCATTAGTAAAAGAGGGAGTAGATGTATTGGTTGTGGATGTTGCACATGGTCATTCTGATATGACAATAAAGGCAATTAAGATTCTTAAAAAGAAATTTAAAGTTGATATTCTGGCGGGAAATGTCGCAACAGGAGAGGGTGCAAGAGACCTTATTAAAGCAGGTGCTGATGGAATTAAAGTAGGGGTCGGTAATGGAACTATTTGTACTACTAGGATTGTAGCCGGTGCGGGGGTTCCTCAATTTACGGCAATATCAGACGTATATGCAGTTGCAAAAAAACATAAAGTCCCAGTTATTAATGATGGAGGCATAGCCTCTTCAGGAAATTTTTCTAAAACCCTTGCTGCAGGGGCTTCTGCGGTTATGTTTGGAAGTGTTCTTGCTGGTACTGATGAAACACCTGGGCCAGTAGTTTACAAGCAGGGAAGGCAGTATAAACACTATCACGGGAGCACTTCCTATATGTCTAATGTTATTAAACAAAAGAGGGAGACTAAGGAGCCCGTTAAGGAGTTTCTTAGGGAAGCCTATGTTGAAGGTGTAGAGAGTATGGTCCCATACAAAGGCCCCGTAAAAGAAGTCATACATGCCTATATGAAGGGCTTAAAATCCGGGATGAGTTATTGTAATGCAAAAAATCTCGTTGAATTGAGAGCAAATTCTGAGTTCATCAGGATAACTGATAAGGGTTTGAAAGAAAGTATGCCTCACGATGTGGAAGAAGTTTAACGTTTTTTCTTTTTAACTGGTTTTTTCTTAACTGTTTTCTTTTTTACTTCTTTTTTCTTTGTTATTTTTTTAGAGGATTTTTTGTCCCCTTTCATTTTGAATTGCACTTTTCTTTCTTTTATTGGAGCCTTTATTCCTTTATCTTTTGGTTTGTTCTTGTGTACTCTTATTTCTCCGTGCCTTACTTTTTCTACTTTCCTTCCGGTTGTTGTCACTAGTTCATCTGGATTGAATTTTCCGCCGCTTTTTTTCCTTCTCTTTGCTAATTCTTCTTTTAACAGAGGAATTTGTCTATTTATATCTCTCATTAAATCTGAGAATTTTTTAATCCTTATCCTATATGTAGATTCTGACATTTTATCATTTTCGAAGTAATCTTTTTGAGTAGTTTTAATTAGTTCTTCAAGTACTTGTGATTCGCGGGCTAGTTTTTTTAGTTTAAATCTTATTAAAATGATTCTTAGTCTATTTTTTATAATTAAATATAAGATTAATGCTACTACTAAAACTATTAAAATTGTCATCCAGTTATTTACAAAGAATGATTTTAGGGTTTGAGTTGTTGTTTTGTAGGCTAAATTTAAGGCTGTATATTGCCCCTCTATCTCTACTAACTTTGAATAAGCTTCTTTTGCTAAATCGTAGGCTTCATCATATCTTTCACTGTCAAACCCAAACTGCATTTCTTCAATGATTGTTTCTGCATCGGTTAGATCAATTTGAGGATTTTCTAGTTTTATATCATCATAAATTCCATAGACGTAGGTTATTTCATCTTTTGTTATATATCCTTGGGCTTTTAGGGAGTCTATCTCCTCCATATATGAGTCAATTAGTGTGAAATCTCTTAGGGATTCTGTCTTTATGTTCATCTGGCCTTCATAAATCTGTCTTGCGGCCTTTAGGGTGTCGTTCATTCTTACAATATTGAAGCCATCTTCCTGCATCTCAAACATAATGTCTTCAACCTCAAGAAATTTAACCTCATATACCGTTAAAGGTTCTTCAACAGCAATAGAGAAAGGAATAATTAGAAACATTAATAATAGAAGATAAACTTTTGGTTTCATTTTAAGTTAATTCGTATTTGCCTTTTAGGGTCTTATTAGCATATATCTTCATTCCTTCTTTGTCTTTAATCTCAACTTCAACTATTTTTCTTTCGAATTGTTGTCCTCTTAGCTTTAATATTTCCATTGCCCTTGTTCTATTTCCGGCGACATATATAACGTTGTAGAAGATTATTATGCCGTCAGATAGGAAGCTAGTAGCTTCATCTGCCATTGTTACACTTTTCCCCACATGGCCAGGATTTGGAACCTCTCTTATTAGGAATGAGGTCATTTTATGCTCTTCCAAATATCTAAACAATTGCTCCATATAGATTCTAAACCGGCTCTCTTCTCCAGAGAAAGCTGATGAAATGGAGGTTAGAGAATCAACAAAAACTAAATCAGGATCAATATTTTGAGGTATTAATATTGGTTGTACTTTAATCAATAGTTCTTTTTTTGCCTCAGATAGCAATGCTTCAACAGACCTTGCTATATCTAATGCATTAAATCTCATAATTATCAAGTTCCCCTGCTTTACATACTTTCCTGCGGGAAATCCAAAGGATTCCATGTGTGCAATCAATCTATCTTCTGGTTCTTCAAAACTCATGTAGAGGACCTTTTTTCCTCTGGCACACATATCATTGGCTAAATGCAAGCAGAAGATTGTTTTTCCAGAACCCGGGCCGCCCTCCACTAAGATGCTTGATCCTATTGGAACGCCTCCTTCTTTTAGTAAGTCATTAAATCCATCTATATTAAATTTAATAACTTCCTCTCCACTACTTGATCCCCCATTTCCCTTTATAGGTTTTTGGGAAAGACTTATTTTTTCGTGAGATTCTAAGTGTTTTACTTTTTTCCCCCTTATCTTCTTTAATGGTTTTTCAGAATCTTCTACGAACCCTTTGGGCTCCTTATAGTTTTTAGTAAAATCTGTAGCTATTTCTTTAGCTATTTTCATCTCTTCTTCATATATTTCTTTTTGCACTTTTGGATCGAATTTTTCTACTTTTATTTCATTGGGCAGAGGGTTTTTTTGTATTTTTTTTGGCTGTATAGAAATCCCCTTCTCTTTAACTTCAGACTGGTCTTTGTTCTCTTTTTTTTCTAGCCCTAATAGTTTTTTAAAAAACCCTTTTTTATTCATTACATCACCCAAGCCTCATGTTTCTATTATTTTCATTCTTCCTTTTTATACTTTTCTATTTCTTGCCTTTTTGCTTTTTAATGTCCATCATGGCTATTTGCTCTTCTACCTCTGATAATCTGGTAGAATAGGACTTTAGCATGTTTTCGTATACTCTTGTTTCGAACTTTCCTTTTGTAATATAATCAGTTTGAGTTTGAGCCATAACTGCCATTAGTTTTACTCTTTCTTCTTTTAGTTTTTTGGATTTGGATTTTAATTTGTATAGATTTTCTCTTTTATTTTCGTATTTTATCTTAGACTCTATGACTTTGTTTAGTCTCTCTTCGTACTGAGTCATTGCGTCTCCATATTCTTTCATAGACATCTTTGCTTTTTCAAATACTTCGACTTGTATGGCTTTCATCAGTTCAACAAGCAGGTTTTGTTCTTCTATTGTTTTCCTGATTTTTCTGTTTAGCAATCGATGTCTTGTGAATAACGAAGTCCCAACGATGAAGAAGATAAATGCTCCCGTCCCTGCAGCAGTTTCTTTTTTATTTGATTTCATTGAATACATGATTTCTTTTACATATTTTCCACCTGTTTCGATTGCTAAAGTTAAGAGACATTCATTTACTCTGTCTAGGGCATTCTTGTAGTCTCCCCTTTCGAAAGCAGTTGAGGCAAGTTTGTGAAGTCTTTTTGATTCTGTTACATCTATCCCTTTTAGGTCTGCTAGTTGGATTTGTTCCTCAATGGATAGTATCCCTGTGTTTGCTTCTATTGCATTATCGTGGATTTCTTTTATTTGTTCGTAAAGCTCTTTTACTTCTTTGAATAGAGCTTCTTGGTAGTTGTCAATTAAGCTTGCAACTAATATTTCTATTTCTTCTGTGTGAAAATTACTTTGTTGCATTTCTTCGAGATAAGATTCTGCTAATTCTTTGTATTCTGTTGCATCTTCTCTCGAGACTTCTCGTAGGTAGAGTAGGATTTTTTTGTTGTATGTCAGGGGAATTATGTTTGTTTCATTCTTCTTTACATCTCCAGTTATTGTAAACTCTAGTTCGTATTCTCCTCTTGTAAAATAACCTGGAGCAGTGATTCTTACTGTTATGTTTCTTTCTTCCCCTATTCTTAGCCTTCTAATATGGTTTGGGAAGTAGTGTATGTATTGTTTTGTAAATCCCTCTAATGCTAAATCTATTTTTTCTAATAATGCATCTTCATAAGGGTTTGCTAGGACGAATGTAAATTCTCCACCCTCTCCCCGAGTTATTTCAAATATCTCTGTGGAGCTGAATAGTCTGGAGGACTCTTCATCATCTAGTCCAGCACTTCCTCCGCCTCCTCCGCCTCCACCTGCACCTGCACCTGCACCAGATCCACTATCTTCTACAATAGGGTTCACTACATCAACTGCTTGTGTTGCATTGTTTGTTTGGTTTGTATTGTTAGCCGTGGGGGTTACATTAATATATTGAGTTCCTGTCGTGGCCCCCGCCGCTATATCTACCAAAATCCCATGATATTCGTAATCGTTGGCGGCGAGTGATGCAATAGAGTATGTTAGTGATTCGTCCGTGGACCATCCTTCAGGCAAAGTAATTGTATTGTTAATTCCTGTTGCAGTCTCATTTCCTAGATTTTTTATTTTTATGGTGAAATTTTTGTCTGTTGCTCCTAGTAAAACAGATGAGCTGTATGTAGAGAATGAATCCCACACATATGGCCCAGATTGATAGGCAACAACCGATCCGGAGGTTGTGTTTGTTGGTGGATCGGCAGTTGTGTTATCGTGGGTAACTGTTATTGTTAATGAATACTCTCCTATGTCTACAGGAAATATGGCAGTCACGTTTAGTGTCGTTGAATTTCTTGGCCCCAATCCGAAGGAATATGGTTCTAAGGAGTCGTTATAATATATCCAGGCATCTCTTGTTGAAGTAACTGTAAAGTTTGCATCATAATCTGCGGTATTATTGATTGTTAGGTTGAGTACCCCTATTGTTGCACCTATTAGCCCTGAAACTGCTTCGAATGTTGTTGGGTTTAGTGTCCAAGAAAGATCATAATCTACAAGTATTGTTGATTCTCCGCTTGTGTATGTATTTCCTGCAGAATCTGTTGCGTTTACTCTATATGTGTAGTTTCCATCTGTTGCGGCCGTAAAATTTCCCCGATAGTAATCTGTTGAATAGTTTGCCATTGGTGTTTCATTCCAGGTCAAATCTGATGGGCCCTTAAATTGCAGAGTTGCAGTGCTTAGTTGAATTTTATCTGATACGTTGGCAGTTATATTTACTAGAACTCCAGGATCTAGTGCATCTGAATCGGAAGGTGAGTTTGTTATGTTTGTTATGTTTGGAGCTAGAACATCGGTCACTGTGAAGGATATTGAAGGGGTTACATTCCAATTATTTCCTATGTCTTTTGCGTAAAATTTACAATAAGCGTTAGTACCTTGTAAATCTGAATAAGGTATTGTATAGTTTATGTCCGTTGAGCTGCCTGAAACTGTGACTGTATGGTTTGTTGCCGTTCCTGTTGCGTTTGTTTCTACTCTTCCTTCTTTAAATCTTAGATCATCTGTCCAAGAAGAATGACATAATAAACTTTGATTGTCATTTGGAGTTGTCGGAGTATTATTGTAGTTTGTGTATCCTGGGCTTGCGGTATCTCCATATGTTATGTTGGCAACTGTTGAATTTATTGGATTGTGGATTGAGAGATAAGTATCGTTCATTACCCTATAGCCATCTTCCCCATCCCAGAATATTCTTGCTATCTTGGTTGTATAGACTGAGCCTGCTGAAATGGATTCTGGAGATGAAACCCAGTATCTTTTGTAGAACTCATAGGATGCCTGATCGTAAAAGTAGATTTTTGGATCGCTTACCAATGTTGAGGAATCGTTTAGGAATATGTCTCCTACCGCTGTTTTTGAATCATTATTGTACAGACCCATCCAGATTATAGTAGTATTTAGGTTTGTGAAATCTGGCCCGTTTCCGGTAGTTACATTGTAGTTGTCAAAGGATCCATTTTTGAATCCCCATGCGACTTTATCAAATTCTCCGTCTGTATAGGCCAAGAAATAATCTATGAGGTTTTCTAGATTGTATGCTGAAGTTACGTTAAGCTGAGTTTCGTAAAGGAGATAGTTGTTTTTTGCATAGACATAGTATGTTTGGTTAAATGGCAAATCTGTATTTTGTGTTCCATCAGATTGTGAGAGATATCCATACACCGTAAATTTGTTTAGTATTGGTCCAGAATATTCTAAGCTCCTTGCTGGGCTGGCATCATTTTGTGCAGAATATGAATCTAAGGTTATTGTTAATGCAGAGGGGGAAGATTGCATTGGATCTTGGCCGGCCAGATCTAATGATGTTCCTTGCTCTGTCCATGCCGCATCTATTAGTGCTCCATCGTCTGCATCGGTTCTTACTCTAAAGAAACTGTTATTGAAGAATCTATAGTTACTTGTTGTTGTATATGTACTTAGATCTGTGTTGTAAGATGCATTTCCATTTCCGACGTCATTATAGCTTACGTAGTATGTTCTGTTTTCTCCTTGGCCTAGTGAGGCTAGCCAGACAACATTGGCTTTTGATGTTGTTTCGTTTGTTTCAGTGTAATTGTATATTTGAGAGGGAATTTCAGTGAAAACAGACCCATTGTAGGACAATACTCTTACTGCAGTGACATTTATGGTTTCTGTAAAGTTCACTACTACATCAACAGGGAAGAAATATCTCTCCATGGTGTTTGGCTCTGAGATGTTAACTTCCTTTGAATAAACGAAAATATTTGATGAGTTGTCTGTATATTTGTTTGTCCAGTCCGTCCCTTTGTAGTGTGAATATCTAAAGGTTTCCGATTTTGTTGAATTTGCGAGGATTGTTGTATTGTAGAACCCTCCCGTCCCATTTATTGTATAAGAAGTGTAGTATGTTGTTCCATTCTCACTAATCATTTGATCTTGGTTTATTACTGTGTTTTGTCCAGAGTCAACTACAATAATCTTTGGATAGCCATCATAAGCATTATGTACCTCTGCCTTTAGTAATGAAGATTCGTTTTCAGAGAAAAATGATTTTGATCTATTATTTGCTTTGAATGTTTTAAACCAGATTATTTGAGGCCTTATTCCAAATCCAGCATCCGTATCGTTTATGTAATTATATCCAGTAGTGTTGTAAGCTAGAGCAGTTATGTTAAAATCTCCCCCCAAGTCCGAGGCATTTATTGTATAGTTGTATTCCCATAGGTTTGGATCGCTATCTGTTCCGTTTACCATTGGGAATGTTAAGGAGGTTCCGTTTGAGAATGTTATTGTCACGTTTGTAGCGGTAATTAGATCTGTTCTTCTAGTTTCGTTTGCCCTAATTTTTATAGTATCTGCTGCCTTGTATGTTTGTGCAGTGGGGAAATCGGCTAGTATTGTTATTAGCGGCCAGTCTTGCATAGTTATGTATATCATTTTACTGGAAGTCATGTTTTCTTCTCCCGATCCTGAGAAGTGATCTGCCTCCGTTGCTTGGAAGGTATGGTTATTGTAGTATGTCTTAGCTAGAACATCATTAGATTGCCTTATCCCTACATATTCTCTTAATGGTATCGGGGCCGTTAGTCCATCTGCTCCAGTCGTCCTATTATCAACTAGTGTAGATTCATTATCATAGGCAAGAACTGTTGCATTTGCTACTTGGCCATTTGTGTTTGTGACATTTACAGTTCCATACCATAGTCTTTCTACTGTACTGAAGGCATCTCTGATGTAGATGGCAGCATCATCATAGGTGGAATTTAAGAAGTATACATATGCATTTGTTCCTGAAAGTCCTTGAACCCTATAATCATCCCCAGATGCAGATGTAGATATATTATTACTTACAAAATCTGTTTGCCTCATTTGACAATAAAGACAATATATTCCAGTGTAGGTATTTTGGAAGGTATTGTGGCTAAATGTATTATTATGGCCCGTATCCAATCTAACTCCTGGCCCTCCAGTATTGTTTATGAGATTGTCCGTAAAGTTGTTGTTATGTGCATCTTCTATGTCTATTCCATTGTCTGTGTCCCATCCAGCCGCGGAACCTGCAGATATATTATTGCCCGTGAAGGTATTATTATTAGCATCCGTGAGGTATATTCCTCGATAATGGAAGCTGTTTATAGAGTTATTAACAAATCTGTTTCTTGTGGAGGCACCATAAAGGTAGGCCCCGTAATAGTTCCCATTTCCTAATGCCCCCCATGCATTATTTGAGGTGAAATTTACATCTTCTGTCCCTCCCCATATCAAGAATGCAGTGGCGGTTCCGTTTACAATATTATTATAGACTAATCCCCCATCAATATCATTCATTCCGATGGCGTTATCATTAGAGGTTCCAGAAATAATAGTATTGTTTATTATAGTGGCATTTATTCCTGTTGTCATGTAGATTCCATATCCATTGTTTGCATTAATGGTATTATTAATCAGCCTTGTGTTTGTATGCGCACTTGTTGCGTATAAACCACTTGTTCCCCCATTAATTGTATTATTTATGAATGTATTATCTGCAGAGGTTGTAGTTAGTAGGTAGACTGCAATTCCTGCGGTTGAAGTGAGATTATTATTTTCAATGTGATTATTGTTAGAATCTGCTTCTAGTCTTAAGGCTTCATCTTCTGAAGTTATGTTGTTTTTTGTTATGTTGTTTCCTCCAGAGGTGGTGAGGGCCCTTATACCAAATCTGTTGGATCCTGTGGCAGTAGTTTGTATATGGTTATTGTAGAATAGATTGCTCCCACAGTGATCGTTCAGGTAGATTGCATAGGCTCCAGTGGAAGTCATTGTGTTGTTTATGAAAGTGTTATCTTGGGAGTAGGCGGTTGCGTAAATACTATATGTGGTTGCAGAAAAATTATTGTTTACGAATCTATTGTTTTGGGCGTAGTCAGTCATGTATATTCCATAATTTGTTCCAGAAACTACTTGGTTGTTGGTAAAATTATTTCTATAAGAATATGTTGCCATGTATATTCCATTTCCAGAGGTTATGTTATTGCCATCTACAATATTATCATCTGAATTGGAATATAGGTACATTCCATAAGAGGTGCCAGAGGTTATATTGTTGCCAGATATATTTGAATCATCGGTATTATAGAAAAGAGCCGCAATGTTTGTATCTGAGTATACCACATTATCCCTGAAGGTTAGATTTTCTCCTTCTCTGTTCATACTAAATCCTCTGTCCCCAGTTGATCCCCCTCCAATAAACCGGTTATTTATGAATGTGGAATTATAGAAATATCCTGCTTGAAATCCATAATCGTTAGTTGTAGAGCCTCCAGTGAAGTTTGAGTTTAAAACTGTCCAATTGATATTTACTGGCGTGCTTGTATACCAGGCATACATCCCGTACTCATTTACCCCAGAAAAAGAGGAATTTTCTATACGCATATTTTCGACCGAATAAGTTAATGCCCCATCATAGTATCCACTCAATAAATGAGAGTTTTCAATTATAATGTCATCCGAATTTACTCCAACATACAAATTTCTTGCAAATTGTTGGATTGTACAGTTTTTTAAAGTTAAATTATCGTAGGCTGCATTGTTTATTATTACTCCATATCCAGAGGCGTCGGCATCTCCGTCAATTGTATGGCCTTGACAATCTAAGGTTACATTTGTTGCCCCTATTGTGAAACATGTCCCATCATCATCAGTAATATCTGAGTCTAAGGCATAGTATTCATTTGCCGTATTTAGTGTTTGACACGTAGATATTGTTGCTAGATTGTGAGCATGGGCAATTACACCTCCAAAGTTAAATTCTAGGTGGTGTCTGCCAGGAGTTAGAACCTTACTTACTTCCATCCCGGTTTCATTATCACATTGGTAGTTATTTAGGATGATTGAATTATCTTCAAATTCATATTCTAATGAATTTCCCCCGCATCTGACATCTAATAATTCTAGGTCTTCATCAAAAAATGTTCCGTTAATTCCGGTTATTGTTAGATTTGCAGTTCCAGTGGTATTAAAGTAGACTGTCCAGTTTCCTCCGACTGTTGGATATGATTGTATGTTTAGTATTGAAATTTCTACTTCAAAGACTTCTTCTGAGAGGGAGGGAGTAATCCACTCTATGTAATCTATTAAGCCATCTTCATCTTCATCATAGGCGACGAAATCCACGCTTTCTCTGCCTTTTTCGGTTATGTGGTACAGGTTAATTGCATTTTGAGGGGTGTTGTTAATATATGTGTAAGTTAGAATGTTTTCATAGTGTTCTTCAGATGAAACTATGATTTGTTTTCTCCATTCCGTTATTTGTTTTTCTCTTGTTGTTGGCCCGGGCATGTAGTATTCTAAGATTGCTCCTTTTAGTGGACCTTTGATATCTATTGTTTGTTCGTCCGATTCTTCAACCTTTTCTTCATGAACTGCGTAACCTGTAAATTTAAATAAGTTTAGGAAAAAGTTTCCAGTGATTAAGTTATGTTCTTTTTTTTCATCTATTATTTTTGTTACAGAAACGTTTTCAGCTTTTTTTGGTATTTTGACTTCTAAGGAGCTTGTTGTTTTTTCAAGCTCTACTTTCTTTTCCCATTTTACTGGTTGGTTGATTATTACATCATAATATAATTCGGTTATGTTTTGGCCAGGGATTATTGTTTGGTTAATTTCTTGAGTTTCGTTAATCTCTATTGTTGTATTTTCTTCAGGAGTTTCGTTAACCTCTATTTCTGGTTCAAGTTCTGGAGTTGTTTCGTTTTCTTCAGTTGTGTTTGTTTCTGTTTCGTTTATTTCTATTGTTTCATTAATTTCAATTTCTGGTTCTTCAGAAGTTTCATTGTCTTCTTGTGTTTCATTAAGCTCGGGTTTTATTATCTCTTCATCTAATGGTGGCTCTTCCACCGGATCTTCAGGAATCTCTTCGACTTCAGTTTCCTCTTGTTCTTGAGGTTCCTCTGGTTCTAAGTCTTCCTCAATTACTTCTGATTCTTGGGCTGTGTCAGAAATAGTTAGATCTTGTGTTACAAATCCGGTGAAGGAGAATCCAACCAATAGACTTAATGAAAAAAGTAAAAACATGAAGAAAAATATATGTAGAAAGTGCGGATGTTTTCTGTGGGTTATCCCCAACTCTTTTTCTTTTTGTAAGGCTTTCCTGTAAGTTGATCCAGATAGATTGTTCTAGTTTTACCTGAATCTTCCCTGATTGTAGTGTAAAAGTAGTCTCTATTCTTAATCCTCTTTTTATGCAATTACACAGCCCCCTTTTAGTAAGGAAATTGTGGGTTAACATATATAAATGTTTTTATTTAGAAACTATTTGAAACTTCTTATTTTTCTTGACTTTCTTTAGTTCATATGTTTTTATTTTGTTTTCCTCTGCGTATTTTTTTGCAGATTCTTCTGTTTTGAAAGTCTTTGGGCCTTTCTTTCTAGGTATATTTTTGAGTTTAGCCCTATGTGGTAAATGGGTTCCTAGACCATGCTTCTTTTTTGCCCGCGTATGTATCTTTTTAACCATGCTGGAAAATTGTTAATTTAGTGGATTTATAAAACTAACTATTTGAGATTATATATCCCATTTCCACTGCGTATACCATAATTTTATATAAACTTGTTCTCAGGTAAGATGTAATGGTAAAGAAGAAAGGATGGTTAATGAATATCAAGGATAAGATTGAGATTAGTAAAACAAGATGTTGTCCACCACATTATTTGCCCCATAAATTTCCGGCTGGTAAGAAAATTTGTAATGAAAAATGCCATATCCATAGGGCCAGATGGAGGATGATTCACCATGCTTTTTTCTGTAAACATCTAAAATGTCCAAATTATTGTTTTATGATGAAAAGGAATGAAGAATATTTGAAGAAAAACGAAGATTAGATTATTCTATTTGTAATGCTGTCATTATCTTGTTAAGCTTTTCGTTAATTATATCGAGATCTCTGTTTGAAGACTTATTAGGGCCAGATTTATCATTTTTTCCAAAACATTCTCGGCAATATACTGGCTTTGATGAGGTTGGTTTGAATGGAACCTCGCATGTAATTCCGCAAGAAGAGCAGGTAACTTCAGTCATCTCTATTTCGGACTTATTTCTGCCATGCCCCCTAAGAGAATCTCTCTTTCTAGGACGATCTTCTGACCTATTTCTATTACTCCGTTTAGAAAAGGTGTTTTTGGGTCCTTTGTTACGGCTTGGTCCATCACGTTCGTATCTTACCACGGACATGTGGAGAATTTTGCCGGTATATAAGACTATGCTATTTTTGGATATAACGCATGCCATATACTCGCCGCAGGCGACAAGGAGCGTAGCGACGAAGAGTTGACAGACCTTTTTTCTAATCTTTTTCTACTGCTCCAGGTAATGGTGTCCCCATTATTAGTTCGAGGTCTCCTCGAGGTATTGCTTTGAGATCCTCTTGATAATTCAGTAGAATATCAAAATCTGGCATGACTATTTTTCTACCAAATAGTCCTCCTTCTCCTCTGAAATGTCTTCCGACTATTTCAGGAGTTTCACCTTGTCTGATGTGGGCCAGGATTCCCATTTCACCTAGTTCAGGATTCTCAAATATATATGCCTCGTAGTGGTCTTCTTGAGGATTTCCTAATACATATAGCCTTCCTTGATAAGGTATTGGATTATTTGTCATTTCACATCACCTTGAAATGGGTTGAAGTAGCATAATATAAAGATTACTAATAAAAAAAGGTCCGCCCATTGTATATAACCCCTGTTATACGCCCCGAACAAAATCTTTGATTTTGTGAGAGCCTGCAAGGCGTGGCGCGACTGAAAGGAGCGAGTAGAAAGATAGTGCGTACTTATTTTTTAGAAGGTTTTTGGAAATTTTTATAACTCAAATCAAAACCATAAATTTCCTCAAATTTTTTAACAAATTTTTCTTCAGAATCAATCTCTTTTAGAGATTTAATTAAATTCAAGAGTTTTTGCTTGCCAAATTTTTTTGCCAAAAATTCAACAGCAAATCCAGATTCATTATAAACTGCTGAATTTTTGTTTTCGTGAGAATAATGTTGCAAAAACTCTTTTAACTGGTTGGGTTTCTTTTTGGTTTTGTTTTGGTCAGACAAATATATTGCGACACCTTCCCATAACCAATCTGGCTCACTCTTAAAACCTGATGCAATCAAGAAAAATGCGTGAGCCAACTCATGTTTGATTAAACGAAAATATTCATCATCTGAATAGGTGTGGCAACTTTCTTTTTCATAAATATCTTTATCCAAAACAAAAACATCTTGATTATTAACCCAACCAACAATCCAATCCGCAGTTTCCATCCCGCGCAATTTGTTGATTGTATTTCTATCTTTTACAAGAAAAATTCTTGGTTTATTTCTTTTCCAATTCAAACCGAAAAAATCATCAAGTTCTTTCATTGATTTATCATAGATTTTTTCCAAGAATTTTTCATCGCGGGATTGGATTGTGAATATCATAATATAAGAAAAATTTGTTTAATTAAAAACCTTCGTATTTTAACACCCCTTTTAGCACTATCTTTCTATTGCGTATAATCGCTGTTATACGCGTCTGTTAAGACCGAGCCATAGTCTGCAA
>CAYZTT010000011.1:0-24794 GCA_964481835.1 Candidatus Woesearchaeota archaeon
GAATTTCTATTTGAAAATTATTCTTTTGAGCCCGCCGAGTAATATTGCACATAACGCCTATTTAGCGAAATGTTTGTATAAGAATATTGCTAAATAGAGGTTATAGCGAAATATTTATATATTTATGATAAATAAAAACTCTATGCAAAAAGAGGAATTGTTGAGAAGATTAGAGCAAGAGATAGATTTGAGGAAGTATTCTAAGGAAACAAAAAAGGTTTATACGAGTGAACTCAGAAGATTTTTAGATTCAAAGCAAGTCCCAAGAGGTTATTTATTAAATTTTTCAAATAAAAGTAGGTCCAAAATAAGACATGTTTATTTTGCATTGAAATTCTATTATGAAAATGTTTTAAATAAGGATTTCAAGGAAACATTCCCCCTGGCCAGAAATGAATTGAGGTTGCCGGTTGTTTTAAATAAGAAAGAGGTGTTGGCTATGCTTGACTTAACCAAGAACATTAAACATAAATTGGTTTTGATGTTTTTATACTATTCTGGGATGAGATTAAGTGAAGTAATAAATTTAAAGTGGGATGATCTTGATTTTGAAAGGGATTTGATTCATATAAAGAGTTCTAAGGGGCATAAAGATAGGGTTGTTTTTTTGCATGAAAATCTAAAAAGATCATTAAGGGAGTTTGGAAGGGGAGAATCTAAATACATTTTTATCTCGGAAAGAGGAAATTTGTATGATAAAAGGAGTGTGCAAGCAGTTGTTAATAATGCTTCAAAAAAGGCAAAAATAACAAAAAAAGTTACTCCTCACACATTGAGGCATAGCTTTGCAACCCATTTGTTAGAGGCCGGGGCAGATATTAGATATATTCAAAAATTGCTCGGGCATAAAAATCTGCAAACGACTCAAATATATACCCATGTTGCAAACAAAGATATACAGAAATTGAGAGATTTACTATGATAAGGTTTAAAAAGCTAAGAAAAGTATTTAAATCCCATTTGGAAAGGTGTAATAATGACGATTATCACTAAGTTGACAGCTTCTGGTTTCAAGTCCTTTGCTAAGAAAACGGACTTGGTTTTTGGAGATAAATTCAATTGTATTCTGGGTCCCAACGGAAGCGGGAAAAGTAATGTTATGGATGCCCTTTGTTTTGTCCTTGGGAAGAGCTCTGCAAAGGGCCTAAGGGCGGAGAAAAGTGCTAACTTGGTTTATAATGGGGGGAAGAAAGGAACTCCCTCCAAAAAGGCAGAAGTTCATATTTATTTTGATAATTCTAAGAGTGAATTTCCATTTAATACTCCGGAAATAAAAGTTTCAAGAGTTTTGAATCAGAAAGGTATGTCTAAGTACCTGGTTAATGATAAAGTTATAACTCGGCAACAGGTTATTGATTTATTGGGAAAGGTTGGCATTGAGCCGGATGGACACAATATTGTTTTGCAGGGAGACATTGTGCATTTTATGGAGATGCGGCCAAATGATAGGCGAGAATTGATTGAAGAAGTGGCAGGAATTTCTATTTTTGATGATAAAAAGAATAAATCTTTGAATGAACTAGAAAAAGTTGAAGGGAAGTTAACAGAGGCGAATGTTTTGTTAGTTGAACGAGAGGCAAATCTAAGGGAATTAAAAAAAGATAGAGATCAAGCTAAAAAATATGTAGATTTGAAAAACAGAGTCAAGGATTCTAAGGCAACTTACATTCACTTACAATTGAAAGATAGAAAGGAGAGGAAGGACAAGGTTCAGAGAGTTCATGACGATTATAATAAGAAGATTGATAATAATTTAGCCAAAATAAAGGAGGTTAGAGAGCTTATCCTTTCTAAGCAAGAGGAAGTAAAGAAGATTAATTATCATTTGGACCAGAAAGGTGAAGGAGAATTAAAGATTTTGCAGATGGAGATTAATTCCCTTAAATCTGGTGTGTTTAAACATGAGGCGAGGGTGGAGACAGTTAAAGGGGAATTATTGAAGATAAAGAATAGGAGAAAACAGTTATTGAATGATATTGCTGAGAACGATAAAAAAATTAACGGATTAAATAAACAGAAAATCTCGCTAGGAGAACAAAGAAAGAAAAATTTAGATTCTAACAAAAATATTGATAATAAAATCTTAGAGTTCAAGAAAAAGTATGGCATTGAAGATGTGGGAGATATCAATGTAAAATTAAATGAGTTGGATAAAACTATTGAAGAGAAAGAAGGATTGCTTAGGAGTGCGAATGAAACCAAGCAAGATATTGTTAGGGAGCTAGATAAGATAAACTTTGGGCTAGAAAATATCCAGAAAGAATTAGATCGGATTGATAAGAATAAAAATGCTGCAAATTTGAAAGAACTTCGGAAGAAACATGATGTTGTTGAAAAACAATTAAATAAAGTTGTTGGGGAAGATTCTATCTTGGCTGGCAGGGCAGGAGATAGTTGGAGCAAATTGAATCAATTAGAAGCTGAATTGAGTAAGTTTCGAGCCAGAGAAGTCAGCATCAAAGCAAGTGTTTTGAATGATAAGAGTATTGATAAGGTTAAGAAATTAAAAGGTGTATTTGGTACTGTTTCTGAATTAGGAGATGTTGATGAGAAATATTCTTTGGCTTTGGAAGTTGCTGCAGGATCTAGAATTAGAAGTGTTGTTACGCAAGATGATATTATTGCCGGCCATTGTATCAAAGAGTTAAAGGGCAGTAGGCTTGGAGTTGCTACTTTTCTGCCATTGAATAAGATAAAGGCAAGAAAGAAGGAAGATGTTTCTGCTTTGGCTAAGAAGAATGGTGTTCAGGGTTTAGCGATTGACCTTGTTAGTTTTGACCGCAAATATTCTAATGTCTTTGATTATGTTTTTGGAAGTACTTTGGTTGTCGATAATATTGAAACTGCAAGGAAATTAGGAATTGGAAAAATTAGAATGGTTACTCTTGAGGGGGATTTGGTTGAGTCCTCTGGTGCAATGATTGGGGGTTTCAGAGGCAAAGGGGGCGCAGGTTTTAATCAAAAACAAGTTGGAGAGAAGGTTTCTGCTTTGGAAAGCGATCTAAGTAAGCTAAATAGTGAGTTGCAGGAAGATATGGCAAGAAGAAGTGATATTGATCATGAAATTGAATCTTTAAGAAATAAAAAGGCGGAATTATATGGGGACATTGTAAAGATTGAGAAATCATTGGGCATCGGATCTTCTGGAGAATTATTGAAAAATAAGAAAGAGTTAGATAAATCTAAAATTGAATTTGAGAAAGAACTTAGTGATGTAAATAAGGATGTTTCTAAGTTTGAATATGAAATTGATAATGTTAAGAAAGAGAAAAACAATATTAAGGATAAACTAATTAGTAATCCAGAAATAAAAGGAAATTTAAGCGATTTAGAGGGTAAGAAGGAACTGCTAAGAGAAGAGTTGATGAAGGGAGATTCTAGTTTAAGTATTTTGAATAACCAACTAAATATGTATAGTTCTGAAGTAAACAAAGTTCGAGAGATCCTTAATGGCCATGAAAAAGAAGAGGAAGACTTCAAACGAGAGTGGAAGGATCTAGATGAAGTTATTAAAAGTAAGAAGGCAACCTTGAAAGCGAAGGAAATAAAGGAACGAGAATTTTATGGGAAGAATAAGGAGTTAGCGGCCAAGAGAAATAAGATTATGGAATTAATGAGGAATAAAGAGGAATTAATACAAAAGGAAGAAGAGAAAATCCATGGTGTCCGAGATAGGATGAATGAGGTTTCTATTCGCTTGGCAAAAGTTATTGGCGAGATCGAAGCTCTTGAAATGGAATTTGAAGAGTATAAGGATGGGACAATTCGAAGGGGAATTGGAGTTGATGTACTCAAGAAAGAGATCTCTGATTTTGAAAAGATGATGAATAACATTGGGAATATTAATATGAGGGCCTTGGAAGTTTATGATGAGGTCTATAAACAATATGAGGTATTACTTGAGAAAACAAATAAACTGAAATCGGAGAAAGATGATGTACTAATATTGATAGGGGAGATTGAGGAGAAAAAAGCGGGTGTATTTATGAAAACTTTTAATCACCTGCATGCTAAATTTAAAGAAATATTTAATAGTATCTCTACAAAGGGGGAGGCTTCATTGACCCTAGAGAATGAAGAGAAGCCGTTGGATGGAGGAGTCGATATTAATGTTAAGATCTCTGGGAATAAGAAATTAGATATCCGAAGTTTGAGTGGTGGTGAGAAAACTATGGCTGCCTTAGCTTTCATTTTTGCTATCCAGGACTATAACCCTGCTTCGTTTTATCTATTGGATGAGGTTGATGCTGCGCTGGATAAACATAATTCTGAGAAGCTAT
The DNA here is from genome assembly GCA_964481835.1 of Candidatus Woesearchaeota archaeon. Lineage (GTDB taxonomy): Archaea > Nanobdellota > Nanobdellia > SCGC-AAA011-G17 > PNOQ01 > JABIBT01. The sequence continues at coordinate 4,281 of CAYZTT010000011.1, forward strand.
CTAGATTGATTCATGAGTATGCAGGAAAGGCCCAGTACATTGTAATTAGTCATAATGACTCTATTATTACTGAGGCACATCAGATTTATGGAGTTAGTATGAATGAAGGAATTTCTAAGATAACTAGTTTGAGATTATGATTTCCTTTCCTGTATTGTTAAATAGATGTATAGAACTATTAATGCGATTGCGAGTACTTCTAAGAAGATATTGACATTATTTTGTATTGGCGCCTTTGGGTATTGGTATTTACATTGATTTTCTTCTAGACAATCTTCTCCCGTGCAGCAGGTTTCTCCAATTGGAACAAATCCCGTTAATGATATCCCCACTAAATAAACTAATAGAAGAATTATTAGTGCCAAGATTAATGATCGTCTCATAGTTTTCTTTAATTGGTCTAGATATAAAAATTTATGTTTTCCCTTGTTACTACCAAATAAGAACATTTATAAGACGTTTATTTTTTCCTTTTTTATGGTAAAACTTAAAGTTGATATGCATGTGCATAGTGATATCACGCAGGAACCCTACCTAAGGCGGTGCACTCCAAGAAGGATTATCCAAGGTGCATTTGATAAGGGGATTGATGTTCTTACAGTTACTGATTTAGATATTGATGGATTTTTGGATGGAATTTCTTTTAATCCGGAATATTGCCTTCCTCCCGGAGTTGATGTCTGGGGGCACACAGAAGATGATGGCTACCTCTATCTGGAGCGAAGAGGTAGGGGCCTGCTGCTCTTTAGAGGGATGGAATGGGCCAATCCAGATAGCACATCTCACTTACTATCTGTGGGGCATCAGATGCCGATAAGATTTGACTTTACAAGAAATTATACTCTGGCTGAAAGAATCCACATAATAAAAGATCATGGGGGATTGGCAGGGGCAGCACATCCATTTAATACAGAGTATAATGGCATGGGGTATGACTTACTTACAAATAACGCAGACCTCTTAGATTTTATGGAGGTTTTTAATCCTTTGAATGTTCGTAATCCTAAATATGATTCTCGTGCCCTTGGCGCCTCGAGGAGATTAGATCTTCCTGGATTGGCAAATTCTGATGCACATGATCCCAGGCATATTGGAATGGCACACACCGTTCTTGATGTGGATTTAGAGGGCATATCTATGCAATCGGCTCAGGCAAGAGAGAGAATTCTAGAAGCCATTCTTAAAGGCGATAGGGAGTTTGTAGGAAAGTATATCTCTATGTTTGACATGGGCAGAATTTTTATTTTAAATAGAATCATCGGGGGCACTCCAATAATCAATGGGAAAACTTTTGCGGACTGGGAAGAGGTGGGAAGAGGTTTTGGATTAATTAGGGATTATTTAATAGGGAAAAATAAAAAGAAATAATTATTTGTCGTCTTCATCATCAAACTCAATGATGAAATCTTCTTTGTCGGATTCTTCGTCTAAGCCTTTGATCTCGATTTGATCTTCTGTATCCTCTGTCACTTCTTTCTTCTTTGTGGCTTTCTTTGCAGGCTTCTTTGCCTCTTTCTTCTCTGTTTTCTTTTCTACTTTTTTCTCTTCTTTCTTCTTAGGCTCTTCTTTTTTCTCTACCTTTATGTCTTCTCCAAGAACGGGAGTTTCTTCTTCCTCGATTTCTTCTTCAAAGAAAGAAACAACTTTCTTGTTTAACCCTGTTTTGAAGAATAGGTAGATTATCAATATCAGCACTATAATTCCCAATATGTGGTATTTATAGTCCAGTATTGAAGACCCTGCGCCGGTGAAGATAGACCCTAGGGATGAGAAGAATGATCCAAAGAATGATTCTCCTGTTCCTTCTTCTGCCGTATCATCTGGGATATCGGACGTTGCATCTCCAGTTATTTCGGTTTCTATCTGTCCTGCACCTTCAGGAACTTCCTCGTTGATTTCTTCATAGGTAATGTCTGCTTGATCGCCTACAAATCCTGTGAAAATTATCTTCATATCATAGTATCCATCGTTATCTAAATCTACTTTCTTTACATCCCCTATGCCCATGTTTACTACAACTGGGTCAGATGTGATGGTTATCAAGATGTTTGAATCTGTAGCCTCAGTCAATTCTATTGTGTGTGCTTCTTCACCAAGTGTGAAATCCTTTGTTTCTCCCCTTGATAACAATAGGTTGAATATATCCCCGGAAGGAGCAGGTGTCTCTTCAGGCTCTTCTGTTTCATTTACTTCTGGTTCTTCAGTTTCATTGATTTCTATTGTTTCGTTATCTTCAGGAGTTTCATTGATTTCCACTTCTGTCCCATTATCATCTGTTGTCTCTGTATCATTGATTAGATCATCAACAACACTATCATCTATTACATCTTCAACCTGATCGTCCTCTGGAGTTTCTGCAGGCGAAAATAGATTCTTGAAGAATCCTATGATTCTATCAAAGAATGATGTGCCTTCTTCCGGAGACTCTTCTGGAGGAACAAATCCTGAGTCTGTAACGGTTATATCTACTTTCTCTGATGCAAGTATCCCTGAATCTCCAAGGCTTGCAGAGATTGTTGTAGAGTATTCTCCGTTGCTTATCTGTCCAGATGGTGCGATGTATAGATATACAATTTCAGATTTTCCTGAATCAATCGTTACAACTGAAGGATTTAGGTATACGAAATTGGATGCCGTACCTGCCAGAGATAAGTCATAGGTTGTTGTGTATGTTCCTTTGTTTTCAATTACGACAGGGACTGTTGCAGAGGAGTCATAATATACCTCTATACCCTTATCCTCTATGTTGATTAGTGCTTGGTAGCATTCATCCCGTGTTACAGTAGTTACCTCAATCTTATCTGAACTTGCTACCTTGTTTGAATCTTTTGCAGTAGCCTGTACATTTATTAGATAGGTTGCTTCTAGTGTGTCAAATGGAGGGTTAATTGTTAATGTTAATTGTTGCTCTTCTCCGACAGCCAAAGAGGCAGATGCCATATCTAATGTTGCCCAATCTGGACCTTCTATATCAAAGTAGTATTCTTTTGTAAATTCTCCTACATTCCTTACGTTTACGAAGTAAGTATTTTCTAGAGAATTACATATCTTATCCACTGATTTTTCTACATTTAGTGCTACACCGTGGCATTTCTTTATGTTTACATTAAAGAAATTGTAGGCAGTTACTTCCCCTTTTTCTGGAGTTGCAGCAAATTCTAATTCAAATGACCCCTCTACACCATAATCTGGGTTTAAGATTAGGTTAACTCTTTCTTGTGTGTTTGGATTCAGGGTTATTGAATTTTTATCTATGTTTGCCCAAACTGGTCCATCCAGTGCTAAATTGTATTTGTTTTGCGTGGATCCCGAATTTGAAATTGTTATTGGAATCGTCTCAACTGTGTGTTCGCATATATTAACTAGGTCTTCTTGTGTAGAGATTGTAAAATCATAGCAAGGATCAACTACAAGTGTTGATGTGGCTGTCTGTACAGTTCCTGAATTTAGGGATGTTGCTTTTAGAGTGAAGTCATATTCCCCTAGGTCTGTTCCTAGTGAGGTTGCATAACCAAAGATTGAATCTGTGTCACCAGGTGCTACAGTTATTAAATCGGTGCTCAGTATCACATTGGAGGCATATTCTCCCTCCATAGCTAATGAATAGGATTCTGTGTATTCCCCATTATTTGTTATTGTAAATTCAAATCTTTCTGACTCTGCAGGGCAAATATGTTTTTCTTGCTCTAATGCAGATAGAATGAATGCATAACAGTCTCTTACTAAAATATCGTGCTCTATTTCTTGTGTTTCACCATTTGCATTAGCAGAGATCTTTAATGAGTAGGTTCCAGGAGTAGTAGTGGATCTCGGTGTAACATAGGTGTATATTGTTTTTGACTGGCCAGGATACAATGTTGTTCCTTGTGGCACAGTTGTTGAAAAACTAGAAGCTGAACCGGATGAAGATATTGTTAGTGATAGGAAATCGTCTCCATCATTCCTGATTACCTCTGTGTAGATGCCGGTTGCTCCGGGGCATAGGTCTCCGGGTTCTGTGTCTGAAAACAGTGTAAAGCCTTGTGCCAATGCTGCGATTGGCATCATTAATACTATCAAAAATAAAACTAAGATTTTTTTATTACTACTCATTGTAGGAACCTCCTTTTGTTACTTAGGTGGAATACATGGTTTGCTTATAAATAAAATTGTAATAGAATTATTGTAATATAGTAGATGTTTTTTATAAATAGTTTTTAAAGAATTTATAAAGTCAGTTTATGATTGTTTCGTTGATGAATATGGCTACTTGGTTTATTATCTGGTTGTAGGTTAAACTTGAATTCTCCCAAATGTTTATTGTATTTCCTAAGCTTGTCATGTTTGTATAGTTTTCTCCGTTTGTTATGTAGTCAAAAGCCCAAGTTTGGTTATTTTTTGTTACGAATTTATCAAAGTTATCGGTGGATTGGTTTCCATTCAAATAGCTTACATAAATTCTCTGGTCTGTTTTTATTGTGGTTCCGTTTAGACTTGTGGAATTTATTCCTTCTTCAATTGCTAGCCTTGCCTGGGATTCATTAGTTACTGGAATTCCATTACACCAGGAAGAAGCTTCGCCGAATTTGCGTGGATCTAGCCCTCCCAATATTGCTGCACTGTGTGTCGCTTTAACCTTCCATCCGCTCCCTTCTTCGTCACACCATATATCCATATCATAATTTTGGCTACCATTATCCGGCAAATGGCATGTTCCACTCGCATTGCACCTTAAATTCTCCTCTGGGGAGGTTGGAATAGTGGCCCAAGAGCCTGTTTGATTACTCTCATATGCAACCTTACACTCAGAAACACAACTTCCACTGGTATACCTTAGGGTGGCTCGCATAGTAAACCATTCCGTGACATTATCTGCACAATAACTGCCCAATCCAGAACTTTGGCCATTTAAACATAAAAAGGTTCCAATTGCAGTAGTTCCAGGGGCGCAAGTACACACTGCGTCTACCCATTGTTTAGTAAAGTATTTTGTAGTAGAATCTAATTCCCCCATATTTAGGTATAAAGAAATATTGCCATCAACCTTCAAGAACCATTCATAATTATTATCTCCCCAATATTCCATTATGTTCTGTCCTTGGATATTATCATGAATAAAATAATATGGCTCATAATCTGTAGAATTGAAGTAATACGTTAATTCATCTTTTGCTATCTGGCTTAGATTCCAATATTCTTGTAGTATGGTTCCATTATCTTCATAATGAAGTATCAAGAAGTCATTCTCTTCATCTCCCGCAACTTGTATTTGGTTCGCTTTTTGTATAAGCCAAACATCAAAGTTAGTCTGTATTGGGGCATCAAAAGAATAAATTTGGGTTATATAGTCATCTTCTGTTTTTATATGAGATAGCATTCCCAATCGGGCATTATGTATTGTGGTGGTTGCAGAGTTATTAGAATAGGTTTCAAAATCGCTTGAATCTTCCCTTGTACAGCCTTCTTGTTCCCATTCAACTTCTACCCAGCTATTACGAATTTTGGCTCCAAAGTATTTATCTATGTGCTCCCATTTCTCTTCTAAATGGTTACTTATTTGAGATAAGCATTCATTTTCATAATAATAATTTGGTTCTATGTTTCCTTGATTCCAAATATGTAAGTATTCTGTTCCTGATTCGTTTATGAAATCGTAGCCTATTGGTGCGGAAGTGTTTCTTTGTGGGGGGATTTCTAAAGTTTCTTGTTTTGATAAAGTTTGTTCTATTTGGATCTATGGGCCCATTAAGGGAGGAGAGGTATTTTTAGAGGAGTTTAGGGAGAAAATCAGTGGTGTCGAAGAAACTATGAATGAGAATCCAACTACTATTACAAAGTACAGTATCCCTAATTTTAATTTGTTTTTCATTTATTTCTTCCGTATCTTCTAGTTCTCCGCTTTGGATTTTTATTTATTTTTTCTTTTTTGATTTGTTGAATCCCCATATTACAAAGCATGCTAGCAAGTAAGATCCTATTATTGTCAGTATCCATGCCCCATGGATTAGTGTGCTTAAATCATATAATAGTTCCCCGCACGAAGTAGGATTGCATGAGTCAACTTCACATTCTGTAAGCTGGCTACAAGAAAGTGAAAAAACCCATAATATTATAAAGAATAAAATTCCTAGGGCCCCTTTACCCCAAGTTGGTTTGAAAAAATTACCCCATTTGCTCTTCATTTTTATATAACCTCCAAGTTTATTTCTTCCGTATCTTCTAGTTCTCCGCTTTGGATTTTAGAGATAAGAGTATAATTCCCTGTGGCCGAAAAGTTATAATATCCGTTTCCATCTCCGGTTAACGAATTTGCAAGGGTATTGTTCCAAAAATAATTGATATGATTTGAGCTTAAGCTAACATAGGCCCCATAATCCTCATTTCCCCCCATTATATTTTGGGTGATATTATTGTTTTGAGAATTTTGATAAAGATAAATTCCGTAATAATTTCCAGAAAGATTGTTTCCGATTATTGTATTACTCCCCGCCGTAGAATAGAGTATTATCCCATTGTCAAAAGACTGGATATTGCAATTTTGGATTACTGTATTTGTATATCCTGCCGTAAATTTTATCCCGCTTCCTGTTCCAGGAGAAGATCCACTTATTGTATGCCATTGCAATCTAATTTAATTGCTCCGCTCCCAATTGCCAGACCATCAACGGCACATTCTAAATCTTCTGTGAGAGTGTAATTGCTAGTGACGCTATCTCCACATTCGCACTGAACGGCTCCCCCACAACTGTCTCTGGTTTGGGTTTCATTTTCTGCCAATACGGGCTCTAATGAGAAAATAAATGTGAATAAGAATATAAAAGCAACTAGTTTAACAGCCTCATTTTTCCCCCACATAGTTTTTAAATTAGCCTCAAAATATTAAAATACTTAGCTAATAGAAAATATATATTAAAAATAATATAAAATAAAAAAGAAAAAAAGAGAAGATTTAGTAATAAGTTTCGCCTTCGTCCATCAAAGTTTCTTCGTAGTTATCTGACTTACCGATTTTTTTTGCAGCTAAGATTATTCCTAAAATTATTAGGACAATCAATAGAATTGCAAATCCAATTTGTAAACCTTCTTTGATGTCTGTAACCGGACTTTCTGCAAACTGTGTAACATTGGCTGTTAAGTCAAATGTTTTTACAATGGATGATCCAGCTTTTACTTTTACTGTAAATGGGTAACTACCTGATGCAGCATCTTCATCTGCTGAAACGAAAACATAAGCTTGTCCTTCGTTTTCATCTATAATTACTGAACCCCATGATCCTATACCATCAACTTCGATTGTATAGTCTGCATTTTCGGAGAACATAACTGTGTAAACAGCTCCACTTCCTTGTGCAAAAGTTTGTGTTGATTTATCAATACTGATTAAATCGTCTGCTGGTGCAGATCCTTGTCCTACAACAAGACTATATCTCATTTCTTCAGATTCATCGCCGTCATCATAATCTACTTTAACGATAACATCATAAACACCTGAAACGGTGTCAGCTGGAACTGTTACAAACAATTCTTTGTAATCTTTCCATTCGTCATCATCATCGTCTGATTCATGTTTTACGTATTCTTCTGTATATAGATCGAATTTCCCAGTTCTTTGGTATAACCCAAGTTCAGGAATTGTCACGCTAATTTTAATATCTTCTTCATCTTCATGTCCAAGGTTTTTTACACCAACGGATGTGAAAAATGTTTGTCCAGCGTTAACTTCCAATCCAAATGGGAAGTTTACATCATATATTTCTACATAATGTTTTCTCTCTACTACTTCTAATCTGATGTCTTGGTATACGTCTTTGTTACCTTGCTCATCTTTTACTTCTACTGTTAATGTGTATGTGTCTGCGTCAATATCTTCTGGCAAATCTAATACGAATGAAACAGTGTCTTCCCATCCTGGTCTAACTGAAAACTCTTCAGTTTCGTCCTCAAGGTCTTCAAGTTCCACTGTGATTTCACCGTCAAATTGTGACCAGTTTCCGTCATCAGCAGCCCAATAGACTTTAACGTGAACTTTTTCACCAGCATAGAAAGGTCCGTGCTCGCCATCTGCGTCATCAATGTAATCAACGTCAATTCTGTAAATATCTATGTTATCGACAGTACCTTCAGGCCAATCATCTTCATGAGCCAATGAAGGAACCATACTTACTAGAAACAGTAACAAAACTGCTAGCAATTTTATATTTTTGTACATTCTTTAACCCTCCTTAATGATTATAAATGTTATTATTGTGGAGTTGTGAAAGGCTTATAAAGCTTACGGTGGTAACTCTAAACCATTGATTCATTGCAGAATTCTGGTAGTTAGAGGGTTTATAAATATTCTGATTAATTCATTCTTAGAATTTGATTTATCTCTTGTTCGGAGATAGAACACCCATTTAGTTTGAGCGCCCAGAGTGTTCCTTCAAGAAGTTCTTTCCTTAAACTGTTGTCAATGACCTTTTTTGCGGTAATATACTTATCCAGTAGCTTCATTTTGTAAGCAATATATGCCAATTCGGTAGAACGTATAATATTAATGCCCTTTGTTAGTTCTTGGAATTTTCTGGCGTTAGCCTTATTAATATGTACTTTTTTGTGCAATCTTGATGATAATACGTGTTCCAGCTTTTCAGGGCCTTCTATTAATAATCGGAGTGTCCTCTCATCCATGACCATTGCATCGGCCTTATTCTGGATTACAACCATTAGGGTTTCGATTTCCGCCTTATCAACTACTTTCACGTTGTGTCCGTTTGTTTGGAAGCAGGAATTTGCTAGGTTAAGTAGTTCTTCTGTCTTTTTTTGAGAGAATTTATTTTTTACTAGCGTAAATATGCCTTCTCTATAATAATCCTGGACTATCAATGCTTCTAACTTGAATTTCTTTGACCTTAGTGGCCTATTGATTATCTCTTCCTTTACTCCTTCTGAGAGTAGGAGTTTTCCCCTAAGTTGTTTTTTTAGGTGCGGGAGTATCCAGAGTAGATTGTTTGTTACTAGACTTATTATTACTCCCGTGTCAAATACTAGTGATTTCATTTTATATTGAATATTTCCTTTGCGATTTTTACTCTTTCAGCTACTGGTTTTGATTGTGAGTGGGGATTCTCGGATTCCCTGGTTTTTCCTAGATAGGGCTGAAGCTCCCATCTTGAGATCCCTAGTAAATCGGCCGCCTTTCCAATAGATATTCCATGTCTATAGATCCCATAGGCTTTCTTTATTTTGGATAGCTCGCTTGCCTCTTGCATAAAATGGCCTGCATGCTTGTCAAGCTTCTTTAGAGATTGTACTATCTTCCTTAGTGATTTTGAGAGAATGTAGGGTTTGTCCTTTCTGATTGCGTTTTTTGATATGTTTAACTCGTTTAGGATTAATTTTCTTATTGATGGCCAATTTTGGTCGTGGGAAGTATTTTCTTTCTCTAAGACCTTGAATAATGTGAAAATTACTACAGAAATGGAGATTGAGTATTTATCTTGGTATATTGAAGAATTGTGTACTGTTTTATTTGATTGTTCTCTTAGTCCGGCCAGATCTCCTCTTTTTAGTGCACGTATTGTGTTTTTCAGTACGTATATTAGATCTCTTTTAATATTCTCTTGCATAAGTATAATTCTTATTATTAATTATATAAAGATTACTCTTTAGCCATCGCATCAAAAGTAGAAATTAGATCAATTATGTACTTTCCTTCCTCTAACTTATATATAAGTGGCTTTCCTTTGAATAATTCAACTACATCTAATTCATATTTCCCTGGCTTAAGTATGTTTATGGATTCAATGTCTAAAATAACGGGTTTATCTTTATCTAGCTTAGAACTTACAATGTCCATCACATCTTCTTCGATCTGATGTCTTTCTTCCTTATTCATATCCATCAAAGGAGAAGCTTTCTTTTTGTATGCTGCATCTGAAATAAAGAAGAAGAATTTTCCGCTACAATCGCTACATCCCTTTAGAATTTCATCTGAAGCCTCCTGGTACAGCTTCCCGCATCTTACACATTGGTGTGGCATTTATTTCTTCCTTTTTGATTGTTGATGTAAAAGGAGGTCAATTTTTGTAGGATTTTTTCTGATTTCCCTAACTAATGTTGCTGGGCCAATTATAGTCAAAAAATCCCTTTTGCCAAGAGTCATGTTATATATGTTGTTTTTTAGTTTAGTTGTAAAACTTTCTGTGTTCTTTCCGTTATTACCGTTTGTTGGGTTTATTGTACAAAATGAAATCCCTGCGAACTCTTTGGTTATTTGGCCCATTGTTTCTTCGATTAGTCTTGCCTCTTCATCAGGCTTTAGTTTTCCTTGCATCAATAGTATCTTCTGTTGCTTAGTAACCCTTAGTATTCTCTTTAACTTTTCGTCTGTCGTTAAATTTGAATGTTCTCTGTATGGCATGTATTGGAAGGATATCATTTTAATTTACTAATCTAAAAACCTCCTTATAAAAGTTCTCAATATTTTTTCCTTTTTGAGCAGAAACTCCGATTACTGGATATTGTGGAAATGCAGCTTCAATCTTTTTTATGTTTGCCCGCTTTAGGTCTATTTTATTTGCTACAATCATAACTGGTATGTCTCTTGCTGCAAGATTTCCTATTATGGTAATATTAACTTGTGAATATGGATTCTCTGTAGCGTCTAGAACTACGATTACTACATCTACATTGTCAAGCCACCTAATTGATTCTATAACTCCCTTTGTTGCTTCTTTAGCCCTCTTTCTTGCTTGGGTCTTAGACATCTTATGCCTTAAGAAATCTTCATAATCAATTTTTGTTGCAATTCCCGGGGTATCTATTAAGTTGAAGTCTAATTCTTTGTCTCCAGATTTGATAATTACTTTCTCCTTTACTGAGATCTCTCTTGTTTCGTGGGGAACTTTAGAAACTGAACCCATCTCTTCACCAAGCCAGTCTAGACAAATTCTATTTGCTAAAGTTGTCTTTCCTGCGTTTGGAGGACCGTAGAAACCTAGTTTGATTGTCTTTTTCTTTCTAAACAATTTGTTTACAAATCTATTGAGAAATGACTTTAGTTTCTTTATCATTAATGTAACCCCTTTTGGTGATGTTTCTATTGATTTTACTAAACTTATAAAGATTTCTAAATTTTAGGGCAATGTTTACTCTACTTTCCTCCAGAGGAATAATCTTAGTGTTCCGTACAGATCTGTCCCTACAGGATTAATTTCTTGAATGAAAATAGAATCGGAATATATTGTTTTATCCTCTGGGAGAGTTATTGTTAATAAGCAATTATCGGGGTCTCCCGTGCACATTTCAATCATAAAATCCAATGTCTCAATCATTGTCTCGTTTACTGTGTCATTTATGCAGTCAAAGGTTCCTGCCGTGAGGCAACCCCTCAAGAGTTCATCCGTTTGTATTTTGTTAAATATCGTGTCTTGCATTAGCCTTATATCATCTGGAGTTGCAGGTTTGATCTCTTGTCTATTTATATTGAGTGCGGTGGTTATGAAAATTAGTAATATTGCTATTGCAATCAAAGCTTCAAGTGTCCTTAGATATGCTTTTTTGTTTACCATACTTTTACCAAAACAGTTACTCCGGTTCTATTTGTATTGTTGTGGATAATCCAATCTGCCCAAACTAGTGTGTTTACTGTATCTTTTTCTCCTGGCACTGTTTGATTATATGCCAACCTTGCTGGGCCGGCTAGATCGGTCCCGTTAAATACTTCTATTGTGAAATCTCTTTCAAGTGGGAAGTGGAAATCTTCCTTTACCTCCGTGTAATCTTTTCCCGTAAAGAAAGTGTTAAATTTTTGTTCATAGATTCCGGTTATGGATTCCCCCAAACCAATAGTTGAGTTTTGTTGGCCGGTCCATACGGAAGTAGAAATTATATTTGTATCATTAAACATTTCATAATCTGAGAGATATATATCCAGTCTTACGGTCGCCTTTCCCCCGGGGGGAGCAGATAGAATTCCTACTTCAGGAAGATATGCTGCAATCTCAATTCTCTGATTTATTGAATCTATATCCTTGAGCTTGATTTGATCTGATTTATTGTTCAATACCATGAATTGTTTTTCGGAAATTATGCCTCCAAATTCGCTGGGGAGATTATGTAAATAAAATTTAAACGGCCTAATGGCCGCCCCCATGAGCCAAGGGTTTTTTTCCAATTTTAAAAAAGCGGGAAATCTTGTTAATTCTATAGAAAGATGCTCATCAATTCCGGCGTCAATTATTGAGCCAAGATATTCTGGAGAGTAATCTTGTTCAAATGAGGGCCCCATTAGAATAAATAGTATAACTAGATAAATTATAAATAAGCCTGCGCTTATTGCCCAGTCAACATATTGCAATCCTTTTTTATTCATCTTAAAATAGTCCTGTTGCTAGCGTGAACGCTAGATATCCTACCAGCATTAGTATGAAAGAGTGCCTCACCCCGTATTTTATACTCCCCTCCGAGAATTTACCAACCATGAGGCCTGCAAATAGGCCCTGTATTAAAATTAGGAATATGAATATGTTCTCAAAATTTATTGATACTGGAAGCGTGTCTGAATCTAAGTCTGCGTTTGTTACCCCCCCGGTGTAGGTCACACCAGAGAAAACATCTCCACTGACATCTGCTAATTGGGGAAGTAAGAATATTTGTAGGACAATCATTATTGCGATGAATATGAAGAACACTAAATAACCTTGAATAATTTGCGAGAAAGAATTTGCCCTTCGTTCGTCTCGAATCTTTTTTATCTGAACTACTGAAGAAGTTACTCCCTCTAAAACATCCTGTATATTCCCTCCGGATTGTTCTGCTTCGATAATTATTGTTACGGATCGAGTGATAACTTTGTTTCTAGTATTCTTTGAGAATCTTATCAATGCTTCTCTAAACGGGATTCCCCATTCAAGCTGGTGTCTGAGCTTTTTTATGTAAGGATTTAATGCCCCATAATTTGATTCAGAAGATTCGATTGTTGCTTTTGGTATCGGGGTGCCTGCCTTAACATTACTGGTTATGGACCTTACAAACTCGAGAAATTTCTCCTCTATTTCTCTCTGCCTTGAACCTTCTTTAATAAAATCTAGCCAGAATGGGAATAAGATTATTGCAATGCCCAATGCAATCCCTGGCTTTATCAGTTCGGAACCTTGAGGCAATAGGATTAGTAGTGAGAGAATTATTATAAACCCGCCTAGGGCCATTCCCACATAGTGTCCCAATGTTAGTTCTGGTTTCATGCTTCTGCCCTCGATCCTTCAAGTAATAGGATAAATATCACATTTAGTAAGGGTATTGCTAAGAATACCGAAAGTAATGCAATTTTATCAATTGGGACTCCTCCAAGATTGGGAGATATCCTTTCTAAAATTGCTAGGGTAACTATGAACAATAATGGGGCGGCAATTAATATCCCGGTATAAATTTCTGAATATGTTGCGATTATCTCTAAATATTTTTGTTGATCCAATCTATAATTAATTAGTGCATCATCTGCTTTGCTGTTTAGATATTCCTTGATTCCTCCTCCGGTTTCAATTGTGGATGCTAACCCGTAAAGTAATTCTCTAAACTCGGATGATGCTGTTGAGCCAGCAACTGCTTTTAAGGAGGTAGTTAGGTTATATCCAAATACATTGATATAGTTTAGAATTCTCTCAAATTCAGGCTGCAGATGTTTATACTCCTTTGAATCAGATAATAGCTTAAAAATCTTAATGGGGGTTGCTCCCGAACTTGCTACCGCAGACATGTGTATGAGTGCGAATACCATTTCTTGCCTTATTAATTTGGATCGCGTAGATTTCTCATAGGAAGGATATTTCAGGAAAATAAAGAATGTTAACACTGAAGATCCGATTCCAATTAAGAGTGCTAGCCAGATTTTTAGCAGAGCTATGAAGGCTATTGCAGTTATTATTGGGAAGGAGATTGCAGTAGAAAATAACATCATACTAATGTAAGATTTAGAGAGAATCCTTATATTTGCAAGTGTTAGATCCTTTACCAAGTGATCGGTAAATTCTGGATATTTTTTTGATAGGAAAAAGGCAAAATCCTCCATAAAAAAGTTTGAAACTTTTGAGAATGCATTTGATTTATATATTTTTGATTCTTTTCCTTTTTTCTTTTTCTTTGTTTGTTTTTTAACAAAATCCTGTATTTCTTTTTTTCTTACTTTGACAGTCTCTGTCTTTCTTCGCTCTGCAATGTCAGATTCTTTAAGTTCTTTTGAGAAAGAGAGTAATGTCTCCTGTGTAGAGAATAAAATAGATTTTAATTGATCCTGATAGTATCTCTTTTTATCTAAAGGTGCAGATTCAAGGGAGGTTCTTATTACTATGGCTTCATCTGCATATTCAACTAATTCCCTAGCTAACTTGAGTAGATTCTTTGACATTTTCTTTTATATTTTTCTCAATATTTTTTAGTATGGATTCCATATAGAGCTCTAGCTTTTTTCTCTCTGCTTTTGGCCCATGTTTAGAAACTAAATCCTCATACTTTCTAGTTAGATCTAATAATAATTCTGAATTTTTCTTAAAAATTTGAAGATTATCCATTTTATAATATTCCGTACTTTTTTAGTGTGCCTTCAGGATCTTTATAATAATCATTGACTATTTGTTGGACGTTATGGAATTCAAACACCTCTTGCTTGTATAATTCTCTTAACAACCTAGTTCTTCTTTCGAACTCCATCTGTAATGTTTCGTAACTTACCCCGCTTGCCCTTACGATCTCTTGGAAAACGTAGCTTTGTGATGTTGGGACAAAGGTGTCTGCCTTCGGATCCCATACAAACGGCTTATTTGTTTGTGCAGATCCGTTATCATCTACAGAGATTACTTCCACTACTTCCCTTAACCTTCTTGTGGATTTGCCTCCAATTTTTACATGAGACATGATTAATACAACATCCATGGTCTCTACTAAAGAAGATGAAAGATTAATTGGGGGCGTTTCTAGTCTTTTAATCATAGTTTCTACAGAATCTGCGTGCATTGTCCCGAATGATGGGTGTCCGGAGGCCATTCCTTGGAATAATACATATGCTTCTTCGCCCCTTACTTCCCCTACTATTACGTAATCTGGGTTTTGTCTAAATGACTCTTTTAACAAATTGAATAATGTGACTTCTCCTGATTTCTTCCCCATAATATTGGTTGCTCCGACTCCGCCCCTTGCTACAGCGGGAAGCCAGTTTGAGTGCTCCAAGTTTAGTTCTCGAGTATCCTCAATAGATACTATTCTTGCCTCTGGTTGTATGAAGAATGTCAATCCATTAAGCATGGTTGTTTTTCCAGAACCTGTCCCTCCGATGATCATAACATTCTGCTCGTGTTCTATTAGAAGCCATAAGTAAGCAAGTATTTCTGCCGAAGTAGAGCCCAGCTTGATTAATTGTGTTGGGGTCCAAGGCACTTTTGTGAACTTTCTAATTGTAAATGTGGGCCCCTTTGACGAAATATCCTCTGTGTAAGTTGCGTTTACCCTAGATCCATCTGGAAGTGCTCCGTCAAGTAACGGTGTGGCATACGAAATGTATTGCCCTGTTTTTTGGGCTAATTTTTCTACAAAATTCGATAGCTCCAATATTGTGTTGAATGTTATGTCTGTTTTTAGGTTTCTATACTTTCTGTGCACCACATAAACTGGTACCCCCATCCCATTACACTCTATATCTTCTATGAAATAGTCATTCATTAGGGGCTCTATTCTCCCTAGGCCAACAAAGTCCCGGTAGATATAATACATAATTTTTAAGTAGGATTCTTTTGTTAATTTTATTCTTAATTCTTCTAATAGAGATTTTATGTTTTTTTCTAAATATTCTACAATTGTCTCTCCCTTGGATGTTGCTAGAAAGCTAATGTTTAGTAACTCTTTTATTCCTTCTTCTAAGAGGTTTAGTATCCTCTGCTCATTTAATTCTAGTTGAGGTTCTTCTAAACGGTATACTAGCTCCCTTGCATCCGGATCCCATTTTATGTGGGCGAATGCATATGGTGCAAGAAGAGGATATTTTACATCTACTTGTTCTTTTGGAACATCTGGAAGAACAGGTATGTCTTTATTTTTTTGAATCTCAAACTTTCTTTGTTTGTCCTCTAAAGAAGGCATCTTTTTCAGCCTAGTGAATATGTTCTCTTTCTTTTCAGATAAATTTGGGAGCTTTTTAGCTGAAAGTCTTGGTAATGCTTTATTTGTCATTTTATAATTGTGTTATTTTTACTGTCCCTCCACCAGTGTTAGAGATAGAGAGTAAATGTGTTCCTTTTATTGGATTTATCCCCATATAGTCTAAAGTAATATGGGTGTATGCAAGGGTGAGAGAAATATCATATTCCCCTTTTTGTGCAGAATCTTCAGTTAGAATTTGTAGGTTTCCTTCATCCACGGGATATCCTGGCTCGGATAAAAGTGCTTTAGTTCTGGTTGTCCATATTATCTCATTTGTTCCCGTGTTAATATCTAGATCTCCTTTTCCGATCTCTATTTTTAATTGTGTTTGTGCCCCCGGACCTTGATTGAATACTGAACGAACGTTACTATCTAATACAAACATTATTTCTTTTGTTTGCTTTGCTACATGGTTGTCTCGCATTTTTTGTATTGTTGGGAGACCAACTGCTAGAACAATTGAGAGAATTATAATGCCGAGGGCTATGTAAAGAACTGCTGAAATCCAAATATCCCCCTTTTTATTAGTTTTCATAGTAAAAAAAGAAAAAAGGAAATTATGTTGCTGTTACTCCATCTATTGTCTCGCCGTTTCCACAAACTTCACTACATGGTACGTCTTTGTATGTTCCGTTTACTTCTATGATAAATCTTATATCATAAACGTTTCCCGTAGTTAGACTGATTGTGGCCGATGCATCAGAATAGTCTTCTACTGTTCCAT
This sequence comes from Candidatus Woesearchaeota archaeon, assembly GCA_964481835.1. GTDB lineage: Archaea > Nanobdellota > Nanobdellia > SCGC-AAA011-G17 > PNOQ01 > JABIBT01. The sequence goes on from CAYZTT010000011.1 coordinate 21,154, forward strand.
TGCCGGCTGTAGTCTCTAGATTTAGATCTGCTACATTCGCTCCAGTGGAATCTAATGCAATTACCTTAACAGCATAAGCTCCTGGTCCGGAGTTTGAAGCAGAAACATCAATGTCCCCTGTAGCAGTACCGCCTGTAGCCGAGAAACTCAAGAACCGAATTGCATCAGTACATTGCTCAAGTGCATCTGCAGTACAAGCTTGTTGATTCTGTGTGTCATCTGTTAGACTACTTATCCATGTAATTACTAGAACCGCAACAACAATTGTGAATCCAATAATCAGGACAGTTGCAATCAGTGGCGATATACCTTTCTTGTTGTTCAAAATAAACACCTCCTTTATGTTTAATATTATTATACTTAGAATTTGAGTTTAGAGTATTTAAAGTTTTTTGTTTTTATACACAAGTTGGGGCATTGGATTCTTGCGCTTGGCCGTCGCAATACTTAAGATTTTGGCCTATCGAGACTACGGGGACAACCTGTATCCCATCTATGAGGGTAACAAGTGATGCATTTACATCTACGGTGATATCTGCAGTGGTCCCTTCTTGTATCGCTTTCGCTATTTCATCTGTTTGGGAAGTAGTTAAGGATCTAGAATTGATTATTAGTTTACTTATTCTTGAGGTCCCGGTATTTGCGATGTTCATTGTTAGTCGATATGTTGAAGGCGTGGCCCCGGTTAGGTCCTCGCATGTCAACTCGGTTATTTGTATTTCTGATTTAGAACATTCTTGTGCTAATTGTGATTCTGCCTTTGCACGTTGCTCATCAATAAATTGATTATACCAAAACCAGAGAATTATTGCGATTATGATTACAATTGCCACTAAAAGGACTGTTGCGACAATTGGTGATACCCCTCTTTTGTTTTTCATTTTAATTATAATACTTATTTAATAGAGATTCATTATTTAAAATTATCCCTTTTTCTGCGCAAGCAAACGTTTTTTCATCAACAGTTATCCATGGAGTTATCTGGATATGGGTCAGATTATGGGTTGCAAGGGGATCTAAATCATCATCCGGGGTTATTGCATTTAATCCACTACAATCAGTTTTATCCACATTACTATATTCCTGCGTGTTGTTTGCTGTAACTATGAATGTTTCGAATTGATTTGTTCCGGGAGGGATGTCTAACCCTCCAAGAAGCAGATCGCACCATGCTAGAGTAAACTTGGTTGTTGTCCTCCCGAGGGACAGTCGCTTTATTGAGAACCCCCCTTCGTTGGTGAGGTTCAATCTTATCGCTTGGTCATTAGTTCGGTCTATCCCTGTTCCTTCGTCACTTAATTGTAAATCTACTTGGCCACAATATTCTTCCCAGTTCTCTGGTAGCTCTAAATTACTAAACTGATCTATTGCCCAGGTGGTTATTAATAATCCTGCGGAAACACTAAACCCTATGATTAAAACCCATCCTATTAGTGGAGATATTCCTTTTTTCATCTTTTTTTCACCTGATTTGCAACTATTGAATCATTTTGTCCTGGACTGAATTGGAATTCATATCCAGTTCCGGCATCACCATATTGAAATACTTCTTGACCGGAGGGCAGGTTTATCAATACTTCTAATTCTGGATTTCCTGGATCTAAATCGAATGTATGGAAAAATCCCCCAACACTAAGGCTGAATTCGTCTGGGACCATTGCAGTGTACCAGCCATGACCAAAATTCTCAGTTTGTATTGGGACTTTGTGCGAAAATTCTTTCCCTCCCACCATAATTTTTACATCTTGTATAAGTTGTTCTTGTATGCCCAAAACTCGAGTATCATCTTCTGTAATTAATACCTCATCAAAATAATTTGCCACTCTAACATCTTCTCCATCTGAGTAAACATAAAGTAATTGTAAATTTGGAGAACGTTGCTTTGCGAATTTCATATATTCTCGGGTAAACCCATCTAGTGTGGCTTCTACGTCACTCTCAGTTGAGAGGGCATTATTTACTACATACTCTGACTCTGTTATGTAGTTGTTTGTTAAGTCTTCAAATTCCTCGAAAAGTATTGCCTCCCTTACTTCATTGGGGGTTGCAGTGACAGCGAATGCTGCTATAGCTATGATTATAGCTATGATGAGATAAAATTGGCCTCTTTTATTCATAGTTAGAAAATCTAATTTATAGTTTATATAGTTTTTTGTTTAACCAAAATAGTGATTCTTAGTTAGATCCGATTTTCCTTGTTTCCATGACTTGTCTAACTTATCTATTATGAACATTGTTTTTTTTGTTAATTTTGGCCAAACTTTAAAAGTTGTTTTTATATAGTTGGCTTCTTTAGCATCTGTTGAAGAGACATTCAATGCAAGTGCTTTCCTATCTAAGGATAGTATCTCTTCATAGATTTTTGAGAGATCTTCTTTTTCTCTTTCTGTAAAGAATTTTGCTTCATACATTTCGATCATTACTGCTTGATTTGGAAACATTATTTTCTCAAAGATTCTTGCAAAGAAAACTATTTTTTCGTGCATTCTTTTTCTTATGGATCTAAGTAGGAAGAAAGGATCATCTATGTAATCTAGTTCAAAGTTCTTGTTTAACTCATGATATTTGGGTAAAGAGTATTTCTTTTGGAGTTTTTTGTAAAGTTCTTCCATTTCAGGTTTTGAGCTTAGAAGTAGTTTATAAAGGTTTGGTAAGCCTCCGCCGGGAATTGAACCCGGGACCTCTACATTACCAATGTAGTGCTCTACCGACTAAGCTACGGAGGCAGTAAGAATTAATGTTTTTATTTTGTATTTAAATTTTTGTTTTTTATTAACTCTGAAGAACTTTGTACTTTTCCGCCCCTTCCGACATTGAAAAGCATTTTTATTCCTAATTCCTCGCAGACTTCGTGCTCTGATCCGGGAATTGGAACATCATCTGTTTTTCTATCGCCACCATTGGCAAAAATAGTCGGGTTTAGGTTTCTTAGGTCTTTGCTGACAGAGATATCTTCTGTGCCTTCTTCATGATGAGATACGACCACTCTACTTACGTGTTCTAATGCTTCGAGTATTTCCACTCTTTCGTGTTCTGGCATGAAGGGTTGCTCCCTCTTGAATCTCTTAATCCAGTTATCATTATTTAAGATTATAACTACTTCTCCGTGTTCAGCTGCCTCTTTAAACATCCTAACATGCCCTATATGCACGGGGTCAAATCCTCCAGAAACAGCCACTGTTGGTTTTTCTTCCATATAGATTAAAGTGGGTTGGACTTTTTAAATTTTATTGAAGAAAAATCTTGGATTGGGGGAGAAGGGATTCGAACCCTCGCAGGCACTAAGCCACAGGATCTTAAGTCCTGCCCATTTGACCAGACTCTGGCACTCCCCCAGAGTAAAATAAGCTTCTCGGATTTTGTTTATAAAAGTTTTTGTTTAGAAAAAAAGAAAAAAGAAAAGAAATTATTTGTTCATTAATTTCATGACTCCAATTATCAATACAGCCAAAGCAATTAACCAACCCAGTATTCCGCTTGTTGCTGTTCCCAATTGGGTTATGCCTGCTAAAGGGAGTATTAAAAATATACCTAGCAGAGTTACCAACCAGGCTATCGTTTTGTTCTCCATTTTGCACCTCCTTTATAATACTTATTTTTAGAAATTCATGTATAAAAGGTTTTGGTTATAGCCTCAGGAG
>CAYZTT010000012.1:0-21602 GCA_964481835.1 Candidatus Woesearchaeota archaeon
CCTAATTGGAGAGCGAATGTTAAAAATCATCTTAACCACTATAGTTCTAAGAAAAATATGGGCGGAGGCGTAATTCTTGAGCTCTCTCATGAACTTGATTATTTATACTATTTATTTGGAGTATTTAAGGAACTTAAGGTTAATTCAAGAAAGATATCTAATGTTACTCGAGATTCTGAAGATTTTATTGATGCCTTGATTAAGTTTAATGATAAATTATTTGGAAATTTGCATATCAATTTCTATAGTGCGTTTGCTAGGAGGGAGATTGTAGTTGATTTTGAGGATCATTCTGCCGTTGTGGATATGGTTGCAAATGAAGCAAGGATTATTAAAACTGGAAAGAAAGATAAGGTAAAGAAATTTAAACTCGAGAGAGATGATATTTATATAGATCAACTTAAATATTTCTTTTCTAATCTGGGAAAAGAAAGAATGATGAACGACTTAGGAGATTCCTTAGAAGTCTTTAAATATATAATGAAAGCTAAAGAGGGAATTAAATAGATGGTAGATTATTTGGGAAAATTTAAACTTGATGGCAAGAAATCTGTAGTTTGTGGCGGCCTTGGTCTAATTGGTAGAGAGAGTGTGTTAGCACTGGCACAGGCAGAATCTGAAGTCATTGTTCTAGATGTTGATAATGAGAAAGGAAAGGAATTTGAGAAAGAATGTTTGGATAAGGGATTAAGGGTTAAATTTTTTGAATTTGATGTAACTAATAATGATTTTAGTTCAAAAATAAAAGAAATATGGGTCGATGTTAACGGGTTTGATGTTTGGATAAATCTCGCGTATCCTAGGACTGAAGATTGGGGGGCAAAACTAGAAAATGTCCCAAATGAATCTTGGATCAAGAATATCGATGTTCAATTAAATTCTTATTGCCTTTTGGCTAGGGATGTTGCGGAGTTAATGAAAGTTAATGGTGTTAAGGGGAACATAATTACCGTGGGTTCAATCTATGGGATGGTGGGTCCAGATTTTGGAGTTTATTCTGGAACTGAAATGACTATGCCTGCGGCTTATTCTGCAATTAAAGGAGGCATTATTAATTATTCAAGGTATCTTGCCACCTATTATGGGGATGCAGGAATCCGAGTGAATTGTATATGCCCTGGAGGAGTTTATAATAATCAAGATTCGGAATTTGTTAGAAAATATTCTGAGAGAACCCCATTGGGCAGGATGGCAAAACCAGAAGAAATTGCTTCATCTGTATTATTTTTAGCTTCGGATGCTTCTTCTTATGTGCATGGTGAAACCTTCTTGGTAGATGGGGGATGGACTTCTAAGTAAAGATGAAGATATTGAATTTTATCTGGGAAGCTTGGCAGATCGAGAAGATTAGACCTTCGGATTTAGTTATTTTGTTGGATGATAAGTTGGAGAAAACTTTGATTACTAAGAAAATTGCATATAAGAAGGTGACTGATTATTTTAGTTTCGAAGAACTAGATGAATTGAATAAAGAAAGCATATTTTGGTTGAAAAAGTGGGCGGATAATAAGGTATTTGGCGGCAAAAATTTTAAGGAGATTTTTTCTTCAATGGATGTATCTTTGTGGTGGTTTATTGATTTTTGGATGTTCTACCATGAAACGCATATAATTACTGTCAAAGAGAGTTGCAAATTTATTAATATTGTTCAAAAGGTTTTGGAAGTCGAGAAACCATTCAAAGTAGTTATCAATGAAACTTGCCATTATTATAATGATATAATCAAGATTGTCTGTAAAAAACAGGAAGTTAAAGTAAAAGACAGAGCACCAAGCTTGAAAATAAGATTTGATACTTGGAAAAGATTCCAGAGACCATATTATATTGAATTCTTAAAGAGGGGAAAGTTTTTTTCTAGATGGCTTTTCTCTAGATTTTATGGGATTAAACCTTTCAAGAAAGATAAACAAATAATTTTTGGTAGCTTTAGCTATAACTGGAGAAAGGAATTTGATCTTAAACAGAATGCCGTTGTGGAGAGAGATGCAATGGTGTCAGATATAATGGATATTGCTAACGAGAAAGGGTATACTCCTTTGTTAATAGATATTGACTATAGCCCTTCAATTGATCTTGGGCTGATTAAAAAGAAAAAAGCTTTTGCTAGACCCTTTGAATCATACTCGAATTTTGGAATATGGGCAGAGAGTGGAAGGGAGTATGGGAGATTGAAGAAACTTTATAGTGAAAATAGAAAATCAATATTATCTTCTTTTAAATATAATGGAATTCCCTTGGGGAGAATTTTCAAGAGGAAATTTGATTTTGCAATTAATTATCGGTTTAGAGAATCTATAATGAATATTTTAATCTGGAAGAACATATTGAAGAAAGAAAATCCTCTAGCTGTTTTGGCCATTGATGAATTTGGTTTGTTTGGGAGAAGCGCGAATGCGGCAGCTAGAATGATGAATGTGAAATCTATTGGGATGCAGCATGGGATGGTGGGGGAAAATTCTTATGAGTATTTATACTTGAATGGAGAGGCCGAAGGGGATTGGAAATCTCCCGGAGCCATAGTTCCAAAATATTTGACTACATTTGGAGAGATTACCCGGGAATTTCTTATTGATGCGAATCATAATCCCGAGAACCTAACTGTGGTTGGCCAGCCAAGATATGATTTACTTCATTGGATGCGGGATAATTTTGATAAAATAAAATTAAAGGACAAGCTAGGAATTCCTCAAAATAAGAAAGCTATATTTCTAGCAACACAACCTATTCCTGGGAATGAAAAGATAACGTATGAGGTAATGAAAGCTTTAGAGGGCCGAGATGACGTGTTTTTGATTATTAAAACTCATCCAAGAGAGTATGATTTAGATTTCTATTATGAATATGCTAAGAAGTTTGGAATTGATTTTAAATTATTTAAGAGTGATTTGTATGAGACTTTGTTTTGCTCCGATTTATTGATTACTAAGAATTCAACGGTTGCCTTGGAGGCAATGATTTTGGATATTCCTTCCATCACTACAAATTTAACTGGGTTGCCCGACATATTTCCCTTTGCTAAGTTTAATTGTACCCTACAGCTCGATAGTGCAGAATTGTATAAAGATTCTATTCTTGGACTTTTGTTTGAGGAAAGAAAACGCAAAGCATTATTGAAGAAGCAAAACGCATTTCTCTCTAAGTATGTCTATAAAATAGATGGGAAAGCTTCCCAAAGAATTTTTGATTTAATGATTAACTGAGTACTGTCTTCTTTTTTTCAGCCTCAAAATCATGTCTTGCCATTTCTCTTGCTAACTGTTCGAATTTTATTTTAGGGATCCAGCCCAGTTCTTCTCTGGCTTTTGTTGGGTCTCCTAATAGGAAATCTACCTCGGATGGCCTAAAGAAATAGGGATCAATTCGGATTATAGTCTCTCCTGTTTTCTCACTTATTCCCACTTCGTCTAAACCTTCGCCTTCCCATTTTATTGGAGTTCCTAATTCACTGAAAACAGATTCTACGAATTCTCTCACGGAGTGTGTTTCTCCGGTGGCTATAACATAATCTTCTGGTGTATCTCTCTGTAGCATTAGCCACATGGCTTCTACATATTCTTTTGCATGGCCCCAGTCTCTTTTTGCATCTAGGTTTCCAAGGTAAAGACATTTTCTGGTTCCCAGTACGACCTTTGCAGCTTCAAGGGTTATTTTTCGGGTAACAAATGTTTCTCCTCTTCTTTCGGATTCATGATTGAATAAGATTCCGTTACATGCAAATAGCCCGTATGCCTCCTTGTAATTTGTTATTGCCCAGTGTGCATAGAGTTTTGCAACCCCATATGGACTTCGTGGGTGGAAAGGGGTATTCTCTGTTTGAGGAGTTTCTTTAACTTTCCCATATAATTCGCTTGTAGATGCCTGATATACTTTTGTCTTTTTTTCTAAACCAAGTATCCTTACAGCTTCAAGTATCCTTAATACTCCTAATGCGGTACAGTTTGCAGTATTTTCTGGAGTTTCAAAAGAAACCCTTACGTGACTCTGTGCTGCTAGATTATAGATTTCATCTGGCTGAATTTTTTGTATTAGTTTTGTAATATTTGAACTATCAGTTAAGTCTCCATAATGAAGGACTAATTTGTTTACCTTATCGATGTAGGGGGGCTCCATGATTAGATGTCTTATTCTATCTATCTTTACTACGCTGCTTCTCCTCATAATCCCATGTACCTCGTATCCTTTTTCGAGTAGAAACTCTGCTAGATAGGATCCATCTTGTCCGGTAATTCCAGTTATTAGTGCTTTTTTCATTTTTAATCCTCCAATAATACTTTTCTGAATTTGCTTGAGATAATTTTTATATCTTCTTCTGAAAGGGTTGTCCCGCTTGGGAGTATTGCCCCGTTTTCTGATGTAGCTTCACTTATGGGGTGACTTTCATCCCTATAGAATGGAAGTTGATGCAATGGTGTAAATAGGGGCTTTATTTCTATATTCTCTGCCCTTAATTTCTTTTCCATGTTATCAAAATCTAATTTTTTATTAATTACTACTGCGGTCATCCAATAAGAGTTTAGCCCATTTTCTTGGTCTCTTTGGAATTTTATTAAACCGGAGTCTTCTAAATCTTTTAAATGTTTTCTATATTCTTGGTTTATTTCTATTTTTCTTTTTACAAGTTTGTCTAGGTTTTCTAATTGAGCTAAACCTAGGGCCGCTTGCATATTGGTCATCCGATAGTTATAGCCAAGGGTATCATGAAAATAGGGCTTGCTCCCTGCTTGCCCGTGGTTTTTTAAGGATCGTATTTTTTTATTTAATTCATCATCATTTGTAGTTACCATCCCTCCTTCTCCACAGGTGATTGTTTTATTTCCGAAGAAGCTGAAGGACCCTGCGATTCCAAGATTTCCTGCTTTTTTTGTGTTGAATTCTGAGCCTAGTGCTTCTGCAGCATCTTCAATTATGAATAAGTTATTTTTTTGGGCTAAAATTTCTATCGCGGCCATATCACAGGGATTTCCTAGCATATGGACTACCATTATTGCTTTTGTGTTATCAGTTATCCTTTCTTGGATTTTTTCTACATCCATATTGAGTGTATTTTCATCTATATCTACGAATACTGGATTTGCTCCAACGTATTTTACTGAATTTGCGGAAGCTACATATGTGAATGTGGGGACAATTACTTCATCTCCATTTCCTATTCCCAATGCTTCTAGGATTAAGTGTAAACTAACTGTTCCATTGGAAGTTGTTATTGCATGTTTTACCCCTACTTTCTTTGCAAATTCCTTCTCGAATAAATCAATATATTTTCCTTTGGAGGAAACCCATGTGGAATCTACACAGTCTAGGAGGTATTTTCTTTCATTCCCCATAAAATTTGGTTCTGCAACTGGATAAAATTTTTCCGTCACTCTATCATCTCCCTTGTTAAAGGTGTCAACTCTTTTATCTCTCCCTTTAATTTTTTCCCAATTATATCTTTTAGATTATTATCTACCGGCTCTATTCCTTCACCAGTTCTCATGGTTTCTAGGGAATCTTCGGTTATTAGGGATCCTGCCGGCTGAGGTTTTATTACTAAGAATTTTTTCATAGAATAATTTCCTTTCTCAATATTGGTTACTTCTTTTTTATAGGATCCCATTGATTCTTCCATTTCCCGAATATTGGATACCCAGGATCTTACTTCTTCTGGATTTAATGATGCTGCATGATCCGGACCCTTAAAATTTTTATCTAGAGTAAAATGTTTTTCTACTAAATTTGCCCCAATTGCTATGGCACCAAGACTTGGTATTTCTGTTGGAGAATGATCTGATAGACCAAATGTTATCTCTGGGAATTCTTTCAGATATGTTTTTAGAACGTTTAAGTTAATTTCTTCTGCAGGCGTGGGGTAGTTTGATGTACATTGCAGTAAAATAAGTTTATCTGTTATGTTTTCCTCTTTTGCAATTCTTATTATCTCTTTTACGTCATCCAAATCCCCTAACCCAGTTGAAAGGATAATTGGTTTATTTTTTTTGGCTAAGTAACGAAAGAATAAATGATTTTTTAGTTCTATTGATGCCAATTTAAATGCGGGAACCTTTATTGTTTCGTCTAAGAAATCTACACTATCATTATCGTAAGGAGTTGATAAGAACATTATATTGTTTTCTTTACAATAATTTGCTATTTTGACTTGATCTTCTTCACTAGTCTCTAGGTTTTTTATTAAATTAAAATAATTTACTTCTTCATCCGTCCCTACTGCCTTGTTTTGGTATTCGGGTTTCTTTGTACCTTTTAATTGTAATTTTTCTGCTTTGAAACTTTGAAACTTTACTGCGTCTACCCCGGCTTCCTTTGCAGCGTCAACTAGTTTGAATGCAACTTCTAGGGGAGAGTTTAAACCGGTTTTCTGTAGATCTTCTGGCTCCAGGATATGGTTTACACCTATATCTACCATTATAAAACATTTTTCTCCGCTTCCTATTTTTCTATCTCCAATATTCACTTTTCTTCCTGTACCTTTTCTGCTTGTTCGAAATCTTTTTCAGTATCAATGTCTATTGTTTTTTTGGATTCATCTATTTCATGACCCAACATCTTTTTTCCAAATAGATTTCCTTCAACTATATTTTTAGGTTTGAACATATCAAAACTACCATCTGTAATAAACAGGGGCGGGAGTAATTGTCTCTGCGGATATTTCCCTATTGAATTATCGGGATCAAAAGGAGTTAGAACAGAATCGTCTGCCATTTTGAACATCCAATAGGGGTGCTCTTTTACGAGAACCATACTCCTTAGAGAATCTGCATCACTTTCTAGGATCTTTGTTATTGCATCATCAATATCTTTTGGATCTCTTGCAGGAGTTGTAGGCCTAAGGTTTATGACTAAATCTGGTTCATAGTTTTCATTTTCTTTTAACCATTTCAATGCATGCTGAAATACTGGCAAATCGGGAGTATCATCTTGGGCATATTCTTCTGGTCTGATAAAGGGAGTTTCTGCACCATAATCTTTGGCTATTTTTGCATAGTGTTCACTGTCTGTGCTGACTATCACCCGAGTGATCAATCTAGAATTCTTTGCATGATCTATGCTGTGGCACATTAATGGCTTGCCCGCAAATTCTTTAATATTCTTGTCTATTATGGTCTTTGAACCACATCTAGCAGGTATTATTGCAAGTACCTCTTTCATAATACTGGGGGTTTAGTCGCAATTATAAATCTTATGATTTAATCTTCTATAGTACTAGTTTTTCAGAATTTAGGCCAAACTTTCAACAATATCTGCTAGCCTTTTTGAAGCATTTCCATCTACAGAGAATCTTTGCCTATTTTCAGCAAGTGTTCTTAAGATGCTTTCACTTTCTGTACTTACTGTTGCCATTACATCCCTGAGATCGCCCCAGTTTTGAGTATATGGGATTGCTTCCGCATCTATTGCAGGATATTGGCCAACTATATCTGCATTTGGGACATCCGGCAGGAGTCCCCCAGTATTTATATCTAATAATGTAGCTTCATTTAAGGAGGTACTTTTCCCTGCGGTTAATGAATGGGCCGCCAACATAAGATCCTGAGTCTTACATGACTCTGGGGGGACAAATTTGAAGCCATGTCTTTTTGCTAAATCTGCAGTAGAGTTAAGTTCATGCATTTCCCCTGGGTGAGGTTTGACTACCAAGTAGAGCCCTAGGTCTGCTGCCGCCTCAAGAGCGAATTGAGTTACATTATTGCCTTCCAAGAAGAACCTTGCCCGCCTATCGTAACTCCAATTTTTCCCGTCCCAATATGCGGCCCCAGGATGTATAGACTGGGTTAGATGCAGGTGGATTAATTTCCCTGGATCTAGCCCAATTTTTGCTAATAATTCTTCTCTATCTCTTTCTGTGAAACTTCCTCTTGCTTTTGCATAATGATCAAATGCAGTCCAACCAATTACCTTGCTTCGATTTGCGGCTTTATCTCCTAATTCTGCCCTTGCCGATTCAACACATGCTTCATTCATGACGGCTAGGATTGTGGGGAAGCCAGATTCATCTTTGCCCAATCTTTCTGCATACCTTTCGTTTTTATCTTGAATTGCCACTGCAGGGATTCCTGCCGTATTTGCAGCTCTTAAGAAATGCCCATCCGGGCTATCAAACGCAGTCATGCCTACTATGGCCACATCTTGCCCCCTCAACAATCTAGAATAATCTTCGGAGGCGGGAGAAATTCGATTGTGGGGTAAATCCCCAAAACCTGCAGCTTCATTTTCGTTTCCCGTAGCATAAATTGAGAGATCATGACCTCTGCTTAATAGTTCTCGTGCAACCGGGGCTACTGCGTTTACGGAGCCTCTTTGTTCCGCAGATAATAATATTTTCATCTTATTTTTGGGAATCTGGGGCAGTTTAAAAGCCTTTGGGGGGGCTTCATTTTATTACCCTGCATAGATGAAGTAAGTACCTAAAATTATGAAAATGGTACCAATTATTCGATTTACATGGGGCCTTTCTTTAAAGAAAACTAATCCGATAAAGAAGATAAATGCCAGCTGTAACCCGATTAGAGGATTTACTTTTGATGAATCCCCAATTGAGAGGGCGAAATAAATTAGTATTGTGGCAAGGGATCCAAAAAGGGAAGCGGCAAATATGGATTTCTTATTTGTGATTTTTGAATTTACTGCCATACTTGAAATAGAATTTAATTTTGGAAAAGCTAATGCCATTGTTATGGCACTGAATAGGAACATTGGAATTACAAGGTTTATTGGTTCTATCTCAAATAAGAAATTTTTTGTTAATAGCCAGTAGATTGACAGTAACAAAATGGCTATGAATAACATTATCAATGGTTTATCTAATTTTGGGAGTTTCAATTTGTTTTTTGAGAGCAATAAGTGGATTCCAAGGAGGATAATAAATACTCCCAAATAGTTTAGGATATTGGCACTTTCATTAAACAATATTAGTGAAAAAATAAACACTAAGAGGATTGTCCCTGAATGTAGGAATGGGATTGCTTCTTGAAGGTCTTTCTTTTTCAGGATATAAAAATAGAGAATTGTTGCCCCTCCATAAAGAATCCCAAGTAGTGCAGACCAGGCAAGGGAAGAGACAGTTATACTCAATTTGAAAAATAAGATCCCTGCGATCAATAGTATAATGGAATTTAAAGAATTTCTTATAATTGCTGTTTTCGCAGGGTTAGACCCTTTATTCATAATGCGCTTATCAAGAGATGTGGCAATTGCATAACATAATTGACTCAAAATTGCAAGGGAGAGCCATAGTTCCATCTAGGTTTGCCTCCCTTTGGCAGATATGCTCCACCCCATCCCGCTGAAGGGCTTTTTATCCCCCAGGTGATCATCCACTAAGGTGTAGAATTTGCTTTTTGGACTCTTTTTTGTGAGAACTTTTAACACTTCATATGGGAAAAAATAGCTAGAACTAAACCTTTCTACTTTTAATCCCGCGGCTTTAAATTTCCTTTTGATCTTCCAAGGACTATACCACCTTAGGTGTGTTGAATCCCAGCCGATCCATTTCTTCTGGCCTAGTAATTTTCTTATTGCGCCTTCAAAGAAATAATTAAAAGAAAATGAGTTTTGGGTGGCGATTATTATTTCTCCATCTTCCTTCAGGAGCGATTTTATTTTTTTGAGAAATTCTACATCTTTCTCTATATGCTCTATGACATCTTTTGCTATTATTAAATCAAACTTTTCGTCGAATTCTGCTATATTGAAATCTTCTTTTATGAATTTGCATTTAGTTTCCACCTTGTTTAGCTTTGCATTGTGTTTAGCGGCTGCAATTGCGTATTCAGAAGAATCAATTCCAGTTATATTCCCTCCTTTCTTTGCTAATCCAATGCTAAAATACCCTGCACAACATCCAATGTCTAAAATACTTTTTTTTTCTATTGGAAAATCTATTAATCGCAATACTTCTTGGGTTTTTTTCTTGTAATACAGTGTCTTGTATTTAGAATTGTATTTTTTTATAAATTCCATTATATCACTTTCGGTGTTGTAATACGGTTCTTCTTGTGTTAGGAATTTTTTTATGTTCATTTTTCATCAATAAATATTCTGAACCATAGCTCTACATTTAATAGACTCCATAGCTTGTTTATATTCCAGAAATCTCTCTTTTTTAAAAGCTTTCTTGCATAGTCTGCTTTGTAGATTTTTCGGTTCAATGCCTTTTCACTTAGTAGAATCTCTCTAAAATATCTATCAAGTCCCTTATTTAACCACGGGCCTAATGGCGTTGGGAATCCTCTCTTTTCTTGTTTGTATAATATATCTGGGATTATTCCTTTCATAGAGTTTTTTATTATTCCTTTCAATTCATTTTTTGCGAGTTTTTGCCTTGGGGGGACAGACAATGCGAATTCTACTAATTCGTTGTCGCACATTGGAACTCTGGCTTCTGTGGAGTGGGCCATTTCCATTTTATCTTGGGCGATGAATAGAGAAGGGAGATATGTTTTTAGGTAGAGTATTTGTAGCTTTTCTATTTCGTTTAAATCTGTGTATCCTTCTAGAACCTTATTTATTGATTTTTTTGGAGAATATTCTTTTGACTTCTCTAAAAATTCTTTTGTAAATACTTTTTTCTTTTCTTTTTCTGGGAATACAATCACCATTCCGTTTCCAATTTCAGGATATAATATTGGCATTAAGAGATAATAGCCAATGTTTAACCTCTTTTTATCCTTTAGAATTTTGATAAGTGATTTTGAAGCACCTGCCAAGGTTTTTGAGTTTTCTTTATAGAGTTTGGCTTGAAATACTGGATACCCTGCGAATAATTCATCTCCTCCGTGGCCAGTCAAAGTTACCTTTACATGTTTAGACGCTAATTTTGAGAGTGCATATTGGGAGATTATTGGAATCCCTACTTTTGGTTCATCTAGATGGTAAATCATCTCTCTGATATTTTTTTTGAAATCTTCTTTGGTGACTTCTATCTCATAATTATTTGCTTGTATTTGATTTGCCACTGCCCTTGCGCAGGGGGTTTCATCATAATTCCCCTTGATATCGAATGTGCATGTAAACGTGTTAAACTTTTCTGGATAAAATTTTGATGCTAGCGTGGTTACAGTCCCAGAATCAAATCCTCCACTTAAATATGAGCCTACAGGGACATCTGAGATTAGATGTCTTTCTATACTGCTTTTCATTGTTGATTCAAATTTATCTAAAACTTCGTTATATGTTCTCTTTTTGTAATTAAATTCTGGTTTCCAAAACTCTTTTACTTCCAAGTTACCTTCCTTTAAGATCATATAATGGCCAGGCAAGAGTAATTTTATATTTTTGAAAAATGTATTATCTCCTAAGATGTTCTGAAAGCTTAAATATTCGGATATTGCATTATAATTTGGCTCTCGTTTTATTTCTTTGTCCTGGATTATTGCCTTTATTTCGCTTGCGAAATTAAATTTCTTTTCGTTGTAATAGTAATAGAGTGGCTTTATTCCAAGCCGGTCTCTTGCCAGGAATAGTGATTTGTCTTTTTTGTTGTATATTGCGAAAGCGAACATACCATTTAGCATAGTTAATATCTCTTCCCCAAATTCTTCGTATCCGTGTAGGATGACTTCGGAATCAGTTTCACTATAAAACGTGTGACCTTTTTTTATCAATTCTTTCCTAAGTTCCTTGTAGTTGTAAACTTCTCCGTTGTAGATAATGCATATTGTTTTATCTTCATTCCAAAGAGGATTTTTCCCTTTTTCTGAGAGATCAATGATACTTAATCTGTTATGTCCTAGGGAAACATTTTCTATGAAGGTGCCCCTATCATCTGGACCTCTATGTTTAGTAGAATCTAGCATCTCGTTTAAAAGTTTCTCATCTTCCCAATTAAATCCACATATCCCGCACATTTTATTTCAATAACTCCTTAATGATTCCATATGCGTAGAATGCATGCTGCAGAGGTATTATCCAGAATGCTTTAAATGCCTCAACTTTCTTTAAAGAGAATAAGACTTGTAATGTAGTTAATACTAATGCGGCCAGGTAACATATTAATCCGACTAAGAATACCCCAAATATTTTTTGTGAGAATATAGAGAGTAGTAGGAGTAATGCCATTCCCATGAAATATATTGGAGGCAATAACCCGTACCATCTTTTTTTGAATATTTTTGAATTCCAGTTGTGCTTTTTTATTATTTTTGCTGTTGCTTCCCCATACCAGAAATACCGCTTTAATTGTTTTCTTAATTTACTCATTCTCTTATGCCAAACAATTGCTTTTGGGTTTATTAAAAATTTTCCACCATCGTTATGGATCCTTATATTGAATTCGCCATCTTGCCCTTTGATTAGCCGCTCATCTTGAAGGTAGTTTTCCCAAACTCTTTTTTTATATAATGCATTGCAGTTGGGTATTGAATCTACTTCAGTTATCTTCTTGAATACTTTTGTCTGTGCAGTGCCCCCTGCGCCGATTAAGGTTTGTTCTATTTTAGTGAATAACTTAGATTTTTCCGAATCTTCTTTTATCCCTAAATTTATTCCCCCTACACAAACTACGGATTTCGGTGATTTTTCTATTGTTCTGACAAGAGTTTTTAACCAATTTTTATCAACAACACAATCAGAATCAGTAAATGCATAGTATTTTGTATCTTTATCCGAGTTTTTGTAAGCCAAATTCCTAAGGGCTGCAGAACCTTTTTTGGTACCCATATATACACTTAATTTAGTTTCTTTCTTAGCGGCTTGATTTAAGATCTCGTATGTATTGTCTGATGTTGCGGGGTCTACTACATGTATAGTTTTATAATTTGAATAATCTAGACTTGAAAGGCTTTTCAGTAAGGCAGGTATATTCTTTTCTTCATCTAATGCAGGGATGATTATTGTTACCTTAGGTTCTTTTTCCATTCTTTATTGCAACGGTCCTTACTATTTTTGTTATTTTCTTTTCCATACTTGTTATCTGTGCGTATAATCTAAAAATCATATATGCTAATACAATTATTGATCCATAGATTACTAAATCTACTCCTCGTTCTACACCAAGTAGATTTGCTACGTTTACCAAGAACTCTGGAAATGCTGTCGCAAAAATAGCTACAACCCAAAACAAAACCCAAAACACACTTTCTAATCTCTCTAGGTTATTGTTTTTTATGTTGAGAAATACTCTACTTAGTGCAAAGAGACTAAATAAGAGTATTATTATTTGTATTATCTCTATTTCCATTTTTACCCCCAAATCTTCTTTTGTAACATCTTGAATACTATACTTAATGAATCGAATTGGCCTTGGCCTTTTCTCCCTTCTTTTAGATGCTCTTCTTTATATGTTATTGTAACTGGTATTTCTTTATATTTTATCTTCCCTCTTTTTATCCTATCAATTATTTCTGAAGCATGCTCCATTCTATCCATTGTGATTATTGTTTTTTTTGCTGCGGATCTGGAAAGTGCCCTAAATCCATTATGGGCGTCGCTTAGTTTTACGCCATAGAATAGATAGATTACTAGGATTGCACCCTTGAGGGTAACTTTTCTAATCCAGGGGATATTTTGCTTTTTTAGAAATCGTGATCCGAGTGTTGCTTCTACTTCCCCATCTAATATGGGTTTTAGCATGTGTTTTATTTCCTTTGCATCATGTTGTCCATCCGCATCGAAATGGACTATATATTCTGCGCCATTTAATATGGCGTGGGTCATACCAGTCTGTAATGCAGCCCCCTGGCCCCGGTTTACTATGTGCCTTAATGCGGTAGCCCCTTCCTTTTTTATTTGATCATATGTTTTGTCTTCTGAACCATCATCCACTACAATTATATTTTTATAACCTTCTGATTTAAGCGTCCGGATTACAGTAGCTATGTTTTTTTCTTCGTTCCATGCAGCAATTACTATGTGTGGTTGTACCATATTTGCGGGAGTTTAGTAAGATTTATATAAGTTATGAAGATACCATTCATATGCCAAAAAACGAGGATATCGAGATTAAATTCTCTTCTAGTTTCTTAAAGAAGAACTGGAAGTATATAGTGCTGATTCTGATCCTTTTATGTGGATTCTATCTTCGAGTCTATCATGCAGATTATCCGGTCGTGGGTTATCATAATTGGAAAGAAACCCATTATTTAACTGAGGCAAATAACTTTGTTGAGGGAGGATATTTTGAACATGGATTTTTTATCCCGTCTACAGACTTCCCACATATTAAAGATGCATATTCTGACCCCGCGGGAGCGCACTCGGATCCTTTCCCAGTAATTTCTATACTTGTTTCACTGTTCTTTTTTGTATTTGGATCCAGTTTGCTTGTAGCAAGGCTTGTAAACATATTTTTGGGGGTAGGGATTATACTTTTGATGTATTTGATCTTGAAAAAATTGTTCAGAAGAGAAGATTTAGCTTTGGTCGGAGCGTTAGTTACTGCAATAAATCCATTATTTGTATTTTTTAATCGGCAGGTCCAAGATATTAACTCTGCAATGTTCTTTGGCTTGCTATCTATTTTGATGTATTTGATTTGGCGGAATAGTAGTAAAATGAAACACCTTATTTTGACAGCATTATTTATGGGGATATCTTTCATGAACAAATATAGCTTTGCATTGCTTGCGGTTCCGATATTTTTTACATTCCCCTTTTCTAAACTGAGAAACAAAGAGAAACTCAAACAGACTATTGTTAGTGCTTTATTTTTTATAGTTCCTGTTTTGTTTTGGTTTTTCTATAGTAAAATAAAATCTGTTGAATTGAATACCAAGATTGCAGCGACCCAATTTAAAATATCTACACTTGCATCTCCTGCATTCTGGCAGTCTTTGCAATCTTATATTGCGGATAATTATACTTTCTTAGGGGTGTTTTTGGCTTTCTTAGGATTATTGTTTTTTATCATGTTTTTCAAAAAAAGATTTGAATACAAATTTTTCTTATGGTACCTTATTGGAACGATTCCCTGGTTAGTTGTTATGTCTGATAAACTTTCTGGACATAATTATCATCAATACCCTCTGGTTCCCCTGTTTGCATTTTTAGTAGCTTATTGTTTCCTAATTATATCTGTTAATATTGCAAAGGTTTTGAAGAATAAGAAAATTAAATGGATAGTTTTGATTGCATTATTTGTAGTATTGTTAATCCCCTCATTAGAATCAAAGGACAGGATGTTTGACACACAATTTATCGGACTTGATGTGGCCGGGGAATATATTAATGAGAACTCTGAGCCAAATGAACGGATTCTATTCCCAGGGCATCAGAGCTATGGAGTGTTATGGCATGCAGATAGGATGGGGTTTGCAGAGATTCCAATTGAGGAGGATATAGTTTATGCAGAAAATGAGAGGAACGTTACTTGGATATTCCTATACCGCTGGGGATTAGATGTCATGAATCAGCCACAATGGAGTTATATTTCAGAAAATTATCATTTAGAGCAAGTCGCTTTCGAACTACAAGGGAATAATCAACCTAATTTAGTTTATCTATTATTGAAAAAGGGAGGATCCTTTGATCCAAATACATTAAGCAATTTTACATTGACTCCCGAAATGACTCAAACTAGAATGTATGAGTTTAGTGGGGGAGAATTTCCCCTCTATTATTCTTCTGAAATTTAATTTTAGAGCTTATTGCGGCCAAGACCAATTCTGTTAAGATCGTTAGTAGGCGAATGATTATAGGCACTATGGTTGCCAGGGCATTTGGTAAATATGGGTACAATAATAGAACCATTATTCCTTCTCTGACCCCCAAGCCGCCGGGAGTTAGGAAACTGATATATCCTAGTGCCCAAGAGGCAGCAAATATGCCCGAAATGATGAATATTAAGGAATAGGCTATTTGGGGATATATGGATTTTATGATAAAAAATAGGGAATGCCCTATAATTAGCCATCCGATTAAATAGAATATCAGCAGGAAGAGGGTGAACTTTAGAGAAATATTTATTTTTATTTCATTGGTTATTTTCTTTACTTTTTTTAATAATTTATTCAATACCTTTTCAAAATATTTTGTTCTTATTATTAACAGCCCCAAGATTGTTAGCATGAAAATTAGTATTGTTTTGGGGTCTTGTGAATTTAAGCTAAAGAAAACTACGAAGAACCCTGCGGAGATAAGCATTAGCAGGGTTTCAATCACCATACTAGTTAGGGTTGTTATCTTTGGAATCTTTAATTTTGAAGAGAGATATGTTCTGCCTATTATATGCCATACTTTCCCAGGGGTATATTTTCCTATTTCTGAGAGGGATCTTATCTTAAATGCTTCTTTGAAACTTATGGAGTGCCCTTGCCTTTTTAATATTTGAATCCAGACAAATGTATGGAACAAATAGAATATTAGCAGAAACAGAAATGAGATAATTAGGAGAGAGATATCTAAGTTCCCCATGTTTGCAGAAAGTTCATCCCAGTTTTGAGAGAGATTTAGAAAAAGAAAGTAAAAGATAATTACTAATATTATTGAACCCAAGATGTTCTTGATTTTCATTTTCTTGCTATGGCGATTAATCCAATTCCCTTATCTGTCCAATTGAATAAGTTATCTACTTTGAAGATATTTGATAGTGGCCTGGAATATCTCTTTATCTTGGATTTCTTTATATTCTCATTATTGAGCGTTTTTAGAAATAACTTTCTATGGTAAAATCTTGTTAAGGGGAATCCCCAATAGTGTATTTTTTCTACTTTGAATCCGTTGTTTTCGAGGAGTATTTTTAGGCTTTTTTTTGTATATCTTCTATGGTGGCTGGCCCACTCATCGCTTTTATCCCAGAGTTTTGGATTTGCGGGAACACTAAGGATCACTACCCCGTCTTTTTTTAGAACTCGGTTTAGTTCGCTTGCTGCCTTGTTATCATTTTCTATGTGTTCTAATATTTCTCCGCAAAATATTCCATCAAAAGAATCTGGCTCAAAGGGGAGATCTGTTATGTCTCCTTGCTTTACTTTTATGTTTGGGAAATCTTTTATTTTTTCTGAGACGTATTCTACAAATTTCTCGGATAAATCTATGCCAGTGATATCGAACTTTTTATTTGAGGCCCTTATGGATAGACTTCCATTGCCGAATCCTGCATCCAGAATCTTTCCGCCTTTTAGAAATTTATTGATATTATTTAGTAGAAGTGTTTCTCTATAGTAATGTCTTGGTCCAAAGAATTCTGGTTCCGCGCCCCATTCATTTATCTCCATTTTTTATTATACTTATTGTTCTTTTTGCCAATGCATCAATCGAATACCTTTCTTTGTATAGATTGTATGAATTTAATGAGATCTTTTTTGATAATGCTTTGTTGTTTATTATTTGTTGGATTGAATCTACTATTGCTTGCTCATCTCCCCTCTTACAGAAAATTGCATTCTCTTTATTTATAAAACCTCCTTCCATACTTGCCATACTGTCGGATACCACTACTGGTTTTTGCATTGCAATCATTTGGAAAGTCTTGTTAGGGATTACTCTGGCGGCCTTCTCTCCAAGGCCGAAATGTCCTCCGAGGCAAATATCTGAATTTGAGATGATGGTTGGAAGTTCTGAGTAAGGCACCCATTCTATGAATTCTATATTTTTTGGTTTTAATTCTCTTGCAAGGGCCATGTCTTTTTTGTAGGTTTGGCCCTTCCCTATTATTGTGAATTTTATTTTCTTATTTTCTTCTAATATTTTTGCTGCTTTTAGTATATATTCTGTTCCGTGGATGGGAGTAAATTTTCCATAGAAGAGGATGTTTATTGAATTTTCTTTCTTGCCTACCCTTTTACTAAAGAAATCATCATCTGCTCCGACCGGAATTACTCTAAGTTTTTTCCTTTTTATTTTGAATGCTCTCTGAAAATACCTTGCATGCTCTGGCGTGTCTAGAATGATTATTGAGGCAAGTTTACAAGACCACTTATCTATTAGGAATGAGATTTTTGCCATCAAGGAATTCTTTTTGAATAATCTCCTATCAAAAACTAAGCTATCATATAGTGAAATCATGGGGTTAAAGATTATCTTTTTTCTAGGGGCCAATAATCTTGCGAGGAACATATCGAATTGACCAAGATAACCTACGATGATTGTATCGCATTTTTTTGATTCGATATATTTTTTTATTAGTTTAGCATAAGCTTTCATTATATTCCAAAGAATCTTAGGTTTTGATTTGAAGAAATTGCCCGTTTTGTCTTCTGTTTTTTCCCAGAATGGGACATGGCATTCTATTACGTTAATATTATTCCTTTTCAATCCTTTTATGAGGATGCTATTTCTAGGATAATTCCGTTCATATGTTCCAAAATAGCAAACGGTTAATTTAGAATCCGATTTTTTGTCTGATCTCATATCCATCTTTATTATCTTTTTTAATCATCATCTCTCCAAGCAAACCAAGAGAAACTAATTGGAATCCGATGACTATTAGAATAAATCCAGAAAGTATGAGACTAATGTGATCTAAGAATGGATCTCCTCTTATTGTTTTGAATAGTATTGCGATAAATTCGAATAATGCCCCAATGAATCCTGCGAGAAATCCCCAGCCCCCAAAGAAGTGTAGTGGGCGCTTAGAATAATTTGTTAGGAATCTTATAGTTACGAAATCGAATAAACCTCGAAATAATCTCATGAAACCGTACTTACTCTTCCCAAATCTTCTTTTGTGGTGTACGACCCTTATTTCCCCCACCCTATATCCTTGGGCGGACACTAATGCCGGGATATAGCGATGCATATCTCCATATAAATGTAAATTTTTTACAACCTCTGATCGATATGCTTTATATCCACAGTTCATATCGTGAATTTTTACCCCGGTAGCTTTTCTTGTTACATAATTTGCTAATTTTGAAGGGAGAGTTTTTGTTATTGGGTCCTTCCTTCTGAATTTCCATCCAGAGACTATATCGTATCTGTTTAAAGCTTCTAAGAATCTTGGTATTTCCCTTGGATCATCTTGTAGATCTCCATCCATTGTGAAGATTACTTTTCCAGTTGCCTCTCTAAATCCATTTTCAAGGGCGTTAGATTTTCCGAAGTTCGCTCGATGTTGGATAAGCTTTACTTTTTTATCCTTTTCATTAAGTTTCTTTATTTCCGGAATAGTTTTATCTCTAGAACCATCATCTATGAAAATTATCTCATATACCTTATTTAATTTAGATAGAACTTCGTTTAATCTTTCGTAGAGGGGGGCGATATTCTCCTCTTCGTTCATTACTGGGATTAAGATGCTTATGTCCATTTTACTTTCCATGTATAAATATCAAATCCATCTATGCCTGTTTGATGATCGAATAACTCAAAGTTTTCTACATATTCTCCTTGGTAGTAAAACAATTCTGTGAAGGTACTTTCCAATAGCGGAGCTTGCATTAATATTGAGGATTGAGTTTTAGAGATGTAGGCTGCAGCTATTTCGTCTGTTCCTTCTTCTCCTTCGAATATTTGATCGTCTATCCTATAGGATTTGAGTTTGGCTTGGCCTGAATTAGTTTGAACAATTGCTTCATTGTCCTCTGTGATTATTAATCCGTTTGTACAGTATATTGTATTATTTTGTGTTTGACATTGTCCATCTCCGGCGTAAGCAGGGTATGGTGCGATCCATGCGTTTGCTTGTTGTTCGTTTAATCCGTTTAATTGTCTGAATGTTGATTCGGCTTCTTCTTGGGAGTATCCCATACCTACTAAGTTTGAGATTGCCGCTGTTTTTGAATTTGACTTTATTGTATCATATGCAAATGCCCTTTCGAAATCCCAGGATCCGAAGTGTCCCCAAACCCCTGCCTTAGAAACCATATCTTCTGAAGTTATGAAATAGTTCTCTGGAGGATCACAGTGAGTGTTCTCAAGAATTTCACTAGGGTTATCTGTGTAATCTTCTAGGATTTCTCTTGCTTCATTTTCATTCTCTAGTATTATTTCATCTATCACCCTTTTTGTTGTAACGGGATCTTCTGTTTTTTCTAATAATAGGTCGTATGCATCGTTTGAACCACAATCAAGCATCCTTAGTATTGCAATGGCTTCATCTTCATTACTTGTCAATAGGGTTTTTCCTATCCAATGTGCGGAGGGGGTATTTTGTGACGCCCCATCAAAAGTGACTGCTCTGTCTCCAATTGCCTTGAACCAGTGGCCGAAATCCCACCAAGAGTTTATTATTGCATTCTCGGGAGATTCTTCTTTAATCTTTGTTAGTGCATTGTACCATGCATCATTCATTGAAGGTACTTCATGCAGGGCAGTATTTTGTGCCGCAGACATTAAAGGTGAGAGGCTGGCTACTGCAACTATTATCAATCCAATTGCCAGTAATTTTTTATTTAGGTCTAATTCTCTGGATCCCCAGTTTGTGATTAGCGTGTAAATTTTACCATAAAAGATTCCCAACCCTACTGCGAATACAGGGACCATATACATTACGAACCTTGCTCCCCTTGTTGTAGTTGCCAGGGTTGCTATGTACCAGAGTGCAAGCAGGATTCCGTATTTTATATCTAACTGTATTTTATTCTTTTTAAGGAATATTAATAAGATGCCCAGTGTTGCTAGCCCAAAGAATATTTTTCCACTTAAGGCCGCGATTACTTGGGTCATTGAGACTGCGTTTAGTTCTGCTACAGTGGTATAGACGTTTGGCCATAGGGTTTCATGCGCTGCAGATTTTAAGAAGAAAATTGTAAGTGGGCCCTTTATTGCATTTATGAAATTGGAAAATCCGGATAGAATTGATACAAAGACTATTGAGGAAGCAAGATATGCCGCTGCAGTTTTTAACATGTTTTTTGTCTTTAGTTTCTTAAATACGGCGCCTTTGTATTTTATGAAGAGATATATGAAATATACAATCAATGATCCCAGTAGGACGTCAAAGATGTACCACCATCCTGTCCAGGCGAATGCAAATATCCCAGTGAATAATCCGGCTAAACCTCCAAGGAGATATTTATTTTTTGCTTTTATGGCGGTAAATGATTCTAAGAATAACCATATTATCATCAGTGGGAAGAAGACTGCGTATGCATCTGTATCCGAGAACCCTGCAGGTGTTCTCCCTAAGAAAGTTGGATGTATTGCCACAACCAGTGCAGCTATAAATCCCCCAACATTGCCCGCGATTTTTCTTGTCATAAAAAAAGCAGGAATTATTGAGAGTGCTGCGAAAATTAGAGGGAGTATAAACATTGTTTTTGATAGGGAATCATTCCCAAAAAATTGAGAGATTTGGTGCATTGTTGCCCCAATCCATGGGTGAAAACTATTGCTTACTGGCCTTCCGTTTGGAGCTAGCATGTGGTTATCTAATGGCTTTCCATCTACCAATTCATCTCCAACGTGTCCATTTTCTATGATATTTCCTGCTTGCCTATAGTAGTGATAGGGATCTATGGCCAAGAGATAGGTTTGCCCATCTTCATCTTGATAGTAATCTTTTATGGTTTGGGCTAGTTGTTTTGATTGCGCGGCTATTTCGGCTCCATTTGTTTCTATAAAACTTTGATACCTCTGCTCAACTAAAATATCTAGGGAGTTTTGATCAATATCGGAAGATTGTGCTAGAATTTCACTTCTTAGTTGACTTTTTAGATTACTTTCCATTGAGGACATTGCCATGTCGTCAGTTAAGGGTAATTCGTAAGTGTATGCTCTAAAGAAGATTG
>CAYZTT010000013.1:0-17861 GCA_964481835.1 Candidatus Woesearchaeota archaeon
AGAACGGGCAAAGCGATTGATTGATATGATGGTGCAGGAAGGACTTGACAGGGAGAACTGGAAATAATATGCAATCTAAAAGATTAGGTATGGCAGACAGGAGATCAACCATAGGCGATAGAAGAATGTCAGCTATATTCCAACATAACGAAAGACGATGTCAGCAGAGAAGATCATTTGTAGGTGATAGGAGAACTTACAGGCCTTCTTACAGGACACCGGATTGGAGGTAGTATGAATTTCATACCAAAAACCAGACAGATTATTATAGGGTGTGTAGCCCTTATCAACATGGCCATAGCTTTAGGTTGGATTGCCGGGCAGATTGAAGCAGCTCACGCAACACCGCTGATATCAATGTCAATCGGGGGATTTTTAACTTTATTGAAAGGTGATTCCGATGAACAATGAACTCTATAAAATTGCTCTGGATGCATGTAAGCAAGTGTATAAGCATAATATAGACTTGGGTACTACGGAGTATATGTATTCCAGATCAGAGTATTTAAATAAGCCATTACAGGTGATTGCTGTTGCCGGTACAAACGAGGGTTTGGATTGGGTTAAGAATTTAGATGTTCGTGATATACAAGGCATTAAGAGGAGTGGTGTTACAGCTGCAAATGAAATGCTGGGGGATTTGAATTGGAAAAGGTGGATTGATCCAAATATTCCTATTTTAATTACAGGACATTCAAAAGGAACCGCAACTGCGGTTGCTTATATGAAGCTTTATGGGGCTGATTATTGTGTTTTATTTAATCCTGTCCGGTGTTTAAGCAGATCCCGAGATAATACCATGAAAAATACCACAATGTTTCTTGACAAAGAGGATGTGGTATCAAAGTTAGCATGGTTAAGTTTTAAACTGCCAAAATGTAAAATAATTAAGAAACCCAGAGATGCGAGACCATGGTGGGATATAAAAACAAATCACGGCTTATCCTCTTGGAATGAGATTATTGGATAAAAGGAGATCTTTAAATGGCAAAAGATGAAGATATAAGACACATAGTCAAGACATTAGGGGCTATATCCCAAAGGATGAAATACGCAGAGACGTTAGGGGAGACTTATGGCGGAGATAGGGATCTATATCAGGCATTGGGATACAAAACAAATTTAGAATATAAGGATTATTATCAAAAGTTTAAAAGAGGAGATATTGCTAAAGTAATAATCTCAAAACCGGTTAATGCCGTATGGGGAAATCCACCAACCCTAAGTGAGGGAGATAAGGATGTTGTAGATACAGATGTTTCCAGTTTAAAAAACCAATGGTTAGCTCTTGTTAAAAACCATAATTTATATTCTCAGTTAATAAGATTAGATAAGTTATTGGGATTGGGGACTTTTGCTATTTTATTATTTGGATTTGATGATTCTACTGATTTTAGTACTCCTTTGAATGAGGAAAATGCGGAGCTGTTGTATATTCAACCGTATGGTCAGGATAATGTTAATGTTCTTACCATGGAGACAAAAGTTACGGATGCCAGATATGGAATGCCTTTAATGTATCAATTGCAAATTCCAAATCCAACTTCGAATACTAAAAATATAAGCATCAATGTTCACCATTCCCGGGTTCTTCATGTAATTGAGGACCCATTGGAGAATCCCGTTTATGGAACTCCCAGATTAGAAGCACTATATAATCGGTTGGAGGATTTACAAAAACTATTGGGTGGTAGTGCAGAGATGTTCTGGAGGGGTGCCAGACCCGGGTATGCAGCACAGGCAGATTCAGATGCTTCATTTGGCTCAATAGATGCTGATTCTATGAGGGAGCAATTTGATGAGTTTGAACATAATTTAAGAAGATGGTTAACTGTTCAGGGCGTTAATATAAGTCCCTTAGCTCCTCAAGTAGAATCTCCAAAAGATCATATAGATGCTCAAATAATGATGATTTCTATTGTAACTGGTATTCCAAAAAGAATATTAACTGGTTCTGAAAGAGGGGAACTAGCAAGTACACAGGATGAGAAAGTTTGGAATGTCCTGATAAAAGATCGGATGACCACCTTTGCAGAACCCCAGATTCTAAGACCCCTTATTGACAAACTCATCAGTTGTAATGTTTTAACCACCAAAGAAGATGATTATCTCTTGACATGGCCTAAAATGTCTGCCATGGGAGAAAAAGAGAAGGCAGATGTAACCAAAACAAGATCCCAAGCAATTGCTGAATATTTAAAAACTCCGGGCGGAGAAATGCTTGTTCCTCCTGAAATATGGTTAAGGGATGAGTTTGGGTATAGTGAAAATCAGATTAAACAAATACAGGAGATTGTTGGAGAAATAAAGGTGGCAGAGGATTTAGAAGAAGAGCTAGATCAGATAATTCCTGAAGGAGACAATCTTGTTGAATAATATAAATACAATGTTTCGGGTTGATCCCACGAGAACAATGACTATAAGGAATAGATTTTGTTCCCAGATGTCTAAGAGATTTAGACAATTAAAAGGAGAAATCCGTAAATCCATTGTAGAGAATGATTGTTTTGCTTTAAGAGAATTGAGATTGAATGAGCCTTTAGGGAGAAGGCAATATGCTTTTGAGCGAGATCCCGCTAAAATTGCTTTATTCTTAGAATGGTTGCAAAAACAAATTGACAATAATATATTAGAACTGTATCATGGGAGTCAATTGGGAGAAGGGATTGAGGGAGCTTGGACAAATATGTATATTAAAACAGCATATGAAAAGGGAGTTGGTAGGAGTCATACAGAATTGGCTTCTGCTGGTTATTCTTTTACTGAAAGTGCAAGCATAGCTGCCTCCATGGGAAATATTCTTCATTTAGATCGGATTGGTATTTTATATACCAGAACTTTTACAGGTCTTAAGGGTATTACAGATGAGATGAGTAAGCAGATTGCTGAGATCTTAGCTGAAGGAATGTCTCAAGGAAGTGGGCCTTTGGAAATTGCTAAGAAAATAAATGATAGGGTTGATAAGATTGGCATAACAAGAGCTAAGGTTTTAGCCAGAACAGAGATGATAAGAGCTCATCATCATGGCATGGTTATGGAGATGCGGAATTGGGGAGTTGTTGGTGTTCGTGTTTTAGCCGAGTGGTCTACCGCTGGAGATAGCAGGGTTTGTAGTATTTGTAGACCTTTGGATGGTAAGCTTTTTACTTTAGACCGAGCAGAAGGCTTAATTCCCAGACATGCACAATGCAGATGCATGATAATCCCATTAGATGTTACAGATAATGAAACTATGTTAAATAGACTAGGAGATAAAAATGCACATTAAAACTATTTTAAACAGGATAGAACGAGGGAGAACAGAAGAATTAAATGGAGAGAGTTATACGGTATATCCTGTAATTATGTTAACTGTTGGAGTTCACTCTGGTTCCGGTGGTCCTACTCTATATACAGAGGAAGAACTTCAGAATTTCTCTCAGACTTGGAATGGTGTTCCCGTAACATTACAGCACCCAGAATCAAATGGAAATCCTGTTAGTGCTAATTCTCCTGAGATTTATGAGTCTCAGGTATTGGGAACTGTTTTTAATGTACAATATTCAGATGGAAAATTAAAAGCAGAAATTTGGTTAAATAATAATGATCTGGAGACACTTGATCCGGATTTGAAAGGCAGATTGTTAAGCGGAGAGAAGTTAGAAGTAAGTACAGGGCTATATAGTGAAGAAGATACCACTGCTGGTACTTTTAATAATGAAGAGTATACTTCTATTGCAAGAAATATCAGACCAGACCATTTGGCTTTACTTCCCGGGGAGATTGGAGCTTGTTCATGGGAAGATGGTTGTGGTGTTCGGTCAAATAAAAAAGGAGGTGACATGATAAGGAGAAAGAAAACAAGCAAAAATGAAAAGAAATGGGATGAGTTTTTTGTTAATTCAGAAGAATCATTTACTATCAATGAGCTCGATTATACAAAGATTGTAGATCTTTTGAGTTCAAAGATAGATTCTATGGATGTACGGGGGGAGAAGATAAATTACCTATCCCGTGTATTTTCGGACCATGTCATTTATCGGATTCACTATAGGGATTCAGAAACTCCTAATAGGATGGTAAAGCGAAATTACCGGATTGAAAATGATGCTGTAGTGTGGACTTCTGAGCCAATTAATGTTATGGAACAAGTAACATATACAGAAATCCATAATAATATAGAAACAAAAACAAATGAAAAGGAGAAAGGAATGGAAAAAGAAAAGGTAAAAACAATGAGGGAGTGCTGCCCAGATAAGGTGAATGAGCTGATCTCCAACAATGCCAATTTTACAGAAGAGAATAGAGAAAGTCTTCTGGACATGACCGAAGATGGTTTTGCTTTGACTATTAATGTTGCCAAGGATGTGGACTCTACGGAAGAGAACGATCTTACTGAGAATGCAGAAAAAGAAGAAACTCAAGAGAATGTAGAAGTAAATACCATGGATGATCTTCTTGCCAATGCTGCCCCGGAACTGAGAGAGTCTATTGAGTATGGGCAGAAGATTCTTTCTGAGAAGAAAGCAAAACTCATTGATACTATCAAAGCCAATAAGGGAAATTCTTTTTCGGATGAGGAACTTTCGGGCTTTAAGATGGATTTCCTTGAGAAACTGGTTAAAATGGCCCCTGCTCCAAAAGCCAATTATGCTTTGAATCAGGGAAGTTCTTTTGCAGAAGATAAGGATATAGAACCGCTTCCCATATCAAATAGCTGGGGAGATGAAGAGTAATTTAAAATTAAATCAGTTGTAAAGATGTATAATTTATAAAACAGGAGGAGGAAAAAATGGCTGAAAATTCAATTATTGTAAGACAAGGACAGGCACAGAGAGTTGAGCTGGAGAAGATCCCAGCTGCTGCGTTTTATCCCGGTCATCTGGTGGAGTTAACCTCTGCTGATAGGGTGCAGAAGCACAGTACCGCAGGGGGGAATATTACACCGGCTTTATTTGCTATTGAGGATGAGAATCAGGGAAAGGACATTGATGATGCTTTTGGTACATCAGGTCGTGCTGTCTGCTGGATTCCTCAGGCTGGAGATTGGGTCCTTGGTGTATTGGCTGACGGCGAAACCGTGGTTATTGGTGATAAACTGGAAAGTGGTGGTGATGGTACACTTAAGAAGCATGTTTCTGATACCGCAGACTCTGATGATCCCGTTACTGTTTACCCAAATCAGATTGTGGGGATTGCCATGGAAGCGTTGGACCTTTCTGATTCCAGTGGCGGAGAATCTGTAAACACATTTGATGGTGGATATGATCAACGTCTTTGGCTCATGATCGTGTAATTTAATATATATTTCAATTATATAAGGAGGAAATATAAAAATGGATATGGAAACAAATGTAACTTATGTTGATCCAGAGGGAGGTTCTTTTTCTGATCCTGAAATCGGGGCGAAGCTTTCAGGTGGTTTTAGTGTCAATCAACTGAGACCTTTTATTGTAAATGGAAAAGCTTATGTAAACAGACCCATTGATAACAAAGGCAATATGAAAGTTGTTCCTTTTGTTGCCAATAACGTGGTTCATAATGCTGTTCTTCAAAGGGATGAGTGGATTGAGATTGATCGTGTTGTTCAGAAAATTGCAAGGGAGAGGCTGGTTGGTGCAGCAGATCTCCTTACCAGAGGACTTACTTATAATTTAACCAATCCCATGGGAAAGACTGTTCTTGAATATCAGGACATGAATGATCCGGGAGAAGCAAACATGGATATGGATGCTGCGACTCAGCACAAAAATGATAGACCAGTATTTGAAACCAAATACTTACCTATCCCGATTATCCATTCGGATTTTACCATTGCCCAGCGTGTTTTGGAAGCTTCCAGAACCCATGGTGACCCCATTGATACTACAATGGCAGAAGCCTGTACTCGCAGAGTTGCAGAGAAGGTTGAAGATATGATCTTTACCAATACCAGTTTTACTTATGGTGGTGGTTCTATCAGATCATATATATCTGATACTAATAAGAATACTGTAACACTGAGTACCAACTGGGATGCCAGCAGTAAAACCGGAGCACAGATTGTTGATGATGTTATTGCCATGAAACAGGCCATGATTGATGCCAAACACTATGGTCCTTTTGTAATGTACATTCCTACCAGTTATGAGACAGTTCTGGATGATGATTATGTTTCTGGTTATCCAAAAACAATCAGGGAAAGAATACTGGAGATTTCTGGGGTAGACAGTATTAAAGTTGCTGACAGGCTCGCTGCCGATACTGTTGTTATGGTAGAAATGTCTTCCAGTACTGTTCGTCTGGTAAATGGATTTGCTCCTACTGTTCTTCAGTGGAGTACACAGGGAGGTCTGATGCATCATTTTAAGGTAATGGCAATTCAGGTTCTTCAGATCAGAGCAGATCAGGATGGCAATAGCGGTCTCTGCGTATTGTCGTAATTCAATCTGAATATAGATGGTAATCAACCCATTTAAATTTTAAATTAAGGAGTTAATCACATGATAAGAAAAAGTAAAATTAAAGAAATTGAAAAAGGTGTTGAACGCCCCAGTAGACCTGAGAAATTTAAAGGAATGCTCCGTTATAAGAAAATCAGTGGTGGAGTGCATCGACATTCAAATGGGCAGATTGTAAGGAAAGGTGAAATCTTGTATGCCCATCCAGAAGAGCTGAGTCCTATTCTTGCTGTGGGTTTTAAATGTCTGGATGAGGCAATTAAAGAAGCACAGGGAATCCAATTGGGCATTAAAGATCGTGGAAACGGTTGGTATGATGTTATTAATAAGAAAACAGGAGAAGTCCTTAATGACTCTGCCCTAAGAGCAAAAGATGCTCGGCAATTCATTACTGGGGATGAAGATGTTGTAACCCCGGAAGAAGTGGAAGAAGATTTTGAAGAAGATGAGGATTAAAACTCCTTATGAAATGGAAAGTTCCTAAAATATGGAAAGGGGAATGTTGGATTATAGGCGGAGGTTCCTCCGTTGCTGAACAATTTAACATTCCTGACACCCTTATCCCCGAATCCAAAGAAGAGTTTAGAGCTTTTGGAGACTATCTAACATATATTCACAAGAAAAGATGTATTGGTGTTAATGTTTCTGCTTTTTTGGGGGATTGGGTTGATGTAGCTTATTGGGGTGATTCCGATACATATACTGATTATAGGGCTTGGTTTGATCAATATGCTGGTTTAAAAATATCCAGTGCCGGTAAGTTTAGTGATGCTTCTTTTAAAGAAATAAAACATCTCTACAAAAGTCTAAGTGGGGGTTTAACAAAACGTAAAAATCAAGTATCTTGGGTTTGTAAAAACTCAGGTGCAAGTGCGATTGACTTAGCTCATAAATTGGGGGCTACTGTTATTTATGTACTTGGCATTGATATGTATCTCCATCCTGAAAAAAGGATTCATTGGCACAAAGGATACCCCGACAAAACAAAAACCCCAACGATGAAACAATTAAAGCAAGGCAAGAAACATCCCAGAAGGATTGTCTCTAAAAAGTCTCAGGAGAATCTTTTTAAAAAACAACTACAGGGCTGGAGCCGAATTGCTAAAGATTGCGAAGCAAAAGGGATAAAAGTAATAAATGTAAATCCCAAAAGTAGAGTTGATGTGTTTCCTAAAATGTCTTTAAAGGAGATTATTGAGTCTGATGAAGAGGTTTAATTGGCTAGATAAGCAAATCAAAAAAAGAAAGATCTCAATCATGTGCCAAGTAGGTACCGGAAAAGGACGAACTTCTGGGTATATATTAAACCACAATCCCCAGTTAATCTTACATGAGGTTGCCTATTGCCCCGATGATGGTTCTGGTCAATCTTCTTTTTTTGAGCATCGAAGGGTTTGGAAGAGAAGGGTTTCCCCTTTCTTAGATCGTATTAAAGTTCACGAATTAAAAAGCGAAGAAGCTCATCGAAACATCGAAGACCATTTTTTTGATTGTGTTTTTATAGATGCAGATCCTTCTTATGAAATGTGTTTATTGGATATTCAAAATTGGTATCCCAAAGTAAAAAAGGGGGGATTGATTTGTGGTCATGATTTTGATCATCCTCGTTTTCCCGGAGTAAGAAAAGCTGTAGAAGAGTTTTTTAAAGACTCCTTTGTAGATGCTTCCAGACATGATTGGATATGGTGGGCAAAAGTATGAAACTCGATAAGCAAATACTTGTATTGCCAAAGGAAAAATATCTCTTCTTTTTGAGTTCTAAATGTGCTTCTTCCTCTGTACGCAGAATGGCAATATTTGATCTGAAGTACGGAGAACCTCTAATCTATATAACCAATTTAAAAGCCCTGCAAATGTATATGGATTTTAAATGGATAATGATTGTTAGATCTCCTTGGGATAGGATAAGAAGTCTTTGGAAAGATAAAGTATTTAGGCACGTACATAAGGAGTTCCGCAGCCTTGGATTTACGAGAGGTGAATCTTTTTCTGAATTTGGGAAGAGGTTTCATGGTATTTCGGATCTTTTAAAATGTGGCAGTCATTTATGGCCTATGTTTACTTTGTTTCCTTATTTTGAAAAAGGAAGAAATACTCTTTTACTCGATTTAAAAGATTTAAGAAAATGGCCTATAGAGTTGCCTTTCTTGAGGAAAGAGAATCAGTCAAAGATAATTGTTCCAGAAGAAAAAGGAAAGCTTGGATCTCGTCAATCTAAGATCTTAAGAGAAAAGTATATTATGGATTTTGATCATTATGATTCCTTCAACTCCTAAATATAAAGAAGTTACCGTTGCCTGTGTTTTGTGGGTTGGCGATTTTCGCAAGCGAGGGTATACTGCATTGTGGGTGCAGAGGTTAAAGAATATGGTGGAAAAGAGTCTTTCTATTCCACATAACTTTATTTGCCTTTCTAATGTTAATATCCCAGATGTAAATTGTATTCCTTTAAAACATGATTATCCCGGATGGTGGTCTAAAATTGAATTGTTTAGAAATGATATTCCGGGGGATCGTGTGTTGTCCTTAGACTTGGATTTAATTCTTTTGAAGGACATTGCCCCTTTTATTGAAATAGATACCCCTATGGCGATCTGTAGGGCTTTTGGGAAGCCTTCTATGGGAAGAGGTACTATCCATGGATATAATTCATCTGTTATGGTCTTTGATAAGGGAGAGGGAGGTGAATTATATTCAAGTTTTGGTGAATACGCAATGAGGAGATTTAGGGGGGATCAGGATTATATTAAATTTGATATACCCTATCTTCCTACTTTTCCAAAAGGGTGGGTAATAAAAATAAGACAATGCATAGCTGGGAGAAAATGTGTTCCCGGAAGGGATGTTAAAATTCTCTTGTGTATGCCTTACAAAAACGATGTGGCTATAAGAAAGTTTCCTTGGGTGGGAGAGATATGGAAGTAAAACCTGTAAATATCATTTGTTTATATTGGAGAGGCAAAGACAGGCCGGGATGGGAAGATACCTTTTTAGGAATGGAATATGTATTTAAGCTCTATAAAGGTTTTGAAAGAAACTGTACAATTCCGTTTAAATTCTTTTGTTTAATTGAGAATGTTCCTACTTTTACTTTTCCGGGTATTAAATTTCTCAAGTTAGATTCCCCAAGCTGGAGAGGTTGTTTGCCTAAATATTCAGTTTTTAATCCTTCTTACAATTTTAAGGGAAGGGTCTTTGTATGCGATTTGGATGTAGTAATTACTGGAAATGTAGATGATATTTTATCTTATGATGGAGAGTTTGCTACAAGGAGCACCTTTAGAGGTAAAAAAGAATCTGGGGGAGATTTGGTTGCTTTTGAGGGGGGAACATATCAATGGATTTGGGATGAGTTTAAAAACGAAACCCAACGGGTGGTTGATTTTACAAAAGGACGAGAACGCTGGGTATACCGATATGATAGACGTATGAGAAAGCTTAAGTTCTTACAGGATTTGTTTCCAGATCAAATTTACAGTTATAAAAATCATTGTAACAGAGGAAGGGGTCTTCCTGAAAATGCAAGAATGGTATCTTGCCATGGAAATCCCAGACCCCATGAAATCAGAGATGATTGGGTAAAAGAGCACTGGAGATTATAATGGTTTATCTTATTACCGGAAAATCAAATGCTGGAAAAACAACATTGGCTTATAAAATGGCAATCGAGAATGGGGGTATTGTTATTGATGCTGATGAAGTTAGAAAGATATTCCCTTCTGATTTTTCCGATAATGGCAGAGAAGAGCATATAGTCCGTATGGCAAAAATGGCAGCCTTATTGGAAGCTCAGCAAATTGTATACATTGCAGCTATTATGCCAAAAAAAGAATGGAGAGATTTGGCTCGTTCTTATTTTAAAGATTCAGTTTTGATTTATTTAAAAGGGGGTGTTCTTTGGGAGGGTACTGAATATGAAGAACCCCAAAAACAAGAGTTAGAAAGGAAATCTAATCATGATTAAAGACTACTCAGAGAAACCGATTATTATTGTAGGGGCTGCAAGATCCGGTACCAGTATGGTTGCAGCCTGTGTTCATTTATGTGGAGCTTGGAAGGGGGATACCGCAGGACCAAACCGATATAACCAAAAAGGAATGTTTGAGAATTTGGAATTGAGGGAGAAGATAATCAAACCTTTATTACATGCTATGAATGCAGATAAAAAAGGTCAATTTCCCTTACCGGAAACAAAAGATATTATTATTCCTCATGATATTAAAGATTCTATCTTTAAAATAGTAAAAGGACAGGGCTGGACTCCTGATCTTCCATGGATGTGGAAATGTGCTAAAATGTCTCTGATGTGGCCTGTTTGGAATTATGCTTTTCCAGATAGTAAATGGATTATTGTAAGGAGAAAGACTCCGGATATTATCAATTCTTGTATGAAAACAGGATTTATGAACGCATATGCTATTCCCAGAATTCAGAAAAAGGCAGGAGTATCCAGTGAAAAAGAAGGTTGGTTGCAGTGGGTACGTAAGCATGAAGAAAAGTTCATAGAGATTATTCAAAGTGGTGTAAATGTTAAAGTTATATGGCCTGAAAGGATGATCAACTCGGATTATAGTCAACTTCAGGAAACAATTGAATGGTTAGGGTTGACTTGGGACCCCAAAAAGGTTTATGATTTCATTGAACCAAAACTCTGGAAAGCAAGGAGGGGATAATGGCAAGAACAACCGCAGCAGAGGTACAGCAGATTATTGATACAGAAGTCAGTACAACCATTATAGATGTTATGATTACCCCAGCAAACTTAGTTGTTACGTCTGAATTAGGAGGAGAACTTTCTTCTGCTCTTCTTACTGAGATTGAAAAATGGCTTGCTGCACATCTAATAAAAATGTCATGGGAAAAAGATAAAGAAAGTGTTAAAATAGGAGAAGCAGAGGAGA
Source organism: Candidatus Woesearchaeota archaeon (assembly GCA_964481835.1). Lineage (GTDB taxonomy): Archaea > Nanobdellota > Nanobdellia > SCGC-AAA011-G17 > PNOQ01 > JABIBT01. Next base: position 11,321 of record CAYZTT010000013.1, read on the forward strand.
AATACGCAAAGCTTGGTTTAAATCTGGATGGTAGTACATATGGGCAAACTGTGAAACTATTGGATACTACGGGTAAATTGGCTAATTTAGGAAAGAAAGAGGCTTCTATTACAGCAGTGGAATCTTTCGAATAGAGGTAATATGGATATTACAAAATACCTAACTGATACAGCTGTTTTATGGGCTAAAAGTGGTAAGACTGCTTATAATGAATTGACCTTTACAGCTGGAGCAGAGATTTCTGTAAGGTGGGAAGACCGACAAGAGATTTTTATAAGCTCTACAGGAAAAGAATTAATATCAGATGCAATTGTTTTTGTAGATCAGGATATTACACCGGATAGCTTTTTATATTTAGGGGAATTGGATGATTTAAGTGCAGAAGAAAAAGCCAATCCTAAATTAGAACAAAATGCATATGCCGTAAGAAGATTTGAGAAAATTAAAAATGTAGGTGGTAGAATTGTTCTAAGAAGGGTTCATTTGACCGGAGGTTAGGGTGTTAAAAAACAATATACGTGGATTAAATCAGGTCTTGCGTAACTTAAATAATGAAGTTAAGAAGATCAAAGGGAGAACCCTAAAGGGACTTATCCGTGGTGGTCTTATTGTTTTAAGAGATGTTGAATTGACAACACCTTTAACCCCGGTTGAGTTAGGCAATCTTAGAGCAAGTCGTTTTTTAGTAACTTCCAATCGTGGTGTCAGTATGGGGAGAAATCCTACTTTTAGAAACTCAAAAAAGAACAAAAAAGCAGCCCAATCAATGGGTAGAAACCATCATGATGTATTGAGCGAAACTAAGGCATTGGCAAAAGCAACTGGGCAACCAACTGTTATTTTGGGTTTCAGTGCTAAATATGCAGCTCCAGTACATGAGAAAAGGAATGTTAAAAAATGGTCACGCCCCGGGTCCGGTCGTAAATTCTTTGAGATGGCTTTAGATAGGAATGTTAAAAATATCCTGAAAGTAATCAGGAAGGAGGCTAAAATAAAATGACAACAATCAATCCTCCAAGTACAGATATTAAAGATTTATTAGAAAGTTCCGATTGTGGGTTAAGTTTGGTTGCAGGGACCAATTTGTTTATAGGCATAACTCCAGTAACTCCAAATAATGTTACAATTTTAGTTGACTCAGGGGGATTAGATCAGTTAAGATATGGAATGGAAAGACCTAATATACAGGTCTTAGTTAGAAACAATGATTATTTAACAGGATATGAGTTAATTAAAGATATTAAATATTACTTAAATGAGAAAAGAAACCTAATCCAAGGAGGAGCTCGTTATATTTGTATTTTGGCCCGTTCAGAGATTGCATATTTAGGATTAGATCCTAAAAACAGACATGAATGGTCTCTTAATTTTCAAATACATAGAACTGTTAATTAAATAAAAAGGAGGAATTAAAAATGACAACAAATGCAGAATCGGGTGTAGGATCATTAATGCGATACTATACTGGGGCAGCTTGGGCTTCTCTTGGAGAAGTTACCAACATAACTGGACCCGGTATGTCCAGAGATACCCATGACGTTACCAGCTTGGCAAGTACCAACGGTTACAGGGAGTTTATTCCGGGCTTGAGAGATCCCGGTGCCTTGACCTTTACTATGTGGTTTAATCGAACAGATTATGATGCCATGAAGACATTGTTTGAGTCTGATACAATTACTGACTTTGAATTGATATTGGACGATACTGAAAATACTACACTGGAGTTCAGTGGTTTTGTTACAGAAATGCCTTTAACTGTTCCAGATGGTCCCATAGCATGTGAGGTTACAATAAAGATTTCCGGTACTGTTACCGTTAATAGTGGGAGTGGAAGTGGATAATACATAAGAATAACACAAGCCTAATCAGGGTTTTAATATAACACATAAAGGAGATAATCAAATGTCCAAAATAAACTATGAAAAGAGAGCAAAAGAATTAAGAAAACTAATCCTTGATGTACAGGATTTTCCGGTTGAAGAAGTTAAGGTTCCTGAATGGAACCTTCCTTTTCCTATTTATATTCGTACCATGTCTGCACAGGAGCGGGATGATTTTGAGTCCAGCCAGTTAGTTGATGATGCTGAAGGCAATAAAATCCTATCATTGCAGAATTTACGAGCTTCTTTATTGGCTCGGGTTATTTGTGCTGATCCAGAAGGCAAACATCGTATTTTTAACAGTGGGGATATTGAGGCTTTGGGTAATAAGTCTGTAGCTGCTGTGGACCGGTGTTTGGAAGTATCCCGTAAATTAAATGGAAGTACAGAAGAAGATGAAGAGAATTTAATAAAAAACTTCAAAGGCCGGGACGGAGATTCTGGCTAAAACAAGCACGCAATGCTGGAGTATATAACATGGAAACCTTTTTATCTGGCATATCGGCAAAACAAGCAAAAGAGTGGGAATTATTTGCTGTAGAAGAACCAGCATTTGAGGACAAGGTAATTGTCCAGTTGGCTTTAATTGCTCATTTATTTGCAAACAGTTTCATTCAAAGAACAGATAAAAAGAAATGGTCCCTATCTGATTTTATTCCAGACTTTTCCAACAAACTTACAAGTAAAAATAAGCCTATAGACTTAAAAAATAAGGTTTTTGGTATCTTGGGTACCCATGGAAACGATAAGGCAAAAGAAAGGGCTAAAAAACACTTTAAACGGCAAGATAAATCAAATACAGAAGGAAAGATTCGAGGTACAGATGGTAAGTTATACAAGTATCGCATGGAGGAATTTGTAAAGGATAGAAAAACCTTACCAAAAAGATTGCGGAGGAAGTAATGGATATAGGAACTTTAGTTGCCAGCATTGGTGCGGATATAAAAGATCTTGAAAGAGGTGTAGTAAAAGCAAAAAAACACTTTAAAGATCTGGTGAAAACATCCGGTAAAACAACCGATGATATAGAGAAAGATTGGAAGAAGTTGGGATCTATGTCCTCTGAAAGCATTAAAAGTATGCGTAAAGATGTTATGGCCTCGTATACTAGAATAAAAAAACATGCAGATACAACAAATTATGATACTGTCCGTTCTCGAAAATTAATGATTCAAAAACTAAAGACTTTGAATCTGGAGTATGTTAAGCATATTAAAAACTCTCTTAAAGATGTAGAAAAAGCACATAGTAATTCCAGCAGAGTAATTGTTAATTTTATGAAAGGTATTGCTGCTGCTGCTGCCACTTATTTATCTTTTCAATCCTTGTATGCTGTTGGACATGAAATAGTTGAAACTGGAATACGTTTGGAATCCCTTGAAAATGCCATGAGGGCAGTTACGGGAAGTGCTCATACGGCAGGGGTTGAATTGCAGTTTATCGCAGATAGTGCCCATAATTTAGGTTTAAATATACGAGCTTTGGAAGATTCCTATAAAACCCTTGCTGCTGCAAGTATGAAAACTAAATTGGAAGGTCAGGGTGCTCGGGATGTTTTTTATGCTGTTGCAGAAGCAAGTACCGCAATGCAGCTAACCGCAACTCAATCCCATGCTGCTCTGTATGCCTTACAGCAGATGATGTCAAAAGGACGAGTTCAAACAGAAGAATTAAGAAGGCAGTTAGGTGAACAACTTCCGGGTGCTTTTCAGATGGCAGCAGAAGCAATGGGGGTTACTACTTTAGAATTAAACAGGATGTTAGAAAGAGGGCAAGTTGTTTCTGAAGACTTCTTACCAAAGTTTGCAAAAGTATTACATGAAAGATTTGGTAAAGCAGCAGAGAAAAATGCGGAATTGGCCCGTGGTGCTTTTAATAGATTATATAATGATATTGAAGAATTTAAACGTGTTTTGGCTAAATCAGGATTGACTAAGTTTTTTGCAGATGTTGCAAGAGTATCATCTAAAGTAATAAAAGCAACTACATTGGTGGTTGGCGGGGAGTCCCCTGAAACAAAAATAGAAAGACTCCGTAAACAATTATCCCTATTAAAAAAAGATACTGGTGGTTTTTGGAGTAAATTTGGTGGTTTTTGGAGTAAATTTAAAGATCCGATCCCCGGATTTGTAAGACCTCCTTCAGATGTAACTACTGGATCTTCTGCAAAAAAACGGATTGAAGCACAAATAGAAGCTTGGAAAGGAGTTATTCAGTTTCAAAATAAAGTAGCTGAACATAATCGTATTTTATTAAGACAGGGAGAAAAACAAAAGGATCTATTAGGTTTACATACTGAAGAATTAAAAGAAGGAGCTAAGTTAGAAAAAACACTAACTCAATCTTTTATAGAAGGGGAACAGATAAAAGCAGATGTTTGGTGGGAAAAACTTGAAAAAAGAAGGGAAGAAGCAAAGAAAAGGGAAGAAGAAGAAAAAGCTCTTCAAATAAGAGCTGGGCAAGGGTTTCTTGGTATATTAGAATGGCGAGCCGGAATGGAAAGAGATTTCCGTCAAGCAGAATTGGATGGTATTGCAGAGCATCTTGAACAGAAGGAGGTTTTAGAAACGAAATATGAGAATCAGAAATTAAATAATATCCGTACCTTTAGAGAAGCAGATGCTCTATCCATGGAAAAATGGAATGAATATAAAACTCAGATAGATAATGAAAAATTAAAAACACAAAATGAGTTTAATGAAAAATATGCCGAGATGGGTAAAAGTAAGTTTGAAATTGAACGTGAACAATTAAAAGAAATGGAGAAGGCTTATACAGAAGCTTGTGTGGATGAAATCCAATTAGAAAAATGGGTAGCTCATGAAAAGGCAAAGATATTAAAAAAAGAGCTAAAAGAAAAACTTGGTATGTATCAGTCAACCGCTGGCAGCATTGCGAATACTTTTCAGATGGTTGCTCAGGCAGGTGGAAAACATAGTAAAGAAGCTTTTAAGATGTATAAGGCGTTTGCTATGGTTGAGGCCGCAATTGGAGGGGCTAAGGCTGTTTTGTCAGCCATGGGGGCTCCCTGGCCATTAAACATAATTGCAGTTCCTGTGGCCGCAGCCGCAGCCGCAATTCAGATTGGAAAGATTGCAGCCTCACAACCACCTTCTTATGATCAAGGCGGTATTTCAAATGCAAGAGGTATTTATCAAACTGGAAATATAGCAGAAGCACATATTCCAATTCCAAGCGGAGGTAGGATTCCTGTCGAGATGAAAAAAGGAGGACGTACAGTTCAAATTATAATGAACAATCCTGTTTTTCAAGATTTGGAGACTCAAAGGCAGCATATGGTTCAGATTGCAGATGTTGTAACAAGACAGATTGCTCCGGAAGCAGTTGTAGAAAACTATAATAATGATGGAGCTGTTCGAGCAATGGTTAGAGGAGGTGCATAATGGCAGCAGGAGATGCTTTTACATTAGTTCCAGAAGCAGTGGTGACATTGGAACCAGAATATAATACTGTTGAATCTCAAACAGAGTCTATGAAGAAAGAACACTATGAAATATCTTCAACTCCAGTTGAGAGATATCGTTTAATCTTTGAAGCATTGACTGATTCTGAAAGAGATACTTTATTAGACCATTTTAAAGATCAATCTGGAGGTTACTATGCTTTCTCGTGGCAATCTGTTCCAAACTATATAGGTTCTGGAGCAAATATTACAGGCAGATGGGTAAAGGGGAGTTTAACAATGAATCCATTGAATCCTTATTGGAAATGTTCAATAGAATTTGAAAAGGAGAATTAAATGCCCAGAGATTTACCAGCAGCAGTTATAACTCAAATGGATGCGACACAAAAGCGTCCTGTTTTAATATTTGAACTTGGACTGACTTCAACTCTTAGATATGTGGCAAGTAATGCAAATGTAACTTTTCCCACAGCTGGCAATACTTATACTGCTAAAAATATTCAGATTTCCGGGGTTTCTCAAGCTGCTGAGGGGCAAATCGGTCGAATAACTGTTAAGTTTGATAATGTCTCAAGGGACATGGCAGCTTTTGTAAACAATGAAGATTTCAGGGGGAAGTCTCTTGTTATTAAACGTATTTATTTGGATGCCCTTGGAAGTGCTGATAATTACAATGAAGTTTTTAATGGTTATATGGAAAAACCATCAGAGATAAGTAGACATTGGCTGACTGTTCCGGCAACCATTGGAAAACCATTAATCCGTAAATCTCTTATTGTGCCATATCAACGGATGTGCCCATGGATATTCGGGGGTACGGAATGCAACACTGATGGGAATGCTGATTTGTCATCATTAACGGCTACAGGAACAGCTGATTCCGGGACAACAACAACATTGGTGCATAGTGCATTGACTCAAGTTAGTGATTATTGGAATTATGGTAAAATAACTATTACTAAAGCAGGAGTTGAATATAAGAGAAAAGTTAAAGATTTTGATGCCGGTACAGACACGATCACTCTTGATGTTGATTTGCCGGTTGCAGTAGATAACACGACAACATATGAGTTATTCAAAGGATGTGATCAAACCTGGGATACTTGCAAACAAGATAATGCATGGGGGCCGTCTGGTGATAACAAGGCGAATTTTGGCGGATGTATACATATAACAGCTCCGCTTGATGGGGGTGAATAATGATCAGAAAAATGGAAGTTGAGGATATTGCAAAGAT
>CAYZTT010000013.1:17961-19034 GCA_964481835.1 Candidatus Woesearchaeota archaeon
GGTAGTCATACTAAAACAGAATACACAGGAACAAGGACTCAAACTGCTGATGCTCGATTTTCTACAAAGGCCAGTGCTTATCGGAGTATGGCCTACACTGCTTTTACTTTTGTTAAGGATGATAAACAAATTGGGTATAACCCAAATATCACGGTGATAATGGAGGGGTTAAAATGTGCTCCTTTAGCTGGTGGTGCAGATGCTTTTACCCGAAACCCGGCAGTTATTCTTTATGATTGGTATCTTAATGTTGAGGGGTACAGTGCAGGCGATCTTGACTTAAATGCTTTTAAATCTCTTGAAGAATTATGTGATGAAGTGCCTTCAGGGGCTACACTGCCCAGATATCGTCTTGATTTTAATATAGATACTAATATGTCAATTAATGATGCTAAAAAGGTCATCTGGGCATCTTTTAATGGACGTACAATTATGTCCCAAGGCAAGATAAAGCCCATTTGGGATTCTGGCCAGATGGAGGATGGAGCCGGATCTTTAACAGCTAAAACAGTCGCTCATGCTTTTACTTTGGACAATATTGTCAGAGACCAATTTGTATGGAATCAACTTGAAAAACCAAATGTTATTAGGATTAAATTTAAAGATTCTTCTAAGGATTATAAGACTTCAACTGTTGAAATTAAAGACGAATTTGACGTTGCTGAAAATGGGGAGATTTTATATGAAGAAACGTGTTGGTATATTACGGATGCTGAAATAGCAAGAAGGAGAGCTCGTTTTAAATATAATAAAAAAAGATATGCAGATTATTCTTGTAGTCTTATTGCATTATCCGGAGCATCTGATCTTGAATTATATGATCTGGTGACTGTAACTCATTCATTACCCGGATGGACTACAAAGCAGTTTCTGGTAACAAGCCGGTCTGAAAATGAAATAGGTAGAATGCAGTTTGTTCTGGAGGCTTATTACTCCGGTGTTTATGATGACAGTGAAGTTGGGACTCAGGCCAATTATGCTTCCGATTTTGCAAATCCATTTGTTGCGGAACCAGTAACAAATATTATTCTTGCAGAAGGTGGTTTTATTGCCGGGGACGGTAGTTATGTTCC
>CAYZTT010000014.1:0-12918 GCA_964481835.1 Candidatus Woesearchaeota archaeon
ACTAAAATTACTTGCTTGTATTCACTCATTTTTTGCCTTCTGATTTAAATTTGTGTTTAACCTGGCTCTCAACCTTCCTTAACACTTTATGTAGTGCCTTATGCAGCTCCCAATCATCTCCTTTCACATTAATTAAACTCTCCGGGGTTTTTACCTTAGCGTGAAAAGAATATTTACATCTCTCTCCAGCCTTATCATGTTTTTTAGCATGTATGCTCAACAATCCAGGGAGATCTCTCTTTATCTTCTCATAATACCGCATAGAAAACTCTTCTATTTCCATTTTCTCATCATCCTTAAAGTCCCTTAGGCCCAAAATTTGTATATTCTCATCCATCTTAATATATTAAAGAATAAAAGCTATTTATTTCTTTCTCTTTTTATCAAAGAAATAGAACCCTGCCAACAAAAGGGCCACAATAACAATTGATAAACTGCTCATAAATGGAACATTCTCACTAGCTAAAAAGCACTCTTGGAATTCTTCATATGTTGCTCCCCCAGGAGATAAATAAATGACCTGCATCTCTCCAACCCCATCAGAACAGTCATTCGGACTTGATGCTGGACAAGCACAATCTCCAAAAATAGTTTGAGCTACATCTGAGCTTCCAGGAGGTGTGCCTGGCCCTCCAATATTAAAACATGATTGACAATCGCTCTCACATCTAAAAGCACCACTACAAGTTCCAGTTTCGCTTCCAGGAGGATCGCAAACTTCATCATAACCATCACTACCATCATTGTCTATACTGCCATCGCCACACTCGTCATCACACGTAGAAGAACAACCGTCTCCATCCCGAGGAGTACATGTTCCTCCCGCACCTGCACAATCAGCATCACTCTCACAATAAGTTGAATCATCCCCTGTACAAAGTCCTCCATCATCACAATCTTCTGTCCCTTCAGGAACTCCATTTCCACATGTGGATGGTCCTACAGAAGCACAAGTACAATCATTCATACAAATATCTCCTCCACTACATCCATCTCCCAATACTAGAATATTATCGACAACTATAGATGAGATATAAGCATCCACTCCATTCCAAGTATAAGTCTCGGTTGTTCTAGGGGCATATAGGGCATCACAATCTTCTACACCATCTCGAACAAAATTTCCGCATCCTGCAGCATCAGTCACGCCAGCAGCAACACAATAATCGCCTGCCATATCCATATTGTCTCCAGGGACATTATCCACAACATTTCTTAGAATATCATCATCAAATTCATCACAACATAAGGCTCCACCAATATCTGTGACTATTGACTCTCCCCCATCATCTCCACAAGCTTCAATCTCAAAATTAGAGCGATCATCTGGATAATGCCAAACTGTCCCATCCATTTCCCATCCATTGAATATCTTTACATACAAATCCACATCATTAACATATTCCCCATAGGTTCCAATACTTGCTCCTTCAGCCCATACAACATCATCTGTCATATCCAAGGGTAAGCAATCAGAATAGAATTGAGTAACATAGTTCTCGCCATCATCTAAATCCCTAGTTCCGCTTCCTGCACGACAAGAAGTTCCTTGGCAATACCCCCCTCCTTCTCCGCCATCACAAATATTATTTCCTGTTGCGCCCGGATCTCCACAAACTTCATTACATTCCGGCGCCCCTGGTGGAAAGGTAGCTAAACAATCTTCAGTAGCCATTGTAGAACCATAGCCTCCTACAGTGCCCCCCATAGAAGATCCAAGGTTCTCTCCCCTTAAATCAAAGGGCTGTGATGCTGCGCCATCGCAAGACCTTGTATACGCAGTAGTAGCATCTGAGCAACCAGCAGCATCTTGTGTTATACTCGGACAATTGCTCTTATCCCATCCACTAACTATGTCTCCATCGCTCCCGGCCCCATAATCGCAAGATCTTCCAAGAGTAAGGTCTCCCCCATACGGGCCAGCACAATATTCTAAACAAAATCCGCCTTCCCATTGCCAACTACTCTCCATATCTTCTAAAGCAGGTATTTGAGATGCACCCCATTCTGCAGGGCCATATACTTTCTTAGCATCAATTGCATCATAGTCATTGGCACAATGTTGGTAAGGATGCGTCTCCGAGAGACCTTTTATTTGGGCATAAGGTGGGAACGCTGGATGCCCATTGCTACTATCCTGGCAAAAACTTCTCTTAACAATATAACTTCCAGCCACAAAATTACAAGAGCTATCTGGTATCCAAGAAGGATCATAGCAAACAGATTCCGAATATGAATATGAAGTAGGACTAGTTACATCTCCCCCAGTGTAAGTAACATAGGGGTCTGCTTGAAAAAATCTATTTATACACTCTCCTGGGCCTCCACCTGGACCTGGATCAACCCAATCACAAAGATGCAATACATCTCCTGTACCGTCTGCCTGTCCGGATTGACCTCCACGATCCTCTCTAAAACAATTCGCCCTATGGGGAAGATCTTCATTTTCGCAAGTAAGCTGACTCAAACCGCCACATAATATATTACAATCGGGGTAACTAACTGGGTTCCCAAATCCTGCACCCATATATCCATCACAAGGCGCGGCTGCAAGTGAATTAAAACTACTCAATATAAAACTAAAAACCAATACTAATATCAACCTCTTCATATACAAAAATTAAGAAATATACTATTTAAAACTTTCTAATCCCAACAACATAAACTTCCTTACTTCTTTTCTTAGATGCCTCTGGTTTTAATATCTTTATAACCCTAAAACTATCTTTAACTTCCTCAATAAATCCACTAAACAGCTCACTATTGAAAATTTTACAAACAAAGTTTCCATTTTTATTCAAAACTTCTTTTGCAATCTCAAGGGCCCGCATACTTATCTCAAAACTTAATTCATTATCTACCTTCCTAACTCCAATAGTCTTAGGGGCCAAATCGCTTATAACTACATCATATTTATCCAATTTCTCAAATAAATCTTCATCAAAAACATCTGCTTCAATAAAATTAACACCTTCAATCTTCACTTCTTTTAAATCGACCGCATCCACATCTGCCTTTAAATCCAAACAATACTGGCTCCAGCTTCCAGGCCACGCACCCAAATCCAAAACTTTATCTTCTTGTTTAATTAATTTAAATTTATTATTGATATTCTTAAGTTTAAATACACTTCTTGCCTTATATCCCTCGGCTTTGGCTTTGGCAGTAAACTTATCTCTCATTTTGTATGTAACTCCACAACATCTCCACTTTGCAAAGTATGCTTAAGCCCACATTTCATGCCCTCGTGTTTAGCAGATTTCCCCCAAATCCTTGCAAAGCTGAACTTTTTAATAAAATCCTTATGGACCTCGGAAGCTAAATCCTTAACGCTAGATTTTTTCTTCAGCGCAATGGGAGGATAATCCTTTTTCTTTCCCGGGGTTTTAGTAAAAACATAAATTAAATCTAACGAGCTCCAAATCTTATTTTTTACATGGAACGGGTCCTCTTTCCGTTTAACCACAATTCTGTTTCCCTTTATGCCTGCCAACTCAAGCTCATGACCAATAAACTTTTCTTCCTTCTTATCTTCCGCCAAAATAACAATCAAATCTGCTCCCCTAATTATCCCTAAATGCATTGGGCCCTTCTCTTTCTCCATAAAATTCTCAACAATAGCAGGAATCTCAATAAGTTGAATCGGAACCTCATTAATCAACATTGTTCCAACTTCTGGAGCCTTAGTGCTAAATTCATAATCTGCAACCAACGGGCTAGCATTCGTAATTTTACTCAATAGATAGGATTTTCCAGAATTGGTCCTTCCAATCAAAACAACTTGGGCAGACCCTTCCTTCTTGATACTAAAGCCTCCGCCCTTGCCTTTCCTCGCTAACTTCTCTTTTTCCAATAATGCCTTATATTTAGAAAGCCTCTGCTTTATTTCCCTCTCCAGATTTTCAGTACCCTTATGCTTATTTAAAGAGGAAAGCATCTTTTGCAATCCTTTAATTTTATCTGGTAATCCCTCTGCTTGCAGATATTCTTTTTCTGCCCTCTGAAACTCCGGACTAACATTCGTTGGCATATTTAAAAGAAAAAAAGATAGCATAAAAAACTTTCCATAACGCTTTTAAATCAAAATTATCCCCTAAAATTAAGCAGGTGTGCCGGAGCGGTCAAACGGGGAGGACTCAAAATCCTTCGGCTTAGTGCCTACGCAGGTTCGAACCCTGTCACCTGCACTATTTTTTCAAATGCACATCCATCTGGGGAAACGGAATCCCAATCCCTGCTTTATTCAACGCCTTATAGATTTTAGTGTTTGCCTCATCCTTAGAACTAAACCTATCTCCGAAATCATCAACATAGAAATAGGCTTTAAACAATAAAGCAGAATCCCCCATTTCTCTAAAACTGACATCCGGGGTAGGGTCATCAACAAAATTCTTAAGGGATCTAATTTCTTTCATTACTATCTCCTTCACTTTATCTACATCGCTCCCATATTCAACTCCAAAAGGAATTACAACCCTTGATTTAGGTTCTGGTAAAGCAACATTCTGAATAACACTCTCCGCCAATTTTGTATTTGGGACTATAAAATACTCATTATCAAAAGAAACGATCTTAGTACTCCTCAACCCAACCTTAACCACTTTTCCTTTAGTCTCATTATCCAAATAAATTAAATCTCCAACCCCGACACTCTTATCCATAACAACACTGGCCCCAGAAAAAATATTAGCCAACACCGGTTGCAAAGCCAAAGCAACAGCCAAACCAGCAACACCCAAGGCCCCTAACAAGGGCAAGATCTCAACTCCCCAAATATTTAGAATATATAAAACCGCAACGATAAACAAAGATATTTTTAAAACACTATGCACCAAAACAGCAATACTATCATCCAGTTTGCTCTTCGTCTTAGCAGTGACCCTTTTCAAAGCTCTGATAACCCCCAAATCAACTAAAACATAAGCTAAATATCCAATAAAAATAACAATAAGAGAGTAGATCAGATTGGATAACACCCCGCTAATATTTTCAGCTAAAGCTAGTCTACCCAAGGTAAGCCTCAGGGTAACCAACAACAAAATATAAGTTATCGGCTTAGAAGATTTCTTCATAATCAAATCATCCACATCCGATTTGGTTTTAATAGTGACTTTCAGCAAAATCTTCTCCAGAACAAAAAAAGCTATTCGTAATCCTAAGAAAACTACAAAAAAATACAAAAAAGCACTAAAATAAGGATTTCCCATGTCAAAAACCATCAGAAACTAATAAATAAGAAAGGTTTTAAAAGATTTTCCCCAATCCATAAAATATGAAATTCAAAAGAATCCTACAAAGAAATGAAAAACAGTATTATTGGGTAGAGGGAGATTTCCACTCCAATCAAGGTATACTTAAAGAGGAAGATATAAAATCAAAATCTCGATTAGAATCCAGTTCAGGAAAAGAGTTCTCTGCATACGATGCAAAGTTCATTGATAATCTCAAAAAAATAAAACGTGGCCCCCAAATAATGTCTTTCAAAGATATAGGTCGAATAATAATAGAAACAGGAATAAATAAAAATTCAACAGTTTTAGATTGTGGAACCGGTTCTGGAATGCTAACTGCATCGCTAGCCAACATAGTAAAGAAAGTAATAACATATGAGAAAAGAGAAGGATTCTTAAAAATAGCAAAAAAGAATTTTGAAAATTTAGGATTAAAAAATATTACAATAAAAAATAAAGATATATACGAAGGAATTGACGAAAAAAATCTAGATTTAATAACCTTAGATTTAGAAAAACCAGATTTAGTTTTAAAACATGCAGAAACGTCTCTGGTTTCTGGAGGTTTTCTCGTAGTTTATGTTCCAACAATCCCCCAGATACAAAACGTTTTAAAAAATATAACTGAAAATCTCCAAGTTACAAAATTCACTGAAATATTAGAACGAGATTGGAAATTTGAAAGGGGAATAGTAAGGCCAGAAAATCAAATGTTGGGGCACACTGGCTTTTTATTATTCCTTAGGAAAGTTTAGTAACATATATAAATCTAATATGAGGACAATTAACTATGAAAACATATGTACCAGACACTTCTGCAATCATAGAGGGCGTCATTTCTGAATTAATAGAAAAAAGTGAAATCTCCGGAGCGATAATTATCGCCAATGCAGTAGTTTCAGAATTAGAGGCACAAGCAAACAGGAGAAAAGAAATTGGATTCTTAGGATTAGATGAATTAAAAAAACTCCAAGGATTTAAAAAAGAAGGGAGAATAGAACTAAGATTTGTAGGCCCAAGGCCAACCCCAGACCAGATCAAATATGCAAAATCCGGAGAGATAGATGCCATGATAAGGCAGATAGCCTATGAAGAATCTTCTACCCTAATAACTGCAGACATAGTCCAGGCAGAATCTGCAAGAGTATATGGGTTAGAAGTGAAATTCATAGAACAAGTTCCTCTAAAAGAAAAACTAAGTATAGAGAAATATTTTGACAAAACCACAATGTCAGTTCACTTAAAAGAAGATACAACCCCCTTAGCAAAAAGGGGTGCCCCAGGAAACTGGCAACTTGTAAAAACAGGAAAAAAATTATATTACAAAGAAATAAACAAAATTGCAAAAGAAATTGTAGAAAAAGCAAGGATGGACCCAAAATCCTTTGTAGAAATATCCAGATCAGGATCAACAGTAATTCAATACAAAAACTATAGAATTGTAATCGTAAGAAAACCAATTTCAGATGGCTTAGAAATAACTGCAATAAGGCCAATCAAGAAATTAAATTTAGATGATTATCAAATTCAAGAAGAACTTTTAGAAAGAATAAAAACTCAGGCAAGAGGAGTTTTACTTGCAGGAGAAACGGGTTCAGGGAAATCTACACTAGCACAAGCAATAGCAGAATATTACGCAAACAATTCAAAAATAACAAAAACGGTAGAATCTCCAAGGGATTTGCAATTAGACCAAAAGATAACACAATATTCAAAAAACTTCTCAACTTCAGAAGAAATTCACGATATATTATTTCTTTCGAGACCAGACAACTTAATATTTGACGAGATAAGAGATACTCCCGATTTCAAATTATTTATCGACCTAAGACTTGCTGGCTCAGAATGCCTGGGCGTAATCCACTCTGCTTCGGCAATTGATGCAGTACAAAGATTCATTGGAAGAATAGATACAGGTTTAATCCCCTCAGTAATTGATACCATAATCTTCATGGAAGCCGGGAAGATACATACAATTTTAACTCTAAAAATGTCCGTCAAAGTACCTTCAGGAATGACTGAAGCAGATCTAGCAAGACCAGTAATAGAAATATTTGATTTCATCGAAAATTCACCAGCTTACGAAATATATTCCTACGGAGAAGAAACTGTAGTAATCCCAGTTGAAAATAAAAAATCTCCTTCCCAAAAATTAGCAGAAAAACAACTACTAAAAGAGATAAGGCAATATTCCAAAGATGCAGACGTAGAATTAATTTCCAACAATAGGGCAAACATATTTGTTCCAGAAAAAGATATCGCTCAAATAATCGGAACAAAAGGAAAAAGAATTGAAAATATAGAAAATAATATTGGAATAAAGATAACGGTTAAGCCAAAACTAAAAAAACAAGATTCATTAGAGTATAATGTTGCAGAAACAGCAAAGTACATAATATTTAGATTCCCAAAAAATATAACAAAACAATCTATAGAATTCACACTCGATGGACAGTTCCTATTCTCTGCAATAACCTCAAACAAATCAAAGATACAAATTCACAAGAAATCCCAACTTGGAAAAAGTCTAGCAGAAGCTTTAGATAATAACAGAAATATAGAAGCCAAATTCTAAAACGGATCGTATTGCACAAGATTTCCTTCAGGAGTCACCATAATATTTGTATGGACTCCAGAAAAACGTGAAACAGCCTCATCATAAGTAAACGGCACAAAACCAGGATCCCTATACGGGTGGCGCCCATAAATATTATTGAACTGTCTAATCATACCTGGAGTGGCCTCTCCCGAAGCCAGAACTTCTCCAAATTCCCTCCCAGGAATAAACTGCCTATCAATGTACCCTCTAAACCCATTCATCCCGAACTCGTCCTTAAGAATCCTTGTCCTTAAAATTCTCGCAGTGGGGATTCCTCTAGCTTCCATCTCAGCTTGTAAAGCAACCTCATTATTGAACACTCCTCGGTGTATAATATGTTTTCTAACTGCCCCATTTGGCATACGATAAACGGGCCTAATTCCTCCTTGCAACTCTACCGGCGCCCCACGTATAAGGTGTGCTGCAAAGAGAGATAGAACAATCGCAGGAGCTTGATGTACAAGTTCCTCAAAATACCCTACATCTCCCGACATTCTACGTAAATCCATATCAGAAAGTGCTTGCCCCCCCATATTATATTCAGTTAATTTTCCATTTCCATAATCTGCCCAGGCCTCTCCAGTCTTAGAATTGGAAAAGCCATAAGCTTCAAAAGGCAAATTATAGAAATTTATCTCTGAATTTGTATCTCTAACGTCCCCCCAAAGAGAATTATACATACTTTCTCCAAATTTTTCATTCACCCATCCGGGAGGATCCTGAAAAATATTTTGCTGATTCAAAGTCCAACTTTCCATCCCAGTAGGATCAACATAATTCATTGGATTACTTTCAACATAAGAATAAGGTTGATTCCCTTCAACCGGATCCACCCCACTAAACCTTCCCAAATTATCATCATAATATCTAGCACCAAAATAATACAAAGAAGATTCATCCTCTTCTTTTCCAGTGAATGGGTAATCCACTCCCGAGTTCACAACCTTCTGGCCAAAAGGCAACGATTTAAACTCCTTATCTAAATTTCCAGAAGAATCCGTTGTAATTCGATTACTCATCCTGCCTTGATGATAATATTCAACTTCAGGACCCCTAACAGAGGCAACTACTGAACTCCCCACATAAATAAACTTCTTAACTCCCATATCTTCTCTCAAAGGAACATACCCCCCCATTTCCCCAGAACTAATTCCCGGAATATCAATAACCGCTGCATAAGAAATAGGCACACAAGCAATTACCAAAATTAAAAATATCACCAAAGTTTTCATATAACTCTAAACAAAAATTAATATAAAAATGTATCTAACCCGGCAGCAAAGGGGGGCTCAACTTACTCGCTCCATAAGATATCCAATACCCTTTCTTAGGCTGTAAAACATCCAACAAAGTTAATTCAACATATTCTCCATCAATCGGCCCGTATTCCCAGACACCATTAACCAATCCTGGATCTGCAACTAAATCAGAAACAACTATTGGATCTCTAACCCCAATCAAACTCAGTCCCTCACTAACAACCACTTCATCAATTTGTTCATAGCCTTCAAAAGATAAACTCACAACGCTGTTAGAATGCACAAAATATCCCCTTCCAAATTCTAAATCCACTAAATCACCTTCACCGTTAATCCAGTATTCCCAATTACCATCAAATCCCAATACACTATCTGCTCCAGATTCACTAAAAATATCCAAACCCGAAGTTACATCTAAGGGAATAGATATCAAATTCCATCCTTCAACAAGATCAATATCCGAAGTTATTAACAAACAATCTAAGTCTTCATCAACCTCATTATCACAATTATTGTCTGCACCGTCGCAAATCTCTTCCATTCCAGGGTTTATATCATAAGAAAAAACACTGCAGCTTGAATTAAAATTATTGAAGAATGAAACTTCATGTTCGTCACTAACCTCTAGCCGCTTAAAGTAAAGCCTGCTAAGTCCAATTCCTCCAGAGAACAAATGTGTCCCATCCCCAAGTACATTTATCTCCGGGGCATTATACACCTTATTATCAAAACTACCCAGCCAAGTATAGCCATCAATAAGGTCATCCGAATAAAAATAATTTATTCCCTCCGTGCTATGGTCCGTTTCACACTCTCCCTGGTTAGATTCCCAACATTTACTCAACAAATAATGTCTCTCCCCCACATCAAAAACAACAACATTTTCTGCCTGCCCCATATCTACCTCTTCAATCATATCCACTGCATTCCAATTAATTAGATCGGAACTTTCAGAAACATCAACTCCTGCAGATAATGTATCTGATCGCTTAATTGTATTATACATAAGCCAGCGATCTCCATCTTTCAAAACAAAGGGATCCCTACACTGGTTATTCCACCCCCCAGGAACCCCATGTGTGCTCCAAGGGTTTCTACAATCATAGACACACCCATCTCCAGTTGTTCCAGGACAATTATTTACCGAAGCCCTATCCCAAGTAACTAAGTCACTAGAAATTAACAGTCCAGTTCTCTGACTATAATAATCGGGGGTTCCATCATCTTGATGTGCAACTCCGGTATAAAACATATAGTACATCCCATCATCTTCATTAAAATAAACATAAGGCGCCCAAACATTTCCGTCATCCCAATCCGTCTCACTCAAACTAGAATCAATGACATCTTGGTGATATTCCCAATTTACAAAATCTGAAGTCATAAAATCATAAATTATCTTGTTATTATAATGATGGTAAAATACATGGTAAAATCCATCCCGATACACAACAGAATGATCTGCTATCCACCCATAGGGCCCTGGGGGAGCAAAATTATAACTGGTGTCTTCATTACATTCCTCCGTCCCATCAACATAATAAGGAAAATAAGAATCAAAGCAATCATCTCCCCCACAGGCCTCGTCCAAATATCCATCCTCATCGCGATCAGGACAATCTCCAAAAGGAAAGTTCGCAGGAGATTTCTGCGCATCTTGCCCAATAATACTCAAGAGTATAATTGCTATAAAACTAATTATCGCCAAACTGGTCATAAAAAAATAAAGTATCCTCTTTCCCATACAAAGAAATCTTAATTCATGTATATAAAATTAACCAAATATTGTTCCTCAACATATAAATCCTTTTTAATCTAGCACCACTAAAAAAGTTATGAACCCCATAGAGCAAGCTATAGGAACTGCAGCAACAAAAATTGCCAGAGAAATAAATTCCGATTCAATAATCTCAATTGAAAAATTAACCGGTGAAGAATACGAGGAAGATTCCAATCTTAACATAAAAGTCACAATTTTCAAAAGAATAGATCCAAAAAAATACAAAAAAGCAGAATATAAAACTAAAACAAGGAAACTAGAGGCGGGCTCCATAATCCCAGTAAAAGAAATTCTAATGGAAGCCATAACAAAGAACTACATAAACAAAGGGGAGCGAGTAGTTTGTATAGAAGATGGATCAACAGGAACCGGATACAAAGGAATCTTATTTGTGTTTGATGTTGATGAAGTATTTTTCAAAATTGGAAAGCAAAATATCTCAGAACATATAAATCCAGAGATCATAGAGGCAACAGTGGATATTGCTTTAAAGATAGCCCATGAGGGAAGAGAAGGCAGGCATGTTGGGACTGCATTCATAATAGGAAATCTCTCAGAGATAAATAAAAACCTAAAACAACTAATAATTAATCCCTTCAAAAGTTTAGATGAAAAAGTGAAGATAACCGATCCAGCCATAAGAGAAACAGTAAAAGAATTCTCCCAACTAGACGGTGTTTTCGTAATAGACGAAGAAGGCCACATAATAAGTGCGGGAACCTACATTGATATAAATTTCTCAGATGTAGATCTCCCCGAAGGATTTGGAACAAAACATAGATCTTGTGCAGCCCTAACAAAAGAAACAAATGCAGTAGCCATCACAGTTTCCGAATCCGGCGGCAGAGTAAGAATCCTCAAAGATGGCAGAATAGCTGTAAAAGTCTAGATATTAATCACTATACAGTTACAACAATAGAAAGATTTATAAAGAGAAATTGCCCTATTCTAATAAAATGTCAAGTACAATAAAGAGAGGAATAGGACTATTAACATTTGCCCTATTAGCACTTCCCAGACTTGTTTTTGGAGACGTATACGCTGGCTTAAATGGAAGCCTATATGCAAATTCACAAGGGGGAGATTCATATTCCATCGCCGCAGAAATTGGAGAAACAGAAAAAGGAATGAACAGAAGAGCAAATTTAGAATTCCAAAATCTATCAACTGATTTAAGAGTTGGATATGGATTTGGAAATGGTTGGTTAGTTCCTTATTTCACCGGGGGAATTTCGGCAATAGTTGAACCTTCACTAAATGATGTTTCCTTATCTCCTGCATTTGCTGCAGGCCTAGAATTTAGATTATCAGAAAATCTATTGCTTGGGGTAGAGGGCCAATTGAAAGGACATCCAGAATCTTTAGAAGGCGATTCCGGGGTATCTTTAACAGGGACAAGCGCAGACAACAGACTCGTAAAAGTGTCTTTAAAATTTAGAAAATAATTCTAAAATTCGTAATTTAAAAATAATCCTCCGGAGTGAGTATTTGGATCCCACTCTGCCGAAGCTGAAAGCCCCCGGTAGTCTGGGCTTGTAACCCCAATTCTTGGAAAGTATCCCCCGATAGAATTGCTAGAGAAATCATGCAGTATTCCATTCCCTTTCAAGGTATTAACTAAATAGCCTATCTGATCTGAAGGCACAGACCATGATTCCCCCAATATCTCTCCCGATAGAGAATACCCAGAATAAGTGGTTCTAGTCGCTTGATACCCAAAAGGATAGCTTACAGAGACAGTAGTCCCCCAAGGCCCCCCCCTATTCGCTTGGACTCCCCAAAGAACATACCCAGTCTGATGATTAGCATTAATTGTTCCTGAAACAGTAGATTCTTCTTCAACTCCCATTTCCCCAACATAAATCGAGCCAATATTTGCATGCCCCCTTAACAAAAGATTGGCAGTCAATGGAGTATTATAATTAAACCCTGCCGCTTCCAAGAAAGCACTAGACTCTCCAATAAAAGGCACGTTAATTCTTCCCGCCGGATTTCTCGCCGGGATGGCCGCGTCGGCGTTGGCTGAAATCGGTGCCAACGCGAAAGCCG
>CAYZTT010000014.1:12928-15835 GCA_964481835.1 Candidatus Woesearchaeota archaeon
ACCCCCTTCTAAAGTTAAATCATACGATCCCCCATAACCATAATCAATAGCTCCTCCAATACTTCCCGATTCATCTCTAGAACCTCCAAAATTTACTGCCGCAGAATGTAGGGCAGGATTTATTGTTGATCCAAAAAATGCACTGGCACCATATCCTGCTTGGTTAGTATATCCGCACGAAAATTCTCTACACGCACCAACAAAGTAAGGATCTCCAGAATAACTTTTCGCCAATTCTCCCAAATCAAGACGAGGAGGGTAGAAAACTCTTGTTCCTGCAGAAACCTCCAGCCGCATGCCAGTCGGATCAATATAATTCATTGGATTATTTGCAACATAAGAATAAGCATGATTTTCTGCAACTGGATCCACGCCACTAAACCTCCCCAAATTGTCGTCATAATATCTCGCTCCAAAATAATATAAAGAGGACTCATCCTCCTCTTTCCCAGTAAAAGGATTTTCGACTCCAGAATTAAAAACACTCTGCCCAAAAGGCAACGATTTAAATTCCTTGTCCCTATTTCCACTAGAATCTGTAGTAAGTCTATTACTCAATCTATCCCCATGATAATACTTTACACTTGAACCTTCAACAGAAGCAACAATACCATCCCCCACATAAATAAACTTCTTAGTCCCAATTTCATCTCTTAATTGGTCTTCGGAAGAAGTTTCAGAGATGTCAATAACTTCAGCATAAGAAAAACTAGAAAAGACTAATAAAAGCAACAACAAAATCACTCCCCTTTTCATAATAAGATAAAATAAAGTAACTTTAAAAGAATTACTATTCAGCTCGCTCAACAACTGGATCCAATTCTGCATAAATGTCCTCATTCCCAAGTCTATCAGGAAATTCTATAATAAATATTTTCTGTTCATAAGGTCCCAACGAAACACTACTTGGATCAGTAACATGTTTGCCATTAGGCGAATTTGTAGTTACTGCAAACTTCAAAGAGAAATCTTCATTATTCTTAACAAATATCCTATAACAATTATACCCTGTAGGAGATGTACAGTCTGCATCCTTATAATACGCACTAAACTCGACCAGTCCCAATTCTTGAAGATCATATGTGCTCGCATCTATAGCAGATTGTTGAATCTGTGTTCCAAATCCAAAGATAGTAACCCCAATAACAACAGTGAGGCCAACAAGAATACTAGTTACAATTAATGGATTAACACCTAATTTATTCATAACAAGAAATCCAAAAAGAACTATTTAAAAGTTTCGAAATTTCCCTAACACAATGTGCATCCTTCAAAAGTATCCCCACAATCCTCACAACAAGGCTTATCGCCATCATCCTCTTTAGGCTTGGGGCCTTTGTTATGCACCAATATTCCATCTGCATAAAATGTGTTCCTTTCTACAGATTTCAAATTATAAGTTTGAACTTTTTCATAAACATATTTAATTTCTTGTATAGTGATCCATCCACTAAGTGTTAAAACTTCACTCATCTTATTTAAATCGCTAGTTTTAAACCTAGTCTTTTGAGATTTAATTGCCGACCAATCCTCTTTTTCAGCATTTCTAGCATATATCGGATGATCATCTGTAATCCTCAACTCGACCCCATCTTCAAGGAGTATAATATAGTAGTCCTGACTAACTGGATCTTCTAACTCATAAACCTCTGCTTTACCATCCTTTCCTAAAACATAATCTCCTACTTGTACATCTTCTATGTTCTTCTCAGTGTTATCTGCCATTAATACTTTAGTTCCTTCTAAGAAACATGAGCCGCCCCCCGAGGGACTACAGCTACAAGTATCATCATACTCACAATTTAATCCCCCTGCGCAACAACTATCAGGATTGGCATTATAATAGCAATCATCATAATTACAATTAGCATGGCCACAAATTCAGCAATCAATAAAACAAATTTCTCCACCAATACAATCCTCATTAGATTCACAATCTTCACCGCCACCAACTCCATCAGGATCATCTCCCTGGCCAATATCAATCACATCAAAAACAGTATTACCAATAAAAGAATTAAGAACTCCAAAAATAGCAGCAACAAAAATCAAAGAAACTACAATTATCAAAACTTTTTTATCATTGCCTCCCATAAAACAAAATAACCAATAAACATATTTAAGTATTTCTATTCTTAAAATATAATATTAGAAGGGTTATGCAAAAAAGTATCGCCAAATTTGAAGATCGTGTGGATGCCTCCAGCCCTCGTCTCAACGGCTCAACCAAAACCAACCTAAAAAAACTATAGGAAGCAAAAACACTTAAAGTCAAATTTCCAGGCTTACTAATAAAAAACTTGTGATTTCTAAAATAAAAAAACACCCCAAATAAAACTAGATTCATAATAATGAGATAAATTTGGGTAGGATGCATGGGTGGAAAATCAGCAACAACAACTCCCCAGGGCAAATCAGTTATGGCCCCCATACAACACCAATTAAAAAAACAACCAACCCTTGCAATTGCAAATCCGATAGGCAGAAATAATACAATAGAATCAAGATATTTATAGCTTTTCTTACTCCATTTTACATAAAGAATAGCAACTAGCGAACCAACAAAAATCCCTAAAAAAGAAGAAAGTGACTCATTAAGCAAGTGGCCAGGGATATACCAAGAAAAAACAGAAACAAAAAGTGCAATGAAAAATAATAATTTCAGAAAGAATACTTGATCCCATTTTTCCTTTTTCACATATAAAAAAGCCAAAATGCCTGTCAAAAGAATGGCCAAAATAAAAGTCAAATCCCACAATATAAAAGAAAATTTACCCAATGATATAATCCCAATTGGTTCATGATAAAATGCCATTATATTAATTAGTCGTCACATCCATAAGTACAATTACTATTCATAACAAGAAATCCAAAAAGAACTATTTAAAAGTTTCGAAACAAAAGCGG
>CAYZTT010000015.1:0-11318 GCA_964481835.1 Candidatus Woesearchaeota archaeon
AATGGATATATTTAAATAATTAAGATGACTGCGAAAATGGTGATGAAAAAGCATAAACAGAGAAGTTTGAGTTTAAGTTTTACAATTCTTATAATAGCAACTTTAGTATTATTGGGCCCTGCACAAGCAGTTAAGGTGGATATTGTTGCTGAACCAAATGATGCCATCGCAGGTGAAGATGTTATTTTTGTGGCAGAAGTTGTGATTGAGGATCAAGATTCTTATGTTCCTATTACTTATGCAGATATTATTCTTGAAAATCCTGAGGGAGAAACAACAACTTGTAGATATTACCAGGATACAGGTGTCTTAGAATGTGAATTAGATATAGAGGTTATTTCATATGTAGATGCTCCTCAAGGGTATGGTTACGGATATGGTTATGGTTACGGATATGGCTATGACTTTGGATATGGTTATGGATATAATCCGGGGAGTATATTTTATTCAGTAATTTGGCATACGCCTACAGATGCTATGGGTGGGAATTATACGGCCAAAGTAACTGCAATTGCAGAAGGAGATGAAACTTATGAGTTTGATTCTGATGAAGTTGAATTTGAAGTCATAAATTATTGTTCAACTATGTTTGAAATGTTTAAGGATTCATATAATACAGAAACTGGAGATGATGAGTATAATATAATCTTTGATTTAAATGAAGATGGATTTATCAATCTAGTTGACTTTGCAATGTTTGCTTCATATTATAATAATCAAACTTGGTGCCAGGAACAGATAGAACCAGTAGAGGAAGGATATTGTTTGGTGGCATTCTCATTATTTGAAAACTCATATAATACTGCGGAAGGAGATCCAAATTATGATCCTCGATTTGATTTGAATGGTGATAGCGAAGTAGATTTGTCAGACTTTGGAATGTTTGCTTCATATTATGGAGATGAAGATTGGTGCCAAAATTTGTTAGAACCTGTTGTGGAGCCTGATAATCCGGGTAGTAGCGGGCGTAGAAGGAGTAGTTCTAATAATGATGATAATGAAACAAATCTTCTTGATTTCATTCCAGAAGATGAAGTCTTAGGTGATTTGGAAGAGGATTTGAATTTAGGTAATGGTGAAAGCAATGCTCCTGTTGAGCAAGATGCAGGCTTCTTAGGATTAACTGGTGCAGCAATTGCAGATGTAGTTGGTAGCAATCCTTGGATTAGTACTTTAATCTTGATTTTGTTAATTTTGGTCTTTATGCAGCTTTTTACTTCTAAAAAGCCTTTAAAGGGATTTAAAAAATAATTATTTTCCAAGTATAAGTTCTACAATATCTAAGTGTTTTAGAATGTGATCTTTTCCAATCGTTCTTTTGGTTTTTACGTCAATTGCCCTAATAAACTTTTTTCCGAAATCAGTATGTAATCTAAAGGCAAAATCTAGTGCGGTTGTTCCTTCTTTCATTAGGAAGCAATCGGGAAGGACATTCCCGTCTGAATCCTCTAATTTTGAGACTCCTCCGGGGTGTAGTGCGATTCTTTTTAGTAAATCGAAAACTGCAGTATCAATTATTTTTTGAACTCCGGTTGTATCGAATTTTGATAGAACATTATTTTTTACTAGTTCCAACCCCTCTTTTTGTTTTTCGTTTAATTCTTTTTCTTCTTTGAAATGATTTTCTCCAGGAATATATGAGATTAAATTATGTTTTGCTGCTTCTTTTAGCGCAAGCTCTGATTCTGCGGAACAAGGGATTATTGTATGGTCTGGGAATTCTTCTTTTAATCGGTTGTAATTTTCTTCTGCTCCGGGGATATCTATTTTGTTGCATGCGATTATCATTGGCTTTGTCTGTTTTCTGAGTTCGGAAGCTAATTCAAACATTTGCTCTTCGTTCCATTCTAATGGATTTTCAGGCAAATCTTTTATCTTTCTTTTTACCATATCTTCAACTACCCTTAAGCCGGATAGTTGTTTAGCAATTGCTTTTGAGACGTCCAGGTGTTCTTGTTGCACTTGTCTAGCGAACTTTTCCCATCCTTTTTTTAGTATTCTAAGATACCACATGTCTAGCTCAAATTCTAAGAATCTCACGTCTTCTGAAGGACTATAAGATAATGGGGGAACTGGTTCGCCCTTTTCATTTATGCTTCCAGATGTGTCGATTACATGTATTAAAGCGTCTGCTTGATTTAGATCATCTAAGAATTGATTTCCCATTCCTTTTCCTTCATGGGCTCCAGGGACCAGGCCTGCGACGTCTAAGAGCTCTACTGGAACGAATCGATATTTATCTTGTACATACCCTTCTCTTGGATTTGCAGGCTTTCCTCTCTCTTGGGCAATGTCCATGATTCTGACATGGCCTGCACCATGGTTAGGCTTTATTGTAGTAAAGGGATAGTTAGCTATGTCTATATTTGCAAGAGTCATCGATTTAAAGAAGGTCGATTTTCCACAACTTGGCTTTCCTACGATCCCTATTAACATATTTTTTGTAAAATGGAAGTTTATTTAAATAGTTTTGTTTTCCCCTTTTTATGTTTCCATTTGGACATTTGATAATCGCTTGGCTTGTTGGTTTAGGTATTCAGCGATTGGCCAAGGTTAATATTTCTAGGTTAGGGTGGGGATTACTTTTATTTGGAGGTTTGTTGCCAGATATTGATTATTTGTTTGATTTTATTCTAGGAACAGTCACTCATCGGATGTTTACTCACTCATTGTTATTTGTTTTATTGGGGTTCTTTGTAGTTTATGTTATTTTGAAGATGTTTGATTTGGAAAAGGAAGCTTATTTTTTGCCTATTGGGGTCTTTATACATATTCTTGTTGATTTGTTGACTTATCCAGGGGCATTATTGTTCTGGCCACTAGGCACGTGGTTTTGGTTCTTTGGAATGGCCAATGAAGGAATAATCTATACTTCTGCCAGTAGCGTATTTGCAGCCAAATCGTTCTTTGTCTTATTTGATGTTGCTTTGGGATTAATGTGGTTAGCTTATTTATATCTTAAGGGAAAGATAAATTTTAACTGATTAGAAACTTTTATATATCAAATTTTATCAATCTTTTTGTTACGGGCCCGTAGCTTAGCCTGGTTTATAGCACTGGTCTTATATGACGGTCATTGAATTTATTCAATGGCTTGCTAGGAACACCAGAGGTCGGGGGTTCAAATCCCCTCGGGCCCACTTTTTTTAGTAAGATTTATAAGTGATTTTTTTCAGAAGGGGCTATGCCTGCTCAAAATATTGGAATGCATCATCTTCATAAGCGGAAGAGAGTACATGAAAAATTAGAGAAGTATCCTCATCCAGAGAAGTTTAAGAGATTTATTGATAAAGTCATTTACGTTTTTGCTATTGTTGGTCCCTTGATGAATCTGCCCCAGCTATATAAAATATGGGGGGATAAAACTGCACAGGGGTTTCTCCTGTTTCATGGATAGGGTTTTTTGTTGTATCAGCCGTTTGGTTGACTTATGGGATTTTGCACAGGGCTAAACCAATTATAATTGCAAATATTATTTACCTGATTACCCAGGCAGGGATAATTGTTGGAACTTTTATGTATTAATTTTTTAGTAAGTTTTAAAAAGGAGTTATTTTCTCAATCAGTAGGCTCCTGTAGTGTAGTCCGGCCAAGCATCCGTGGTTTTCGTCCACGGGACCCGGGTTCAAATCCCGGCGGGAGCATATTCTTTTCAAACAAAAATTTTATATAGTTAAATTTTAATTTTTGGTTATGGCTAAAGAACTTGAGAAGCTTCCTGAGAAAAAACAGGTTAAGCTCACGCACAAATTTGTTTATGCTTTATCTCTTGTAAGTATATTTGGATTTTTGGGAATTGTTAGCCAGAGTTTCTTTGATTATGATCTTAGCTTTTATGTTGAGGCTTTTTTAATGCTGATTATTGGCGGAGGGTTGATATTAGAATCTAAGGCAAAAAGTTTGGTTTCGATAAGAGAAGTTGGACTAACTTCTACTAATTTTACACATTTGATTACAGTTATAATTGGGATTATTGCGGTTTTGGCCGGAATATTTAGTCTTCCTCCAATAAGGTTGTATAACCCTTCATTTGTTGCTATCAAAGGAATAATATCTATAATTGCAATAGTTATTATCGTAATCCAAACTTGGATAGTAGATTGATTATTTTTTAGAAACAAGTAAACTTGCTCCAAGAACCCCGGGGTGAGGGATTTTACTCCATTGAATTTTTACTTTTTTTGGGAGAAGGGCGTATTCATTTGCTTGCTTTTCAATCATTTTTAGGAATTTGTTTCCAGTTTCTCTGGCTCCCCCCATTAGAACAATGGCTTCTGGATCAAATACATTTACTAGGCTGGCGATTCCTTGTCCAAGATAGATACTGGCTTCTTTTAGAAGTTTTTTTGCTTTCTTATCTTTCTTTGCTAATAAGTCTTTTATCTTTAGCTGTTTTCCGAAGCAAACTTTACAATCTTTTCTATTTTTCTGCCATAGTTCTTCCATGGTTTTTCCATTATGGATAATAATATTGCCTAGTTCTCCGGCGTAACCTTCCCCTTTGAATAACTTTCCATCGATTATTACCCCGCCACCGATTCCAGTTCCGAGGGTAAGGATAATGAAGTTTTTCTTTTTGACTCCGAATTTTGCCTCTGACATTGCCACTGCGTCTGCATCGTTTCCAATTACAACTCTTTTTTTGAATTTCTTTTTTAAGAATTTACGAAGATCAAAATTTCTTAGGGGTAGATTTGGGGGATTTTTTATTACTCCATCTTTTAGTGGTCCAGGGCTTGCCACACCAATTGCCCTTACATCTTTTGTCATTAATTGAGAAATCATAGAAACCATTAGTTTTAGAAGTTTTTCTTTGGTTTTTGGAGTAGGACTCTTAATATATTTTAGAACTCTTTTTCCTTTTACTAGGCTAACTCGCAGATTTGTTCCGCCCAGATCTATTGCGATTATTTTATCTTTCATGGTTCAATTCTATTTTTTTGTTTTAAATAGTTTTTGTAATACTATGCGTGGAGTTTCCGATTTTGTTAATGCTGAAGATAGTGCTACTCCCGATGCCCCGAGTTTTAATGCGGTTGTAACATCTTCTCTTGCGTGTACGCCGGCACCGACTAGGAATCTTGTTTTTAGTTTTTTAGATATCTTTTCTATTAATTCTGGTTTTTCTTGAGATACAGATGTTTTTGTTGCAACTAGCTCTGGTGGCTCAATAATTAGTAAATTTGGCCTTAATCTCTGGATTCTTTTTGCTTCTTTTAGGTTTGATGCGAAGACAATTGTTTTTAGTTTTGCTTCCTTGCATCGCTTTATTGTTTTTTTGAGAATTCTGAATGATAGTTTGTGTTCGGAATGGTTTAGGAAGGTTCCTTTTGCTCCATCTTTCTTTATTGCTTCTGGGATTATGTACCCCGTATGCCTTCCTGGTTTGAAATAATCAACATGCTGAGAATAGACTTTTAACTTTGTTTTATTTGCTATTTCGCTTAGGTGAGAGGGTTGAACACCAATGATTATAGTTTTGTCGAACCTTTCTATAGTCTTTGCTAGCTTTAGTGCGTCTGAACCTTTTTTGTAGGTTTTGAAGTTGATTACATTTATTGGTTTCATTTTATTAGATTTATACATTTCTTATTTGAGCCCACACATTTTATGTTTTCTATAGTGGTGTCTATTATTCTGTTTAATGCTTCTTTACTATTGAATGCGTTGTGAGGAGTAATTATTACGTTTTCAAATGTCAATAGGAGATGGTTTTCTAATAGGTTTTGTAGGTTTTCTTTTGGGAAATTCTTGGATAGAAGTTGCCTTTCTTCTTTGATTAGAGACTCCTCCTCTAAAACATCTAGTGCTGCACCACCTAATTTACCTTTTGCTAAGACTTTGACCAGCGCAGAGGTATCGATTAATCCTCCCCTTGCAGTATTTATTATGTAGGCATCTTCTTTGATTAGTTTTATGTTCTTTTTGTTTATCAGATGTTCAGTTTTTTTGTTTAATGGGCAATGCAGGGTTATGATATCAGAATTTTTTAATAGGTTATTCAAAGATGTAAATTTTAATTTATATTTATTTGCAAGTTTTTTGTTTTTATGTGGGGAACTTACCAATATATTCATTTCGAAGCCGTTGGCGATTCTGACAACATGTTCCCCTATGTGACCCAATCCGATTACACCAATTGTTTTATTTTTTAGATCAAACCCTCTCAATCCGTCTAGAGAGAAGTTACCTCGTGTTGTTTTCTCGTAGGATTTGTGTATTTTTCTTGATAGTGCAAGTATTAGTGCGAAGGTATGCTCTGCCACTGTGTTTTCTCCATAGTATGGGACATTTAGAATTTTTATTTTTCTTTTTTTACACTCCTTTACATCAATATGATCATAACCCGTGGACATGGTTGCGATTGCTTTTAGATTTGGTAGTTTATCTAGAATCCCCCGGTCTATCCTTGAATATATGAAAACTGAGATTAAATCAACGTCTTTTATCGATTTGATAAGTCTGCCGTTTAATTCATCTTTGAAGAATAATAATTTGTGACCTTTTAGCTTGCTCTCTAGGTATTTCTTTTCCCAACCTTCTACCTCAAAAAATGCAATTTTCATTTCCAAATTATCTTCTTTAGTTTTTTTGTTATTTCCATGGGATTTTTATGTTGCCATACATTTCTTCCTATTGCTATCCCTATTGATCCTGCCCTTACTGATTTTTCTACTTGTGCCAGGAGTTCTTTTTCTGATGTTTTTGAACCTCCAGCCATCACAACTCTTGTTTTTCCTGCGGCCTCAACAGCCCATTTAACATTTTGGGGGTTTCCGTTTCTTAGTTTAACTATATCTGCCCCAATCTCTAAGCCGACCCTTGCACAGTAGGCCATAAGTTTCTTGTCATATTTTAATTTTTTATTATAATAGGCCCAAAGAATTACGGGAAGTTTGTTTTCATGTGCTTTTTTTTGTATTTTTTCGAATTCTTTTAGCATTTCTGGTTCGTGTTTACTCCCTATGTAGATTGTGTAGCCTACTGCAGAAGCCTTTAGTTTCAATGCCTCTTCTACAGTGGCTAACTGTGTGGACATTGGGTCTCCTTTTGATAGGGACGTTTTTCCGTTTAGCTTAAGTATTAAGGGAACTTTGATTTTGCTTCTGTATTTTTCTGCGATTCCTTTTTGGAGGATTAAACCAGTGTATCTTCCTTTGTTTGCTATGTCTATTATGTATTCTGGGCCTACATTTTTATCATTAAAATCTATTGGCCCGTGTTCCAATCCTTGGTCATAGGCCAAGAAGATTGCTTTTCCGTATTTTGTTATTTTAGTTAGGCTCACCATTTTCTGATTAACTTGTTTTTTGATCCAAAGTGTTTTATTACTGATTCTGAATTTTTTAATCCCAATTTTAGGCAATAAGGAATTGATTTGCCTTTTATTATTCCTGCAACAAAACTAGAAGCAAATGCATCCCCTGCTCCGGTCCTTTCTACTACCTTTACTTTGTTTGGTTTGAGGAAGTATTTCTTCCCATCATAACAAGAGATTTTTTTATTCTTATCTGTGATTACAATTATTTTTGGGCCTAATTTTGCTAAGCCTTTTAATAAATCTTTTTCTTTTGTTAACAGTTGGGCTTCTTCTTTATTTAGAACTAAGACCTCTGTTATCTTTAGCAATGGTTTTATGTTGGTGGTTTTTATTAATTGTTCTCCAGGATTAAAAGCTATTTTTGTTCCTTTTTTTATTAGTTGTTCAGCTAATTTCTTTTGTGTTTTGAAGCTAGTTTTTGTTAGGGAGGCGAGATATAGCCATTTTGTTCTGAAATCCTTTATATCTTTTTTTTCTATCTGATTATTTAGTCCCTTGTGGATTAAAATTGTCCTATCGTGTTCTTTGCTGTCTAGGATTATAGAATGATCTGTTTTTTTGTTTTTCTCTATTTTACCTAAGAATTTTATTTTTTCTTTTTTTAGTAGATTTAGAATTTCTTTTCCATTAGTATCCCTTCCTAGTTTCCCAATCCAGCCAGTTTTTAGGCCCAATCTTGAGAATGCAGTTGCAGTGTTTGTTCCTCCGCCGCCAATATCTGTTTTTATGTTCTTTATTTCTATTTTAGAGCCTACGTTATAACACATAAATTTTCCTTTTTCAGCTAAACCGGTGTCTACAAATGTATCTATTAATCCAGATCCGAAGGTTACAACGTCAAATTTTATTTTAATGCCTCCACTCCAGGAAGTTTTTCTCCTGCGATATGCCTTAGTAATGCTCCCCCTGATAAACTGACATGATTAAATTTTCTTTTTGGAATCTTTAGTGTTTTTATTGCGTCAGTTAGTTGTCCGCCACCCACTAAAGTGTATGCTTTTGAATTTGAAACTTCCCTTAGTATTTCTTTTGTTCCTTTGCAAAATGGCTTATATCCACAATGACCTGCAGGACCCTTCATGTAAATTGACTTTGCGCTTTTGATTATCTTTTTGTAGTTTCTAATTGTTTCTTCCCCAATATCATAGATTTCATATTTACTTGGGAATTCATCAATTGTCAACTCTTTTCTTTTGCCGTTTACTCTTACAGCAAAATCAATGGGGATCAGCACGTTTCTTAATTTACTTTTTAATTTTTTAGTTATATATAGTTTATCTTTTAGGAATTTATTCTGGGCTCCAAAGTTCTTTCCCTTTGCTATGGCGCAGACTTGCCCAAAGATTCCGCATGTAAGGACTTTTCCTCCTTTTAGGAGTCTTAGATCATCTTCTGGTTTTGCACCGCCCAAGATGAAGAGTGTTCTTCTTAAATTCATTTTTTTTAGTGCTTTGATTTCTTTTTCTAATAATCTGCCTGCACAGTGTGGAAGGTATCTTGGGAAAATAACCATTGAAGTATGTCTTCTATGGCTGTTTGAGAATGCATCATTTACATAGATATCAACTAGTGGGAGAAAGAATTCAGTTAATCTATTCTTCTTTGGTTGAAATTCATCTTTGTGAAACCTTATATTTTCTAGTAGGATTGCTTCGCCAGGTTTTAGATTTCTAATTTCTTTTTCTACTTTTTTTGTAGCTATCTCTGGAATAAATTTAACTTTTGTGTATTTGTTTAATTCTTTAGAATGTTTCTTTAGTGAGATGAAATCTTTTTGCCTTGGTCTTCCTTGATGTGCTAAGATGACTATTTTCGCTTTCTTCTTTTTGAGCTCTTTTATTGTTTCTGTTGATTCTTTAATCCTCTCAGAGGGAATTAGTCTATTGTTTATTACTTCAGAATTTAGGTCTGCCCTTAAGAGTACAGTTTTATTTTTGAAATTTAAACTTGAAAGTGTTTTCATTTTAGTTTTTTCAATAAGTCTACCATCCTGCTACTGTATCCGTATTCATTGTCATACCAAGATAAAACTTTGATCATGTTTTTTCCCAATACTTGCGTGGATAGACCATCAACTATAGAAGAATTAGGATTTCCGATTATATCAGATGAAACTACTGGATCTTCGGTGTAGGATAGGATTCCTTTTAGTTTCCCTTTTGAAGCTTTCTTTAGTGCCTTGTTGATTTTCTTTGTTGTAACATTCTTTTGTAATTCTGCTACAAAGTCAACTATGGATCCGTTTAATACTGGGACTCTCATTGCAAGGCCATCAATCTTTCCATTTAGCGCAGGAATTACTTTGGCAGTTGCAGTAGTTGCCCCCGATGTTGTAGGGACTATGTTTGCTGCTGCGGCCCTTCCCCTTCTTGGCTTTTTGTGAGATCCATCTGATAGATTTTGAGTGGATGTATACCCATGTACCGTGGTCATGAATCCTTTCTTTATTTTGAAATTATCGTGAAGTACTTTTGCTAGTGGTGCCAAGCAATTTGTTGTACAAGATGCCATGGAGATTACTTTGTGAGATTTTTTTATTTTTTTCTCGTTTATTCCTGGGACTACCGTTATGTCTGCATCATCTGAAGGGGCAGTAAGTATAACCCTCTTTGCTCCTGCTTTTAGATGCTTGGATGCGGACTCTTTATCTTTGAATATTCCGGTGGCTTCAACTACCGTATTTATCTTTAGCTTTTCCCATGGAAGATTTTCTGGATCCCTTTCTGTGAAAATTAGAATTTTTTTATTATCAATTTTTAAGAAGTTTTTTCCAACTTTTATTTTTTTATTATAATTTCCGTATACAGAATCGTATTTTAGTAAGTAAGCTAGAGATTCTGGACCGGATGTGTTGTTTACAGCTATAACGTTTAATTTCTTTTCTAAAGCGATTCTTAGAACTTGTCTGCCTATCCTTCCAGTACCATTTATAGCTATACGCATTTTCACCTCTAATTAGTTAAATTTTAGAAAAGTTGGTTAATAAAGTTTTCTAATTAAGTATTAGAAACTTTTAAAAAAGTTTAAACTAAAAATGGATTATGGACTTGGGACCATTAATTGTGGTGATTATTCGTTTGATTGTTCCATTCTCTATTTTTAGGTGGCCCTTGTGGGGGACGGTTGCTTCCGCAATTATCGATACTTTTGACGTTGTTTTAGTTGCAATGCTTGGGATGGGAGACTTTGATGGAGCATATAAGGCAACAGACAAGATGTTGGATACATATTACCTTGCATTTGCATTTATTGTTAGTTTGAGATGGAAGGATCAATTAGCTAAAGTCACTAGCATTAGTTTATTTGTCTATCGAGTAGTTGGGGTGATATTATTTGAAATAACACATGTTGATTGGTTGTTAATGGTATTTCCAAATTTATTTGAGAGTTGGTTTTTTGTTTGGGCTGCAAGAAATAGATACTTTAAGAAATTCAAATTAACTATGAAGAAACTCTGGATAATCTTGGCTATCTTGTTGATTCCTAAACTGATACAGGAATACATTTTACACTTTGCGAATATCCATCCTTGGGAATGGTTTAGAGAAACCACTGGTATTCTGAGAAGAAAGTAATTAATTTTAGAAACCTTTATAAAAAGTGATTAAGCTTTCAAATCCACACAATGAAAAGAAGTAGCAGTCGATGGAAGAAAAAAGGCCAGATGAGATGGAAATGGCAACGTAAAAAGATGAAGAAAGAAAAAAGAAAGAGGAAGAATAAATAGCAAAGTTTATAAACAAAATATTTCCACAAAATCATACTTTTATGAGGGAGATCCACAAAATCTTCTGATGAAAACTTATGAGTACTTAATCAATATGATTGAGTATGATGTATGAACAGAGTCAAATTTAGTAGCGGATAAAAAAATTCCTTTAAAACTATTTTTGCGACAACTAATTCCCGTTGATCCTGCGGGAGGTTGCTGCTATTGGAATCCGAATTAGCCATGCAAGTTAGGGGGTCTTCGGACCACCGGCGAAAGGCTCAGTAA
>CAYZTT010000016.1:0-11122 GCA_964481835.1 Candidatus Woesearchaeota archaeon
AAATCTGCATTAATCGTTGCAGGATGGGAGCAAGCTGATACACAAAGAGCAGCAAGCAAACTATCTGAAGGCGGACTGGATGCAACAGATTCGATTATTGTAGAGTAAATCTCTACAACTTTTCTTTCTTTTTTTATTATTAACAAAAGCTTTTTATTCTAGAGAGATTTATTTATGGCTATGAAAAAAGACCAGAGAAAGAAACTGTATATGGGCTTGTTTATTGTTTTCTTAATGGTGACGAGTACTATTGGGTTTATTTATAGTTCTGAATCTGGAGAGCGATATAATGGTCGAGAATTTACCTTAACTGAATCTGGCTGGGTTACATATATTGGGGACATTGGGCAATATTGGACCTTTAATTATTTGCCTGAAGAGGTTAATTTTGATGCTGATATTGGAGTTTTAAGTGGCCATGTTGAGATTGTCTTGGATGATACTACTCGCTATTACGATTTAGTTCGGAAATTTGCTTCTGTAGGTGTGGTGGTAGAGAAGATTGAACTGGGAGAAGTGGATTGTGAAGCACCAGATAGCACTTTAGTATTTAGCTTTTCTGAATACAATAAAATTTATAAAGACGGTAACTGTGTCTATCTTGAAGGAAGTGCGCCTCAATTGGTGGATAGGTTATTTTACCATATCTTTGGAGTGATGTAGATGGATAAGAAACAAGAGAAATCAGTGATTGTATTTTTGGTTATTCTGATATTGGTTATATCCTTTAGTATTGGATATGTTGTCTTTTCTAGAACGACTACAATTTACCAGCATAATGGTCCAGGAGGAACATTTAACTTTACGCTGGACAAACACACCGGGGAAGAAGTTCATATTTTAGAAGTTTACAAGCAGGTAGATAATATTTTTTGGCAGAGATACTTGATCCCATTTAATTATGGGCCCGTAGAGTTAGAGGGTATATCCATTGAGGATTCTAGGTCTCTACTTACAGATAGTAAGCAGATTTATATTACCCGAGATGTTTATTTAGATTTGAAAACGAATAATGAGTTGATTGTTGCTATGCTGACTGTAGATAGGGTTGTTGGACAAGACATGTTAGATCCTCCCGTATATAATATCCCTACATTATTGGCCTCTACTGAAGATAATGAGAGGGCCCAGGAATTGGAATTGCCTATTTTGACTTGCGAAAATGCAAATGAAGCGAGAACTGTAATTTGGTTTAAGGAAGGCAGCGAAAATAGAATTTACAAAGGAAACGATTACTGCGTTATTGCTGAGTACGTTGAGGGGGAAGATCCGGTTAAAGTTGGAACTGCTTTGACCTATCATATAATTGGAGTAATGTAAACCAGTAGGTTTTTAAATAATTCTTTTTCTTTTTATCACATGCCGGGATCGCATAATCTGGTATTGCACTGGCCTTGAAAGCCAGGCCCGAAAGGGCATCTGGGTTCAAATCCCAGTCCCGGCGTTTATTGACCAGAAAGTTTAAATAGTATTTTAATACCATGTACCTGATATTAGGGTTTGAGCACTTGGATAAAGAGAGTATTTTTTTAATTAAGTTGTTTATTATCCCTCCAAAAAAATGGTAAAAATGAAAGTAGATAAGGAAAAATGTATCGGATGCAGATTATGTGAAACTCTGTCAGAGAATTTTAAAGTTAGTGAGGGAAAGGCAGAAGTTATTGATTCTGAAGAGAGTGAATCAAATGACATGGCGGCGAAAGATAATTGTCCTGTAGGAGCGGTTTATGCGGAGGAACAAAATGAGTGAGATTAAAACATTATTGATAAATCTTCCTTCTAGATTGGAACAACCGGCATATTGGTTCCCAATTGGGCTAGGATACATGGCCACTGTCTTGAGAGAAAATGATTATCCAGTAGAGGTTTTAGACATCGATGCCTTTCGATATCCAGATGAAGAAGTTGTAAACAAATTGGGGGAGATGGATTTTGACGTAGTGGGCATTGGGGGAATTGTTACGACATATAAGTATGCTAAATGGATTATAGACAAAATAAAGAGTATAAAGCCCGAGGCAAAAGTTGTTGTGGGAGGGCATCTTGGAACTACAATTCCTGAACTTATCTCTAAAAATAGCAAGGCTGATTTTATTGTCTTATGGGAAGGGGAGGAAACAATAATTGATCTGTATAAAAACTTTAGTAAACCTAGTATAGTTAAGGGGATATATTATCGGGAGAATGGAGAAATGATTAAGAATCCCCCCAGGGGGCCAGCGAAAAATATAGATATTATTCCGGCCTATGATTTATTTCCTACGGAAAGATATGTCAAGACAATGATGAATGTGGAGAGTAAAGGGATCACTAGAAGTATAAATATTCTTACGCACCGAGGGTGTCCTTTTAGATGTACATTTTGTATTCACTCTAAGGAACCATTGGGGATGTGTAGGGCTAGGAGTACGGATTCTGTAATAAAAGAGATAAAATACTTGCAAAAAGAATATGGCATTGAATTTGCACACTTCTTTGCGGAAACATTTGTTATGAATAGGAAATGGGTTGATGATTTTTGTAGGGAGCTGAAGGAAAATGATATTAAATTGAAGTGGAGTTGCTTATCTCGGGTAGATTTGGTCGATGAGGAGTTGTTGACTAAAATGAAGGAGGCAGGATGTACATATGTGGGGTATGGGATAGAATCTGCTAGTCAAAAAATCTTGGATAATATGGAGAAGGGTTGCACTGTTGACCAACAAAAAAAAGCGTTGAGGCTTACAAAGAAACTGAAGCTTAATACCTACCCTACCTTTATAATTGGTACACCTGGGGAGACGGAGGAAACAGTCCAGGAAAGTATCAATTTTTGTAAAGAACTTGGACTCATCCCAGAATTCTTTTTTATGACTCCCTTTCCGATGTCCACTCTTTATGACTATGCTATGGAGAGGGGTATGATAAAGGATGAAGATAAATATGTTGAAGAGCTTGCGGAATGTAGGGACCTGACGATGAATCTAACTGATATGTCTGATGAAAAGTTGAGGGGATTGAAGAAAAAGGCAGAGAAAGAAATTTTACGTAGTTATTTGATAAAACGCCCGATCAGTGCCTTAGGGAAAGTTATCAAGCTGTATAAAAATTACGGAACTTCATTTGTGTTATCTCTTTTAAAGAGAAGAACCTAGGTAGCGTGAACTTTATATATTTTAGAATAGTGTGTATGTTATAATGGCATATAAAGGGGGGATGTTTAATGTTTAATAAAAAGATGATGTTATTTTTTGTACTTATTTGTGTATTAATACCTTCTATTTTTGCATTGACTTTGGTTGATGTCAATTCTCCCTCAAGCGAACAAAATCTGAGTGGAGTTATAACTTTGAATACAACAGTGGATGGGACAGGAGTTAATAATGTGACGTTTAGATGGCTGAATACCAGCGGAGATTATATTTTGGATATAACTGTGTTAAACAGTTCTGCCGATCAGACGGAATTTACCAATGCTACTTTCAATACTACTGCTTTGGCTGATGGCATTTATAATCTTACAGTAAATGCTACTAATGCGACTGTTATGCTTGGGAATTCTACAGTTACTGGGATTCGGGTAGATAATACTGCGCCCACTATAACTTTGGCTAACTCCTCTGCGAACCTAACACAAAATATAACTACTATTGGATTTAATTCAACAGATACTTGGTTCAACACTACAAGTTGTATATTATACTTTAATACTACCGCATACAATTCCTCTGATGCAGTAGGGAATTTAACTAATAGTATATTCTTTACAAATGCCTCGCTTGCTGATGGAAATTATTCTGTTAAGGTTAATTGTACAGATAATTCGGGAAATCAGGGAGAACCTACACCTATTAACGTAATGATAGATACTACAAATCCGACCATTGCTTCTTTTTCTTGTAATGATATCGATAGGGGGCAAACACAAGATTGTACTTGCAGTCCTAGCGACAATTCACAATCCTTTGGAGGTTATGTGACTGAGGCTATTAGTGCAGGGGATACCTCTACAACAGGGATAAAGACTGTTAGTTGCGATGCTACTGATTTTGTAGGGAACACAGTCTCTGAGTCAACAACATATACTGTAAAGCCTAGTGGCGGAGGGGGAAGTTCTTCATCATCTTCATCATCTGATGTTGAGGAGAAGGAGAATAAATATGTAAGTTTTATGAATGGACAAGAAAACAGAGTAGAATTTTCAAATCAAGATCTAGGGATTACTGCCCTGACACTTACACTCAAAAGAGATTTTAGCAATGCCCTTGTGAGTGTAAAAAAGCTGTCGGGAAAACCCTCTGAAACTGGGGAGATTGGTGGAGAGGTATATAGTTATTTGAGTTTAGATGTCGAAGATTTGGAGAATTCAGATATTTCTGGAAATGTCAAGATAACATTTGAGGTTGAAGATTCCTGGTTGACGGATAGGGGGGTTTCTTCTGAGGATATTGTTTTGAAGAGATATACTTCAAGCTGGGTGGATTTGCCTGCTAATAAAATTGGATCTCGGGGGACTAGAGGGATTTATGAGGCTGAAACCCCAGGGTTTAGTAATTTTGCCATAGGGGCGATTGAGGAGATTGCTGAACCCCAAGGAGGATCTAATGAGCCAGATTTATCTCCAGATACTAGCGAGGAATCTTCAGATGATAGCTCTGCGGGATATTCGGGATACTTTTTGGCAGGGATTATTATAGTAGCTGCATTGCTAGTATTTGTAGTTTATTATTTCAAAAATAAAAAATAAATTATTTTTTTATTTTATTTTGATAGAGTCCTTTAGAAATTCTTTTGTATTGTTTAATTTATCTCTAGAATTAGAATAAATTGTCATGAGTGTCTGGCCTCTTTTTACTTTATCTTTTAATTTTACGTTTAAATAAATTCCTGCTTCTTTATCATCTGGTGCCCCGGCCAGCCTTGCAATTTTTGAGATTAATTTGTTATCTATTTCTGATACTCTTCCCGGCATTGTAGATTTAACTTTATGTTGGAATTTCCCTAATTTTAAGTCGGAAGGTTTAATTTTTCCGTTTCCCTCTTGAGATTCGATTATTTTCATAAATTGAGTATATGCCTTTCCGGAATTTAGAATTTCTCTTGCTGATGCTTTTGTTTTTGTTAATTTGAATAGGATATTTGCCATATGGACTGCCTTTTTCTCCAAATCTTTTGGTGCCTTTGGATTTTTCCTTAAAATATATAATATATCCCTTGCCTCTAGATTTGGACCAATTCCATTGCCGATTGGCTGAGATCCATCAGTTATAATGACTTTGGTTTTTATATGGAGCTTTCTCCCAAGAGTTTCGAAATGTTTCTTTAACCCCTTGGCTTGTTTTTTGTTTGTGATCTTTGCGGTTTTTCCAAGGGGGATATCTACCAATAAGTGTGTTGAGTTAACTGCTACTTTCTTTGCTAATATAGACGCTAACATCATACCTTTTGGATCCAACCTCAATGGATGGCGGACTTTGATTAGCTTTTCGTCTGCTGCTGCAAGGTCTACTGCCCCACCCCAAACGATGCAACCACTGGTCTTTTTAATTATTTTATTTATCTTATCTGAATCAAATTCTATCTCTGCCAGGGATTCCATTGTATCTGCAGTTCCTGCAGGAGAGGTTATGGACCTAGAACTTGTCTTTATCATAGTTAAACCTGCCGCAGAAATTATTGGAACAATGAGTATGGTTGTTCGGTTATTTGGAATACCGCCTATACAGTGTTTATCTGCCATTATCTTTCTATGGATATCTAATTTTTCTCCATGTCTTACCACTGCTTCGGTTAAGTATTTTGTTTCTTTATCGTTTAACCCGTTTAAGTAACATGCAGAGACAAAATAAGTCAGCTCGATTTCGGTTAGCTCATTTTCTACTAGATCTTTTATAATTGTATCAATTTCTTTTTTTGTTAGTTCTTTTTTGTCTAACTTTTTCTTTATATAATCTACCGACTTGGGGATGGTTGTTGGTAGAATTTTTAACTTTGTTTGTTTTTTTATCTCCAATTCTCCTACTAATTCTTTGAATAAACCGATTTGTCCTGGCTGTATACCTTTTGATTCTGAAATGTCTACAGCCGCTACAATTTCTCTTCTGCCATGCTTTATTTTTATTCGGTCTAATGCCTGGGCATCCAGTTTTTTTGCATCAACGTGGTTCAGAATTGCAATTAAGGGTCCTCCGGTTGAGAACTTCACATTTTTTGATTTAAGCGTTAACATTTTCTTCTAGATAAAGTTTGTAGATAAGAACAAATAAGGAGAGTATTAGTGGGCCAACAATAAGCCCCACGATTCCAAATAATGCTAACCCTCCAAATATTCCCAAAATAGATATTGCGGGATGGACCTTTGCTGTTTTTTGGATTAATTGTGCCCGGAGTATATTGTCCATGTAGAAGCTGAGTATAACCCAAAAGTAAATTGCGAGAAATATTGCCCCCTGCGTATCTCCATTTATGAAAAGGAATATTGCTGCAGGTATCCATATTGCTGCAGGACCTAGGACGGGGATATAGGCAAATATGGCAACGATTAAGGCCCATAGCAGGGGATTGGGGATTCCGAATAAATAGAACCCTAATAGGGCGGCAAGAAATTCGGCGATTCCTATCGCCAAAAATCCGAGGAAAATGCCATTGATTAGGTCGGAAGTTCCCTTGAATAGCCTATTCTTTTGATAAGTAGAGAGAGGCAGTCCTTTTTTTATTACCTCTGAGAGAGTTTTCCCATCTCTTAAGAAGAAAAACATTAGGAAGAACGTTGTGAAGATATGGATGAATCCTGTAGCAAGGAACCGGATTATTTGAGAACTTGAGTTAATGAAAACATTAGAGAATTCTCGGATTGTCTCTGTCAGATATCTATCAAATTCTACATTTAAACCAGTTATTTCTTTTAATCTTTCTGAGTGTGCAGGGAGATCTAGGGATCCTACAGAGTTGTAGATGTTTATTGCTTCATACAATAATGCATTTGCAAAAAACATTCCAGGAATAGTGATAAGTAGAAGAACTATTATAACTACCAGGGTGGCAGATAGATTTTTCCTTTTCAGTTTTTTGAATAAACCTTTGTAAAGTGGGTAACAAACTAAGGCCAAAACTATCGCTGCAAGTATGTCTGCTAAGAATGGTGCAATGATTTTGTAAGACCCGTATAAGAAAAATAGGAATACTATCAAGAATATAAATTTCCCATAGTCTCTAAATCTTAGAAGTGCCATAACTAGAGGCTAGTTTGCAAATTTATAAAACTTTTGTATAGTTTAAATTGGTTTTGAGAAGGACCATTTATTTAATGCAGCCTTTAATTCCTTTTTATCTTTTGAATATTGTTTTAATGGTATTTTTTTTAGTGCTGCATCTATTGCCTGCCGTGTTGCTTTGGATCCATCCAGGGTACCGGCTGGGTGGCCGTGAATTCCTCCCCCGAGTTGTAAAACAATGTCGTTTCCTAACATTTTTGTTATTTGGGGTATTAATCCTGGGTGAAGCCCCCCTGATGAAACAGGAATAGTGTCCTTTAGCCCGTACCAGGATTGGTTCAAGATGTTGTTTTCGGATTTTAGCGGCTTTTCTACCTGTTCTGTGAGTTCTTCTTCTATCTGCAGGACTTCATCTTTTGTCCCCACTAGCTTCCCTATTGCAGTCCCGATATGGAGATTATCTACCCCTACTAGCCGGGATATTTTTGCAATGGCTAACATTGAGATGCCATGCTTTGGATTTCTATCAAAGGTGGCATGCGATGCTCTATGGGCGTGTATTGCCATTTTTAATTTCTGAGTTTCGTTTCTTAATGTCTGTAGGCCAGCCCAACCCACTGTAAGGATATCGCACATTACATATTTGAATCCATAAGAATTAGCCAGATTAGTTCTTTTTAGCATTTCCTTTGTTTCTGCAGATACATTGATGAAATAATCTTTTTTCTCCCCAGTTTCCCTTTCTGCTTTGTCCCTTGCTTTTGCACAGGCTCTTGCTCTTTTCTCAAACTTATTGAAATTTTGATTAGTTAGGTTTTCATCATCTTTTAGAAAATCTATACCTCCTATCCAAGAATCATAACCAACTTGAGTGTGTTCTTTTGTGGTCATGCCAACTTTTGGTTTTGGTACTGTTGCTGTAAGGGGCCTTTCTTTTATTTTCATGAATTTTCTTACACCTGCCATCCCAAACTGTGGCCCTTTGAATGATTTTATGTATTTTTTTGGGAAAGAAATATCTTCTAACCTAAGGTTGTTTACGGCTTTCATTCCAAAAATATTTCCTCCCACCGCACTTATTAGCTGGGGTATGCTACCCAATTCAAATAATTCTAGGGGATATGCAACCTTTACATAATCTTTACTGAAATTAAATGCTCTCCCCCTTATTTTCCTTATATGTGGCTTTAATGTAGAAAGTGTTGTCCAGGTTCCATTGCTGGACTCCGCCGCAATTCTCCCTGCGGCCTCTTTCTTAGAGATGCCCTTTGCAGATTCCATTCGGAATAAACAAACTATATCTGACCTTTTTGGACTATATTTTAAATCTACGAAATCTAGATATTGACTCATTTATTTGCCTCTTTTAGTAAACTGGGGATTTCGGCTATATCTTTGACTCTGTAATCTGCGTCTTTTAAGTTTTTCCAATAGTTTTTTGGAGTAGTTAGGATTATTATTGACTTTACTTTTGCCCTTTTTGAGGTGATTATGTCTTGTCTTGAATCTCCTATCATAAATTTTACTTTTTTCCCAAACTTCTTTTCGGCTTTGTAAATTTCATCTGGAAATGGTTTAGGGCGTCTAACTTCATCGTTTCCGATTATTGCAGAAAATAAATTCTTATCTATCTTTGAAATATTTAGTATATTATCTATTACATTGTGTGGGTTGTTACTTAGGAGGCACAGGGTATATTTTTTGGACAATTGACGCAAGATCCTCTTTGTATTTTTGAATGGCTTTATTTTATCCCTAGTTCTTTTTCTTTCTTTTTCAAAATCCTCAATTATTTCTTTTATCTCTGACTTTTTTAATTTTGGGAATACTTTCTTTAAAGAGCTATGCAGAACTTCTCCCCAGTGCGAATATATAGTTTTTTTTGTTATTTTTAATTTGTGTTTCTTTAAGGTTATGAGGATCGCATCCACAATCCATTTTTCTGTATCTACCAGGGTCCCGTCTAAATCGAAACAAACTATCATTTTATCCAGAAATATGTTTTTTTTACTTTCTTTACAAACTTTTTTGGAGAATGTGTACCCAATCCAGAAACTATTTTTGTTATATAGTTTGGGCTTATCAATTCAAATGCAGGATTTTTTATCTCTATAAATTTATTTTTTTTATTCCATACATTTTTTGGATTTCTTTGTTCTATTTTTAATTTTTTGGGAGAGTACTTCCAAGCACTTGTAATTACATATACTGGAATTTTGTGAAGTTTGGCTAATTTTGCGATCATTTCTGAACCTATTTTATTGGCTACTTCTCCTTTTGGGGTTATCATATCTGCCCCGATTAGGATTATATCTGATTTTGCTAGTGCTTCATCCGCTCCAGAGTCAACATAGTGTTCATTTTTTATTTTATTCCTTGCTAGCTCCAAGGAGGTTATTCTTCCTTGGTATTTTGGTCTTGTCTCGGTGTTCAAAACTTTGAACCTTTTTCCTTGTTTCTTTGCTTCTTTTAATGTGTCAATGACTGAAGAAGAATGGCAATGGGTGAATATTGTTTGTCCATTTTTTATTAGAGCTGCTCCCTCTCTTATAACTCCCTTTTTTGAGTCGATTAAATAGTTTTTTGAAGTTTCTAGGTCTGTTATTTTTGAGAATTTTATGGCATTTATTAGTGCTGGTTCGGTAGGTCTGACAGAGATTAGACTTTTTATTGATTTTTGGGAATTGTTGTAGCTTAGTGCTTTTAATCCTGCGAGGGCTATGTTGTGTGCCCCTTGAATTTTTAGAGATTTTATATCCTTTAGAATTTTACTGAAACTATTCATAATCTATTTCTATTTTTTTTATTTAAAAGCCTTTCTTAGAGTTTTTTGTAAATTTGGTAGGGGAGGTCTACTAGACTATCTCATTTCATAGAAAGTTATATAAATTGAATTTTGAATTAATTTAGTATGGCTTTGGAGTCCATAATAAAACCTAGTAAGGCTGCAGAGCATC
Organism: Candidatus Woesearchaeota archaeon; assembly: GCA_964481835.1. Lineage (GTDB taxonomy): Archaea > Nanobdellota > Nanobdellia > SCGC-AAA011-G17 > PNOQ01 > JABIBT01. The sequence continues at coordinate 10,151 of CAYZTT010000016.1, forward strand.
CGGCTAGGATGTTTCTTGTAGGATTTTTGTATGCGAGCATTGCACTTTTCTTAGCTACTTGGATATTTAGGAGCCATGCCAGTTTGATAATGGTTTTTTTGACTGTCATCGCTTCAATTCCGTTTATGTATAAAACTATGCAGCGGGAAGAAAAGGTAGACATCGACCTTAAGAAGGAAAAATCTATCCTAAAACAACATGCACAGGTAATAAAATTCTTGCTGGCACTTTTTATGGGTTATGTCTTGGCATTTTCATTATGGTTTGTAATCCTGCCATCCAGCATGGTCCAAAGTTTATTCTCTAGCCAATTAGAGACAATACAAGTCATTAACAACCAAATCTCGGGGGCGGCGATAAGTTCGGTGAATATATTCCTGCAGATATTTTTTAATAATTTTAAAGTCCTCTTATTTTGTCTATTCTTTTCATTCTTCTATGGTGCGGGGGCAATTTTTATTTTGACTTGGAATGCTTCGGTGATTGGAGCCGCAATTGGAACCCTAGTAAAGGAAAAACTTGCAGAGGCCGCATTGGTGGCAGGGGCAGTAAATGTGTTTCATTACTTCCAATTTTTTTCTTTGGGGTTACTAAGATATGTGTTGCATGGCATTCCGGAGATTGCAGCCTATTTTATTGGGGGGCTGGCAGGAGGAATAATCTCGGTTGCAATGGTGAATAGAGATCTAGAAAGCGGGAAATTTACAACTATATTGAGAGATGCTTTGGATTTGAGTCTTATAGCAGTGGGAATCTTAATTGCTGCGGCATTTATTGAGGTGTACATAACTCCGATTTTCTTTTAGATAATTTTATATAAACAGTTTTAGTTTATTTTTTTATGGTTAAGAATCTCTTTAGGGATCTAAGCTTTGCTTTTGTATTCAGCCTATTAGCTGCAGCTTTAAGCTATGTAATTAGGTTTGTTTTAACTAGAAAATTAACGGTAGAACAATATGGATTATTTTATGC
>CAYZTT010000017.1:0-7404 GCA_964481835.1 Candidatus Woesearchaeota archaeon
GAAGAAATAATTTTTTTGATTCAAATAGCTCCCGCTAACTTAACAATGCACTATTTTCGTAAGCTTTATAAATAGTGTATAAATCTCAAACCTACGAAAGATGGAAGCTAGTAGAAAAACTCAAGGCAGAAGCGAAGAAGAAGCAGAATTTAATGGGATAAAAACCCTTAAGGAATTGCTTTCTAGAGAGGGAGAAATTGCCATTATAGATTTATGCGCACTTATCCCCCAAGAATCCGATTTAGCCACAAATAGTGGTTTACTCTACGTTGGAGGGAATAGCCCCTACAAAGCAGAAACAGAGGCCGAGAGATTTAAACTAGAAATGGCCTATACTTTAGAAGTACAAAGGGCGCTATTCGCCCATCCAGAAAGGTTAGATAGAGATGTCGCAAAAGTATGTTCTAGTCAAGAAATGGTAGAACGATATAGGGATATGACAATAGCAGATCTAAGATCTAGAGCCCGCAAAATCAAGGATCCAAGTGCAAGAGGGGAATTGGAAAGCTTACTAAAGGTTCATCAAAAATCACTAAAATTCTTACAAAAAAGGCAATATAATCTGGAACTAGTGGAAGGATTCAGGGAGTTCCTAAAGCAACCAGAACTTACAGGAGAGCCGGGTGGAGATCAAAACTCTTATGACCCCAGAAATATCCCCCGGATATCGGATTCCAGTTTATCTTTGATCGAGACCGCTTTTACATCCGCAGAGCCAGCAAACATAGTTACAAGGGATAGGACCGTATTGAAAGTATTTGCAAATGCAGCCCGACTTTGGACTGGTCAAAACATGGCGTGGGCAGAACATATTTCCCTCCCAGAAGATGTTGATGCATTAATGGAGTCTACAGATGCAAGATTATTCTACCTAGATCCAAAGAAATCCAACGGAGGATACGGCTTAGACGTTGTTTTCATTGGAGGAATCTGAAGTGTCCTCAACAATACTATTAGAAGATCTAGCAGAAATTTCAGACCAAGTAATTCTAGACAATTGTGTACAAGATTATGCAAGAAGAGATAATACCCGATGGAGATATAGGGATGACTCCGGAAGAGAGATCGTTTACCCTCATCCACACGATGGACTTGGAGAAGCAATTGGAAAAGCACAAACTTTCGGAGAATTAAGGGCCCCACTCTTAAAGGGAGAATTAAAATATGCAAGGAATCTCCAGAGAATTATTGCAGCAAATCCAAATATTTGGGCCCCCAAATTGTGTTGGGGAGAATATGGGAGATTTGTAAGGCATCTCGAGGATGTATTCAAATACATAAAAGAGAGGAGCTCAAGAAAATCAGGAAGAAAAGAGGCAGATTTCAGGGCCCTTATTGACGCCCACAAATCAATTCGAGGCGCCTTAAGAAAGAAAGGGAATCTCCCCGACTCAGAAGGCGAGATAAGAAGATTCCTTATTGAAAATGGATTACATAGACCAAGAAATTCAAGAACACAAAAAGTTAGAAATCCAATAGCAGAAGAGGTTTCAGAATCAGATGCACAATTAGTATCCACTGCCCTCTCATATAGTGTAGATTCTTCTCCAGATCTGATTCATAATCCAAGACAAATCTCCATAATCTCCTACGATTTAGATACCATAAATTTATTAGAGAATTTTGGAATAACTTTTAATCATGGGTGGATGGCCTTGCCTACGGATGTGCAAGAGCTGCCCATAAACTGGGGTGAAAGGGAGACTATAACCATAGACCCCGAATTGGCCCAACTTCAATTTGTTAAACCTGTAAAAGTATATTTTTTAAATTTAGAGGCCTCAGATATCCCTAAAAAACAACTAAGGCTCACCGAAAAAGGGGAATTTAAAATTAGATCAAGATTCCGTTCAACACAGCTTCCTGCCCAGGCCTAGAAGTTATTTTTGCCTTCCCTAAAGAAGTTTCAACAACAGTCCCTTTAGTTAAAATATTTCTTCTAACATAATGTCTATTAGCAGGATTCTCAACTACATTCTTAATCTCAGTTTTCTCATATTTCTTAGATTTCGGATTAAAAACATTAAGTAATTTATCAGAATAAAGGATTTCTTTCTTTCCGCCACCACGTCCTCTTAAATTTTTTACTTTTCTCTCTCCAACCTTAGATAACGTAGGGTCTCTCCCCATCAAAGCAAATTTCTTCTTTCTAAAATTAACATATCTAGATCCAGAAACTTTCCTTCTTGGTCTTTCTTGCGATTTCATAATAAGAATTGGGTAAAATAACTCTTTAAATAGTTTTTGCTTTTAACTTCTCTTCAAAGAAGGAAAATATTCTTTTATAGACCCATATGCTGCTGCTCCCCAGAAGATATATTGATCAATCTTACCATGGGCTTTATCTAAAAAGTTCGAAACACCAGTACTTACATGCCTAATGGTTTCAGAATGTGCAACATCCCCGGTAACTAAAACCGCTCCAACCCCCATACAAAGACCCTTAACTAAAGAGTCTAAAGCATCAGAACCAAAATGATCAATCGGTTTTCCATCAGAATCGTTCTTATCCCCTTTAGCAACATTGCCAATAAATTTATTCGCTAAAACCGGAGCTGCAATATCTTTCCCTATTTCAACAGCATCTCGTACTGCAAGCCAATGGGTTTCTGTGGTAGGAAGTGCTTCTTGAATTCCTTCCAACCCAAGATAGGTTACAGTAGGTATTGCAACAGCAATTGCAGTCCTTATTCCAGTTCTTTTCAAATCTTTTGGTAATTTCATTTTTATTACTACTAGGAGGGAAGTACAACTATTTATAAAACTTTCCCTTCTCTCAAATTAACGACACAGCAACTCTAAAACAGCTTAATTTAATTCCGATAACTTTTTAAATAGCATGGAGCCAATACTTTACATAACCTTAAGGGGGATACACAATGGAAACAGATAGACCACTAGATGCATTAAACAGAGCAAGAGGTTCAAGAGTAATAGTTGAACTAAAAAACGGAAAACAATTAATCGGAAAACTAAAAGCATTCGACATACACATTAACACTGTATTAGAAGAGGCTGAAGAAAGGGTTAACGGAGAGGTAACAAGAAAGCTTGGAAACCTATTCCTAAGAGGAGATACAATCATATTAATATCGCCACAAAATGACTAAAGGAACCCCCTCCATGGGGAAGAAATCAGGAAAGAGAACTACTATGAGATGCCGTAGATGTGGCAAACTCTCATATCATAAAATAAAGCATAAATGTGCTAGTTGCGGTTATGGAGAAACTGCAAAACTAAGAAAATATACTTGGCAAAACCAAAAGAAATAACTTTTTAAATAAACTTCTACTAGATTTTTATCAGGCAGGGATGCCGGAGTGGTCAAACGGGCATGGCTTAGGACCATGTGGCTTAGTGCCTACGCAGGTTCGAGTCCTGCTCCCTGCATAATAATTTTAAACAGAAATACAAATACCTAAAATATTATCCCAACGACAATCAAAGGATCCTAAAGCAGTACAACTGGCCCCACCAGGATTATCGCCACATTTTCTACTATCCTTAATATCCTCACAGCCCCCAAGGTCCATACAACTATAGCACTTATCTGAAAAGAATCCATCATGGACAAAACAATCATCCCTATTACTACACTCTAAAAGGTCTGTGATATATTCACAATCTGAAGAAGTAGATACACATGCGCCGGCCTGCCATACACATCCAAACCCATATTTCGAAGAAGCCCCGCTACATTCCGCTTGCACAAGAAGATCTGTACAAGAACTAATTACAGGAGCATTTCCTACATCATAACAATCCGCATTGACCCAAACACACCCTCCATGATTTACACACTCTTCTTGGCTGAAGGATAAGTCAGTACATTCATACTCAATAGGATCATCATTAGGCTCTTCAAATGGAATACATTTATCTTGATCCCACATACAAACAAATCCCCCATCATAAGCCAAACATTCATCTCTTTTATCAAAAACATAGCAAGGATCAATTCCAATTGTGCCTGCATTATCTAACAAAACATTATAGACAGTATTAATCTGCTCAACATAATCTTGATGCCCAATATCCTCGCCACATCCCCATCCAACATATCCTCTCAACGCGGCATCCCAAGCTCTATAAGAAGCATATTTTGTAGCCAGGTCCGGATCTTTACAACAACCCTTACAACTATCGCCAAGAAGATAATCATAACTTAATCCAGAATAATATTTAGAGTATTTATATTTCAATATCTTGATTCCACAAGCAATATTTTTCTCCGCATCGTTTTTTATCTCATCAAAATTTTCAATTCCATCCTTGCCCTTGCATACATCATTAAAAGTTCCTTCCGTGATTTGCATCAATCCCTGCGCCCCTGCAGTCGAAGGAGGACCAGTTTGCTTACAACTGCTCTCTTGCATCATTTGAGCCAGAATCAAAACTGGATCTGCACCATACTTCTGAGAATATTCTTCAATCCAAATTGCATACCGCTCCATATCTTCTGGAGAGCATAATTTATCTGTAGCGCCATTATTAATTATATTCAAAGAAGCAAATTTCATTAAAGAAGCAAGATCTAATGATTTCCCAGTTACAAACCCGCACTCCTCCATCATCCCTGAACTAAATGCCGCATAATCCATCCTTAAAAATTCGTCTACAGGGATAAATTTCTCCCTTTCTCCAACTGTGATTCTAATCCCTTCGAATCTCGGCCGGATACCCCCTTCATCCTTCCTATAATATCCCTCTAATTCAATCTCTTTGAACAATTTTATCAATCCATCATGATAGTCTGAAGAAATTTTCCCGGGTGTAAGATAAACATTTGGAGCCTGATCAATGACCCTTTCCCCATCCATCACCCTATCCAGCCATTTCCTTTCCCGTTTAGTCCATTTGGATCTATCCCAATCATAAATAATATCATCGACACCTTTATCTATAACAAAGTTAATCGTTACCTCATCCCTACAGATCTCGGTGTCAACATCCCTGAAATATCCAATATAATTTTTTTTCACTTCTTGTGCCTTCTCTTCCTCGGTAACTGCTTCAATAGATCTACCAAACGCAGTAAATATCTGGCCAAGCATATTATGGGCTTCAATCAAAATAACTGCATTGTCTGCAGTATTATCTGCAATTTGCCTATAGTACGCAGTATTAATAATCAATCTATCAATATCTTTCTTCTGGATATTTTCTAAAACCATTCTACCATAATTTTCCATGTCGCCAAGAACTTGGGCTTCATTGGCCGCATAAGCCGCCCTGACAGATTCATTCAAATTAGCCTGATTCAACTGAGCAAACACAGTTCCATTTCTCTGCAGATCATTAATCTGAACTGTATTGGAGTCCACATAACACCCAACATCCTCGCTACCACAATGTCCAACCCGGCTCCACCGCAATCCCTCTCCATCCGGATCATAACTAGAACAAACCCTGGTAATGCCAGTTTCAACTAGACCATAATCGTTAGGCAACGTCAAGCTTCCCAATCCTGGACCCAACGTTGGGCTATCCGGCATACACTCTTCTTGGCTATCAATAACTCTATTCATTTCATCTTCAACCATAAGGTCATTCAAATAATTAGTAGAAAATGCACTGCTTACTTTTCCAAATCCACAGCTAACCTTATTATTTACATTAATGCACATCTGGGTATATCCTGTGTCTGCAGTAATTGTCCCACTCTTATCTACATACTCTCCTCGTTTAATGTATCCATTGCCTCCAGATGTACCCCTTTCAACATTGGTTACAACAAGATCCCTCCTCCCCGGGCCTTTCAAATATACATAATAATGTGCATCCTCGTCCCTTCCAGCATAAATGTGATAATAAACTCTATAGACTGATTTCCCATTCTCAACAGCAGAATAAGGAGATTCATCAAACCATCCCGTAAACTGGTATGGACTACTTGGTTCCAAAAGCTCCCCGATAAAGTCTCCAGCGCCAGGAGCCTTTCCATAAATTGCAGCCTTACAAACCTCGCTTCCAAACTCTCCAAGACTTCTTGCTTGATAAGAAGCAAATGCACTGCTTGCATATGTACTTGTAAAGAAACTTACACTATCCTTAACATGATTCCAACTCTCTTTCCAATCTAAGTATTCTCCCCCGCCACTACTCCTCCCAAATATTCTCTCCGTAATTAAGTCTGCAATATTTCCTAGGCTCCCAAAGATGGCCAAACTCTCTCTCCATAAAATCTCACACATGTAAACACTTCGAATAGTATTACATATTCCTACACTCTCTCCTGTGGCCTTGGCTTTCTGCAAACAATCCTCAAAACCTTCAAACTTTGTCTTAATATTATCTAATCCTGCATGGATTCCTGTTAAACAAATTGGCAAAGGCTCCTTAGGACCAAAATTAGGTAGCCCCAAAACAATACTCCCAATAATTCCAGTTTGAACCACATTATCCACTGGCCATCTGCTCCCAAGATTAAATCTTGAAGCAGGACACATTACTGGATCACAAACACCAAATAACAAATCACAATCTCCTTGGCGCATATATGATATACACTCGGATTGGGGCCTATAGATTGTATTGCTAATTATCTTACTCTGAATATAATCTCCTGCGCGATATCCTTCACCAACATAACTTTGCTTGCTCCTTTTTGTGTATTCTCGATCAATCTCCTGATAAATTCTCCCAAAATCATAGCTTGCATCCTCATTGTTCCCAGATCTAACTCCAATCAATTCGGGATTTAAGACAAGCAACCTTCTATCATCTCCATCAAATCCCCTATCAATCATGCCATCGCTTCCAACATTCAGAATTGTATATGTTCTCTGATTACTATTTGGGTCATAATTAACTGTGACATAATTTGCCATTCCAGAATTCTCAAATAATCCATCTTCACTAAATGCAAATATCCATAGCCTATCTTGTGTATCGTAATTATTTAATATCTCATCATCTGGATTCCTATAAACCCCACTATATGTCCCCACATGTCCCTCGCTTCCATAATATAATTTATTATTCCGCTGATAGACTGCATTCTCTCCCAAAACAATCTGGGTAGTACTCCCTGGATAAAATACAGGTTCAACTTCTACAAATCCTCCCTCAGAAGGAATATAAACCTTATACTTATCATTCTCTTGTGGGATTACCTGGCTGACCTTTACTGCAGTATTTACATTATATGTTTGGCTCAAATAACTCATTGCTATCTGGCTGCCGCCGCTCAATCCCCCTTCTTCACCACACTCTACAGAAAATATACAAGATAAAATCGCGTCTCTCTGTTGTGTATCACTAACTCCACTTAGATCACTCATGGCCTTCTCAATATTGGAGAATATTCCATTATATTCCACCAAATTAAGATTAAATCTATCTGGATCATAATAATAGTCTGAAAGTAATTCTTGCATTTCAGCAGAACTGAATCCAGAATA
>CAYZTT010000017.1:7504-9679 GCA_964481835.1 Candidatus Woesearchaeota archaeon
CATAATAATAGTCTGAAAGTAATTCTTGCATTTCAGCAGAACTGAATCCAGAATACCTTCTTATCTCATCAGATTGCATCGCATCTACAAACGACCTGTCTTTCCCCAGAATATTTGCCAGCTCATTCTGACCCTGTCCCTGAGATAACCTATTCATAAGTTCATCCGCCTTATCCATCGCTTCAGACATCTCGTCAACCATTGGATCGATGTATCTACTCTCATTAGCCAGACATTCCGAGGTAGAACCATATCTTGTCCCAATCCAAGGTTCGCAACGTTGAGTATATTCTTCTATTACTTTTCCTCTAGCCCGATTATTAACAAAGAATGCATTCTTAACAGTCAAATAACTAAATACAGAGAAACAGGCAATCTTTAATCCTCGGATAAATTTACCCAACTTATCCAATGCCCCGTCAATCTTCCCAACAGTAGCATGGGTCTTATTAATCATATCGTCAATTTGTTCCGGAGTCCATTGAATCAAACTCTTCTCGACAGGCAAGTGCAATGAAAAATCACTAACCCCATAATTTCTTCCATCTCCTGGAAGAACGCTAACCACTGCAGACAATGGAGAGTTGACATATTCAACCTCAATCAAAGAGCTTAATGTTCCACTCGAGAGAGTATAAGTTTGTCCAACCTCAAGAGTTTTGCTTTCCTCTTCTTTCCCTCCTACAAATTTATGGATTTGAACTTTCCCTGGAGCAATATCTGTGATTCTCCATTCAAATGGTCTCCCATCCGTACCTGTAAGCAGCACCCTTTTATCGCTTTCTTTAACATTATAAGTTCCTGAGGCACCATCTACTTTGATTTTTGCAAAACTATCATCATCAGGGGAACCAATCTCTTGTATCCATACTCTTCTTCCCCCAATCATCTTATAGTTAATTCTTTCCTCTTCAATATCCTTCTCGGTTTCTTGAGTTTCCTCGGCAATCTTCTTTCCTTCAAATTCATAGCCGGTGCTAACCTCTCGATAATATTCTAATGCTCTAATCGGATCCTTTACTTCCCTGTACAATAAGCCCACTCTAAAATTTAATTCGTCTCTTTTATCCCCCACCGCATACTCAAGACCCTTTAGATATTCATTTATAGCAGTACAATAAATTCGGTCCTTATTTTCTTCCAATTCTGTTTTTTTAGCGAATTCACTTCTATTCCCACCAAGCAAGCTTAGAACTTCGGTTCTTTCAACAGTCCCAATATTATTGCAATTAAAACTCCTAAACTCTCCCCCAGAGGTATAATTAAAAACTCTCTCCTCTTTTGTAATATCATTATACAGAATTACATATGGATTACTAATGGTAGAAACTTCCCAATCGCTCCCAGGATAAAGGTTCATTCCCTCAATCAATTTAACAATTCCATAACTTCCCCCAACATCAAAAATAACATAATCCTCCGCACCACCCAAGGAGTTTAATTTAATTCTAATTTTATTATCTAAATAAGAAGGCCCTCGATTTATCGTCACCCGTTTGGCGGCCCCTCCAACAGTCAAATCAAAAGCTCCACCCATCTTTCTTCCAGATTCATCATATAACTGAAAATTGGCCTTACTCCCTCGGACAGATACCATCTCTAATTCTGCCCTGCCTTCATAAATACTTTCCCTATTTTCAGTTCCATCAAAGAATAAATCCTGCCTTCCAAAAACCCCAAATCCAGAATCTACATCAAATTGAATTCTAGCAGTCAGATTTATATCAATCACATTTGGTATATTTTCCTCAATAGGTATTTTCTTCACATACAATTTCAAATAACCTAAATTTAAATCCCCATCAGAATCAACATAATATCCTCCTTTTGGAGGAACCTCTTGTACTCCCGAGACATATCGCGTAACATCACTCTTAACAATTCTAAAATCCTTAATCTTTAAATCCCCAAACGCGGTATCTAGCCCGGTTGGATCTTGATCTCCAAACAAGGCACCCTCTAACGTATGCCCACTCAAATAAACATAAACCGGAAAGTTTTGATTTCTAATATAATCCGAACTAATAGTTGTAGGTTCATACCTATCTACATTAACTAACACCACTTCTCCTAAATTTCTAGGATCATTATCAGCAGTTGTATCTAAGAAAGCATAGCCGCTAAAGCTACTCGAGAGTATCAAAAAGATACTAAACAACGCCATGAATGCTTTTT
>CAYZTT010000018.1:0-9033 GCA_964481835.1 Candidatus Woesearchaeota archaeon
CCGAATTAGCAAAAACCTCGTCGATATCTCTACCAAAAGCTACAAACTTCGCATCCGCCGTGTGTTTTAGATATTCAAACTTCATATCCTCTTAAGCACCCCTCAACTTTAAAAGTTTTTTCAAAAAAGAAAAAGTTTATAAACATATTTTGTCAAAATCTAATTAATTAAATGCTCGTATTAAATGCGGAGGTGCACTTTAATGGTAAAAAAACGAAAGGTTGCTAAGAAAAAACCGGTCAAAAAGAAAGCAGTGAAGAAAAAAGTAGTAAAAAAGAAACCTGTTAAGAAAAAGGTTGTCAAAAAGAAAGCAGTGAAGAAAAAAGTAGTAAAAAAGAAACCTGTTAAGAAAAAGGTTGTCAAAAAGAAAGCAGTGAAGAAAAAAGCTGTTAAGAAAAAACCGGTAAAAAAGAAAGCAGTGAAGAAAAAAACAACCAAGAAGAAAGTAGTTAAGAAAAAACCAGTAAAGAAAAAAGCTACTAAAAAGAGAAGATAATTTATTTATTTTTTTCTTATTAATTTTATTTAGATTTAATTTTTTCTTGAGCCCTATCCTTTCCACCTTTCTTATAAACTCTCTGTCGGCTCTTTTGTTTCTTATCTGACTTAGATTTTCTTCCCGAATCAACATTCATTTTAGTTCCCCACTCCCAATAGCTCTTTGAATAGAGTTTTTAATTCCTCTTTAGATCTGCCCCCAGTAACCATTTTTGGGCTTCCCTCTAAGGGGATAAATAACAATGAAGGGATACTCATAACTCCGAAGGATGCTGCCAACTCCTGCTCCGCCTGCGTATCAATTTTGTAAATATCTATCTTTCCCCCGTACTCTTTAGAAAGTTCATCAATCACTGGGGAAAGCATCTTACATGGCATACACCAATCTGCATAGAAATCAATTAGCATCGGTCTCTCTCCCAAAAATTTCCACTCTCCCCCTTTAGAGAAATCAAAAATCTTTTCCTTGAAGCTTTCTGTAGTTAAGTGTTCTGTCATTTTATTTCCAGTCTGTAGCGACCTCTACTCCTTTAACATATTTATACGCCTCTAATCCTGCCTTGGCCCCTTCCCCTGCAGAAACAATAATTTGTTTGTATGGCACGGTAGAAACATCCCCTGCAGCAAAAAGACCTTCCTGACTTGTTCTACATCTATCATCAATAACAATCTCATTCATTTTATTCCGTTTCACAACTCCCTTAAGCCAATCAGTCTTTAATTCATAACCAATTTCAACAAAAATACCATCTACTTTCAGATCCTTCTTCTCTTTTGTTTTTGCATCCTCTACAGAGAGTCCACTAACAAATTTATCCCCAACCACTTTAGAAGGAATGGTATTTGTCATAATATCAATCTTCTTCATTTTCTTGATTTTCTCAATAGTAACTTCATCCGCCTTAAACACATCCCGTCGATGAATTAAATAAATTTTTTTAGAGAATTTATCTAACAATTCTGCCGCTTCAAAAGCAGAGTTCCCTCCACCAACTACCGCAACAGTTTTATCTTTAAAAAATGGGGCATCACAAGTTGCACAAGTAGATACACCTCTGCCCAAAAACTTATCTTCACCAGGGATATCAAGCGTTCTAGCTGTTTTCCCCGAAGCTAGTATCACTGCCTTGCTCGTGTAGGTTTCACCATTACTCAAGCTAACAACAAAATCTCCCTTTTTCTCTATTTTATTAACTTCCCCCATAATAGTCTCTGCCCCAAATTTCTCCACCTGGGTTCTAAATTTAGACATAAGGTCTGGTCCCGGGATCAAATCATAACCCGGATAGTTCTCTATATGGTTAGTTAAGAGGGTTTGTCCTCCAACATCTACAGTAATCAATCCGGTCTTTAGTTTCTTCCTACAGGTATAGATCGCGGCAGTCAATCCCGCTGCCCCCCCTCCTATAATCAGAACATCATATTGTTTCATTTTATCCCTCTAGGTATCCTTTTTCTTTTAAAGTTTCCTCTATTTTTGGTTTATTGAATCCAATTATAATTTCCCCGCCTATATCAATGACTGGAACGCCCATTTGTCCAGATTTCTCTACCATCTCTTCTGCCTTTGTATGGTCTTCTCCAACGTCAACATTTTCAAACTCTATTCCTTTCTCCTTTAAAAAATCCTTGACCATAGTACAATAAGGACATGTTTGTGTTGAATATACTATTATTTTTTCCATTTCATCCTCCTAATTATTATCTGCTCGAGAAATATTATTTAAATAGTTTTTGGAAATCAAATCCACAGCAAAAACCGAATCAAAATAGCCAAAATCCCTAACACCAAAAAGATAGCATCAGAAAAAATAATCTTTCCATGTATCCTCTTCGAGGAAACAAATCCCCCAACAAAGAATGCAACCATAATCAATCCAGCCAAGTAAGATAGAATACTCTCAAACGCAAAAATCAAGTAACTTAGGAACAAACTAACCACAAGGCCTGTAAACAACGCATGTACGATCCCTGCGGGGCTGAAGGTTTCCTTTTCCAAATCCAATATGTGGCCTTCCTGACCCGACCTTAGACTCTTTGTTATCCAAAAATAATGTATCGCCAAGCTCCCCAACATACTCAGCACCAAAATAGATAAAAAGTCTCCCAATAAAATATTTACACTAAAAACCCACAAGATGTTGAATGGAATGAAAAGCCAATCCAAATAATAACAAGCCAGATGATTTTGAAAATGTTTTAAAGTGCCATATTTCTTCGAGAACTCATAAACTAGGACAAAGTTCAATATTGGGGCCAATGCAAGAATCCCTGCTAAAATTAATAAATTCATTTTACCTTATCAAAATCCAAGTTATTATACAATAAATCTCTGATAATTTTCCTCAAATCTACAATCTTAACCCTTACTTGCTTCATTGATGAGACTTCCCGTAAGGTCACATCTTTCTTTTTCAAAGATTCATGATCGACTGTAATACAAAAACTAGTGCCTACTTCATCCATCCGCCTATATCTCCTGCCAATACTTCCGGATTCATCATAAACACAAACGAACTCCATATCCAATTCAGCGAACACTTCCTTGGCCATCTTATCCATATTCTCTTTCTTCATCAAAGGGAATATCCCTACATCAATGGGGGCCATTCCCTTCTTAAAGTTCAACCAATCTCGTTTCTTATCATCCACCAATGAGTTTTCTAATAAAGAATATGTAGATCTCTCCAACCCAAAAGCAATCTCCAAGATTCGAGGTGTTTCTCCAGAAATCTCCATCTTAGTTTTTGAAAATTTACTATGTTGTTTTAAATCATAATCAGTTCTATCATGGATCCCGCACAGTTCAAACCAACCATACCTGTCCGTCTTTATCTCTAAATCCCACGCGTCATCTGCATAGAATGCAAGTTTCTCGGGGGTGTGTTGTCTTATCCTAATTTTTTTTGGGTCAAAACCCATATCCAAAACTAATTTGTAAGCAACATAAACCATGAATGAATAAGCTTCTTTTTTCATATATTTCTTACTAACAACTTCTCCAAGCTTTACTTTCCTAATTGTTTTAGAGTTATGTTTCATTAAGGGTAGAATTTCATCCTTGTAATCTTCTATCTTCCCATACTTCTTTTCTTGATCTTTTAAAACAAATAATTGGGCTTCTGCCTGGGTAAACTCCCTAGTTCTAAATACTCCCTGTCTTGGACTAATCTCATTCCTATACGCTTTTCCAATCTGAAAAACCCCAAAAGGAAGTTTGGTTCTAAAAAATCTAAAATATTCTGGATATAACAAGTAGGTGGTTGTGGCAGTCTCAGGTCGCAAATAAGCCTCTTGATTTAACCCTAGAGTTGTCTTCATCATTAGATTAAAACCCTCTACAGCGCCAAAGTTTCCCCCACAGGAAGGGCATTTCATTTTCTTCTTTGCAATGAACTCTTCCAGTTTCTCAAAACTCATACCTTCTGCATCAACATCGGGATATTTTTCTTGAATAAGGTCATCAATTCTAAAATAAGAGTCACACTTTAGGCATTTAGAAACGGGGTCAGTAAATCCACCTAAATGGCCCGAGGCTTCCCAAACAGATTTGGGCATTATTGTAGGGCACTCAACTTCCCAGAATTGAAAACCCATAAAACCCTTTCTTAGAATATTCTCAACTTTATTTTTGAGTAATTTGCCCAAAGGTCCCCAATCATAGAACCCAGCTAATCCTCCGTGGTATATATTCGGGCTAGGCCCCCAAACAAAACCTCTTCTCTTAGCGAGGTCCATCACTTTGTCATCAGCTTTCATATTCTCTTAAGAACTGCCTTCATTTTTATAACTTTTGATTAGTAGGTGTGGTAATCAACCAGCTCGCTTTTCCTTATATCTTTTAGAGAGATTATGTTCTTCTCCTCTAGCCTAGGACAACTTGTGTTCACCCACATCTTAACATCATTAAAATCTTCCAACCTATTAATGTCAATTTCATCTCCAATAAACACATATGACTCTTTATTACAATCTTGAGCAAACTTTAATGCAGCTTTCAATGCTTGCTGCCCCGGTTTCAGCGAAACCAAAATTCCAATTTTATCTGCCACCAAATATTTTGCATACTTTGCCTTTCTTCTATTTTCTATCTTTTTCAGTTCCTCTTCTTTAAATTTAGAGAATTTCTGACTTACTGGGTTCAAAAAATAAATATACTTGATTTTAGTAACATCAATCAATTCTATAGGGTGAAACTCTCCACTGCCCACAAACAAGAAAGCATCTACTTTCTCCTTGATTTTTATTGCCTTTGCTGTATTGCACCCCACCATTTGCCCCGCAATAAAAACCGTTTTGCCTTCCTTCTCTAAATAGTCCTTTATTTCATCAAGATATTTTACAAACTGGATAGCAGAAATCAAACCAATCTTCTTCTCTTTAATTTTTATTTTCCCTAGAGATTTCTCTAAGTTTATTCCTTCTGCTTCCGCAGGAACAAAAATCGTCTTTACCCCTTGTATCTCTCTAGATTCCATATATAATAGTGTTAAAAACAAAAATTAAAAAAGGTTTCTATGTGCCTTACTTCTTCTTCATCTTGCTAACTTCTGCCTTATCGGAAATTATAGCAGAGTTTCCCGAAGGATCCTCAATAACAATCTTCATTGGGACATCTCCCAATTTTATCTTCCAGATTTTCTTCAAAAGATTTTTAGCGGACTTCTTAACAGAGGGATCCTCCGAATTATCTCGCTGCCCCTCAATGATTCTTTCAAATTTCCCGAGTAAACCTTCCACGTTTGAAATGAAGCCCTCACTCCCTTCTCCAGACTCCATACTCATCCTTAAGGTAGGGATCTTCACAGTAGCATTTGATGATTTTATAACTCTAACCTTCATATCTTCTTCAGAACTAGTCTCAAAAGTTAATTTGACAGGATCCCGCGCTTCAGCAGATTCGATATCTGCTTTTGAAAACCCACATTCTCCACAATTTATTGAGAAAACAAAAGTCTTTCCAAAATAAGGGATATCCATCTCTTCTTCTCTTAGAACTGCTTTGCTTTTGCCACACACAGGGCACGGCTGATTCTTTAATTCATCCATACAATAAAAACATAACAAAAATTTATAAAATTAATTATTCTGCAGAGTCCATTTCAGAACTTACACCTGCAGACCGATGTACTCCTGCAAAGCTAGGGGTGACAACTATCCAGTCCTCTGAAAATCCGGCAATATCTCCATCAATGGCGTCACAAGTCTTTTTTAACTTGTTTATCGCTCTTTTCAGTTCAACAGGATCCCTTTCTCTCAAAGGACCAATATTCACCAATCCAATCGTATATCCATCTCTTAGGGTATCCAATATTGGCTTTATATCAGAGAAATCTTCTAGCGAAAAAGGTCTAACTACTATCTTTGCTTTAGCATCTTTACTATCGGTTTCTAGCTGGACATAGTCTTCCTCAAACTCATCTGGAAAGTCCTTCTCGTCCATAACTTCGCCCTTAAATTTCGAAAAAAATTCCTTCATATCTCCTCACATCAAGGGTAACTATCTAAAATTTATAAAGATTTCTATTGCGGAATACTCTCTAATTTACATACTATATCCCATAATTGGGTCTTTATATGAATTGGAACATTTCCATCTTCATTAAGGTCATCCAACTCTGCCAAGGACCTATCAACTTTTATAGAAATATTTACTCCTTCTTTTGTCAAAACAGAACATATCTCTTTAATTTTACATTTAACATTCTTAGGAGTATACTCATCACTGTCTAATTCTGCTAATCCTTCAAGTATTTCGCTCAAAAATTCATTCTCCATCTTTAACAGATCCCATAACCTCTTTCTGCAAAGGCTCAATTTCTTCCCTTAGTTTGGCCTCTTGCTTATCAATTTCAGAGATTCTTTTATCCAGCAGATCTTTTTTATCCCCTAACTCTTTGTTAAGCTTATCTTTATCTGCCTTTATCATGATCTGTCCAAAGATTCTATACACTTCTTCAGCATCTTTTGCTTCCGTCAAAGCATTCTCAATTTCTAGTAATTGACCTTGAAAGTTCTGCTTTTGCATAAGAAAATTTTGTAGCCTTTGCTCTGCCATTTGAAGTTGAGCAACTTTTTTTTGAATTTCTTCTTGTGTCATTTTAGTCCGCCTTTATCTTTATGTTACTTGTTCTAGGTTTAAATAAAATTTTAGAGCCACAATAAGGGCATCTAACTCTCTTCTTAACATGTTCGCCTTTTACGATTTTCCCACATTTAAAACATTTATATTCTGCCATCTTATTCCTCAAAAGCATACGCTCTGCCAGCAAATTTAGTATCACAATTTTTACAATACCAGATCCCAGCACTAACTCTTTTGACTTTATCCTTCAAACATTTTGGACAAGTATATTTTGCTTTCTGTTTTTTCTCTATTTTAGAAAGTTTCTGCTTTATGGTGCCACCGTACCGTGCTCCAAATCTTCCTGTGCTTCCTTGCTTTTTCTTGCCCATTTTCTAAAAACATTAACTTTCTGTGTTAAATTTGATTTTAAAAATGTTTCTATTAACACAACTTGGGACTACCCGGATTTGAACCGGGGTCGGCAGGTCCCAAACCTGCAATGCTATCCAAGCTACACCATAGCCCCAACAACAATAAATGTGCTGATATTTTATTTATAAAACTATTGATTAAGAATTAATTATACTGCGCCCAAGCAATCTGCAAGGTTAAACATTACACCCTTCTTCTTATCCTCTAACTTTCGCCATCCCCAGTGCTCTTGAGAGTCTCCCTTCTCCGAGGGCAGGTTGTGCCGATACGAAACCCTCCCCATTGCCCGCTCAATCCTCCTAAGGGCGAGCACAAGTCCCGTAAACCTCTCTTGGTTTACATCACATTCTACCTCTTCAAAGGACCTTCCTCCGTATCCGTTACTTAGGATTATATCTGGGAGCGTAGGATCTATTCCGGTACCTTCCAGGAGGGGCATGCCTAAAACTTTCCCTAGAATCAGATATACTCCTGAATCTACATCAAAATAGAGAGAGTGCTTGCCTGTAGATTTACTATCCGAATCGTACCTTCTGACAGCCATATTATAGAAACATACAAAAAAATTATAAAGCTTATGGAAATCACTTCTTTACTTCTTTACTAGGTTCTTCCTTCTTTTCTTCAGGCTCTTCCTTAGCTTTCTCTTCTTCCTTAGCTTTCTCTTCTTCTGCCTTTACCTTTGCAACAGCAGCCTGCTTAGATGCTAGGGATTTAAAATCAGAGCTCAGTTTTTCTTGTTTCTCAGGACTAACTTCTGTTTTCCCCTCATCAATTTCTTTATCATATTTGCCTTCAAGCACTTCCTTAGAAACTTCCTTGGCCTCTATGCTCTCTACTAAAATTCCTAGACTCTGACAACTGCCCAAAACCATTCTCACGGCAGATTTTAAATTATTAGCTAACAAAGAATCCATCTTCATATTTGATATTTTAATTATCTGTTCAATGGCCAGGTTGCCTGCTTTTACATTTGCTTGGTCTCCCGAGCCCTTTTTCAAATTAATTTCAGTTTTTATAAGTTCAGAAACAGATGGGCTTCCCACTTCAACTTCAAACGATTTATCTTCGGTTTCGACCATAACTTTTACAGGGACTTTCATTCCCCCAAAATCTTTAGTTTTTTCATTAATCTCTGCCAAGATAGCTTGCAAATTAACACCTAGCGGACCAAATGCTTTTCCCATTGCCGCTCCAGCTGAAGCTTTTCCACCTTCTACAATTACATCAACAGTTTCCTTACTCATTTTCTTCTTCTCCTTCCTCTCTCCTTATAACTCTTACGGAATCTAGTTTTACAGTAATTGGAATTGGAACTGCAGCCTCTAATAACTCTACAATTACTTCTTCCTTCACCTGATCAATTCTCACAACCTTTGCTTTCTCTCTCTTGAAAGGTCCAGTAATTATCTCAACAATATCATTCTTCCTTATATTGACCTCGGTCTTAGCCTGCTCTAGCATCGATTCGACCTCAGCATATTCTAAATGTTTTGATAAAAGGCCCCTGGCATAAGGAACTCTGGAAATGGCCTCTTCAGCATCCTGTCTAGAAGGGGCTTCAATAAAAATATACCCTCTTAGACCATGTGGTCTAAAGAGACTGTAAATATTAATCCCTTTTCTTTCTGCATTTGCAGATACAAAATCCAAAACTTGATCTTCCCTATTTGCAGTTGTTCTCAATGCAAAAATGTATGATCTTTCTTCTTCGCTCATGTTTTGAAAAACACCCCTATTAAGTATACAAGAAATCCGATGAAACCAATCAACAAAATACCCAATCCTGAAACTTTTAGGGTGATTTTATATTCGTCTCTACTGGGCTTCTTTGTTACCCTTAATACCCTTCGATTTTGCTTCAGAAAGCTCTTAGCTTTCGATCCAAAGCTTTGTTTTTCTTGTTCCATCCTCTAGGTCTCTTGATTTCTTAGAACTTAAAAATGTTGCCCTTGCTTAGTTTATAAAGGTTTCTACTTAAATGTATTGTTGCGTAAGCGGGAGTTATCTTAATTAAAAAAATTATCTCTTCTTTA
>CAYZTT010000019.1:0-8751 GCA_964481835.1 Candidatus Woesearchaeota archaeon
CCTTAAGAGAAAGAACAAAAGTTTATTTTAAAAAGGTTATGTTTTACTAAAATTTTCATGATATCTCTAGTCTCTATTTTTTGACCCCTTTTTTCTAATTTTCCATACACAAAAATAAGGAACATTCGACAAAAAAGCATATTCTTTTGGCCATAATTTTTTAGATTCTTTTGTGGGATAACAATCCTTATAGTCTACAATTTCAAATCCATTTCTCACTATTGTTTTTATTGTTGTTTCATATGTTTTATGGTGGATTGGCATTAATACATCCTTGACCTGTTTTTTATGTAAGATATTACGCCAAGGCTTACTAATTTTTCTTTCTTTAAAATATTCTTTAAACTCTCTAATTAATGGTTCTTTTTTACTATGTTTGAAAGTTATTTCTGTAACTGGATTTCCACTACTAAATATAAAATGGCCATTATTTTTCAGAACCCTTGAAACTTGCTTAAACACTTTGTCCCAATCCTCTGCATAATCAATAACTAATGGAGCTACGGCAATATCAAATTTTTCTTTAAATGGAATATTATAAAAACTTCCTTTTTTTAAATCTAATTTGGGATTTTCTTTCCTCGCTATTTCTAACATCTCCGAAGAAAGATCAAACCCTTTTACCTTTGCCCCTCTTTTAGTCATTTCTTTAGCATAAATCCCAGCGCCACAGCCAATATCCAGCACTTTTTTATTTTTGAGATTGCCCAATAGTTCAAAAGTGGCAGGCATTTCTAAATGTTCATTATATATCCATCCTTTTGGATTAAGTTTTGTTCTAAAATTATGGTAATGCTCTGCAACTACTCCATATCTCTTAACTGCTTCTTTTTCATCTGATCTCATTTTCTCTAATTAACTTTTATAAAATTGAAAGTTTATTTTAAAAAGCTTTTTATTTTCCCCAAAAATTCATTACTTTGCTCCCCTGTGATATTATGCTTCCTATCCCACTCAGGAACATGGCCATCTCCATTATATCTAGGAACTAAGTGAAAATGAACATGTGGAACAACTTGTCCGGCGATTTTGTTATTGTTTTGAAGAATATTCATGCCATCACTTAATTTCATAATACCCTTACTGACTTTCTCTATAGCTTTAGACATATTTGCCAATTCTTTAGCAGACATCTCATCTATGGTCTCAAAATGTTTCTTTGGGACTACTAGTGTGTGCCCTATGTTTAATGGCTCCGCATCTAAAAAGGCAAATGCATGCGCATCTTCATAAACTTTCTTACTCGGTATATCTCCCGAAGCAATTTTGCAAAATATGCACTCTTTCATTTTTCCTCCGTTTTAAATTTTATGGACCTGCCGAGAATCGAACTCGGATCTCAAGACTGCCAGCCTCGTGTGATACCACTACACTACAGGCCCTCGACGAAGTTTAGATATAATTTCCTACTTAAATAAGTTTCTCCAGCGAATTTTAGAAACATTATTAAATCATAAGTATCCATAAATACGTATGAAAAAGGGGGCAGACAACGACTCTAAAGATTCCAAGATTTGTTTTCTAGGAAACTTTCCACCAAGAGAATGTGGAATCGCAACTTTTACTCAAGACCTAGTCGTTTCTATGAACAAAAAATTCAATCCAGTTCTAAAATCTAAAGTTATTGCTCTCAATGAAGATTCAGATTTCTACAATTATGATAACCGAGTTTTAATGCAATTAAATAAAGACAGCAAGAAGGAATACAAATTTACTGCAGAGAAGGTAAACAAAGCTAACGACGTAAAACTAATCAGCATACAACACGAATTTGGAATTTTCGGGGGGGAATACGGCGATTACTTATTAAAATTCTTGGAAAAAAACGAAAAGCCAGTAGCGGTCACTTTCCATAGTGTGCTTCCAGATCCAGATGACGAAAGAAAAGACGTTGTCAAATCAATAGCTTCAAACTCAGATGCAATAATCGTAATGGCAGATGCCGCAGTAGATATACTAAATAAGGACTACAATATTAGCAGAGGAAAGCTCCACGTAGTACACCACGGAATTCCCAATGTGCCATTCTCATCAAGCGAACCATTCAAGAAGAAATTAAAATTAGAAAACCGGCAAGTTTTATCCACGTTTGGCCTTCTAAGCAAAGGGAAGGGGATAGAGTATATGATCAAATCTCTTCCTCCGCTAGTAAAGAAGTATCCAAATCTACTATACCTCATTATCGGAGAAACACATCCTGTTGTTAGGAGAAACGAGGGAGAAGTATATAGGAACAAACTAGTAAAGTTAGTTAGCGACCTAGGTTTAACCAACAATGTAAAATTCCACAATAAATTCATAACATTACAGGAACTATTGCAATATCTTCTAGCCACAGATATATATGTTTGTACAAACCTCGAAAGGAACCAAATAGTATCTGGTACACTTTCTTATGCAATGGGGTGTGGGAGGCCAGTAGTATCCACTCCAATTATCTACGCAGAAGAGCTCCTAGCAAATGGACGTGGAGAGCTAGCAAAATTCAAGAATCCCCAATCTTATACTGTAGCGATTGACAAATTCTTATCTAACGAAGAAGAAAGAATTGAGATGTGCAAGCAGGCGTATGCCTACACCCGATCTATGACCTGGTCAAACGTCGCATCAAGGTACCTGAACGTATTCAATAAGGTAGTTGAATTGAGAGAAGAAACAACAAAGAAGTATCCTAAAATCACACTTAAACAATTAGAGAACCTCACAGACAATGAAGGGTGTATTCAATTCTCCAAGGAAGATGCTGCCCCAGATATAAGTTCAGGCTATACTCTGGATGACAATGCAAGGGCACTAATCACTACAGTATTGCACGATTCTTTATTCGATACCCCACAAGCAAAAAAACTGACAAATACCTACTTAAACTTTTTAGAAAAAGCTCAAGAAGAAGATGGAAATTTCAAAAACAATTTCCAAAATGAAAATGAAACCTTAAACAGCCACAGTGAGGACGCATTTGGGAGGGCTGTATGGGCACTAGGGTACACAATCAATAAGGCAAATGATCGCCAGATAATAAAGAAAGCAGAAAAGCTGTTGAAAAAGGCAAAACCCCAAGTTAATGATTTAGAGAATATGCGGGCCAAGGCATTCTCACTAACCGGGCTATATTATTATTATCAAAAAAATAAAAATAGATTGATATTATCCTCAATAAAAAAACTAGCCAATTCTCTAATTAAGGAATACAAAGAAAATTCATCTCCAGATTGGGAATGGTTTGAAGAAAGGCTAACATATTCCAATTCTAAACTTCCGGAGGCACTTTTCCTAGCATATCGGCTTACAAGAGAGAAGAAATACTTGGATGTTGCTGAAAAGACATTTAACTTCCTATCTGACATAGTATTCATTGACGATGAACTATTGCCGGTAGGTCAAGATGGATGGTTTGAGAAGGGTGGAGAAAGAGCACTATTTGATCAACAGCCTATAGATGCGGCCACAATGGTCCAAACCTGTCTTGCAGCATATAACGCCACAAAAGATTACCATTATTATGAAAAAGCAGTACTGGCGTTTAATTGGTTCCTTGGAAGAAACAAACTAAAACAGAATGTGTATAATGAGTCCACTGGCGGATGTTTTGATGGACTAACAAGAAGCAGCCCAAATCTAAACCAGGGGGCAGAATCTACGATTTCTTATCTATTGGCAAGATTAATGTTAGAAGAAGCAAAAAAGAAAAAACGTTAAAGATACTTTAAACCTTCAAAATCAAACTTGAAATCAATTACCTTTCTCCCAAATTTCCTCTTTAATTTCCTCTTATTTCCTAAAAATAATATGCTTCCTCCACCTCCGCTCCCGCAAATCTTGGCCGCGATGGCCCCTTGATTCATCCCTTCCCGAATAATCTTTCTTATGGCCGGGGGTGCAATGCTTTTGTGAAGCCGCATCCTTTCTTTTGTCTCTTCGTTTAGCAACTCAGCAAATTTTGTTATATCTTCCTTCAATAAGGCTTTTTTCATAGCAATTACACTTTCCTTTATTCTTAGGAGGTTTTTCACATTCTTACCTTTTCTAAGGTCATCAATCATAGCACTATTCGAGTTTGTGGCAAAATGGGGCTTGCCAGTATAAACTAATACTAGGTGATCTTCTAAAGCCTTTATGAATTTCTTAGATAAGTCTAATCTGTGAACTTTAACTTTGTTCTTTTTGAACTCAATAAAATTTATTCCGCCCATGGCGCCAGCATATTGGTCTTGCTTTCCCCCAATTTGCCCCATGCTTTGTTCTATATTATAGACTCCTTCGGCCAACTTTTCCTTATCTTTCTCCTTAGAGATCAAAGAGAGCCAAACTAAACTCATTACTCCAGAGGTTCCCAAACCAGAAGATGTCGGGACATTTGCACTATATTTTAATCCCACATTTTTATCCGAAGCAATTAATTCGCCAACAACATGTCTATCGATTGCAGCATTCAGAACACAACCCCCATATTTATCCCTAAATGGAGAAATATCTGTAGTTCCTCCTGAAAAATCAATCCTTACTGGGGCCCGAACCTTTTTAATAACCTTTTTTCCCATCTATTTTCTCCTATACCGATCTTCAAGTCGGACCTCATCTCTTTCACTAAATGTTCCATGAGAAATCTCCAGAACTTTCACTTCTTTTTTCCCTGCGATTATGCGGTGGGATTTTTTCTTTGGAATCTCCACAAGTTCACCCTTTTTAATACTCTTTACACACTTGCCAATCTGGACTTTTCCCGGAGTTAAAAAATACCAAGATTCTTTTCGCTTTAAATGATACTGCAAGCTAAGTTCTTGATTGGGCTTTATAGTAAGAATTTTCACAGTACATTTCTTATTCAAAACAAATTGTTTAAAATCGCCCCACGGACGCTTTACCTCTTTCATAACAAAACCTAGAATTTTCAATTTAAATAAGTTATGATTATAGAAACATTTATTTAATAAAAGAAATCCCTATGCCTATGAAAAAAGTTTTAGTAATCGTAGCCCATCCTGATGATGAGACAATCTGGATGGGAGGGACACTTCTAAAAAACAAAAACAATTGGGAAACTACAATTATTAGTCTCTGTAGGAGAGACGATGAGGATCGAGCACCCAAATTCAGAAAAATTTGCAAAGAATATAATGCACAATCCCATATTTCAGATTTAGATGATGAAACCATGAAAGACCTAAACAGCGAGGAGGTTGAAGAAAGAATCTCCAAATTTACAAAAAATAATGCATACGATTACATCTTTACACATGGGAAAAACGGAGAGTATGGGCACAAAAGACATTTAGATGTGCACAGGGCAGTAAACAAAATGATAAAAGAGAAAAATCTACTTTCCAAGAAGGTCTTTTACTTTTCTTACAACAAAAAAGGCGAGTTCGCCTATCCAAACAAGGAATCAGATAAACTTATATATCTAAATAGTTCAACCCATAAAGAAAAAAAGCGGCTAATTCAAGAAGTTTATGGTTTCCCAAAAGGAGGATTTGAAGAGGTATGCTGCAGAAAAACAGAGGCTTTTAAAATTAAAAAATGAAAATACTATTACTCTACCCTTACCCACCAGAACCCGATGGAGTAAGTCTTCAAGGGCATATGTTGTATAAAGGGCTATTAGATGCCGGTGCCGACGTTGTACCCTGTCACTTCAATGATAGTTTGCAGAAGGAATTCTACCTTAGACATTTTAAACCAGATGTATGTATTGGGCTTGGATTCTGGGGAAATGTTCCCGAAATAATTCGTGAGCCTCTTAAGTGGGGGGTAACTCCAATTCCATGGTTTAACGCAGACGGATGGGTAGCAAACTACCAGCACGAATTTAATCAATTAAAACTAATGTTCACAACAAGTGACTGGGTCAAGAGTATCTACCAAAGAGATGGAGTAGATGTTTCAAAGATATTGCCCATGCACATTGGAATTGATACAGACATGTTCAAACCAATGAACAACAAAGAGATGAATATTGCAGTAAGAAGAATGTTGGGCGTTAGAGACAACGAAAAATTAATCTTAACCATGGGCGGAGATGTTACTAGCAAGGGTGCTCAAGAGATGATGAAGGCATTAGCAAAAATAGATGTTGATTTTAAAGAGTGGAGATATGTCTGTAAGACTTGGCCAAGTGAATGTGCTCATGAGTGGAGAGAAAAAGAAGAGCGACTTGCTGAAGAATTAGGAATCCGGGACAAAATAATATTTGTAGATGATGTATGGTCTCCTGAATTTGTGGCAAGAGTCCTAAATGCCTGTGATATCTATGCGGCCCCATCAAGAATAGAGGGGTTTGGGATGATTCAGGTAGAGGCAATGGCTTGCGGAAAACCCGTGGTTTCAATTGACGTAGGGGGTCCTGCGGAAACAATTATTCATAATAAAACCGGCTTCTTAGCGAGGGTGGCAGAAGAAATACAACTCTCTGAAGAATGGGCTAACCAAGGAATGGGGTATTCAACAAAACAAATAGTCAAATTTGATTCTCCAAAGACGTTTGCTTATCGAGCAAATGTGGCAGACCTAGCCAAATATACTAAAAAGTTGATTATGGATCCCGATCTATGTGTTCAAATGGGAGAGGAAGGGAGAAAACATACCGTAGAAAATTTAGATTATCGAATTATTGCTAGAAAGATGATGGAAACCATTCGAACAAAACTAGAGCTATCACAAGAAGCATAACTATTTTTTCAATTTTTTAAACAACCTACCTAAACTTACTTTCTTTACAGTTGTTACTAGATCTCCTGCTCCAGAAAAAATCAATAAATCTTTTCCATTTCGGTCTAATACTGCCCCTGTTGGGAAAATAATTCTCTTATCTTCATAAATACTAATTTCATGCTTTTTCATAGGGAACAATATGGGGACCGCAGATTTAGCTAACAGTTTCTTAGGGTTCTCTAAATCAAAGAGTGCAACCCCCCCACAATAGAGGGAGTCTCTTTTCCTAAGGGCTCCAGAAATGGTCTCAGAGATATCCATTCGCTTTACTATTTTATCAACAACTTTTCTTTTGGTATTGCTCATGACGCCATGATAAATTAATAACCATCCCTTGGCGGTTTTTATTGGAGGGGCTCCCGCTCCACTCCGTTCATAATCCCATTCTCCTTTCTTAGTCAGGCTCACGGCATCTAATTTCCCCCAAGAGATCAAGTCCTTTGAATAGGCAGCCCATATATGTGGGGGAGAAAAGTGAAAGCTACTTTCGGGCCGATCAAATGCAACATACTCTCCTTTTATCTTTTCGGGAAATAAAACTACATCTTTATCCTGCTCTCCAAAAATTATTCCCAAACGCTTCCAAGATCTAAGGTCACTTGAGACTGCTAGACTAGTGGAAATATTCTCACTCCTAGACAAACCAACATAAGTCATATAATAGAGATTATCAATTTTAGTAATTCTCGGGTCCTCGACACCCAACTCACCATCAGTACTAAGTCCAAAAAAGCTAGGAG
This sequence comes from Candidatus Woesearchaeota archaeon, assembly GCA_964481835.1. Classification (GTDB taxonomy): domain Archaea; phylum Nanobdellota; class Nanobdellia; order SCGC-AAA011-G17; family PNOQ01; genus JABIBT01. Next base: position 7,452 of record CAYZTT010000019.1, read on the forward strand.
TCTTCTCGATCGATTTAACTTTAAACCCATTTGGCTCTAGAACGATTCTCCTAAAGTGAGAAATAAAAGTCAACCTCTTGGTATCATCTTTAAAAACAAAATCTAAATCCGAACTATCGGCTATTAATCTCTTCTCAAATTTATCAATCCTTAACTCATACTTGTCCTTCCCAGCCAAACGAGGGGAATAAAAGTATTTGCCATCTTTCTTAGTAATAAGTTCCTCAACAATCCTAAGGTATAAAACAATATTTCCATCCGGTGATCGAACCGCCGCAGGGTTAAAGGCACCAATAACCCTTAATTTAGGGGAAGACGGATTAATATCTTCTGGTCTCAAAAGAATACATTCTTTTTTTACCCTTACCATACTACATCAATACCCTCCGCTTTTTTAAAGAGTTATATGCCAGCATATAAATTCCGGCATCCCAGGCCTGGAGTTTTCCATAACTCTTCTTTGTTTTTGGGTCTATCCACTCTGGGAAAAGATTGCCTTTCAGATTTGATTCTGCAACCTTCTCAAGTTCTTTCTTAGCCAATTTATACTTCTTAAGTTTTATCAAAGCCAAGACATAATAGGCTCCAATGTACGGCCAGATTCCTCCATTCAAATAATGGTTCGGCGTAGCGCCCGCATCATAATAGTAATCTTCCCAGTATTCACTCGATTTCTTTATGGGCGGGCTTATACATTTTACAGGGTAAGGACGATTAATTTTCTTTTTATCAATATAATTTAAAATCTTCTTTGACTGTTTTTTATCTGCCAACCCAAATAATATCGCAAGGATATTCCCAAGGGAATCAAACCATTTTCCTATTTCTTTGTATTTATTATGATTTTTCCACCTATACGCCCAATAATAATCGCCGCCCCACAGTTTATTGTCGTCCTTTTTATTTACTTCTGACTTTAGTTTTCTGAGGGTTTTTTTATCTCTAATAGAACTCAAAACTCCTGCATACAGGGCTTGGGTATTAATAGTATCCCCATATTTATGGGGGAATGCGTCTTGCCAATCTGTAGTAGGGAGTTGCTCTAAAGTAACATTTTCTCCAAAATCCCGGTATCTTATCCAGAGGACGGCCTTTTTAATGGATTTATCATAGCGAACAAACAGGGAGTTATCGCGATATCGCTTTTTATAAACATAGTGCCCAATAACATACCATAGGCTTGAATCAATAGATTTGAACTCGGCCTTTTGCTTCTTTCTATCAAAATTCAAGATAGCATTCGGGATTTGTCCTTTCTTACTTTGAAATTTTGCTAAAGTAATCAAACTTTTTTTAAATT
>CAYZTT010000020.1:0-8706 GCA_964481835.1 Candidatus Woesearchaeota archaeon
CTAAAGCTACTCGAGAGTATCAAAAAGATACTAAACAACGCCATGAATGCTTTTTTCATCATATTATTTCCGGATACCTAAAGTTTTGATTATTTACATTGCCTTCTAGACTCTCAACAATTCCAACCATACCTTGATAATCATCAGGAGTTCCTGAACGCATTGCATACAACACAATCTTACTCCCTTGTTCTAATGAATGGTGATCTAAATCGAAATTAAATGCTGCACCACCCGAGACAAACTCTTCAATTTCAGAGTCTTCCGTGCTAGTTTCAAAACATTCCTCTTTATTCATCCCCAATAAACCAAATAAACCAGTTCTTGGAACATCATAACATTCTGTAAATGTTTGTCCCTCTATCTTGATCGCATCGCCTTCTTGCATTAAATATGAAGTTACCTCATACTCTCCTGCAACCAATGTAGCTTCCGAATCAGAAACTATTATTGTTGTATAACCATTATCTAAATTTCTCAACTGGAATATTGCTTCCTCTCCAGATTCCATCCCTCTTTCTTCTCCACTAATCAAATCAATAACTCTAACTTCTACATCCAATTCATAATACGGCTCTATCAAAAGTCCAATCTTAGATCCGATATCTGTACTCAAAGTTTCAGGAACGGAATAATAGCCTTCTTTGTCCGCGTATATCCTTCCATTAACACATGCTGGGAACCTATCAACCAATTCTCCCAACGCATTAGTTCTGCCCAAATAACAACTTGAACTCATACAGCTATACGAAACATCAACATTAGAAACTTCTGCCATGTTAGAAGCATCCAAAACCAAAACTTCAATATCATTTATTCTATTCTCACAGAATTCTTCTCCAAGTGCTCCTGAGTCATCATAGTATAAAATCTCGCCTTCAAATTGTCGTGGAGTGTTCTTATCAATCACAACCATATTTGCAAACTGGAAAGTAAACCCTTCTTCATCAGACAAACTAACTAACGTAGGATATTTCACATCATAAACAAAGTGGTAATTATTCAAACAGAAAAATAAGTTCATATATTTACTAATGTCGGGGTTCTCTTGAGTGATACTATCTCCAACTAAAAGCTCCCCCTTGCTTGGGCTTACTTCCATCCCAAACGGCCAACTTGGCACATATTCAAAATTGGTTGTAATTCCAGATGGAGCAGAAACTCCTACTTCAAAATAATCATTATCTTCAACTGTCTGAACATAATCAGATCCCTTCAATCTCAAGGCACCCAAATTAAAAGAAACAATCTCCTTGAAGTTATCTTCTACATTGCCTTTACTCCAAGTTTTTCTATTACAAGTAAATTCGGTGTCAGAATAAGGTATGTCTTCGTAAACAACCATCATATCAATTGTTTTCTCTTCCAAAAACTTATTTTCATTCTCTTCTTCATAAACATCTAAAGCCAATTTGTAGAGTTTGCCCAAATTGTTTCTCACATCTGCCAAATGTTGGGGATAATATTGTCCAACCTCGCCTAAAGAAATATCTGTTGGGGCGTACACCCTAACTTCAATATGCGTATCTTCGATGTTTACAACCGAGTCAACTTCATAATCGTAAGTTATGTCAAAGCCTTCATACAAATAATCTTCTAAACCATCTAAACAGAAATCAAAATTCTCATTGATGTATTCTTCTAAATCTTCTTCCATGCTTTCTTCAGTAGGAATTTGTGTCTTATCTAAATTATTGGCAGATTTGTAATACCAATATGCAACCTCACTATCTCCCAACATCAAAGAATTAGAAAATTCATTTACAACACTTCTTGGAATATCATCTTCTGGAACTTCTAAATAACCGCCGCTACTCCCCAAAACTCTTGCACCGCGCACAACAGTATCTTCAATACATTCATCAATATACCCCTTAACTGGCTTTATTTGTTCAGGGATTACAACACTTTTTAATTCAGATTGAAAGTCCTGTCTAACAAGCTCATTTCTAAAGAAAAATATCATACTAAACACTGCTAAAATGACAATTCCCACAATAATATAAATCGTTACTTGCCCTCTTTTTGACATACACTAGAATCACCTTTTTATGTTTATAAATGTTATGTAAGAAATGAGCCTGGGGAGAATCGAACTCCCGATCTCCGCCAAGTCAAGGCGACATCATAACCACTAGACCACAGGCTCAGAATAAAACAATAACTAATACTTTATTTATTAAATTAACGGAGCCAAATAATAACCAGATAAAACTCCAATAATTCCAAATAATAATCCAAATCCAATTTTTTTATAAGATTCTTTCAAATAAAACAAACTACCAAACATAATCAAACCAATAATAATTACAAAACTAGAATAAATTGTTTGATTATAAAATAAAATAGTGAATACAATTAAAGAAATCATTCTCGCCAGATGTCTATTAAACTTAACTTTAAAACCTACTAAATGAATAAATACTAAAGCAATCAACGTCTGAAGAACAAATTCATGATATCCCCCAACTAAAGATCTAGCTATAACAATAATATAAAAGGGAATACTCCCTAGAGCCATTAAATCTCTGGCTATCTCTTTTTTCCAGTCCCTCATTTTATTAGATTACTTGTCTAGTAAAAACCAAGCAGCCAATGCGCAACCAACAATAAAGGCCCAAATGTTATATCCAACAACAAAGCCGAAGTTTCCAACTGCGCTTCCCGCAAGGTATAATCCAACAAAGAGAAGTATTCTTCTCCAAAGTAAAGATACCATAACAAAATCTGAATTCAGAACTATAAAAAATTAACTAAAAAGAGCCTCCGGGGAGATTTGAACTCCCGACCTCCTGCTTACAAGGCAGGCGCACTACCACTGTGCTACGGAGGCACATAGAAATAAAAACAATTATTTGATTTAAAAAACTTTCTGAAAGCTAACAACTTCCAAAGAAGAGACCGGATACGTCTTACTCAGGCCTTTTTTCAATCCTTTCTGGAATTGGTAACTAAGAATCAAATCTAAAACTTTCTCGAAAGTATTTTTCTTAAAAATATCTCCAATCTCTCTATCAATTCCTTCTCTCAAAGCCTTGGAAACGCTTCCCTGAACTTTATTCTGTGTGCTCATAACAACTTTAATTGTTGCTTCAACACCATCCTTAGTTTTCAACTTCAAAACCTTATGAATTTTAGTTCTTCCTTTCTTAACAACCCTTCTAGAAAAACTATTCAAAATATAATATCCAATGGCACTGGTGGTTCCATTTCCTTCATGAACACCATCAACCTCAAAGATAATTTTAATACTGTTATTCTTCCCCTTACCTAGATTGGATAAGCTGACCTTCAACCTTCTCCCCTTGATATCTTGTGCATCTGCAAGGTAACATTCACCAAGTTCCATGCCACCAAAATTCTTGGGGGCAAGTATGCTGACCCACTTTCTCTTTTTTTTCTTAAGAGTCGTGCTAGTCTTCTTGACAATTTTCTTCTTCTCTTTCTTCCCTTTATTTTTACTTGCCATTTTAACCCACTAATAACCTTGCCTTATCTTTATCGAATACCCAATCTTTAGGTAATCTCTTAGTTCTCTTATAATAAAGGACCAATCTATTAATCTTACTTTCCGTTAATCTTAATCCCCTCTTAGCGACCTGATCTTGCTTATTCTTCTCTAAATGTTTAAGTAATTGAATATCTCTCTTAATTAATGCAGATAAATCTTCTGGCAATTCTTGTTCCAATTTATTCTTTTCTAGTATTTTTGTGATACTTTTCTTAGAGACATCTTTAACATCCGGGATTCCATAAGAATCTCTTAAAGTTAAACCAATTTGACTCTTAGCCATTCCAGATTTAGCTAATTTAACAATTAAACTCTCAACTTCTTTGGCATCCAAAATAACCCAGGATTTTTTCTTTTTCTCACTAGGTCTAGTACTTCCACTCTTACCTTTCCTTCTTGAGTACATTCGTGCCATTTTTTCTAAAATATCTTTTCCCGGCATAAACAAGCTTTCACTCATTTACCCTAGCAAAGAGAGAAAATTAGCTATTTATAAAACTTTTCATAAAAGAAAAAAAGAAATTAAATGACCTTATAGATCAAATCTCCTGGCCTTACTCTGTCTTTTACTTTAATACCAACAGATTTGCCCGGGGATACTTCTTGAACTTCTTTACCTTCAATTTGCATGGAATCAACTTCCTGCTCAAAATCTGTAGTGGCCCCCTTGAAATGAATCTTGTCTCCCAAGATTAATCCTTCGTCAGTTATCTCTAATGCTGCCACGCCAATCTTACTAAAAAAACTAAAGACCTTTCCGATTTGTTTTTCTTCCGACATTTTTAACCACCCTAGATTAACTCACAATGTATATATAAAATTTATGAAAATGAATTAGCCCCGCCAGGATTCGAACCTGGGTCCTATGGACCAAAACCATAGATGCTTGGCCACTACACTACAGGGCTATAAGAATAAAGGAAAATATTTAGCTTTTAAAAGTTTCTAATTGAGATATCTCGCTTTGAGAGTTTCAGCAACGGCTTCATTCAAATCATAAACCCCTCCAGGATACCCGTACCCAGTTCCAACCCCATTAAATTCAAGGAAACATGAGCTTCCATCTCTCAAAGTTACCCAGTCCACACAACCTAATATTGCTCCAAGATCTTCAAATACCCTCAATGTATCTTTTGTTTCTCCTTCAGTAGGGGTATGCGGATCAACGCTATGTTTTCTACCTGCTGTCGCAATCTTTTCCCAGGGCCTAGTTCTATCGGTAATTATTCTCCCCCCAAGAACCTCCCCACAACTAGCAATCACTCTTCTTTCATCAACAATATCCATCTCTTCTTGGAATATATAGTCAGAAATATTCAATGGCATCTCTCCAATATTATCAATTCCAATTCTATGGATTCCAACCCCATTTTCCCCAAATCGATGTTTTACAATATAATGCTCTCCCGAATGTGCACGAACAAACCTTTCTGCGCCCTCCAAATCTGAAAAATTATGGGTTCTAGGTGTTCTAAGTCCATTCCCCTCCAATTCCTGAACAGAGGTTAATTTGTCCTCATATAGTGTGGCTTCCATAGGATTAACCATTTCCCCGATAACCCCCGCCTGTCTTAATCTTTCCAAGTGACTCATAATCGACACTAATTTGGCCCTGGAAGGAATTTCTCCCCTGCGAGTCTCAAAACCACTAGCTAAAAACAAAGAAGTCTCCACTCCTGAGCCAGCCACCTCTGATGGAGCAAGCCCCTCACCCAAAGTATAACAACTGGCTCGTTCACCTGTAATGGCCTCTCTCAAAACACCCCCAGCCAATACAAGCCCAAAATCATTCATACCAAAAACATCTCTAAGTGCCCTATATCTTTCCAGATTTATCTCTGATCCTTCTGGATTTGCCAATCTATGCAAAAATCCTTGGCTAACCATTAATTTTGCTTTCATAATATTCTCCCAAAAATCTATCTAATTTTTTAGTGAACTCTTCTGCAATTGCGGGATAATTTTCTGGATATAGCGCTGGATTTGCAGCCTCTACCTCGCTAATCAAAGGCCTTCCGTCCACATAAATAAAATCAATTCTCCAATATCCTAATTCGTCCCCCCAGGCATCATAAATTTTCTTAGAGACCTCTAATTCATAATCCTCGGGGCCATAAAGTTCATAATTTGTTTTAAGTAACCCACAGTTAATCTTGAACTCTCCACTTATCTTCCGGATTGCATGTGTAAACTCCTTACCCAAGAAAATAAGAGAATTTTCTCCATTTTCTAAAATATCCGAAATAAAAGGTTGCAATAAAACTGGAGAATTTTCCTCTAGATATCCCTGAAATTCTTCTTCATTCTCAAATTCACTAATCCTCTTAACTGCAGCCCCCATCTCGCCAAACTCCATTGGCTTAACAACATGGTCCTCGGGTTTCCCTGAATAGTGGGGGAGAGAGAACTCAACTTCCTTAGCCTTCTCTAGCGTCATATTTTTCTCTAAAACAATAGTCGGAATTACTGGTAAATCTTTCTCCTGTAAATCAAGAAGATATTTTTTAGAAAAATTATTCCTTATAGTATCCAATGGATTCAAGATAATCCCCTCAAATTTCTTTAAAGATTTTAAAAAAGATAAAAACTCTTTTCTCTGTGCATACACCTTGCCTAGCTGTTTTATAAAAATAAAATCACATAATTCTCCCAATTTCTTGGGGGATTCTCTCATTTCAACCCCATTTTCATCACCAATAAAATATTTAGAAACAATCAAATCCTCAGAAACATCTCTCCAATCAAACATAACCACCTGAGATTTCTTCCGAAAATCCTCCATAACATAATCCATATAATTGATATCATCTCCGGGGATAATTTTCCCAAGTTGATCTCCCCTAACAACTATCCCTAGCTTCATTTCTCCTCCTCAAGAAGGGTATCAATAAATTTATTCATTCTAAAAATATCTTGCTCATCATTATTCACATAATTAGGTGTTGGATTGTTCTCAATAACAACTGGGCCCTCCTCAGAAAACATAATATCTACCACATTATATTCTGCCCCAATTAAATTGCTCGCCTGAATTGCTATTCGTTTATCTTCCTCGGAGGCCTCAAAGGACATTCTCTCACTCCCCTTACTTACAGAAGAAAACCATTTCTCCCCAGATTCATCAGAGATTAACTTTCGCCCATATGAAAAGGCAAACTCTCCTCCAACAACTCCAATTCTTGTATCAAAATTTTTATTTGATTTAATAAGATTCTGAAGTATAAATCCTCCACGGTAATCCTCTTCCTCTGCCAAATCAAATCTGCTCTCAAGGATTTCTATTATTTTCTCTTCGGTATCTGCCCTGAACAAGTCCTTTGCTCTTCCTCCAGAATTTCTTTTAACTATAATTGGCAACCCCAATTCTTCAATTGCTTCTTTGGCTATTTTCTCAATCTCTTCACGCTTACTAATAAACACTGTTCGAGGAGTCAGAATATTATTATCAGACATAACTTTGTAAGTGTCAAACTTGCTATAATCATAAAAAGATGTCAACAAAGAATTCACACAGCGGATCTCCCTATCTTCCAATTGTTTCAACAAAATAAGTGCTTTCTCATTACTTGCAAAATCTCTATTTGCCACACTTGCATACACCCTATTAAGAACTACATCGACACCTTCAAAATCCCCAATCTCCGTATTTCGAATATCGAGCATCTTTACCTTAATATCTCTCTTCTCAAGTAGATCTCTAAGTATTCTTTCACTATTCTCTAAATCGTGGTGCAATATGGCTATCTTCATTTTAAGAACTCATCAGAACTTCCTTATTCTCCGAAGGGACGATCCCCTTATTAGGATTATCAATAACATATTTAACAGTAATAATTTCTTCCGATTCCCTCTCCATGCATTTTATTATTTCTTTTGATACAATTTCCATAGAATCATAGAGCTTAACTTCGGCATCTTTGTTTTTCAAAACTAATGGGATTTCCGTACATCCCAACACAATCGCTTCTGCACCCTCCTCAATCAATTTTTTAGCAGCGCCCATCAATAATTTCTTTGGCATTACCTTCCTTCCTGCCTTAATCCCTTTACTGCCGTAAATTGCACCCATTACTAATTTTTCTTGGTCTGCCTCATCTGGCAAAATAGTTTCTATCCCTGCACCATTAAAATAATCTTGAAATATTCCTGCCTTAACACTCCCCGTAGTTGCCAGTACTCCTACCTTTTTCAATCTAAAATTATCTTTCAAGATATGTCGAACCAAAACTTTAGTCATATCTACAATCGGTATGTCAACATTTTCCTGGATTTCCGATAAGAAATGGTGTGCAGTATTACATGGAATCACTAAAAAATCTGCTCCCGCACCTTGCAAAGAAGAACACGTATTGATTATCTCCTCGGTAGGGTCTTCGCCTATGCCCAAAATAGCCTCGGTACGATCGGGGATTTGGGGATTACAATAATGTAAAAAAGGAATATTATCTTGATCTCTCTTTTTCTTTTTATATTTGACCAACATCTCACAGAATTTATTAGACGCCTCCGGTCCAACTCCGCCCACAACTCCTATCAATTTCATTTTACAGCCTAAAATCTACTATTTTTGTAAATTTAAAATTTGGAGCAGTTTGTAATTTATAAAGATTTTGGTATTTCAGGTACTAAACAAGCCAAAATTCAATTTTTCCGTTTATACCTTCCTCTTTGCTCAACTTTTTCTAATCTTTCTAGAATTTCTTTAAAATTTTCTGATTTCTTATATCCTTTCAACATGTTTTTGAATAATTCTTCAGAATATTTGAAATGTTTGCTCTCGAAAGCCTGCCTAAGTAAATGTAAATCAACAGCTTTATCCTCTATTTTATGAGAAATATAACCTAAACCAAAATCAATAAAATAAACCCTATCATTTTTCAAAATCATATTACTTGTAGTCAAATCCCCGTGAATAATATTGTTATCGTGCATCTTTGCCATCTGAATTCCAATTTTTTTGCAAACTTCTTCTCTCCTTTTCTTATCATAAGAATCCAACTTTTCTTTCAAATTGTCTCCTTTAACAAATTCCATAACAACCTTCATCTCAATCTCATCAACCTCATAGACACCTGGGACATTCATTCCTAGCTTTCTTGTTTTAGTCAAAATTTTAAATTCTCTTCGAGTAGGATATTTCCTTTTTGCATTATCAATAAAGTCATGTCTATATCCTTTAGAAATTCTCTCTTTGA
>CAYZTT010000021.1:0-8295 GCA_964481835.1 Candidatus Woesearchaeota archaeon
GATCCACACTTGTAAATCTTCCTAAATTATCATCATAATATCTGGCTCCAAAATAATACAACCCAGATTCATCTTCCTCCTTCCCAGTAAATGGGTAATCAACTCCAGAATTGACAACCTTCTGACCAAAGGGTAAAGACAAAAACTCTCCAACAACCCCCCCACTAGAATCCGTACTCAGTCTATTACTCAACCTGCCTTGATGATAGTAATTAATTTCAGAGTCCCCAACAGAAGCCAATATTGAATCCCCTGCATAAATAAACCTCTTTATATTAGAATCTCCCTCTCCCGGCCCATCAGAAGGGTACCCTTCAAGACTCTCATTTGGCTTAGTCACTCCAGGGATATCAATAACTTCTGCATAAGATATAGGAATACTAACAACTAACAAAACTAAAAATATCACCGAACTTTTCATAATAATAAAACAAATTTCTACTATAAAAAACTAACTAAAAATAAGTGCAGGCATCCTGAATTCGACAAAGATATCAACTACCAGTTTAACCCCAGTTTTTCCTCCCCATTGCGATTCACAAGCGCCAATATTTAAGATTAAAGCTGCTCCATTCCTGGTCTGACTTGGTTCTCAAAAACACCGACCCTGTGAGACAAAGGATCAATGTACGAACTGAGACTGATAATCAAAATCTAAGCCTCAATCAGGCATTCATTCCGCCATGTAGCCCATTTGCGGAAGAGGTAAGGGCTAACTACCCAACTAGCCTGCAATCTTTTTAAAAAGAGACAACTTTTAAAGATTTCCTTTTTATAGAAAAACATGGATTTTCCAAAATTTGTTGGACAAGAAATACTAAAGAAAAAACCTAAAACAAAAGAAGAAATTCTCAAGTTAAGGGACTTACTAGTAAAGAAACATAGGCCTAAAAAGATACCTAGTCTAATCAGTATTCTAATCTCTCTCCCAGAAGATAAGATAAAAATTCTAAAACCAATACTTCTAACAAAACCAACAAGAACAATGTCTGGAGTAACTCCCGTTGCAATTATGACAAAACCTATCCCTTGCCCTCACGGAAAATGCATCTATTGTCCTGGTGGAGTTAATTCTGAATTCGGAGACATCCCACAATCCTATACTGGCGGAGAGCCCGCAACAATGAGAGGAATAAGAAATAAGTTTGATCCATACCTACAAATATTCAACAGGCTAGAGCAGTATGTTTTACTCGGCCATACCTTTGATAAAATAGAATTGATAGTCATGGGCGGGACATTTCCATCCTTTCCAAAAAAATATCAAGAAGAATTTATAAAATTCTCTTTCAAAGCAATGAACGATTTCTCAGATTTATTCTTCAACAAAAAAGGAGGATTCAATTATGTGAAATTTAAGAAATTCTTTGAACTGCCCACAAAAAACTTTGAAGACGATTCCAGAACAAAAAAGATCCAAAACAAATTACTAAAAATCAAAGGAAAGGCCATCCTAAAAAAAGAACAAGAAAAAAACGAAACTTCCAATGTAAGATGTATCGCACTATGTATAGAAACAAAACCAGATTGGGGACTAAAGGAACACGGAAATCAAATGTTGAAACTTGGAACAACAAGAGTTGAGTTAGGGATCCAATCAGTTTACGATGATGTGATAAAATACGTCCATAGGGGCCACACAATAAAAGATACCAAAGAATCTATAAGAAACCTAAAAGATCTAGGATTCAAGGTTGCAGGACATTACATGCCTGGGCTTCCACTAACAAATCCAAAAAGAGATTTAGAGGGAATGAAAAAATTATTCTCAGATCCAGATTTCAGACCAGATATGCTAAAGATCTATCCTACAATGGTTTCAAAAGGAACCGGGCTTTATGATAAATATAAAAAAAAGGAATTCAAACCATTAACAACAGAGAAGGCTGCAAAAATAATAATAGAATTCAAAAAACACGTACCAGAATACTGCCGAATAATGAGAATCCAAAGAGACGTCCCAACCCAACAATGGAAGGCAGGGGTATCTATGACAAATTTCAGACAATATCTATTTCAAAATTATGATGTAAAATGCAATTGTATCCGTTGCAGGGAACCAAGAGGAAGAAATATTGCTTGGGATTCAATAAAAATAAAAGTTGATAAGTATAAAGCATCAAAAGGGATAGAATTCTTCATATCTGCAGAAGATACAAAGAACAATATCTTGGTGGGATTCATAAGAATGAGGTTTCCATCACAACAACTAAGAAAAGAAATAACAAAAAGCTCTGCCTTAATCAGAGAGTTACATGTCTACGGAACCGCAACTGCAATAGGAAAAGAAGGATCGGTGCAACATAAGGGGATTGGGAAAGAATTACTAAAAAAAGCAGAAGAGATAGCAAAAAAAGAAAATAAAAACAAAATGGTAATAATCTCAGGAGTAGGGGTAAGGCAATATTACTACAACCTAAAATACAAAAAAGAAGGCCCATATGTCTCAAAAATTCTAAAATAGAAAGATTTATATCAAATATTCCCCAAAAACCATGAATATGATAGAGCTGGGTGGAAGCATATTCCTCGAAAATTTTGAAACAATAGAACAAGGCCAATTAATCGTGGTTAGAAAGGTAGTCGGCAACTATACAAAGAAGATTTCTGAAAAACATAAAGATTTCAAAAAAATAACAGTAACAATCATTCCAGAAACAAAATTTAAAGTAAAAGTAACTCTAGAAACCGCAGAAACCAAAGAAGCAGAAGCAGAAAACCAAAATCTCTTTTTCGCGTTAGATCAAGCACTAGCAAAAATATAGTCACTTAAAAGTTACAATAACAGTAAATTTTATAAATATCTCTAGGATTCTTAATAAAAATGAAATTCAGCAGTTTATTAAAAATTCTTACACTCGCCGGCTTGGTTAGTCTCCCAAGGTTGGCAGCCGCAGAGAATTACAGTTACTTTATATCTGATTTTGGTAGCGCCGAAGCAGGCATTGCCCTGGATTCAGATGGAGATGGCACACACCCCAGCTTTTCATTAAGGCTAGAAAATTCTTTGCCGGCATATTCAAATTTAATGTTGGGGGCTGGCCTTGGATACGAAACAGATCTAAGGGGAAGAATGGGGGCTGGACTAAGATTTATGGGATATTTTTCATTTGGCGGCGAAGTGGACACAGACAATAATGGGGCAAGGGACAGCCATCGAGGACTAGGAATTCTTGGCCTAATGCGAGGCTATATTTCAACAGAACTAAATAATGGTTGGAGGCTAATAACTGGCGCCTCCTTAAAAAATTCCAGCCTAAGAGATTTAAATAATGGAAAAGAAGAAGAAAATCCTTATGACGCCCAACTTGAGCTAGGATTAACAAAAAGTTTTTGATTTACTTATCTCCGAAAATCTCCCAGATTCCTGCACCGCAACCTATACAGCAACCAAGACTTGGATCTCCTCCACAACAGCCACACAATACACCGGTAACAAGAATCTCAAGAAGAATTGGGTCGTCCTGTTTTCCACCAGCAGCATCCTCAATCATATTAACAAATCTCTCCTTTTCTCCAGTATCGAGGGCAAAACAATTATTGGCTGCGTCAGTAACATCCTTTATAATCGTCTCAGAATCTATTTCGCAATCATGGCTAGTTAGGACATATCCAATGTTTGGACACTTCTTCATGATATCCACCACATAAAGGTAGATGTCGCCAGCACCCTTGCCGCCATCATTCGCCTTTTCATATCCTGCCTTTACATTACAATCGCTCAGCAAAACATCTTTAGTCCCCTGAGAGACAACATAATCGCTATCTCCTTGAAACATTCCTCCCATGGGAGACAACCTAACATCGGAGCCTCCTAAAAAAACAGAAATTGCGGCTAAAGCAACAACCCCCACTATTATTGCAACTTGATATTTTTGTTCCATTATATCTCCTCCTTATAATTATTATTTATCTTCTCCAACGATTATTTCAATTATCCCAATTCCGCAACCTATACAGCAACTAGGCCACCCTTCAGTTCCGCAACAGGTACAGACAACCCCCGTACCAATTATATGCTCCGCAGAACGAGGATTCCTTTTCCCATCCTGGACCTCATAAAGGTAATCTAACAACATCGATTTTCCCAAACCATCAACATTCTTACAAGATTCCACCTCATGAATCAAACTAGCAAAAACTTCCTTATCTCCAAAGTCAGTATCACAGCCACTAACTTCCGATGAGAAAACCTTCGCAACATTAGGACACTCCTTTAAAACATTTAGCACCAACAAGTACATCTCCCCCGCATCCTTGTCAAAATTATTCGCAAATTCATATCCGTTTTTAATCCCGCAATCGTCCAATAATTCCATCCTACTTTCTTGTGGAAGAGTAAAGCCCTTATTTTCCTGAAAAACGCCTCCCTTTGGAGAGAAATTAACACCTGTTCCCGCAAAAAGGGCGACAAAAACCGCCAAGACAAAAACAACAACAATTATCATAATTTGATATCTCTTATTCAATTACATCACCTACAAAAAAACTACACTCATAAGTTTAAATATGTTTCTATTCTCTTCCACAAAATGCAATCAAAAAGAGTATAAAAAATATAAAAAAAAGAATAATTTTATCTCCAAATAATAAAAAAACATTTTTATCGCTAATTAATTTAATCTCTGAAACAAAAGAAGAAGAATTTCTATCCTCCAATACAAATATCTTCCTTCCAAAATTGTCTATCACAAAAGAAAATCCCTCGTGTGCCGCCTGAACAAAGTACCTATTGGTTTCCACCGCACGAATCCTAGAATATTCAAGACTCAAACGCCTATAAAAATCATCCTCTCCAAAAACCGAATTTGATGCTAAATTTATCACAACCTCGGACCCTCCCCCCGATACAAGGGCATGCGAAAGTACCGGAGACATAAAAGACCCACAAACTATCGCCCCAACCTTATTGCCCTCAAACAAAACAGTTTTCATTTCATCGCCTTTTTCTATATATTTATCCCCAAGAGAAGAAGGGTAAATCCAATCTAAAAAATAGGGGGGATACTCTCCGAAGGGCATCAAAAAAGTTTTACTATAAATATGGATTCTATTATTAGTTCCGTCTAAGTAGAGTACATTGTTCGTGGCCCTCGAAGATTCGCCTCCCGATAAAAAAGAATATTTCGAATACACCAATAGCTGGTTATCTGAAGGGGTGACATCAACTCTATTATTCTCCCCAGAAAGTTCAAAATGGGATTTAGATCCAATATTCTCCGGCAAAACAACAATATCTGCTTCAGACAGAGTTTCTCTAATCAGATCGTTAAGGTCTTCAACATAATCTCTCTCTCTCCCATTAGTTTGAACAACCCCAATCTTTACACTCTCTCCCCCATTAGAATCAATTAATGTTAAAGGAACAAAAACTAATAAAAAAATAAGCAATAAAAATTTGAGACTAATTTTCTTACAAAACGACCAGAAAATAACTAGATTAAGAACAACTACAACAAAAGTTAACAAATAGATTCCCCCAAAAGAGGCAAACATGATAAAAAAATAATCCACCAAGTTATACCCCAAGGCACCAAAAGTCCAGTGCGGCCCCAACAAAGATTCTTTCCCCAAAAAAAATAAAGATGCAAGATAACTTCTAAAATACTCAACGACAACAAGGCTGGATGAAATGAACAACATAGATTTCCATCTTGAATTGAATCCGAATCCGAATTTAATTAAAATTGCAAATAAAGCCACGCTAAGGGTCCCAATTAAAACAAGGCTAAGAAATACAAACCACTTCAACATCAAAACTCCGAATATTGGAGAATCGATGTGCTCTATCTTAATTTTCAGAACCCAATTCAACAAAAGTAGGAAATAAACTAGGCCTGTAAGAAATCCAGACAAAAATATATATTTATAACTCCTCAATTTTCTAACCAAAAAGAATAAAGGGAACAAGCAAACAAAGGCTAGCCCAAATAATTTCACAGGAGGGTGGGACAAAAACAAAAGAATCCCCCCAACTAGCGAAAAAACAAAAATATGGACAAAAGTCTTTAGTTTCATAAAACAAAAAATAACGCGAATTTTAAATAAATTTGTATTAATAAGAACCAGCAAAACCTTTATAAATTGACATAATTCTCTGATATCAACGATGAAACGAACTGGCGGATTAAGACGGAAAACAAGGCATAAATTAAAGAAAAATGTCAGAACTAAAGGCAAGATTAGTCTGAGAAGGTTCTTCCAAAGATTCAATGAAGGAGATAAAGTTTACTTATCTGCCGAACCTGCAGTTCAAAAGGGCTTATTCCATCCAAGATTCCATGGAAAAGCAGGAACAATAAAATCAAAGCAAGGCACAAACTATTATGTTCAAATAAAGGATGGAAACAAGACAAAAACAATACTAGCACACCCAATCCACCTAAAGAAACGATAAAATGGAAATTATAGAACAAAAATCACTTAGTCTCCCTGAAATGAGAGAAAGGGTTGACGAGATGAAAAAGCGAGATAAAGAGCTTAACTTTAGAGCAAAAAAGGTAGAAGAATACTTAAGCAAAGTGCCCAAAACAAAAGCTTATAAAGAATTAAAACAACAACTAGAATCGTTGGGGATAACAAGATTAAAAGAAAAACACATCACATTAATAATCAATATATTGCCAGAAGACGTTGACAGTTTAAGATTAATCTTATCGAGTGAAAATCTCACTCTAAAAAACGAAGACTTAGAAAAAATCATAGACACAGTGAAAAAACATGCTTAACAAAAAAAATGATGCGGCAGAGAGAAAAGGAAGAACAAGCAGTTATTTTGGATTTCCTTCCAAACGGATATCCATTCGACAAGAGACCATTACATCAAAAGTCTCCCGTAGCACAAGCTATAGGCCGTGAACAATTTACACTTCTAGAGTTAGTTCCAAAAAAAGGCAAATTTCTACAACCCCACGAAGAAGTCTATATCGGGGATCAAGAAAGAGAAAAAGTACATCATATCATGGGCAAAATCCCCCTATCTAAACTAACTCAAACAGCCCAGATGGAACTAGAAATTGTAATAAAAGATCTCATACTAAAGAATGAATCAAAGTTTATAGAATTCTTCAACAAAGCAGGACCAATAAACACAAGAATCCACCAGCTAGAGTTGCTCCCAGGAGTAGGAAAGAGACATACGAAAGAAATAGTCGAGGCAAGGGAAGATAAGGAGTTTGAATCCTTTGAAGACATAAAGAATAGAGTAAAATTATTGCCAAAACCTGAACAAATAATAGTCAGGAGAATCTACTCTGAATTCAATAATGAGGACAAGCACAGACTATTTGTACAAACATAACAAAAGCTTTAAAAAGGGATTGTCAACATCAAAAACAGAGAATGGAAAGTAAACTAAAATATATCGTTAGAATTGCAGCTACCGACCTAGATGGAGATAAACCGATAGGCCATTCTTTAACAAAAATTAAGGGCGTAAGTTTCTCAATGTCCAACGCAATTTGTGTTGTTTTAAAACTTGATCGAAATAAGAAAGCGGGCGCATTAAAAGACGATGAAATCAAAAAAATTGAGACTGCAATAAAAAATCCAGAGAAGACTGAAATCCCATCATGGCTTCTAAACAGGCAAAAAGATTTTGATTCTGGAGAGGATATCCATTTAACAACATCCGACCTAAAATTAAGAAAAGAATTTGATGTTAAAAGATTAAGGAAAATAAAGTCCTACAGGGGATTCCGGCATGGCGCTGGACTTCCAACAAGGGGACAAAGAACTAAATCAAATTTCAGAAAAGGAAAATCTAAGGGCGGAAAATCACTAGGAGTAAAGAGGAAGAAGAAGTAAAATGGGTCAAACAAAAAAAATTAGAAAAAAATACTCCACGCCAATACACCCATGGCAAAGAGAAAGAATTATTGAAGAAAAAGATATTCTAAGAGAATACGGATTAAAAAATAAAAAAGAAATCTGGAAATATTCTGCAAGATTAAGATCTGCAAGAGATCAAGTTAAAAAAATTGTTGCAAACATACGTTTAGAACAAAGTGCAAAAGAAAGAGAGCAATTAATGCAAAAGTTACTAAAATACGGCATTATCTCAAAAGATTCAAAAGTTGAAGATATCCTAGATTTAAAAACAAAGTATTTTCTTGAAAGAAGGTTACAAACCGTGGTTTTCAGAAAAGGATTAGCAAGATCTACAAAACAATCTAGGCAATTCATAACCCATGGCCATATACTTGTTAATGGAAAGAAAATAACTGCACCATCATATTTCTTATCAAAAGATGAAGAAGCAAAATTAGAGTTTAGAGCTACTTCTAATTTATCAAA
>CAYZTT010000022.1:0-7883 GCA_964481835.1 Candidatus Woesearchaeota archaeon
TTTTCTTAGAACTATAGTGGTTAAGATGATTTTTAACATTCGCTCTCCAATTAGGCATATATGAAGAGGCATAGACATTTGCATGGATTGGTTTATGTTTACTCAAATAATCTTTCAACCAGATAATCCCTGGATGAAATCTTAAACAATAAGCCACATAAGTTTTGATTTTGTTCTTCTTAACATATTTTACTAACTCTGCCAACCCTTTTGTTGTGTGGGAAATTGGCTTTTCAATAAATAAGTCAATGCCATTTTTAGCACAAAAGATCAGATATTTCATATGTTCGGAAGTAGGGTTCGTAACAAATGCTAAATCTGGTTTCCAATCCATAACTTCTTTGAGAGTATAGACTTCTTTAATCCCCAATTTATTCTTATTAGTGGATTTCCCGCTTCTAAAGGCAAGCAAATCATGATTAAAATGTTCCTTCAGAAGCCTAGCATGTCTCTCTCCAATAGACCCTAAACCAAAAAATACGATTTTCATCTAAAATTGGGATAATAAAAGTATTAAAAAAGCTTACTATTCTCCTGAAAACATCCTTTCAGATTCTTCGCGCTTAGTAGCTAAATAAGCCATTACTTCTTTCTCTTTGGCTGGGTCTACAAGATATACCATCTGTCTCTCCGCCCTGAATGCCGCAGCCCTGGCATCTCCAGCAACCGCATCAGTAACATCTACCTCTAAAGGGTTTAATATGTCTCCCGTATAGGTAAATCCTTCTCTTTCGTAAAGTGCAAATCCCCCATCATTATCCATCGCTGTAGTAAGTTCAATTGCATCCCTTCCAAGTTCATGAGCAACTTTCTTCAGAATTCTAACCCCAAGTCCCCCCAATCCTCGCCCATGAAATTCATCACCAATAGCGATTCCCAATTCAGGAACTTCTACTCCTCCAATATCTCGAGAATGCCGATTCCCTCCTGCCTTCCAAAGGAAAAAATGTCCTGCCGGCCTACCGTTGACATGGATGGTATAGCTTGCATCAATTCCCTCCCTGGATTTCTTCCGGGCATCCTCTACCGCTTGTGGAAAATCCTCCATATGCCCCCAAGGGTACGGACAAAAAAGCTCCTTCGATTTATGCCCAAGTGTCTCGCCAAATCGGGCTAGGAACTCTTCATCCCCCCTATGTAAATTAGTAATTTCCACAGAAAGCGGAGGAGAATAAAAACTAATAGATACATCCTGCGGGCTTGAAGTATCATTTCCCAAAATTGCTGCATCAGGATATTTTAAAACAATCTCCTGGAGCCCACTAGAAAAAGACATTATAATCTCCTTAACACATAATCTATAGATGTTCTCAAATTCGGCCTATTAGCAAAGTCACTCTCATGGATTTCAAAGACAACTCGAAGGTCCCTATTAAATAACTCAGGAATAATTTCTTCCAGCCCCGATATCTCGCCTTCACCAAGTGCAATCCCTTCTTCATGCATAGATTCTCCAGGAACAAACAAACCCCTTGAATCATTCAAATGAACAACTTCTCCATCTTTCAGATTAGAAACCTCATCCCTCAAGTTTCCTGCAGCAAGAACCTCAACATCTTCCGGAGAAAGCCCTCGATATGTCTCAAAAAATCCTTCTGCTCCCGCCTTTTCTTGGGCAGCCCGATATAGCGTATGAGTATGGCACAGATCTAAAGCAACACCTAGTCCTGCCTCTCGAACTTGATTTGCTCCCCTTCCAGAAAACAAAGGAAATGGATTGCCTAATTGATTAATAGGAATTCCCCCCTCAGTATCTTTATCATCACAATCTCCAAATTCAGGAACTGGGCAAGTTTCAATCTGCAACTTAACTCCTTTAGATGCCGCATAATCTGCAACCTCTTTCAATGCAGGAAGTATTTCTTCTTCAAATTTCTTCCCAAAATAACCATAACGTTCCTCCACAGTCGCTCCTGCCGCAGACCATTCCTCCGGCTTAAGGAGTGAATTCAAATGGAATGTAACAACATGATCCAACGCTCCAGGCAAACCTCTCGCAAAATCAACCGCAGACTTAATGTGCTCAACAGAGCCCACGGGATCATGATAAAAATCTAAATCTTCCAATGGCCTATTAGAAGCCATTACAATAACTGGTAAATCCCCTACCCTTGTAGTTAAATCTTTAAAATTCCCGTATTGTTTGTCTCGTAGCTCTCCTTCCAAAGAAGCTTTTCCTCCAAGAACAACAAGCATCAAACCCGTATTAAACCCTCTATCTTGAAAGTCTTTAAGAAATCCATAACTAGTGTCTAAATCATCTGCAAACTTTGCCACTGCCGGAACATATACTGTTGGTTTCATCTAAATTTGGAAGCCTGAGGGCATTTATAAAACTTTTCAAACAAAAATCAATAAAATTTATAAAGCCAACCCAGGTATTCAAACTAATGGAAAAAGCATTGGTGACTGGGGGTGCAGGCCTCATTGGTTCTCACATAGTAGATCTTCTTCTACAAAAAGGCTACGAAGTTAAAGTTCTAGATAATCTTGAGAAAGAAACACACCCATTTGGGAAACCTAACTGGATCCCAGAGAGTGTAGAATTCATAAAAGGAGATATGAAGAGTCTGAGGAATGTAAAAAAAGCTGTAAAGGGAGTAAATTATATCTTTCATCAAGCAGCTTACGGTGGATTTTCTCCAGATGATAAAAAATACGTAATGTCTAACAGTGTAGGAATTGTAAATCTATTCAATGCAATAAAATCTACCAGGGCACCAATAAAAAAAGTAGTAACTGCTTCCTCTCAAGGAGTTTATGGCGAGGGAAGATACTTCTGTCCAGAGCACGGGGTTTTTCACCCATCAAACAGGCCCCAAAAACAATTGGAGCTATCTGAATGGGAAGTGAAGTGCCCTATCTGTTCAAAATTAGCAGAGCCAAAGCCAGTCGATGAAGAAAAACCTATAGATCCAGGCATAACATATTCTATGACAAAATATACGCAAGAAAGATACACAATAAAAACGGGGGAGAAATTAGGAATTCCTTCTGTTGCATTAAGGTATAGCATGACTTATGGCCCAAGGCAATCATTGTTCAACCCATACACAGGGGTAACATCCGTTTTCTCAACACTGCTCCTAAATGATAAACAACCCACTGTATACGAAGATGGGCATCAAAAAAGAGATTTCGTTTTTGTAGGAGACGTAGCTAATGCAAACATCGCCGTTTCTGAATCAGATAACGCAAACCACCAAGTATTCAACGTTGGAACTGGCACTCCAACTACAGTACTACAGTATATAGACATACTAAAAAAAGCCTATAACAAAGAACATATAAAATCAAATATTCCAAACCAGTTTAGGCCGGGAGAGGTAAGGCACCTATTCTCAGATTCAACAAAATTAAGGTCCATTGGATGGGAGCCAAAAGTAACAGTAGCAGAAGGAGTAAATAACTATGTTAAATGGATTAGAAGACAAGGAGAAGTTAAAGATTACTTCACAAAAGCAAAAGAATGGATGGACAAACAACGAATTGTCGTCCAGTCCGGAAACAAATAAAACTCTTTCTATAATCATGCCAACACATGATGAGGAAGGGAATCTTTCCAACACAGTAGAGCCATTAATAGAACTTCTAAATAATCTTTCAGTCCCCCATGAATTACTAATCATAAATGATGGTTCAACAGATAAATCCGGAGAAATTGCGGACAGCTTATCAGAAAAATATCCTTCCGTAAAAGTATTCCATCATGAAAAAAACAAAGGCTATGGGGGAGCCCAACTAACCGGCTTCAAAAATGTAAAAGGGGAATACATAATGTTAATCCCCTCAGACAATCAATTTTTCCTAGCTGACCTCCCACAATATCTTGAAGAGATAAAAAATGCAGATATAGTAATTGGATATCGTCAAAACAGAGCAGATCCCAAAAGAAGAGGAGTTGTTGCAAAGATATACAATTTCAGTTTACGGTTCTTATTCGGATTAAAAATACGAGATATAGATTGGGTTAAAATATACAAAAAAGAATTTATAGATTCAACCGAGATAGAATCAAAATCTGCATTAATTGACACAGAACTTGTAATAAAAGCGCATAAGAAGGGGTTAAAGATAAAAGAAGTTCCTTGCGGGCATCTTCCCAGAGTCCACGGTGTTCAAAGTGGGAATAACATAAAAGTATTACTAAAAGAACTAAAAGAATTTATAAAATTCTGGTTCAAAACCCTTTAACAAACTTTTTTAAAGATATCAACAGAGATAAACAAAGATGATAAAAAAAGAGAAAATAAAGAGTATCCTCTACATTATATTTATCGTTATAATAATCTCAATAGCCCAGACCTTAATAAAAACAGGCATGAACAAGATTCAGATTTCAGATTTTCTAAACATATTCAATATCTCAGTAATAATTAACATAATCACAAACTGGTATGTTGTGGGGGGTTTCGCGCTCTATGCGATGACCTTAGTATTTCTTCTTGGAGTAATGAGTAAGGAGGATGTGAGCTTTGTTTACCCTTTGCTTTCTATAGGGTATGTAGTAACTGCAGTGTTTGCAATAATTTTCTTAAGTGAATTTGTGAGCATCTTAAGGTGGGGAGGTATAGCCTTGATCTTTCTAGGATCATTCTTCATCGGCAAGAGTTAAAATGAAAGAAATAATTATAGTTATAATCTCTGTATTTGTAGGGGCATTCGGCCAAATCTACTTCAAAAAGGGGATGGTTAGTACAAAAATAATTGGAATGTTAAACACGATAAAGAGCGCGGTCAAGGTGTTTTCAAATCCGGCCGTCCTTCTTGGACTAATATTATATGCCATCAGTTCAATTTTATGGCTATTTGCAATGACTCGTCTTGATATCAGCTTAATGTACCCCTTAACAAGCCTAGGCTATTTTATAACTGCAATATTCGCATCAAAAATGTTAGGCGAGAGAGTAACTTCTTCAAGATGGATTGGGATAAGTTTAATTTTCTTGGGCTCCCTTCTAATTATGTTTGATGGGCTTTAGACAAGCTTATAAATCTCGCATCATCAACAACTCAATGAAGCAACTTTTAAAAAATGAGAGGTTAATTTTAATCGCC
This sequence comes from Candidatus Woesearchaeota archaeon, assembly GCA_964481835.1. Taxonomy (GTDB): domain Archaea; phylum Nanobdellota; class Nanobdellia; order SCGC-AAA011-G17; family PNOQ01; genus JABIBT01. The sequence goes on from CAYZTT010000022.1 coordinate 5,059, forward strand.
TTATTTGTATTGACTATCTTATTAAGAATTATATTCAAAAATGCAGGACTCTATCACTGGGACTCCCTGAAAGATGTTATGGTCATTGAAGAGATGTTAAAAACTGGAGAAATCCAGTATTCTTACGCATATGGTGCTCCCGGCATGGTGGCTTTTGTATTCCTATTCTATTGGATTGCAAACTTGTTCACTGGAACCACAAGTGCAGAGGGCGCATATTTCTTTGTAACATTCCTAACTTCAGGCATCGCAGTAGTTCTGACATACATGATATCCAAAAAGATCACAAAAGATCGCTTGATCAGTATTGCAGCCGCACTATTCATTTGTTTTAATGCGGTATTTCTCTCTGCAACCACCTATCCAAAAACACATTCAATTTCCTTATTCTTCATACTCTCCTCGCTCTACTTAATGTTCTTATTTAACAAACAAAAAAAATCTTGGATAATTGCACTATCTGGGCTACTATTCGGACTTGCAGTTGCCGTGAGAATATTAAACGTATTCATGTTTCTACCATTGCTGTTCTTATATCTCAATCCAAAAATAAAAAACTCCAAACTGCTCATAAAAAAATACAAACTAAAGGCAAAATATTTGATCTATTTTGTAATCCCAAGTATAGGAATTTGGTTCTTACTCTTTTCCAAAAAAATCTCTCAGCTTGGAGGCCTAGGTAGTTACCTTAGATCTCTCTTCATTGAACAAGGAGCAGCAGTTAGATGGCAGGGACTAATTTCTCCAAGCCTAACAACTGGCCTGGACCATATATACAAATCAATTTCCATCGTAGGCACAATACTATTAATAATTGGGATAATTTATGCTTTTAAGAACTACAAAAAATTATTAATTTTCCTAGCACTCTGGATATTCCCTTCTTTTTTCTATTTTGCAAATATAGATAATCCAGAAGCAAGATTCTTTATAATAATTTTCCCTGCCCTTTCGATCTTGCTAGGAATTGGAGCAAAATATCTACACAAGAAAAATGGGTGGCTGGGGATTGCTGCAATTCTACTAACCATAATCTTTATGTTTTCGGTAGCCTACCCCATAATAAAAGCAAGGCACGATTATTCTGGAACAAAGGAATTGGGATTATGGGTCGGGCAAAATACAGAAGAGAATGCAATAGTAATCTCCAATGATATCGGTTTCTTCATAGAGTACTATGGCAATCGAGAAAGAATTGTACACCCTAGATCCGGAAACGATCAAGAAATAGAGGAATTCATAAATAAACTCCTTGCATACGTAGAGGAGGGTAGAACTATCTATACCACCAACGAAGGTATGGGAATAGACCCAGGGCAAAAAGTCTTAATCCAAATTCAAGAGCATTTCAACATAGAGTTAATCGGGGAAGTGCAAAGTGAAGTTTATCAATTCAGCGAACTAGAGCTAAAAAGATATAACGAAGCATTATTCAGATTGACTCCGAAGTAAACCTTTTATTTCTTTTATGTCGATTATTCTCAAAATAATACCCATAATAATATAGAAGATAGCAGCAATAACCAGAACTATGCCTCCATCAAGAATCAACCCCAGGCCAGTAAACCCCTTTATGAAGTCAATAAAGAATAACGTAACAATTCCTAAAAGAATAATTAAAACCCAGCTTCCAAGAGGATAATTCGCATTCAGATGTTTCTTGGTTGCATTTATAGAAAGTACAAATGCAAGCAAAAAACTAATTGCTGTAGCAAACGCGGCCCCCTCAATCCCATATCTCGGGACCAATAATAAATTTAAAATTAAATCAAAGAAGGCAATTATCAATACAATCTTAGTTACTGCCTTTGGTTTCCCAACAAAAGATATCCCCACTATATTTAATTTGTATATTGCATAAAAAATCCCTCCAGTAATCAAAATCCTAAGTGCATTAGCCCCCGCAACATAATCTGCCCCAAATAAAATATCTATTATTGTCTCAGCATAAGAAAAAAAGATTAATCCAACCGGCACAGCCAAAAAGAATCCATATTTCTGCATCATCTCAAATCCAACCTTCAAGGCATTATTATTTCCCCTCGCTTTCAATTCAGAAACTAAAGGAGACAGAATTGCTCCCATCTCTCCAACTAACACTATCAAAAGCATGGCGATAGGCAAAGCAACATTATAGATTCCAACTTCAGTCAGGCTTCTAAAATAAGTCAGTACCGCGGTATCTAGAAACTGTATCAATCTTGCTCCGGCAAGTATCAACAACATTGGAGCCCCAAATTTAATCAGCGCCTTAACAACTCTAAACTCATACTTGACTTTTATGGACAATATCCTTTTATTCTTAATCGCAAAGGCAAGAAGATAAATAATGAAAACCAATAGGGTTGCAAGCAAATAACCCAGGGCAGGAGTTGTAACCTCAAATAGGGGATAAAATAAAACAAATAGTAACACAACCCCATTGATTAGTAACTCTCTCAAAACATAAAATATATTTTGTTCCAATCCCATAAATGACGCAGCAATCACCTCCACTAATGTAGAGAACACAAAAAACCCAGTCAAGAGATAGAGTATTCTAATCGAATCGATATGTCCAAAGTATAATACGGAGAGTGTTGGGGCAATTAAAATAAAAAATATTCCTAGAATCAAACTAACAACAAAATTAATGAAAAAAACTGAAACAACAGATTGTTTAATTTCAGCAAATTTCTTTTTAACCCTATACTCGGGAATTAATTTCATAAGTGCATTAATCAGCCCCATATTCTTAAACAAAACAAATAATCCAACAAACGAGAAAACCGCATAAAATAATCCATATTGTTCTACCGTTAATTTTCTAGTTAAAACAAACCTAA
>CAYZTT010000023.1:0-7401 GCA_964481835.1 Candidatus Woesearchaeota archaeon
TCCTTTCACTACCTTTTCAATTTCTCTACCGAACCCCGGATGGAAAACAACTTTTTTGGCACCCATCAATTTAGCGAGATGGGAGGTTTTCAATAGCTCTTTCACAGAATTTTCATATACTCTCTGTTTTTGAGAGGTGAAAACAACATAATAGGGACCATGCACACTTAGAGCTATATCGAATTTTTTTGCCCTCTTCCCAAATTCAATCGCATCCTCTTCTTTCATCCTTGCACCGTAAGTCATTTGCCTTTCTTGGGCATTCAGGCCTATTTTATGACTCCACTCAATAACCCCCAATTTATCCTTCCTGAACTCGGACTTCCAAAAATTCAAAGGATTCCCAGCAGCACCAAAACGGATTTCCATAACCTGCCAAGGCGAAGATTATTGAAAAGCTTTTCCCTATTAAACTACAACATAACCTTTATAAACAAAATTAGTTCACATTTCTTATGCCTCGGTAGCTCAGTCTGGTTCGAGCGCATGGCTGTTAAAGCTTTTGCAGAAACCATGAGGTCGCAGGTTCAAATCCTGCCCGGGGCGCTTTCTTGTCATCTTGCCATACACGAGAAAAGAATATTTAAACCAAACTTCCCATCTAGTGATATGGAGCTGAGTAAAGAATTAGGATTAATGTTATATTGGGGAGAAGGAGACAAGGCACAAACTCACATGGTAGCACTAACAAATACGGATCCAAAACTCCTTGCCTATTTTGCCAAGTGGTTAAGAGAATACTTCAAAATTGATGAAGAAAGATTAAGATGCAGATTATATCTTTGGGAGAATCTAGAAGAACAAAAAATAAAAGAATACTGGTCAAAAACACTAAACATACCAACAACACAGTTTACAAAATCGTATATTTCTAAATCTAAACCAAACATTCGGAAAAACCGTCACAATAAGGGAGTATGCAGGGTATCTTATTGTTCTACAGTAATGCTAAAAGAAATAAAGAATTCTATCGAACAAAAATTCCATTAACTATTTTTCAGGACGCATTGTAGGAAATAAAATTACATCCCTCAGAGATTTAGCATTAGTCAACAACATAATCACCCTATCCATTCCAATCCCCAAACCTCCTGCAGGAGGCATACCATACTCTAAAGCACGAACAAAATCCTTGTCCATGGGGTTTGCCTCGTCATCTCCTTTCTTCCGCTGTTTCTCTTGCCCTTTTAGTAGTTTATCTTGAATCAGAGGATCATTCAATTCAGAATATGCGTTTCCAACTTCATGGCCATTGATAAAAAACTCGAATCTTTCTATCAATTCCGGATTTCCTCTTTTTTCTTTACACAATGGAGAGGTTTCTTTTGGATAATCAGTTACAAAAGTGGGCTGAATCAGTTTCTCTTCGACTAATTCCTCAAATAAATCATTTATTGCCCATCCCTTATTAAATTCTTTCTGCTCTATCTTATACTTCTTAAGCAATTTTATTATATCGGAATCACTTAATTTATCCACATCTATCTTCCCATATTTTTTCAAGGCATCCTTCATAGTTATCCTATTCCAAGGTGTTTTAAAATCAATCGATTTTCCCTGATACTCAACCTTCGTAGATCCGGTGATTTCCTTAGCCAAATAACTAATTAATTCCTCGGTCAGTTTCATAATATCATTATAATCTTTATATGCCCAATACAATTCCAGCATAGTGAACTCAGGGTTATGGGTCCGATCTACACCTTCATTCCTAAAGCTCTTGCCCAAAAAGTAAACGCTCTCAAATCCTCCAACAAGTAATCTCTTCAAATACAATTCCGGAGATATACTCAAGAACAAATCAATATCCCATGCATGGATGTGGGTTTTAAATGGTCTCGCCTTGGCCCCGCCATAGATAGTTTGCAAGGAAGGAATATCAGTCTCAATAAAATCCTTCTTACTTAGATAGGCCCTAGTCAAATTCATAATCTTATCTCTTTTTAAAAACACGTCCCGAATTTCGGGATTTACAATCAAATCAACATATCTCTGTCTGTATCGTAACTCCTCATCTTTCAAACCATGCCATTTGGAAGGCAGTGGCCTTAATGCCTTTGATAACAACTCATACTTCTTTACTTCTAGAGTTATCTCTCCTTTTTTGGTTCTAAAGACAATTCCCTCTGCACCAATTATATCTCCTAGATCAAATTTAGTTAACAGCTTATAAAGTTCCTTCCCTAATTTGTCTTCTGAAGCGTAAAGTTGAAGCTTTCCAGATAAATCTTGGATTGTGATAAAAGAAGTCTTTCCCATCCTTCTAAAAGTCAAGATTCTTCCAGCAACACTTCTCTTTCTCGAACTCTTTTCATGGGATTTTAATTTTGAGAATTCCTTCAATATTTCACTAGCATCATTTTTCTTATTAAAAATATAGGGATACGGGTTAATCCCTTTTTCCTTAAAGTAATTTAATTTTTGTTTTCTTAACTGAAATTGCTCATGCCCTTCTTCCATAATCTACATCTCAGATACTAGTATTAAAAAGTTTCTTTTTTAATTCCAATAACTATCCTTCATGATAGTCTGGTTTCTCTCAGGGCCAACAGAAACATCAAGAGGAACTCCTAACAGTTCCATCAATCTATTAACATATTTTTTTGCATTCTCAGGCAATTCCTCAAAACTTCTACAATTAGTAATATCTTGCTCCCACCCATGCATGCTCTCATAAATTGGCTTTACTTTTCTGAGTTTAATTGCATCAGGAATAAATCCGACCTCTTCACCATCTTTTTCATAACCAACACAAATTTTCACTTCACCAAATCCAGACAAAACATCCAATTTAGTTAAGAATATTCTATCAATACCATTAATTCTAATACCATATTTTATCAAAGGAACATCGAACCACCCACACCTTCTGGGCCTTCCAGTTGTTGCCCCATACTCTCCACCTTTCTCTCTTATTTTCTCTCCAACTTCATCATCTAACTGCGTAGTTAATGGGCCTGCCCCATTTGCATCCACTCTTGTAACATATGCCTTTGCAACTCCCACAACCATGTCAATAAATTTATGAGAAACACCACTTCCAGTCATAACTCCCCCTATAGTGGGGTTTGAACTAGTTCCTTCCGGATACTGGCCATGGTCTATATCTAACCCAACGCCTTGGGCACCTTCAAATAATATATTGTAATTATTTTCTTTTGCGTAGTATAATAATTTAGAACCATCCTGTACATATTCAAGTAGGTCCTTATGTTCGTCTAAGAATTTTTTATAATTAACCAAATTCATTCTAGCTGCAACATCAAAAGCATGGATATTCTCAAGGGAAACATCCAAATCAAAGAATCTCAACCCCTTCTTTCCCGCTTTATTTGCATAGCAAGGGGCAATACCTCTCCCAGTACCACTCTCACTTTTTGAACCATCTACCTGCTCAGGCAAAACCATATGTGCGCCCGGATCAATAAACAAATTCCCCTTGACCTGGAAGCCCTTGTCCTCCAAGTCTTTCATCTCATCTCTAACCGTAATAGGGTTGATAACCATGCCTCTTCCCATTATACATTTCTTTCCCCTTAGAATTCCTGAAGGGATCTGATGCAGAATTACTTGTTTATCACCAATTTTTATTGTGTGCCCTGCGTTAGCACCGCCCTGATATCTAACTACGAAATCTGCATTTTCAGATAAGAAATCAACTAGCTTGCCTTTTCCTTCATCACCATACTGCATCCCTATAACAACAATACCTTTTCCACCCATGCGGATATCTGGTAATGAGATTTAATTTATAAAGATTTATTTAATCCGTTCCCTTACTTAAAAAGGTAAATCTTCATCATCGTCATCAAACAAGGTCCTAACCTCCTCTTCCCTCAATCCAACTTCAGAAGGCCGGGGAGCACCCACTATTCTTTCTAAACTCTCTCTGACCCAATTGGGACAATCAATTCCTAAATTTGTGCCGCTTTTTGCCGCCTCAGACTGTAGCCTCTCGAGGGCCAACATCTTTTTCTGCCTTCTAGATTCTAGGTACAAGGCCATGGCCTCTTTAGCTCTTCCATAAATTATTGGAAATTCATCCCTTATCCACTCCCTTTCAGATCTTCCCACTATAGAAATTATAGGAAATCTCCTTGCACCAAAGGTTCCTCCATTAAGCCGGACTGCAAGTCCCCCGGGAGACAACTTTCGAACAACACGATAATTTTTAGGATCTAATCCTAAACCCTCCAAGGCAGTCTCAGGGTCTCTAAAAAGTGCCTCCATAAATTCGGGCCTTGCCAGTACACAAGGATCATAGGTCCCCGTATCCGCCATCCTAGAAAATTGATCGGCACCCCCCTTTTCCATCCATTTCCCATGTAGACTGACTAGGACACTTAAAGGTAAGCGAATACTTGCTAAAGTTCCATGGGAAAGAGATCTATGGAGTTTAAATTCATTCATAGGGGGTTTTGATTTTCGCCTTGGATTAAATTTTATATTTTGAAAAGAATGGCAATACATATTGACCCAAAATTCAGAGGCAGGATGTTGCTTTTGCAATTCTAAATATCTAAAAATTTGAGGATCCCTTAAATGTAACTCTCCACCAACTTTCCAAGATTTTGTTTCCGAGAGAACACCTGCTCCCACATCCACATGATCAGGTTTTATAAGAATCCCATCCGGGAGCCCTTCAGGGTTTACATATTCTCTTGCCTCCTCATATTCTAGTTGGTATTGATCGTTTTGGCCTCCAACAAATAGGTGATTTTGAGGAACCCCTCCATACAATGCAGTAGTTACCCCCTCAAAATAATTTCCCATTGTTTTATGGGTGCCAACCTTCTTCTTTATCCCTCCCTGATCTACTCTTGTGGGGACCTCAATAATATCACAAACAGGTTTCAATACGGCCCGGAATTTACCTCGTTCAGCAGCAAGGATTTCTTCAAATCTGATTATTTTGCTATCCCTAAAAACTCCTACCTTTTTCTCCTTTCTTGCGGCCATCCAAAATGGGAAACAGGGCACGCTTAAAAAGAATTTCTAACCTTCAATCGTTACATTTATAAAAGAAAATCCTTCTTCAAAATTTGAGGCCCGGTAGCTTAGCCTGGTGGAGCACTCGACTGATAATCGAGAGGTCGTCGGTTCAAATCCGATCCGGGCCACCATTTATTTAGCTAATTTTAGCCCCAGAATTAATATCTTTCTCGGGAGTCAATAAGACCACTTTATCTCCATCACTAGCAGCCAAAAGCATTCCTTCGCTTTTCACACCCCTCAAAACAGCAGGTTTCAAATTAGTAAAGACAATTATTTTCTTTCCGGTCAATTCTTCTTTAGAATAACTTTGTTTAACCCCCGCAACAATGGATCTCTCTTCATCTCCCAACTTTATCTTCAAAACATACAATTTATCTGCATTCGGATGATCTTCAACTTCTAAAACTTCCGCAACCCTCAAATCCAAATTCTGCCAATCTTTAAATTCAATTTCCATCTTCTAATTTTTTAAACAAAACTCCTTCTTTTTTCACTTTATATTCGGTTACTTTTCCAAACTTAATATCCTTTAAATTGCCTAACTGAATCCCCAGCCGTTTACTTATCTTTTCGCTGGTTTCCGGAACAAAAGGTGCGATAAGAATAGATATTACTCTTAGCCCCTCTAACAGATTATACAAAACAACTTCCCTCTCTTTTTCATTTTTCCAGGGCTCTTTGTCATTTATATATTTATTCGCAGTATTGATGAACTTCCAAGCTTCCGCCAAAGCAAGGTGCAATTCATAACTATCAAAATATTTCCCCACATTTTCTATTTTTAATTCTTTAAACAAACCATCATCTTTTGTTTTCTTCAATTTACCATCATAAAATTTCTCGCAGAGTGTCAAGACTCTACTAACCAAATTCCCCAAATCATTGGCCAATTCATTATTATTTCTCTCAATCAAGAAATCCTCCGAATAATCAGAATCATCAAATACACTGCATCTCAAGAGGGAATACCGAACTACGTCTGGGTCATATTTCTTAAGTAATTCCAATGGGTCAACAACATTCCCAAGACTTTTCCCCATTTTCTTTCCTTGGGAAATCAAATAACCATGTACAAGTAATTTATCGGGCAATTTATACCCTGCGGACATTAATATTGCTGGCCATATGACAGAGTGAAACCAATTAATTCCCTTTCCGATCACGTGTAGATCTGCAGGCCATCTTTCTTTTGCCCCACTAACATAATTAATCAAAGCATCAATCCAAACCCATATCTTGTAATCCTTATCATCCGGGAAATCAATACCCCAGTCTGCGCCCTTTCGACTGATACATACATCTTTCAAATCATCTTTCAATCTCGAAAGAATTTCATTCCTCTTTGTCTCTGGGGTAATGTATTCCTTAACAAACTTAATTAGGTCTTTCTGATATTTACTCAACTTAAAGAAATATGCTTCCTCTTTCAATAGTTTAGGTTTTGCATTATGCTCGGGGCATTTACCATCAACCAAATCCTTCTCTGTCAGATAGGTCTCGCAACCAGTACAATATAATCCTTCATAACTATCTTTATAGATGTCTCCCTTAGCAATAATTTTTTTCAATATTTCATGAACTACTTTTTCATGCTCTTTAGCAGTTGTTCTAATAAATTTATCATAATCTATATGGAGATTCTTACAAAGGTCCAAAAACAGCCCTGCATTCCGATCAATAAATTCTTTGACATCAACCCCTTCCTTCTCAGCAGCTTGAACATTCTTCTGGGCATTTTCATCTACACCCGTCATAAAAAACACGTCTTCTCCTTTCTGTTTCCTATATCTTGCAATAGCATCCACTATAACTTTCTCAAAGGCATGCCCAATATGTGGCCTGCCATTTACATAATCTATTGCCGTTGTGATGTAAAATTTTCCCATAGAATTCTGACTAAACTTCAGATTTAAAAAATTAACTAAAAAAGAAAAAGAAAAATTTATTCGACTTGTGTCGTTATTGTTCCTGTCTTCAAGTGTGGTAATCCGCCAGTACCCACATATGCAAAGGCTATATCTCCCTTGAATTTGCTTCCTTGCGTACCCACAGTGGTACAATTGACACCGGTCCATGTTGTCAACTCTCCGTCAGGCATACTAAAGTTACCATAGATCCCTACGTTGTTACATCCACTTGTACAGTTTAAATTACAAATTTCAGCACCGCCATCCGACTCAGTCATAGAAACATTAACCAATGTCACATCATCGCCCATACCATTCCTCAAGGTGATTGTTATTGTGTTGTCGTTTGTTCCTGTTGTTCCTTCTTTTACTACAAAGTCTTCACAAGAAACTCCCGGAGTAATGGTACAACTTGCAGGCAAGAACCTTCCTGGATTTAATACTCCAAAATAAGCTAATGCTCCAATTGCAATCAATACAACTAAGATGGCCCAACCAT
>CAYZTT010000024.1:0-3162 GCA_964481835.1 Candidatus Woesearchaeota archaeon
TAATACTTATTTTTAGAAATTCATGTATAAAAGGTTTTGGTTATAGCCTCAGGAGAGCTATTAGAAAAAGTGTAATGCCCTTTTGATTTTATATGGGTTTAATATTATATTAATCTTTCTATTGCTATGAAAAAACATCACGAGATCTTGGAATTGGGACATGGGGGGGGCGGTTGCTAATAGTCCAAATACTCTACTGCTATATCATAACTATCGGGATAGACTTCAAAATTAGGGAACATAACATCAAATTGAAATGTTACCCCTGGGTCTATATCAACGGCATTGTCCATTCCATTCTCCAATAGAATTCCTTCAGCATCATAAAACCTAACCATAATCTGGGCATAATCAACCCTGCTTGCTCCCACATTTTTGGCAGTTCCAACCACATTTGTTTCTTTCAAATATGTTCCAGTTTTTTTCATCTCATGAGTCAATATCTCAATAGAATTTTCATTACTTTCTTCTTCATTCCCATTTGCAGAATCACTCCCTGATTGATAATTTGTTTCAGTGCAAGCAGATATAGAGAGAGAGAAAATCAACAACATCAAAACTATTAATATTCTTTTCATATGGGAATATATAGACTTTATACTATTTAATATTTTCTAAAATTTTCTCCGAAGTCCTACATACTAAAAAAACAACATAACCCCAAGAATCGCTAACAATCGTGTAGAATACTCCTGCAATACAATAACTTTATATAATTCTTAAAATTATTTAGTGTATGCAAAAAAAGAGCCGCCCTGAGAAGGTTTCCACTGCTTTAAATTTGCTTTGGATAATGGTAGCTATTGGAGTTATAGTCAGTATTTTTTATTTTTCAGATTCGCTAGGGAGATTTAATGCTGCTGGAGGGAGTTTGGGAGGGTTAATTTTCACACTTTGGTTTATTTACTTGGTTTTAGTTTTTCTTATTTGGAAAATAGGGCAAGGTAGGAATTGGGCAAGAATCACCTTTTTAGTTTTATTTATAATTGGAGTTCCAATGACAATCTATGACTATTTAACCGCGGCATTAAATGCACTTGAAATAGTTTCAGGGATAGTGAGCATGATTTTGCAAACAGTTGCACTAGTTTTCTTATTTCAAAAACCTTCCTCTGATTGGTTTAATTCTGTTAAAAAATAGAAAATTTTCTCCGTGGAAGTACCCCCCTTGTATTCCCCCCTATTGATAACGTCGGAGCTAAAGAAAGAAAAAAGAAAGAAATTAAAAGACTCTATTCCACAATACAAGTATCTTATGGCCCAGACTGTCTCTTTGCTTATAGATCTTTAAGTTGTCAATTCTATTATCTACTGCACATCCTTCATTATCTGGAATAGCTGGAATGCGCATCTGGGTAATTAAATCCTTAATAGTTGCGGAACTTTGTGCTTCCGTGAGAATGTCGATTTCCTGAACATCTCCATTTGGATAAGTCATCTTTAGCCGAAAATAGTCTCTATCGAACTTTCCCTCTATATGGTATGTTCCTTCTTCTGAAAACAATGTTTCATTATAGAATTCGGACATTTCCATTCCACAGATTGGCCTCCCACTCTCATGTTGTGCTACAATAAAGTCAAATTCAATTTTGTCTCCGTATTCAGCGTCTTCATATAAAAAGTTGTAGTTAGAAAAACCACATGTAGGTATATCAATATACTTCTCTCTAAATGTTTCAGTTTCACTATCTACCCCACATTCAGCTTCCATTTCTGGCTCTTCATCTGTAAAACATCGAGAGTTCCTTTCATATGCAGTTGAACACTGGGAATTTATCCAAAATTTATCTTCTCCAGAGAAATCATCTTCAAAATACAAGATATATTCCTTTGATAATTCTGGTTCATTTGAGTGTACAAATTGAGAGAATCCAACTATTGCCATCAGAATTAAACTAACTAAAATTAATTTCTTCATTTATTTTCCACCCCCATGGAAGTTTTTATATGGGGGTTCTTTAGAATTATTTAAAACTAACGAATTAATTAATACGACAAGCACCAGGTTTATAGGATGCTATCTCGAAATTATTTGTTTCATTAATCCTATTTAAAGCAACGTCATAGATCATAAAGTAATTCCCCAGATTTGGATCGGTCCCATGTTTGAGTGTGGCTCCATCCTGCCCATAGTAATAATCTGGATTATTATCTTGGCCAGATATTAGCCTCCCTTCAATAAACAAATTTCTTCCTTCGAATATAATTTTTTCCCCATCTTTCCAAGTAACCCCAGTTATGATCTCCCTACTTCCTTGTGGGGCAATTGGCAAGACCATCTCGGTATCCCAGGACTCTTCTGCAGTCAAGTAATCGGGGAGATTTTGAGTAACAAATTCCCCGCACGCAATATCTTCGCTTACGGGCGCGGTTGCTCGCTCAGAGTCCCAATCGATTTCATTTGTCAATGAATCAATATCATAGTCTTTTTCCAATTTATCTGCCACATAGTTGATTGGCAATAAGAAATTAAAATCTCCACTACTATCTCCTGCAGTTAAAATTCCAATAACCTTTCCGTATCTATTAAAAATGGGCCCTCCACTACTCCCGGGCCTTGCAGAAACATCCGTTTGGATATATACTGCCCCGGAACTGGTTGTTTTTTTTGAACTAATTATCCCTTGAGAAATTGTTGGCTCTGGAAAATTGTCTGGACTAATATCTACTACGCCCGGATAGCTTATTATAAATGCCTTATCTGCTATCCCTACTTCATCAGAGTTACTAAGTTTAACGCCCCCAAAATTGTTTGCATCCTCCATATGAAGAACAGCATAATCTTCTCCATTGGGCCAGGGTTCTCCTTTTTCTAGCAGAATTAATGGGTATTCTGCCCCATATCCATCTCTTGGACTGTAAGCAAGTGCATAATCTTCTTTCACTGCCGCAATCTCTCCGTAATCATATATGTGCGCAGCAAGTGTCATGATTATTCCATCCTTTACATTCTCTTTTGTCCAACTAGTAGAATCTCCAAACTCCCAGTTTTCTTTAGTATAGTCTAACATTTTTGAAGCCTCATAGTCCAAGTCTATATCCACATAATTATAAAATTCATTCAGGGAGTCTTCATATTCTTGATCATAATAATCAGATTTGCCTATATCTCTCTTTTCATCTATGTACATCATCACCGAAGCCATATAATTTTGAACAGAT
>CAYZTT010000024.1:3172-7092 GCA_964481835.1 Candidatus Woesearchaeota archaeon
TCTAACATATCTTCTGAGTCGCAGTCAAATAAATGGGCATTTGTTATTACTTTGTCTCCTACGATAAATCCGCTACCTGAACTAATAGAGGGAACTATAACTTCTTTCATTTCAAAGGGTTCTGAACCCTCTTTAAATGCATACACAAAAATATAATCACTCCAGCCTGGATCCCAGTTACTCCCCAGGGTGTATTCCGGATAACTAATTATGAAGGGACAGGGTTTCAAAAGCAAAACAGACTCTTTACTTCCGTCATAAACTGCCTTTGCATCTTTTTCTCTTTCAATTTCTGGCAAACCCTCATTACATCCCGAAACTAAAAAAATAGCTAAAACTAGTAGTAATATCATCTTTTTCATAAACTCCATTATGATTTAAGATTTAAAAAACTAACGAATCAGTAGTCCATCTCTTCCAGATCTTGCCTTTTGGCTTTCCCAACTTCTTCTTTAAGTTTTTTAATTGTATTTTCACTCTCTTCAAGTCGATAATATAAGGTATGGATATTTACTTTCATTTTTTCCTTTTCACTAGATATCTTGTATAGCTTACTTTTCAAATACCTCATATTCTTTAATTTGTTTGTTCCTTCCTTTAAAGTACCTTTAAATCTCTTAACCAAATCCTCTGCTTCCATAATATTTCTTGGCCAATAGGATAATTCCTTAAGAACTTCGGATACTGCACGATTATATTTTTTCTTTGTTATTTTTATCCCTTTCTCAATTTCGGATATTTTCTCTAGAATTTTCTTAAAACTAGATTTGGATGCGTATTCGGGATATTTATCCAGATAATCTTGCATGGCATTAATTTTTAATTCATCTATATCTGAATCTTTTATATTTGGTTTAATGGTGACGCTTGTCTTTCCTTTACCCTTCTTGGATAGCCTCATCATTTCTTTCTCAAAATCAGTTTCTTTCACCATAAGATTATTTAGAGATCGGTATAACTCATTCCTTTCTTCTTCATCTGCAGAAATATCTTTCTTGTATTTCTGGACTGCAGCAAGATTATCTTTGAGTTTATGATTCATTCCATAAAGCCATTTAACTTTTTTCCTTAATCTATCATGTGCATGATCTAATGCTTCCTGGTACTCTTTCTTCATATGAATCGCATCTTTTTTTCCAGTTATGTCTACCATTTTATTTGAAGTACTCCTCCCGTTTTAGGTTTTTTGGCTTAATTTCGGCTTTGAAATGTCTTATCATGTCTTTTATTGCTTCTTGTTTTGTCTTTAAACTGTTTACTATTTTATAGACCTCTACAATCTTATCTTCTTCATTGTCCAAGTCTATTTGTATTTTTACCATAGTAATGCCTTGATATATGGTGATATATAATAGTATATAAATGTTTTGTTTTTTAAAATTCAAGGTTTGAGACTTTTATTTCGAACAGGATCTCTTCTGCACTATACCCATAAAGCTGGTGCACTCCAATTAAGAAGACCATATCATCAATACCTTCAATAAATCTATAGAGTTTCCTCAACATTATCTTAAACCCTTTCTTTGTTTCTTCAGCCAGATTTGTTTGGTTTATCTCGCCTATAACTCGCCTTATGTCTTCCTTAGAAGCCTTTTCAAAAGATTTATCTAACATCCTTGAGTATTTCATTAAATCAGATAGATATCGCTCTATCTTGGCTGTACCTATGTTCTCACTCAATAAATAATTCTTAAAATTAAGAATAATCTCTTTGTTTTCTTTAGAAATATCTTCGGATTCTTTTATTCTATTAACTATTCTCTCAAAATTTCTCTTAAAATTGTGTATATCCATATTTGATCTTTACCCCTGTGGCTTATTAACCACGATGTTGGGGCATTGAACAAATTCCAATAGCCTCAGGAGGGATTTGAACCCCCGACCTTCTGATTACGAATCAGATGCACTACCACTATGCTACTGAGGCTTCTTTTGGCATTTGGAACAAACGGGCTTTTTCTTCTCGAATGTCCCCTTTATTTTGCCTAGAAAGGTTTCCTCTATTTTTTCATTACATTTAGAGCATTTCATGAGATATTGCTCTTCAATAAATTATTTAAAGTTTGTTGTCGCCTTTTTTTAGATGGATAAATGTGAATGGTGTTTAGGAAGCGAATTAATGATTAAATATCATGATGAAGAGTGGGGAGTCCCCTTGCATGACGATAAAGGATTATTTGAGTTTTTTGTTCTTGACGCATTCCAGGCAGGCCTATCTTGGTCAACGATTCTAAATAAAAGAGAGAACTTTAGGAAGGCATTTGATGGTTTTGATTATGAGAAGATTGCCAAATATGATGAAAAGGATTTTGAAAGATTGGTAAATGATGCGGGGATAATAAGAAATAGGTTAAAAATCCTAGCAACTATTGAGAATGCTAAACAATTTATGAAAATCCAAGAAGAATTTGGGAGCTTTGATAAATATATTTGGGGATTTGTGAACCATAAACCAATTATGAATAATTTTAAGACAATGAAAGAGATTCCAGCAAAAACTGAGATTTCTGATGAGATGAGTAAAGATTTAAAGAAAAGGGGTTTCAAGTTTGTTGGTAGCACAATTTGTTATGCATTTATGCAGGCTGCAGGACTAGTTAATGACCACACTGTAGATTGTTTTAAAAGAAAATAAAAAAGAATTATTTTTTGAGCATTTCTGCTTCTTGTTCTAACTTTTTAGTATCGTATTTTTCTCTTATTTTTGCTTCAATTTTCCCTATTCGGATTATTACGAACACTGCAATTAGTGTGACTACGATTGCATAAGTTAGCATTGGTCCAATTGTTTCCGCAGAGCCAAACACTTCTTTGAAAATTGCTTGTATTGCCCCGTTCCATGCTAATGCCGCTACTAGTCCAAATGCTGCGGTAATTAAAGCTGCAAGTTTTTCAATAACATCTAGTTTCCTTGTTTCACCCCCATTTTATTATTAAATTTGGATATTTAAATATTTTTATAATTCCAATTTAGAAATCTCATCTGGGAAATATTTTTCCACGTAATATCTTAATAGTTGCTTTGCTTCGGGGATACATGTTTTATCTTGAATCCCAATTTTTGTTCTTTTTTGTAATCCTTCAAAGGTTCTTACCCCATCTAGAACTGCTTCCTCGATATCGTGATCTGTGATTTTGAGTATTTTATCTATCATCTTGATTTTATCTTCTTTTACTTTATCTAACTGATTTGATTTTTTGTAATAATCATTTATTGCGGCCCTTAATGCCTTGTCTGCTAAAACGGAACAATGGAATTTTCTTGTTGGCAGGCCTTCTAACCTGTTTGCGATATCTTGGGGTTTTATTTCTAAAGCTTTTTCTATTTCCATTCCGCCATTTTCGGTTATCATTACTGAAAAGGCCGATGTTGAAGCGATTGCAGAGGCACAGCCAAAAGTTTGCCAGAGACATTCAACTATCTTGTTGTCTCTGACTTTAATCCACATTTTCATCATGTCTCCACAAGCAGGAGAGCCTTCGATTCCAGAACCATCTGCCTCTTTAGAAAGTTTTTCTGCCTCTTCTTGGGTTTTTACAATATTTTGCGGGTTAAAGAAGTGGTCTTTTACTGTTTCTGTGTAAAACCATTCTTTTCCATCTTTAGATGAAACATCATGCATTTTGTATGTCCTCCATTTTTAGATTTACAGGAGATATTTCTCTAAGTTCTTTGGCTATTTCTGGCATTATTCTCAATAATTTATCGATTCCTTCTTTAGTTGTGTATTTTGATAATGAGAATCTTATTGAACCATGTGCTGCCTCATAGGGTCTGCCCAATGCAAGTATTACATGGCTTGGATCTAGGGATTTCGAAGTACATGCACTTCCTGAAGATGCACAGATTCCCTCTTTATCTAGCTTGAGTAAAACGGCCTCCCCTTCAACATTTAGGAAGGCTATGTTCGCATTATTGG
>CAYZTT010000025.1:0-6968 GCA_964481835.1 Candidatus Woesearchaeota archaeon
AAGGGGCGAGGATTGGGGTTATGCTGAATTAAGTGAAGGATATTATGCTGGAACTTGGGGGCCGGGAAAAACTGGTATATTGAGTGTGAGTAAAAGTGAATATATGGCTCTTGAATCTACTCCCTATTCTAATGAGTTGCTGGATTTAGTTATTGATTTTGATCCGTTTGTGGAAGTTTATGAATGCACTGTCGGAGATGCAGGTCCCCTCAGTACTTTAAATTTCTGGAGCCTACATATTGAAGAGGGTACGTTGGAAGAAGTTTGTGAGAGAGTATTGTAGTTAGTTTTAAATAGTTCAGAAATAAAATTTGAATATGAATATTTTAAAGAAGTGGTGGTTTTTAGTACTGATTTTTGTTGTCATTGTATCGCCTCTTCTGTACAATCTGTTGGGCCCCTTGTTTGTTAGAGGGGTAATTGAAGGTGCAAATTATTGTGAAATCAATTCAGATTGTGTGAAAACTGTACATAATGGTGCAGTGGGATGTAATTATTTTGTGAACGTGGCTGAAGAGGCGCGTGTAAATGAGGCAGTTGGCTCGTTTGATACCTTATTTTATAGTGTTTCTAGTTCGTGTATGACTTGCTTATATGCTAGATGTGAGGAAGGGAAATGTATTCCTGTCTGTGAAGGAGAGGTAAATAGTTTAGACGAAAGAGCATGCGGAGATTATCAATGCCAAGAATGGGAGTTAATCGAAAGCCACCCCTTTTATTGTCCAGGGGATTGTTCAGAGGGTTTAGGAGGCGGCCTTCCGACGGGCCCATATAAGGCGGATAAAGATATGTGTGGCAACATAACCTTTTCTCGAAATCTGGCGGATGATTTTGTTTCTGCCATGGCGATTTTTAGAGAAGAGCAAGAGGAATTTTTTAGTTCTGGCTGTCCGGGAAATCCATGCAAGGATATAACACTGGCGCCTCGGGAAATTCAAGAGATAACAGACATTGAAGGGAATGTTTTGGACATTGATATGTACCTTATCCATATAAAGGATGCTACTCAAGGAATCCCTGTTGCTGCCTTGTCTTATGCCATAGATGAGAATGGGAATTTATATAATTTGGATTGGTGTCCTGACTAGTTAATCTAAATACTATCACAAAACCCCAGGTTTTTTCTTTAAAGAAGCTCTCTTTACAACTTCTAAAATTCTTTTTTTCCTAGTTTCTGGTCTTTTTGCTTTTTCAATGTGATAAATGTAGAATCTCCTATAAGAAGGAGCCAAATTTGAGAAAAATTCTTTTGCTTTTTTATTTCCCTCCAAAGCTTTTACTAAATCTTCTGGAGTCGGAGGATTTTTTGGCAAATTATGATCGAATGGTCCTTTTTTTAAGCCTCGTTCATATGCTTCAAGACCTGCTTTAGTCATTTTTCTTTCTTTAATTAATCTTTTTGCATAACTTAGTGTGTTTTTACTCCAGCCTGCATTCTTTTTTCGTCTTACAAAGCATTGTACGTATCTTTCTTCATCTAATCTATTTACTGTTGTGTCTATCCATCCAAAACAAATTGCCTCATCCATGGCTTCTTGAGTATTAAGAGATGGTTTTTTGGTATGTTTTTTGTATCTAATTAAATATATTTTATCTTCTTTTTTATGGTTCTTTCTAAGCCACTCTCTCCATTCTTTTTTATTTTTTGGGTAGAAGGTTTTCATTAGAACTTTTAAATTAATGATTTATTTAAACATTTCCAAAATACTTAAATAGTTCAGAAGTAAAATCTAGTTATGGAAAAGAGTTTGAAGTATTTAGTTTGGATTACTTTATTAATTTTATTCGGTTTTCTAATAAGGGCGTTTAGCGTAGGAAACTTTGAATTTGTTGGTTATTGGATTGTTTTAGTTAGTTTATTTTTAGTTGTTGTTAAGATTTCACATAAATTTAAGATTCCGACATGGGCCATTAGTTTATTTTCTGTTTGGTCTGTTTTTCATATGGCCGGAGGTTTAACTAGAATTAATGGTTTAAGGCTTTATGATTTTATATTTGTAAATATTCTTGGAGATCCTTTTTTTATTTTGAAGTATGATCAAGTGATTCATGCTTATTGCTATTTTGCAATTTCTATCTTAGTTTATTTCGTTTTAAGGAATTACGTTAAAAAGGGAGAGGCTGCCTTGATTACATTTAGCATTTTGGCCGCGTTGGGAATAAGTTTATTGAATGAAGTGATAGAATTTGGAATGGTTGTCTTTTTAGGTGCTGCTGAAGCGGTAGGAGATTATTACAATACTGCTTTAGATATGGTTTTTAATTTGATAGGTGCAATTATTGGTCCTTTTGTTGCTAGAAAGTTTTCTAGGAAAGTTTAAATAGTCTCTCCATTAGCTTTAGTTATGAATTGGAATAGTTATGGTTACGTAAAGAAAGGGGCAATCATTGGCGGTGTTGTTGGCCTAGTAGGGGTATTACTAACCGTATTCCTAGTTTATGTGTTAGGGTTAGATTCTATGGATTTGGGCCCGATTTTTTACCTGCTTGTCCCCTTTATCGTCATTGGTATAATGTTGCTATTTTCAGGCATATTCGGATGTGATTTCAAAACGGATGATTGCCATCTTACGGTTGTTTTTGGCTTCATTTTAACTATAGCTGTTTTTGCTCTAATCGGTATGTCTATTGGGTGGATGGTTAAGAAAATTAAATCTAAGTAAAATGTTAATTGTGGGTATTTGTGGGCCAAGTACGAGCGGAAAAACTACTTTATGTAAATCCCTATTAAAGAAATATGATTCTGAGAGGATTGGGGTTGATAATTATTATATAGCTAAGAAAGATATGCCGGAAGAGAAAGGTTTTAGAAATTGGGAGTTGCCAAGTAATATTAGATTTGATCTTTTAATTAAAAACTTAGAGGATTTGAAAAAGGGAAAAGAAACAAAAATTCCTGTTTATGAGTGTGGGAAAGGGATTGTTAAGTTTAGAACTATAAAACCTAAGGAGTTCATTTTTGTTGATGGCTATTATATTTTTCATGATAAAAAAGTTAGAGAGCTATTGGACGTAAAGATATATTTAGATCTTTCAGAAAAAGAAATACTAAAAAGAAAGTCCAAACTCGGGGAAGAGGGTTGTGAGTGGGTTGAGAAGGATTATTTAGAAAAGATATTCTTGCCAGCAAATAAGAAGTATGCAATACCTCAGAAGAAATATGCGGATTTTGTTATTGATGGAAGTTTAACAAAAAAAGAAATAGAAGAAAAAGTTAAAATTTATTTAGAAAACCTTTAGGAAGTTCTCCAGTTTTTGCATTCATCCAAGAATGTTGGTAGTGTGCTGCAAACATTCCTAAATCTGGCAGTGAAACTTGCCCGTCCCAGTTGTAATCTGCTTCCCAAGCAACTGTGTTGTAGTAGGAAGCAAATATTCCTAAGTCAGGAAGAGTAACAAAACCATCCAAATTCAAATCATAGGATTTTGCAAAAACTACTCCAGTATCTTCTAACAATACATCTCTAACAGCTACAGAGATTTCTGCATCGCCAACAAGAGAAGTATCACTGATTAAACTGAATCTTATTTCTCCGTTTGCATCTGTCATTTCATCTGCTGCGTTAAACGTAAATGTTAGATTTCCAAAGTAGTCCCCGTCTGAAGTAACTTCAAATTCAAAGTCTTCTGCAGCAATTCCTGGAATTGGGTCGTTATTTGAGTCCCTTACAGAAACAACCAAATATTCGAACTCAGAACCATCGCCAGCAGGGCATGTTACTAAACCGGGTGCACTTTCATTTGTTGCTGTTACATATGAATTTATTGGGTCTGGTAATGGATATGTTACAATTGGCAAATAATCTATTCCGGTTCCGTTTCCCTCAATTTCATAGTAGTCTGGATATCCTGGATTCGTTTCGAAGTCATCCCAAGAGTTTCCGGACATGCTGGAGTTCCATAATGTCATTGTTACTCCGGCTAGTTCAAGTGCGTTAAATACTGCGTTGTCTGCGAATGTATTCTCGTAGAACCAGTTCCATCTTCCATCATCAATTTGGACTCCTCTGCCATTTTCAAGTATGTCGTTTTGGAAAAATTCATGATTATCCACTTCATATAATCTAGCACCGTAGCCATTGTGAGATATTAAATTCTCATGCAGGTAGCTATGGTCGTACTCATTCTCTGATTGAGAAACTAATATTCCGTTTGCGTCGTTTGAAGCTATATCATTCCCTTGTAGATGGCTAGCAAATGAATATTGTAACCATACTCCGTTTTCGTTGTCAACTATATTGTTATCTAGGATGCTAGTATTTGTTCCCATTCCTGCATAGATCCCATATTCGAATCCAGAAACGTTACAATTCTTTATTCTTACGTAATCATTAGAGTGGGTGTATATCCCTTTAGCATCGTTGTTATGATCTCCTTGGATTGCGTGTCCATTACAATCTAAGATTAAACTATCATTTCCCATTATTATTCCAGTGTCGTTGCAACCACGTATGTCGTACCACATAACCTGGTTTTGAGTTAAAGTATCACCGCAATCACATTGTATAGCCCCGCCACAATCGGCAGCATAGGCCGTGTTTATTAGGCCTAGTAAAAGTAATATTAAAAACACCTTTTTCATTGTATAAGAAGGAGTTTTTTTGGGTTTATAAATTTTTAAGTGATGGAGTAAGATTTAAATAGTTCTCAATAAAAAATTAAATATGGGAAATTTCAATTCATTAGGATATTGGGGATTTTTAGGTTTCCTGGGATTTTTAGGATTTTTTAATCCAACACTGCATTATTTGCACTTTTTTGCTTTGTTGTTTTTCCTAGGTTTTATCCCGAAAAAATAAATTCTTTTTTTCTTTTTTTTTGAAAAGTCTTAAATAATTTAAAAATAGAAATTAATTATGGCAAAGAAGAAGAATATTATAATACCAAGGAAAGCATTGTTGGGAATTGGCCCAGCAATAGTAATTATCGCCTTGTTGTTATCTAAAAGACAACCAGGTCCGTTGCTTCTATTTTTTATTGGAATTTTTATAGGAATCCTTATTTGGAAGGGATATTGTGAAAAAAAATAAGAAATTTATTTTAGCAATCTATACTTTGAAGTTGCTAACAAGATAAGTCCTAGTATTAGAATTGCTGTGTGGCTTACTTGATAGCTCCCGAAAAAAGTCCAGGCTGCCGATCCTAGGGCTAGGATTAATCCTATGTAAAATTGTATTTTACTATCCATTTTTACATTCCTATGTATTTCATTATTTCAAAGACTAAGAATGCTGGCCAAACTGCTGCTTTTATTACTCCCCAAACTCCCCACCAAAATGAAGGTGCTGTTGAGATGTAATAAACTGCTGCTCCGATGAATCCTAAGAAATAGGCACATCCTCCGCAACCAGAGTCTTTTGCTTTACATTTCAAATCTTTTTTTACTTTTACTTTTTTTGCCATGACAAATATCTAAAAATAAGCTTTAAAAGGTTTATGCCTACTCTAAAATCATGGCAAAATTTGTATTGAGTAAGTCAAAAGTATTTGAACAGTTGGAGATAATGAAATCTCTGGCGGATGAGGTTTCATACTCTTTTAAGTCAAACCCAGAAGTGGGGAAAATACTGCAAGATAAATGTTTTTTGAGTATTCATTCTACAAATAATCTAAAACAAGTTGAAAGTAAGAATGTGTGGTTTTTCTTACAGGGAAATAAAGAAATTCCAAAAGAAATTGATAATTTTGTTGTGGATAATATAAATGATCTAAATTTGTTGTTGAAAGAGGATAGAGAGATAAACCTATTATTGAGGATGCGGTTGAGAGAGCACACTATACACACTGGGAAGCATTTTGTTTTTGGTTTTTCAAGTAAGGAAGTAAATAGATTACTAAAGGAGTTAAAAACTAACAAAAATATAAAAAAATTAGGAGTGCATTTTCACCGGAAGACTCAGAATGTTTCGGAGTGGAATTTAATAGAAGAATTAAAAGATTCCATTGAAGATTTCTCTTTATTAGATTTTGTTAATATTGGCGGAGGAATTCCTGCAGAGTATAAGAATTTTAGGAAGGAGGTCTCTGAACATATTTTTAAAAAAATAAAAGAGTTGAGAGAATTTTTGAATTCTAAAGATATTAAAATGATAATTGAGCCGGGTAGGTTTATTGCAGCGCCTGCTATCAAGTTAGAAACTAGCGTTGTTAATGTGTATGATAATAATGTGATTGTGGATTGTTCTGTTTATAATTCTGCCATGGATACTTTTGTGGCAAATATTAGGTTGTTAGTTGAAGGGGAATTAGATTCTGGCAAATTTTGTTATACAATTAAAGGAATAACTCCGGATTCTTTAGATATTTTTAGGTATAAGGTTTATTTTGATAAAGAAGTAAAAGTTGGGGATAATATTACTTTTTTGAATGCTGGCGCGTATAATTTTTCTTCTGGATATTTTAATTTAGAAAAGGTTGAGAGTGAATTATTTGATTAGAGATCCGGGTGTTGATTGCTTCGATAGAAGGATCTCATTTCTTCTTCAGAAATCTGTCCATATAGTACTAATTTGTGTCGTGCGTCTGGGTCGGTGTTTCTAGCTTGTGCAATTTCTGGAATTTCTCGGCCACTATTTGCGATGAATGATGAGTCTAGAGTCGTTACCCTGTCTGAAGGGCCGATTGTTTCTCCTTTTATCCTACTTAATAACCCGCCTAGTGCCTCTATGCTTTGGGCAGGTTCCATTACAGGTTCTAATGGTTCGGCGCCTGAGAATTTTCTTATGTGGAATCTTCTGTCTTCCCTTCCCCCGTTCGGGTGTCTTGTTGTAAAAATCAAGTATCTGTAACCTATTTTGTCTGACATGTAAAAGGAGAACATTGTATAGTTTTTAAAGGTTTTCAAATGACTAATTTTAAAAGTAATCTGGCATTCCCACTATGGGTGGCGTTGAATTATCTTGAAGAGATTGGGGAGAGATTATCGGAGTTGTTAGAGGCTTATTCTGAGAAAGGTTTTCAGAAAGGGG
>CAYZTT010000026.1:0-6781 GCA_964481835.1 Candidatus Woesearchaeota archaeon
GAAGAATAAACTACCAATAACAACAGGAATATTAGTACTAATAACAATAATACTAACTCTAACAAATTTAACATTCCTAGAGTCCTTAAGAATAACATTAGGAACTCCTTACGTCTTATTCCTCCCTGGATATGTAATCTCATTCATATTCTTCAAGAAAATAGATATAATTGAAAGAATAGCACTCTCCTTCGCATTATCCATAGCAATTGTACCATTAATAATTTTCTACCTAAACCTAATTGGCATGAAAATAAACTTACTAAACTCAATACTAACAATAGCAGGAATAATAATAGCAAGTATAGCAATAAGGGCACTATTAATCCTCAAAAAAAGAAAATAATTAATACCCCATCTCAACTATTCGTTCATCCATCCAACGGGTAGCATCTTCTCTAGACTCTGCATCATAAACCGTCCTTCCATTCTCAAGAACTACATATCTTTCACCATATGAAAAGAAAGCCTTTAATGGAATGCTCCAATCCTCACCAACAACCCCACAAGGACCCCCTGATGAAACATAATCCACAACAGATTCTCCATCTTCCCCTTCAAACCGGACGGGCCAAAACATTATAGGATCTACCTCCCCAAGAAGAGAAGCTAACTCCCTAGCCCGCCCCGAAACAAAACAACCTCTAGGATCACGCTGAAACTTAATTCTCTGGAGATCTACCATAAAAAACAGAAACAACAATTATATATAAAATTTACTTCTTACTAAAACTCTTACTTATACTTTCATTCCAAAAACCAGGCAAATCATTCCATACCAACCCCTCAAAATCATCAGAAATCGCATAAAAATGATTCTTCTTATCCGGAACATCCTTAAAATTCGCACCAACCTTATCAAACAAATCCTGCAAACTCTTCCTCTCAAACCTATTTTGCAACAAAGAAGGCTCCTTAAACAATAATACATCAGCCAAACGAAGAACATTCAAATCCAACATGGCTGAATTCTGAGTAATAAATATCAACGACAGATTCTTATGCCTAGCAATACTTAACAACTCCCCCATCCTCTTATTTGATTTCTTCATAGAAGATCTAGCAGAGAAAGATATTCCCGCCTCATCAACCAAAACTAAAGAACCATTTGCAACTGAATCTAAATCCTCAGCTTTCTTAACAAATCTAGGCACTTTAGAACTATCAAAACCAATAACATAAATTTTCTTCTTAAAAACCTTCCCTAACTCAACGAATTTCATACCCAAGGCAGTCTTTCCACCTCCACGTCTACCAGTAATAATCATAATCAAAGAACTATCTCTAAAATTTTCCAAGAAACCATCAAAATTCCCTTCAACATCTTTCTTAACATCAAATAAGGACTTCGCACTAGAGAATTTACTCTCCCTAGAAACTCTCTCTTTCTCGGCTTTCTCCTCTTTTATCTTTTTGACAAATTCAAACATAAAAAGAATATATCAACGCGCATTTAAAAAAATTTGTATTTATTATCTACTTACACTTCCAAGAAAAGAAACATTAACCTTATGCGGCCCATACTCGCATTCTAGAGGCGACTCTAACTCAAACTCCTCTTTCCTATCAAGTTTACTTCCTGGAGGAAAAATGGCAAGATAATGTGTATCCTTTGCCCACCGATTATCTTCTCGAATATCTGCAACTAGTGCCCCATTAGAAAAACCACCCTCAAGAGTTATCTGATCCGGAAAAGGAGCCCTATGCTCATTCCATAATAAATAAATTGCCGCTGTTCCCAACGCTATCGCTCCAATGCCTCGCCCAAGGTCTTTCACAATATTAGATTTAAGGGCAGTTCCCAACTGATTTACTATCCTTCCCAATCCCAAATCATAATTTATCATATTTTAGGGGAAACAAAATAATTTATAAGTTTTCCATTAAAAACACATACTAAAAACTATGTTGTCAAGTACATAAATAGAATTTATAAACAAAAAACATTAAATAAATTTATGAAAACAAAGGAAATAACAGAACTTCTAAAAAACAAAGAAGTAAACAATCTCACCTTCCTAAACTTTTTTTGGGGAACAAACTTTTCAGATAAGGATAAAAAAACCCTAAAACTATTCCTAAAAACGCATAAATTAAAAAATCAAAATTTGCCCATAAGAAAAATCTCAAAAATTACAAATGTTCCAAAAAGCACAACATCCAAATGGATTTACGGATACTCAATACCTTACATCGCCCATTATCTGAAATACTATTCTAAATTAAAACCAAATAAAAAAATTATATCAATCAACTCAACAAGAGGCGGAATACAAACTGGACCCTGGATAAAAATTCCAGAAAAAATAAATAATTTCAAGGATATCAAAAAAGTATTATCTCAATTAAACAATAAAAACATAGAAAAGGAATTTGGATATCTCCTTGGAATAATGATTGGAGACGCATCAAAGCATGGAATAAAAAGAAAAAATAAAATCGCAAGAAGAATACAATTAAGATTATCAACCAAATTTAAAACCAATATAAATCTCGGTAATCATGTTTCATATTGTTTGAAATCTCTGGGGATTAGAATAAACAGGACAAAAAACTGCCCAAGGGGAAAAAGGAATCCTAATGACTTTTATGCATGGCACTCCCAATGCTCTCCCTTAATTGATTGGATATTCAAAGCTTGTTTAGGACTAAAAGATGACGAATTAACGAGTTATGAGCCTATTAAATCTAAATGGATATTAAACTCCCCAAAATGTTTCAAAATTTCATTTTTACAAGGAGTTGCAGATAGTGATGGTTATATTGATATTACCCAATTCAGAGCAGGAATAGTCACAAAGCCAAATGCGGAGTTTATACAGAAAATATTCAATTCATTAAACATACACTCCAATGTGGGAAATTTACATAATAAAACCATGCAACAAGTAAAAATAAGATTAGAAGATGCATATTCTCTTCCATTGTTTAATCCGATAGTGTATTCCTATAGATATCAATTAATGGAAAAGGCAATAAAAGCTAATAGACTACGCCACCACTGGCCAAAATGGTTGGGAAATAAGGTCAACAATTATTTAGAACAAGATTTATCCTCAACAAAAATTATAAAAAGGATATTAGATGAACATAACATAATAATAAGGCAAGGCGGGATATACAAAAGAATGCAAAAATCAAAGATGGAAAAAGAAAATCCAATAATCCTTGGTATCGAAAGTACAGCTCTAGATTAATTCTGCTGAGATACTTTCGGAATCGCAATTACAAAAGGATCTAAAGTATTGTGCAATCTAAAAAGATCTTTTACAACAGAATCCGGAGGCATTATCCCAGTTCAAGCAGCAAACCACCATATAGAACACAAAGATGAATTATTAAAAGAGGCCTTAGAAAAAACAAACCTAAAACTAACAGACATAGATTTCATTGCATACTCTGCAGGACCCGGAATCGGACCATGTCTGAGGGTTGGGCAAAACATAGTGAAAGAACTAAAAATACCATTCATAGAAGTAAATCATTGCATCGCACATCTAGAGGTTACAAAAATAGTTACAAAAGCAAAAGATCCAGTTCTACTATACACTTCCGGAGCAAACACTCAGATTATTGCCTACGATAGTGGGAAATATAGAATTTTTGGAGAAACTTTAGATCAAGGAGTCGGAAATTTTCTAGATTCTTTCGCAAGATACATTGGCCTGGGTTTCCCTGGAGGACCAAAGATAGGAAAATTAGCAGAAAAATCAACAAACTACATAGAGCTCCCATATGTAGTAAAAGGAATGGACATCTCATTCTCTGGCCTATTAACAAAATTAAAACAACTATACGATTCCAAGAAAATCAAAACAGAAGACCTAGCATACTCACTACAAGAAACTGCATTTGCTATGCTCCTAGAAGTTTCCGAAAGAGCAATGGCCCATTGTAACAAAAAAGAACTTGCCCTCGGAGGAGGAGTTGCATGCAATACAAAATTACAAAAAATGTCAAAAATAATGGCCAAAGAAAGAAACGCAGAATGTTTCATTCCAGAAAATCAATTTTTGGTAGATAACGCAGCAATGATTGCACTAACCGGCTACCTAATGCATAAAGGAGGAATAAAACCAAAGAAATCAAATCCAGAAATATATCCTTACCAAAGAACAGATCAAATAGAAGTTACTTGGAACTAATATCTTCTTATCTCATTCAATTCACTAATTGGATATAGTTTTCCCCATTCCTTTAATAATCCGTCTGGAAATTCTCTATCTCTTAAATCTATCCCCCTAGATTCAACTTGCCTTCTAACTGCATAGGGGGCCAATCCAGAATATGCCGCAGACAACCCTGCCGAAGGTATCTCTTTCGTAGGACAAGTTTCAGGATCTATCCTTTCTCCCCTCCAAGGCCTAACAACATACTCTCCATCAACAAAATCTATGTAATAAACGCTAGAACTTCCAGAAACTCCCATAAAAAGTATATTCTCCCCCAGAATTCTTTCAATCTTGGCAGGGTCCCTTAAACTATTCAACTCAGAAGCAGTACTCTCTAAAGCGACTCTGCAGAATCCCGACCAACCCAAATCTCTCCTCTTTTCCGACGGCATCCTCATTCGAGAGACAGACGCTTTATAAAATTTACTAATAAAAATTCTCTCTAATCATAACAAAACTCGCTGGAGTAAATTTATTTCCAAAATTCCCATGAATTCTAAATCCCCCAGGAATTCTAACATCCACAACTAGGTCCCCTTTAGTAATTGTCATCCCTGCTTGCTCACCCAACGTCTTTATAACCTTATTAATTTCTTTCTCATCCTTAAATTTTAAACCCGTTGAAACATTCTTATTATCCCTATAATCAACAAAAACTTCTAGATCCATGGAGCTGATTTTCATAATCTCCCTATCCAAAATTAATGGTGCCAAAATTCCATATTCTTTCAATAAGCTTGCTTGCTTGGGTTTATAGGTTACCTTTCCAGCAGAATGATAAAGTCTAGTATCTGGATGTCTAACTTCATTCAAAATCGCTTGCTTCTTTCTCTCAGTTCCACTCAATTCCCCAACATATCTTCCAAGCTTAGGTTTAATTTGTAACTTAGGCAACTCTCTTTTAGGAACCTTCAAATTAGGATTTCCCTTTTCAAATAGGGGTTGAACTGTTTTTTGAAAACGTTTTCTCTTTGTAACCGGCCTAGGTTTAAAACTAGGCAAAATATTTCCAACTTTCAATATCCCTTTTTTAATTGGACTCCGATCAATAGTCTGAATAGGAATTTTAACTTTATTATGTCTCTTCAAAGAAGCATTTCCCAATGAATGAATAAAACTCCTCAAAAAAATAACTTTCTCATTCACCTTAACTTCTTTAGGACCATCACTCATAGAATAAAGCTTCATTATAATTTAGGAATTGCCCTTCCCTGAACCCTCGGCCTTGGTTGCATCCGGTTCTTATTCTCCATTAGAACCAATCCTCGAGCCAATTGTTTATTTTCCTGAATCAAAGCATTGATCTTATTATTCAATTTGACCATTTCTTCATGATTTCCACTGCCCATATTCCGAGAGGCCTCTTCAAATAAGCCAACCAAGTTATCTAAACGCTTAACCAAGTCCTTATTAGACTCTACTAAAGAAATACTCAATTTTTGTAATTTAACATTACTATCAACTAGTTTTTTCATAGTCGCAGAATCAACCATTATTTCACCTCTCTTTAATTTAATTTTTTAGTTATAAAAATGTTTCTACTCTTCAACAGGTTCTTCCAATTTAATTTTCTTCTTAACTTCCTCTTCTAAATCCAATTCCTTAAGTAATTCCTTGTATCTATTCCTAATTGTAACCTCAGTAACTCCTGCTACATCCGCTACCTCTCTTTGTGTTCTTTTCTCATTATTCATTAAAGCAGCAACATATAATGAAGCAGCAGCAATTCCAGTTGGACCTCTGCCAGATGTTAACTCAGCAGCTTGTGCCATTTCTAAAATCTCTACAGCCTTACTTTGTGTCTCTGCACTTAACTTTAATGCACTTGAAAACCTTGGAATATAGTCAATGGGATTACTTGGCAATATTCTAATTCCCAACTCCCTTGTGATAAACCTATAAGTTCTACCAATTTCCTTCTTGTCAATTCCAGATGCATCTGCAAGCTCATCCAAAGTTCTAGGGATTTCATGTCTCCTGCATGCAGCATATAATGCTCCTGCAACCACAGATTCCATTGATCTTCCCCTTACTAGTCCTCTTTGAACTGCATTTCGATATATTGCTGAGGCGTCCTCAACAACGGAATTTGGTAATTTTAAATATGAAGATACTCTCTTTAATTCAGCTAATGCTAATTTTAAATTTCTCTCAATAGCAGTACTAATTCTATGCTGCCATTTTTGTAATCTCGAGAATCTTTGCTTTGATTTCCCCGATAATTTTAGAATATCTGAGCCACTCCCAATAGAGGTTCCCAGACCTTGATCAAATTTTTGTTGAGTTAAAGGTGCACCGGTTCTTCTTCTTTTGGCAGCCTGATCAGAATCAAATTCTCTCCACTCATGGCCAAAATCAATCATCTTCTCCTCAATAACTAAACCACAATCTTTACAAATGATTTCTCCACGTTCATCCTTAAAAATTAAGTTTATACTTCCGCATTCAGGACATTTTTTTACATAACGAGATGACATTTTTTCACCACCCAAAGAGTATATAACAACCTTTAAATACAAGTGTCCAGTTTTATTTATAAATGTTTCTATTTTCGTGTATTGTTAAGTTAGCGGGGGTTTTTATTCCCATAATTCTGAAATTGGAAGTTA
>CAYZTT010000027.1:0-6587 GCA_964481835.1 Candidatus Woesearchaeota archaeon
ATTGTAATGGAAAGGTTTTTATTTAGTTAAATTAGAAATTGGGTTATGAAGTGTTATATTTATTTATTTAGACATGGCCTTACACATTACAATAAACATGGATGGTTTACAGGTCATATAGATTCTAGGATGACTGAAGGAGGCATTAGGAACGCTAAGAAGGTTGCTAAGAAACTAAAAAGAAAGAAAATTGGGATTGCATATCATTCTGGTTTGAAAAGGTCAGAAAATACCCTGAAAGAAGTTTTAAAGTTTCATCCTGAATGCAAGGAAATAATTGAAGACCCCCGGATTATTGAGAGATGTTATGGTAAATTACAGAAAAGAAGCCATAAAGAATTTATGGAAGAAATGGAAGTTGGTGTTTCTAAGTTAATTGAAAAAAAATATGGGAAGGTTAAGAGGGTCCATAAGAAGAGATTTGCTGAGAGGCTGGCTGAAGAAATATATGATATTTACCATAGATCATATGATATTCCCCCTCCTGGCGGGGAGAGTATAAAGGATGTTGAAAAAAGAGTTAAGCCGTTCATACAGGATTTGTTAAGGCAGGTTAAAAGAGAAAAGGTTAATGTGGCTATCTCTGCGCATGGGAATTCTATGAGGCCACTTAGGAAGTATTTTGAAAAGTTATCAACAAAAGAGATGTTAGAATTAGAAAATCCTTATGATGATTATTTTGTTTATTCTATTAAAGTGTAATTTCCATAAAATCTTTGGCAGAAGTTGTTTTTGGGAAAACTTTCTTTGCATCTTTTACTAATGGTGCTGCAGATTTGTACCTTTTGCCTATGTGAGTTAGGATTAGCTTCTTGACTTTGGCCTTTTTTGCTATTTCTGCTGCCTGCCTTGCAGTGGTATGTTTGAATCTTCTTGCTTTATTTTTTAGTTCTGATGAAAAACTAGATTCCATTATCAATAAATCTGAATCTTTTATTGGGTTGATTAGGTTACTTGTTGGAAGGTTATCTAAAATTATGGAAACTTTCTTTCCAGGAATTAAAGTGGTAGCATCTTTAACTAATATTTTATGCCCTTTGTGTTTTATATCCTTCCCTTGTTGTAATTTTCCTAGGACCGGATCCCTAGTTAATCCAAATTTCTTTAGATAGTTCATTTTCATCTTTCGTTTATCTTTTTCTTTGAATATGTAGCCAAGTGTAGGACAAGAATGTTTTAATTTCGTGGTGTAAATGTCCAGATCTTTCGTCTCTAGGAGCAATCCTTCTTTGCTTGTTTCATTTACCTTGATTTTTATTTTATCTTTTCTAACAAAGAATTTGAATAGATTTTTCATATGTTTTTTTGTTCCTTTTGGGCCGTAAATCTCTAGAGTTCTTGAATATTCGCATGCCCCTAACGTGTGAATCAATCCTGGGAGCCCCAATACGTGATCTCCATGCCAGTGTGAAATAAGAATCTTTGTTATTTTTGTGGGTTTTATTCCTGCTAGCTTGAGCTGTCTCTGAGTGCCTTCTCCGCAATCTACCAATATATTTTCACTTTTGTTGGAGAGGAGAATGGATGTGGCGTTCCTTTCTTTCGTTGGTTGCATTGCTGCGGTGCCCAAAAATGTAATTTTCATAATTTCTCCTTAAAGAAAGGTTTTTAAATAATTTTTCATTTTTAGTTCTATGAAAAAGAAGAAGATTATTGGGAAATTTGAAGATGTTTTCATTTCAGCAGAAGATGCACCCCAAGTAAGGGCAGCTCATGATAAAGGTAGATTTGGAGAACCGAATGGAAAAAGGTTTAGATATTCTTTTGTTGAAGCCCTATATTTGATTGAAAAGAACTTGATGGAGATTGTTGATTCTAGGAAGAAGGTACTTGATTTTGATAGGTTTTTAAGGAAGGCAAAGAAAATTGAGCCAAAATTCTGGGTCAGATATTATGCATATAAAGATATGCGAACAAGGGGATACATTGTTAAAACTGCTTTGAAATTTGGTGCAGACTTTAGAGTCTATGATCGAGGAGTCAAACCGGGTGCAGATCATGCTAAATGGGTGATGTATGCAGTCCATGAAGGCGAGAATTTTAGTTGGCATGAATTCTCTGCAAAGAATAGAGTGGCACACTCTACAAAGAAGAATTTGTTAATTGGGATTGTAGATGATGAGGGTGAAGTCACATATTACGAGATAGATTGGAAAAGGCCATAAATCTTTTATATACACTTTAATTCTCTTTTTCATGGCCAAGGATAATAAAGAGGAGATATTAGATCTAGTTAAAAGGGAGGGTCCAGTTTTGCCTGCACAGTTAGCTAAAGAAATCAATACTAATATATTATTTGCAAGTGCGATCCTATCCGAGTTGGTAGATAAAAAACACTTAATTTTAACTAATGTTAAGAAGGGTGGTAGTCCGTTCTATTATATTAAGGGCCAAGAGAACAAATTGGAAGCCCTTTCTGAATTCTTGGGAGGCAAGCCTCGGGAGATATTTGACCTATTGAAAGAGAAAAAAGTTATTAGGGATAAGACTGCACAACCTTGGCAAAGGGTGGCATTAAGAGAAATAAAGGATTTTGCCATTCCATTAAATGTAGGAGTTTCTGGGGAGTATGAAATTTTCTGGAAATATTTTTTGGCGGATAATGATGAAACTAAGTTATTGATAAAAGAGAATCTTGGAATAACTAACCCTGAAAAGGGGGAGGAGAAGCCAGAGGAGAAGCCGACGGAAGAAATTCCCCATAAAGAAAATAAACCTGAAGAAACAAAGAAAGAGAAACCAAAAGAAGTAGAGTCTCCTTTGGTGGTTGATGGGGGCAATGTTTTTGATTCAGTAGATAAATATTTTGAAGAGAATCATGCCTACGTTATATCCCAGGATAGTGTTAGAAAAGGCAAGGAGGTAAACTTTGTAATTGACGTTCCTACTGTTTTGGGGAAATTAAGGTATTTTGTTAAGGTTCGTTCTAAGAAATCGATTAGTGATAAAGATATACAGTCTGCTTGGGATGAAGGGAATAAGAAAAAACTCCCGGTTTTATTTTTAACTGATGGTTCTTTGACTAAAAAAGCTGAAAAATACTTAAATGATAACGTATCTGGCCAGTTCTTATTAAAGGTAATTTAGAAAGATTTAAATATTAGTTTTTGATTAACTCTTATATATGAGTAAACAGAAAAAAGAGGTATCGACAAGATAGTGGTTGTCTTGTTGGTGGCAGCGGTTGTTGTATCTATTCTTGGGGCATATGTTGTTTATGATTATTCAAATTCTTACGAAGTAGAAAGTGAACCAATTTTAGAAGATCACACGACTGGAAGTGTAATTTTAAATGTTGTCGAGAATCCAGATTTGAAAGAGGTTGATAATAATGAAGGTATCTAATAATAGTTTGGTTGTATTGCTGGCAGTTGCAATTGTTGCTTCGGTGGCAGGAACATTTGTTAGCCTCAATTTTATGGATGATCTGATAACTGGGGCTGCAACAACAACAGGGAACGTTACGTTAACAATTCCTAGTGCTGCCGATTGTTCTGCTACGGACGCCCTGATTGCCTTTGGGACTATGGCACAAGGCGTAAGTAATCGGAGTGAGAATTTTACTGATTTTATCACTATTAATAACACAGGGAATGTTGCGCTGAAGATTACTGCGGCTGCGAGTGTAGATTTATTTAGCACCCAAACTGCACCCAGTGATTTTTGGTTAATCCATTGTAATAGCTCTTTGAGCGGCAGTTGTAATATTACCTATCATCAAGTGCATAATACTGGATCTGTTATAATTACTAGCCTTGGGTTTGCAGATGGGACAGACAACGTCACCATTGGGGTAAATGTTACAATTCCCCCACCAGAACCAACCGGCAGTAAGAATGGGGAAATTACATTCACTTGCCTAGAGGGTTGATATATAATAATTTTTCTTTATTTTTTTGAAAACCTTTAAATACTAGCTTTTGGTTTACTATCTTATATGAGTAAACAGAAAAAAGAGGTATCTGATAAGGTGGTTGTTGCCTTGCTGGTGGCAGCTGTTATTGTATCTATTCTTGGAGTATATGTTGTTTATGATTATTCAAATTCTTATGAGATTGAAAGTGAACAAATCTTAGAAGATCACACGACTGGAAGTGTAATTTTAAATGTTGTCGAGAATCCAGATTTGAAAGAGGTTGATAATAATAAAGATATCTAACAATAGTGTTATTGTTTTACTTTTTATCGCTATTGTAGCGTCAATAAGTGGGACCTTTTTTGCTATGAACTTTTTGAGTGAAATAATTACTGGTGCTGCAACAACCACTGGGAATGTTACGTTAACAATTCCTAGTGCAGCAGATTGTTCTGCTACTGATGATTTAATTGCTTTTGGGACCATGGCGCAAGGGGCAAGTAATCGGAGTGAGAATTTTACTGATTTTATCACTATTAATAACACCGGGAATGTTGCGCTGAAGATTACTGCGGCTGCGAGTGTAGATTTATTTAGTACACAGACTGCACCTAGCAATTTTTGGCTAATCCATTGTAATAGTTCCTTAAGTGGAAGTTGCAATACTACATACCACCAAGTACATAATACCGGATCCGTTATAATTACTGCATTAGATTATTCAGATACGATTGATAATGTCACAATTGGAATAAATGTAACTGTTCCCGGGCCAGAGCCGACAGGGGATAAAAATGGAGAGATTACTTTCACATGTCTTGAGGGCTAGTCAATAGAAATTTTTAAAAATCCTTAAGTTAATTTTTAATCATGAAAAGAGGGCTAAATTGCGTTATTATATTAATACTTCTTATTGTAACTCCTAATGTCTATTCTCTTGCGGTTAGTCCAAGTAAAACCCTAATTTTTGCGACAGGGGAGAGTATCGAGGAGGAACTGACAATTAGTGTTAGGAATAAGAATGATTTTGAAGTTTTAGGAGAGCTATACATACAATCCTTGGTGGTCCCATTAGAATATGTTGATTTTGAAACTAGAAATGTTACATTCGCTCCAGGGGAAACAAAGGAATTTAGCTTCAATTTAAGCGTCCCAACTCAGTTTGGGGAACCAGGAGATCATGAATTCGATTTTATTGCCAGAGAACTGATTCCTACCAACCACACGGAATTAATCACAATTAGAACTGCGGTAGGGGGAATTTTTTTAATTAGGGTGCCGTATGAGGGTTATTTTCTAAAAGCATCTTTGAGTGCAGATAGTGTTACTGCAGGTGAAAAGGTACCATTTCAACTTATTTTAGAGAATTTAGGAACTTATCCAATTAATGATCTTGAAGGTTCGTTGGAAATATATGATGATGATATGAATAAAGTTGATGAGATTTTATTTACATATGCTCTTAAAACTAGTTCCTACGAAACCCTGGAATTAGAATGGGATTCTGGGGGATATACCTATGGGAATTATCGTGCCAAAGCTGTTTTGAGATTCAATGGTAAGGTGGAGGAAGCGGAAGCGGATTTTAAATTGGGGGAGGTCCACATTTCTATTTTAGATTATGATACTTCCATAGTCTCCGGAGATATAAATAAATATAAACTAAAGGTCAGGAGCGATTGGGGAGCGAGCATACAGGGGGCAGTGGCCACATTAGATATTAATTCTGGGTTTCCGGTTACTTCAAAAAGCGAGAATTTTGAGTTAGCTCCTTGGGAGGAAAAAGATATTGTGATCTATGTCGATGCGGAGGGGATTGACAAAGGAGAATATCCTGCGGAATTATCCATAGAATATGAAGGGCTTATCACAGAAGAAAGTTTTACTTTAAATGTTTCTGGATTTGATTATATGCTGATTGTTATTGGGGCGGCAATATTCGTAGTTGTCTTCGGAGTAGGATATTTCATCTTAGTGAGGCGACATAGGAAGAAGGAGAAGAATGGAAATAAAAACTAGGACCATTATTATTATGTTTGCATTTTCTTTGATTGCAGTTTCTATAGCCATGCCCAGCATACTCTATTTTAAATATTCTAAGGCAGGTGAACCCGCAGATTCCTATGCTGCTGCATCTATTACACTTCGAGTAATCGGGGTGGATTGTGGGGATGGATTTTGTAATGCGACTGTTGATGAAGATTGTGAATCATGCCCTGAAGATTGTGGGGAGTGCCCTGTTGTAACCACTGGAGGCGGCGGAGGCGGCGGAGGCGGAAGAAAGAGGGCAGGATTCAGATTTATTCCAAGTTACCTTGAGGAGAATTTATTTCCTGGGGAATCTTTAGTTAAAGATGCCGAGATTGAAAATACAGGGTATAGGGACATTGAGGTAGATTTGAGTGTTATTGACCTCAGAAGCTTTATCTTCTTAGAAACAAATCAGATCAGTGTTATTGCAAGTGAGAAAGAACCATTTGAGGTTTTAATTAGTGTTAGCGATTCTACAGATCCGGGAGTTTATCTTGGTGAGATCGCGGGGGTGTACGAGGATCTTGAGGAAAAAATGCCAATCGTGTTAAGAATTGATCAGCGGGGGGCACCAATCGTGGTAGATATTGATATCCCTGAAGATAATAGAGTAATTCGGCCAGGTGACATTGTACAGGGAGAGGTAAATATTCTGAATAACCTTTCTGAGAGTATACAGGTGATGGTAGAATATGTAATA
>CAYZTT010000028.1:0-5241 GCA_964481835.1 Candidatus Woesearchaeota archaeon
GTAAATTCTTCGTCACCAATCTTGACTTCTTCAACCAACCCACTTTTCCCTAGATCGCTTGCAGATAGATCCTTCAAATTGCTTACAACTTTTCCTCCAGTCGCTCTTGCTAATTTCTTCATATCTGATTGTTTAACTCTACGAACCGCATAAATTCCTGCCTTAGCCAAATAATGTTGGGCCAAGTCATCAATACCTTTCTGTGAAATTAACACATTAGCGCCAGAGCTAACAACTTTATCTGCCATAACTTTCAACATCATCTCTTCTTGTTCAATGAAAGCTTGCATTTGCTCGGGACTATTAATCTGGATCTTTGCATCAATCTCAGTATCTTTAATCTCTAAAGGAACATCAATCAAAGCAATCCTAGAATTTTCAATTTTAGAAGGCATCTCGCCGTGTAATTTCTCTTTATCTAAAACAATTCCCTGAATCAATTCAGAATCTTCAACTCCACCACCAATTTTCTTTTCAACCTTAATATTATCTAAATCAACCTTATCATCCATGATCTGCTTAACCGCACTAACGGCGATTTTCCCTAATTTTTCTTTAGACGATTCTGCACCCTTCCCAGTCATTGCAGTCATGGCAATTTTCTCCAACACATCTTCATTCTCCATAGATATACTTTCAGCCAATTCATTCAAAATTGCCTGGGCCTTTTCTTCAGCCATCCTATAGCCTTTAGCAACAATTGTAGGATGAATATTTTTCTCCAACAAAGCCTCTGCATTTTTTAATAATTCGCCTGCAAAAATAACTGCACTTGTAGTCCCATCTCCAACCTCGTCCTCTTGAGTCTTAGCAATTTCAACAATCATTTTCGCAGCCGGATGCTCTATTTGCATCTCATCTAGAATAGTAACCCCATCATTAGTAACAACCACGTCCCCAGTAGAATCAACTAACATCTTATCCATGCCTTTTGGACCCAATGTACTTCTAACAGTCTCGGCAACTAATTTGGCCGCCATAATATTATTTCGTTGGGCCTCTTTGCCATAAGTTCTATTATTCCCTTCAGAAAGGATATATACTGGTTGTTTTTCTTCTGCCATGATAGCGGGGGGAAATAAATTTTGTTTATAAACCTTTTGAATAACAAAATCTTTATTAATTCGAAGCAACTGTATAACTGAATGAAAACTGGGGTTAAAGTTATGGATGCGATGACTAAGGCTCCGATTCTGGTCCACCCGGATGACACACTTACCAAGTGTGTAGATAAAATGATTAAGGGTGACGTTGGAAGCCTTATAGTAGCTAGTGATAACCAACTTCTTGGCATTATAACTGAAAAAGATCTTATAGATAAAGCCTTAGGCAAAAATCTAGATATAGAGAAACATAAGGCAAAAGATATAATGACAACAAGGATGGTAAAAATAGATCCAAATCAAGATCTTTATGATGCAATCTTATTAATGTCTCGAGAAGATGTAAGGAGGCTACCAGTAACAAAAGAAGATAGGTTCATTGGATTAATAACTTACAAAGATGTCCTCAAATTACAACCAGATTTATTCGACATCCTCTTAGAGAACATTAAAATAAAAGAAGAAGAAACCAAAAAAAAGTTCTTATAAAAACCTTTATTAATGTTTAACCTAACTTTCTAAATATGCAAGTAGAAAAAGTGACTCCTGGGCCAGGATATCTAATCCAGGAAAAAGGGGTTTTTAATTCAAAGAAATTATTCTCAGAAATAAAGGCTTGGCTCGCGGAACATCAATATAAATTCAATGAAACAAAAAGAAAACACAAAAAGGGGGATTTTGGGGATATAATTGAATTAATTTGGACCGCAGAAAGACCAGTAACAGAATACATAAAATTCTCTATAGAAATTAATTTTGTTCTTGAAGACTTAAATCCGGCAGGAGAAGGATTAGTTTCTGGAAAAGCAGAAATACTGATTGGAGCAAAGGCACTCATCGATTTTAGAAATGAATGGGAGCCAACAAAAATTAAGAAATTCATAATGGGATGGTACCAAAAATTATTCCTTCAAGACACCATCAATAAATATGCCGACAAACTAGATGCAGAGATAAAAGATCTGAGAGGTACGATAAAAGAGGTATTTGACTTCTATAGGTAAAAAGAAAAAACTTATTAATAAATTCTCTAAAAAGATACTATGGCCAAAGACAAAGTTGTTCCAAAATTGAAAATTACCCACAAAGGAATTTTCGATTTAGGGGATCTATATAAAAACATAAAAGGGTGGCTAGAATATAATGGATTCGGAGATGAAGAAAAAAACTTCCAAGAAGCCAGTTATACTGAACGAATAAAGGGAGAATCCAAGCAGATAGAAAGTATGTGGGTTGCTCAAAAAAATGTAGATGATTACTTTGGCCTAACAATAGAATTAACTTTTGCAATAGTCGGATTAGTAGATGTAGAAATTGAAAAAGAAGGAAAAAAGATTAAATCTCAAAAAGGGGAATTAAATGTAACACTAAAGGCAGATTTACTAAAAAACCACTCTGAGGATTGGTCCCCATTCATGGCCTCACTCTACGAGAACCTAGTTGCGAAAGAAAGAAAGAACATGCATAAAACCTATCTCTATGGGAGAGTATATGCTCTCCATGATGAAATAAAAGAATACCTAGAAATGAACGAATATTAAAGAAAACATTTAAATATCCTATTTTCTAAGATTATTAAGAAATGGCTGACGTTGATATAGTTGTAAAAGGTTTGGCAATAGAAAAAGAAGCCCAATTTAATATGGTAGAATTATATAGGACTCTTAAGGCCTGGTTTGACCTCCATGAATACAACTTTATCGAGAAAGAGTACAAAGAAGATGCGGTTAATGAAAAAAAGAATGTTGCAATAAAGTGGGTTGCAGAAAAACTTGCAAGCGATTATAGTAACTTTGTAATTAGGATTGGAATCGCCTTAAAAAATTACGAAATAATAGAAACAAAAAATGGAAAGCAAGTAGATGGGAAAATAACAATTAAATTCTCTGCAGAGATCGCATCAGATTATGCCGGAAATTATGCAGGAAAACCAAAACTAAAACTTTCCAGAGCCATTTTTGACAAATTTATTTCTACTAACAAAAAAGACAGATTAGAAAAAGAAATAAAACAAGATACAGAAGACATATTCAATAAAACAAAATCTTACCTAAATCTTCACAAATTTAAGTAGCCCTAAATCCCTCTATATCATAAGCGCACGGTTTAAATCGCTTATCAGAAACTTCAACCTCTACTTCTCCAGTTCTATAAACTCTAATTGTGCCTGCCAGAGTATGTTCGTGCACTCCACAATCTCCACAAACGACCTTCTCAACTTCAAAATATCCCGCAAGAGATCTAACTCCTCCCTTTCTAGATGGCACATCAGCAAAACTATCCCCCTGATCAAAAGCCTTGCTCAAACGAAAAGGCCCTTCCAGGGCAGCCTCCACCTGATCTTTCAAAGAAACCAACCTAGGATCAAATCCATTCAAACTCAAACTTCCATCCCTTGGTGCTACACTTTCTCTAGGCCTTCTTTCAGTCATAAGAAGGGAAAGCAACTCTCTTTTTAAAACACTTTCCCCTCAAATCAAAACCTTTATAAATCGAATTCTAAATCCTAAATCAGGCCCGATAAGAGAAGTACCAAATGGAGCTCACGATGTTAACCATCAAGCTATGAGCTTTGGAGTTAGTATCGGGCTACAAACCTTATAAAGAACAAGAAATCATCATATTCATCATTCACTTATAGTATGTTTGGTTGCCGAACCACATGAGAAAAAACGGCAAAAATTAGTTCTTTATTTGGTTTAGGAGGGAAAATAAATGGGAAAAATAGGCTTAGTAGCAGCTAAATATATAGTCCATGCTCACATCACAATTGAAGGAACCGTAGACAGACCAGACGTCATAGGGGCAGTTTTTGGCCAAACTGAAGGTTTACTAGGGGAAGAGCTAGAACTAAGAGAGCTACAAAGAAACGGAAAAATAGGAAGGATAGAAGTAAATCTTGTTACAAAAGCAGGAAAGGCTTCTGGAGACATCATTATACCATCAAGTTTAGATAAAGCAGAAACTGCAATAATCGGGGCAGCACTTGAAACAATACAAAGGATTGGACCTTGTAATGCCAAAGTAAAGATTAAGCAAATAGAAGACGTAAGAACTTCAAAGAGATCCTACGTATTAGATAGAGCAAAAGAATTACTAAAAGAATTCACAGACAACGTTTTACCAGATTCTCAAGAATTAACTGATGAAGTTTCTCATTCAGTTAGAGCAATGGAAATAGTTGAATATGGTAAAGAAAGATTGGCAGCAGGACCTTTTATTGATGAATCGAATGAAATCATTGTAGTAGAAGGTAGGGCAGATGTGCTAAACTTACTAAAAAACGGCATAAAAAACTCAATAGCTCTAAATGGAACTTCTGTACCAAAAACAATCGTAGAATTATGTAAAAAGAAAGAAGTAACTGTTTTCGTTGATGGTGACAGGGGAGGAGATTTAATCATAAAAGAAATGTCCTCTGTAACTGAAATTGATTACGTAGTAAAGGCTCCGGACGGAAAGGAAGTTGAAGAATTAACAAAGAAAGAATTAAACAAAGCACTTAGAGGAAAAGTTGCGCTAGAGCAAGCAAAACTAGACACTTCCAAGGCCCCAAAAAGGGAAACCACAAGAAGAAAAGAGCCAATACGAGAAAGAAAGACTACAAGAACAGACTCAAAGCCTCGGCCAGTTACCCGGAGAAAAGCAAGATTGACTCCAAAAGAGACTGAAACATACAAAACTATGTTGGAGGACCTTGTCGGAACCCGGGGAGCATATATCCTTGATGAAGAATCCAATGTTCTTGGAAAAGTTCCAACTTCAGAACTGACCACAACAATTCGATCTCTAAAATCTGGGATACATACAATTGTTTTCGATGGAACTATTGATATGGATCTAGTAAAAACTTCAGAAAGAATCGGAATAAAAAATCTGATTGCAATGGATACAAAAGTTTCAGGAAATTACAAAGTAAATGTAATTATAAAAAAGGATCTATAAACGAAACATTAATAAAATAATATTTTCATTTTTCTTTTATGAAACTTAATCCTAAGACCAAATTACTCTTAGTTAGGTTAATTCCAATTCTGCTAATAGTTCTTTTTGCAATTGGAGTTTTCTACCAATTCTACGAATTTTGATTGTGGGGAAAGTAAATCTTGTTATGATCGGCATATGGAATCCTGTAAAA
>CAYZTT010000029.1:0-4451 GCA_964481835.1 Candidatus Woesearchaeota archaeon
ATTATATTAGTACATTCAAAATCAAAATCTAAGTTAGTTGTATAGATGTTAATTGACGTCTGAGTCTGATTAATTTGAGTATCTGCTTCAGAACCTATAAATGAAATAATTATTACTGCTAAGAGAATAGTAAACCCGACTATTAGAACTGTAGCTATTAGGGGAGATATACCTCTTTTTTTCATTGTTTCTAAACTCGTTTCTTTTGTTTAAATAATTTTCTAATGAATATTAATAGTTACAACACAATTTGTAATCATAAGTTTCCTCTGAACAATCTGCCACATGAGCATTAGTTACATTAGATAGTGCAAACACACAGAATGACTGAGTTGTTGTGTCTGCAGGACAATCTCCAGGCAAATCATGAATGAAGCAATCTCCTTCGGTATTTATTTTGTAATCTGTATATCCAGAACTTGAATAATCTGTAGATTCTACATGTGCATTTTCTCCAGTCGATTCTATTCTTAAAAAATTAAATTCTTGTGAAGGAGACATAGTGTAGTAAGCATAAGAACAATAGACTCTGTAATCATAGCTTCCAGGTGAATTCGCTACATGTGCGTTTGTAAGATTACTTAGATAGAGATTTCCTATCGGAGGGAAGTATTGTAACATCCCTACAGGATTATCTGTTACAGTACAACTATATGGCTCTATGTTACAATCAGATTCAACAAAATCATCAGAATTATCAAGAGGAGTCCCTGCAATGTTTGTCCAGTGACATGAATTAAAAGTTTCACCCATGAAAATAGTTCCGGATTCAATAAACCAGTCTGGAAGCTTTATTGTTTGATCTTCATTCCATCCTTGGCAAGAGTCATCTCCACAGTATTTGAAATGTCCAATATAACTCTCATCAGCTTCACTATATATAGTTCCAGTTGGATTATATATTGGAGTAGGTTGACCACCTTCGTCTTTTATTTGTACACAACAACTTGTGAACCAACTATTACACAGACCATTATTATTTAATACACTTCCTGAGTGTAAGTACTCTAAATTTATTATATCTGTCCATTTCTCATTTCCAATATTTAGTGCTAAACAGGATTCTTGAACAAAATCATCAAGACATTGGCCAGACCCTTCTGCCATAAAGTCATCACTTGAGATTCTACTATCAAAAAGAGTACGACATGCCCTAGGCGCAGTCCTATCTGAATTTTTTGTACTCGAACAGCTAGGATCTGAAACATCTTCCATTGCATCAGCATCATTATCTACATTATCGTTGCAAGTATCTATGCAATCAAGAGTTTGATGACACCTATATTTTCTATCAACAAAAAAAGATTTTGACACCAAATAATCTGGAACAGTTTTACTAGTTGAAACTTCTTTTACTCTCAATGGAGAGAGAGGTATCTGAGGAGGAAGATAGATTT
Organism: Candidatus Woesearchaeota archaeon; assembly: GCA_964481835.1. Lineage (GTDB taxonomy): Archaea > Nanobdellota > Nanobdellia > SCGC-AAA011-G17 > PNOQ01 > JABIBT01. The sequence goes on from CAYZTT010000029.1 coordinate 1,398, forward strand.
GGTAATCTGGCAATTTTTTTGGAATTGAAGATTGACACATCTCATCATAATTACAAGAGTGTACTCCACAAACACTCATCCCACAACCGTGTTCTATCCAAATTGATTCGTTCATATCTTTAGTTTTAGAAAACTGTGGTGAATTAAAACTTAGAAAAAGTAATAGGATTATTAAAGAGCTTATGAAAAAGTATTTTTTGATATTTTCATTTTTCATTTTCATATCCTAATAATAAATAATAAGGGTTGGGAGACTATAAGATATGTGCATATCTTAAAGTATCAACACCAACATTTGATGTAAACAAATAACTTGTATGAACTTTATTTGTATCATCTATTGTTATGGAACCAGTTTCTCCATTAAATAATGCAGTATTTGTCCCTTCTTCTACTCTCTTTGAATTCCATCCAGACTCTGAAAGATAGTAAAAGAACCATTGATCATAGTCATCTCCACTACATGCCCAAGACCATGCAGTTAACCTGGGTAATCCTTCTGCAGTTATGATTAATTGAGGATTGTAGGCTGCACAAGTACTTAGATCTTCATATGTCCAAGACCCCCCATTGTTTGTAGATGTTGCGTATTTTAGAGTCCTTATATCTCCGGAAACATCTTTGTAAGGATGTACTATATGGATATTTCCGTCCCCGCCAACTTTTATTGATAATCTTGTCCTATATATCTCATCATTAACTGTTAAGATATTTTGAGAATCACTCCAACTTCCGGCACCAACTTTTTGTGTGTAGAATATATTTCTTGGACAGTTTGCTGTATCGCATTCATGAGATTTATAGATCACATGAATTGTATCTGTTGTTGAATCATAATCTACAGATGACCTATACATATCTCCAGGATACATACCATAGTATTTTGGCGCGCTTGCAATAGTTTCTTTATTCCAAGTAGTACCTTCTAACCAAGCGTGATAAACTTCATCTGTTTCTCCAAATGGTGCAGGAGTATTTTTGGAAACTCTTGTATAAACTATATGAGGAGTTTCTCCAATTAAAAATATTTCAGGATATGCGTAATCTGTTCCAATTACTGAAGGATCTACAACACCTATTTCCCAAGTTTGTCCAGAGTCTGTTGATAAAGCATATTTTATTCCAATATTACCTGTAGATTTATGAGTATATGCTACATGTATTTTTCCTGTTGAATCTACAACAATCGAATTTTCATCACCATCAGTGTCATCAGACCCATCTACTATTGAACATTCAAATGTACCTAACCTCTGACCGTATTCATTGTACCCGCAACTTCCAGAACCTGGTTCTGTATAAGTTGCTGCAGCAGGACCAACATATTTTGCAAAATTTAAAGCTTTATTTATTGTCCCGGATCTATAAACTATTACTGCAGAACCAATACCATCTTCATTCACAATAGTTGAATCGAAAGCTATTGAACTTTCTTCAGCTAAATCATAGTTCTGAAAATCTAATGGATTTGTAACATAGAATGTTCTAAAAGAATCATAACAGCCTTCATCTGCTATCTCATTACAATTCTGATCTAGACCATCATCACAGTATTCTTCTTCTGGTCCAAAATAAGAACCTCCACACCCTTCATTTATTAATAAAGTTGTAGGATCATCAACTATTCCCTCACCATTATGGAATTCTGACCATTGCCAAAGATTTGAAACAAATTCACAATCAGAGTATTCTGTACCCTCAGTACATTCTCCAATCCCATAATTAATTCCTCCTGATTCACCATTATAATCATAACCACACGCTTGAGTATCTTGAGAAGATTCTATACATTCACCACATTCATTTATCCCATCAGGATTATTTAATTCATAACTATTTGCAAACCCGTCACAATCTTCATCAAAAGAACTTCCATCATTACAATCTTCTATATCGGGCATTACTGCATCACACTCGGTCCAATCTCCAAAGCTCCATAGATTTCCATCATATTCAAACTCAGAAGATTCTGTTCCTATTGTACAAATTCCAGTATTACTTTCTCCACAATCTTGAGTGATTGTTTCGCCGACTATACAAGTTCCACATTCTGAATCTCCACTATTTGCAAACCCATCACAATCTTCATCAAGTAAACCTACATCATTACAATCTTCTATATCAGGCATTATTGCATCACAACTGTGCCATGCACCGAATCCCCATAATCCTGTTCCTTCAATATATTCACAATCTGCAGTTTCTATTCCGATTGTACAAATTCCAATTTCATTTTCTCCACAAGGTTGAGAATTTGTATTGCCTATTGTACAGATTCCACAGTCATTATCGTAACTATCAATTAATCCATCACAATCATTGTCTATCCCATCATTACAAGATAGTTCCCGATCGTACTCTCCAGGTACTGTACCATCACAAGCACCCCACTCCTCCCAAGTATAACTGCCAGGTAAACACTGCCTTGTGTGTTGACCGTAAGAACAGGTTGATCCTTCTTCCCAGTCTATTACTACTAAACCTACTCCTGGAACTTCTGCAGTATCTCCAGATTCACAGTTTTCTTCTGCTCCAAATGGCCAAGCCATCCAATCACAATCTATATTGGTTAGAATACAGTCTGATTGAGTTGTTCCAGAAGTATCGGTCCAAAGAGAATTATAATATAATTCTGAGTTCTCTATCGTCCAACCATCATCAACATTAAGGATACAACTAATGCTAGGGTTAGAATCATATTCACCTCTACAAATTTGCATAGGATTTTCACCATCTAGCCATCCTTGACAAAGTCCATCTCCAAGATATCTAAAATTATTTAGTCCACCTATTGAACCACTTGAATTATATGCTGCACTTCCAAGATCGACACAGCACCAATCAAAAGGAGCTCCGCAAAGTTCATTATTATCTAAAACTGCTCCACCCACCATATGTTCTAAATTTGAAACTGAAACTCTGTTAAAATTCGGATCGCAATTTTCTGTATATGGCCTTAATATTGATTTTAACCCACTTATACTTTCTGTATTACATAATCCCACTCCTTCTGCTATAAAATTTGAATCATTTAGATTTCCAGTAAAATAAAGC
>CAYZTT010000030.1:0-3990 GCA_964481835.1 Candidatus Woesearchaeota archaeon
CTTCCGAGTTTAGAGATATTCTTAGCGATTCTGATGATTTACCCGATGGTTTTAACCTTGGAGAGTCTCCATCTCCCGAAAATAATCCATCTAAAAAATCAAACTTTAGGATATTATTTAGGTTGAAAATCCATTTTGGTAATTTGAATGCTTGCCTGGTTTTGTTTCCTTTTGGGGACCCAACACTTAATACTAACCTCCCTAAACTGGCGGGCAAATAGATATAATGTGCTCTTGAGCCGCAATGTATATTTAGATTAATTCCCCATGCTTCTTTGGAATCTTTTACGAACCGTAGGGCATCATTTTTATTACTGAAACAAACGTAGAAGGTAAAGGATTGGTTCCTTTTTTGTTCGTAAATGCATCCATCTGAATATCTTAATCCGAGTGTTCTCATGAAATGTCTGAAAGGTGGTGAGTTTGATACTTTTAATGGAAGCAGGTTCATACTTTCTAATTCCTTTATTCCTTTTAGGCTTCTTGGGGTTGACTTTCCCATTATCCAATAATTTATTGTGCCTTCATTCATGTTTATTATTTTGGAGATTTTTCTTGCCCCAATATTTTCTTCATTTCTTAACATAATTGCTTCCAAATATTTGAGAGCATTTTCTTTTTGATGTATTTTGGTTGAAGGATATAAAGATAATACTTTTTCTTGATTTGAGAGAATTATTTCTTCTTTTTTCATTATTTTATTTAGTATTTTTTGTTTATAAACTCTTTTTGTGTACTTGACAACATAGTTTTTTAATGGAAAGTTTTATTAGTTGTTTTTGTTTTAATATTTGTATGAAAAAGAGGTATTTGTTTTTAGTCTTGGTTTTGTTGTTAGTTGGTGGTTGTGAGGAAGTTAGGTTTGGTCCTGAAGGAATCGGAATGAATGAAAAGCCCGGTGAACATGATTATCTTACAGTTCCCGAAAATGCACCAGAATATGTAGATGAGGTGATTTATCTTAAGTTTAAGAAAGGTTATAATGTTAAATTTAAAGAAGACGCAATAAATCTTGTAAATCAAATAAAAAATAACAATCCTCAATTATCAGATGTTTATGGGGCAAGAAAAGCATTTGGGGCTGTTCCTAGAACAAAAAATTACAAGGCAAAAAAAGAGATTGGACTTGATAGATGGGTAGAAGTTAATATACCCGCCGATGTTGATCCAGAAGTTGAGTCTCGTTTGTGGGAAGGTATTTCAGAGATTGAAATTGCTGAGCCGGTTCCAATTTTTTATCCTTTATATACTCCTGAAGACGCACAGTTTCATTATCAATGGCACCACAATAATACAGGGGATAATATCCCGGGGGTGCCCACTTTGCCGGATGCAGATGTAGATTCTGTGGAGGCCTGGGATTTTGAAGTAACTGAAAGAATTCTCGTTGCCAATATCGAGTCTTTGGATTGGACTCACGAAGATATTGTGGAAAATGTTTGGCAAAATTTGGGGGAAGATTTAGATTCTGATGGATCTGTTTTGGAGTACCAGGATAATGAATGGATTTATGATCCAGATGATGAAAATGGGGTAGACGATGATGAAAATGGATATATTGATGATTTCGTTGGCTGGAATTTTGATTATCCTGGAGACAATGTTATTCCGATAGGGGGGCATCATGGTACTTCTACTGCCGGAGTAATCTTAGCAGATAATAATGGGAAAGGAGTTGTTGGTGTGTGTCCTGATTGTGAGATTATTCTTGTTGATGGTGTGTCCATCAATTTTAATAAGATGGAATATACTATTGATAATGGTGTTAGGGTTATAAGTATCAGCCGTACTGGACAGGCGAGTTCTGCTTTTGATGATCTCGTGGATTATGGTTTGACTCAGAATGTTTTGTTTATTTTTGCGGCGGGCAATGACGGGAGTGATGATCAAGATTATTATGTCAATCAATACTGTAAAAATCAGAATGTTCTTTGTGTTGCTGCGAGTGATGAATTTGATGAACCTATCTCTTGGACAAATTATGGTTCTTTGATTGACTTGGCTGCTCCGGGTAGCCATATTAGATCTACAGTTCCGGATAACGGGTATGCTTGGCAATGGGGAACCTCTTTTTCTGCTCCGGTTGTTGCAGGGGTTGCTGGACTAGTTCTGTCTAAAAATCCAGATTTGACTTCTGGCGAACTTTTTTCTATTTTACAGTCTTCCGTTGATCCTATTTTGGAACCCGATAGATATGTAGGAAATGGAAGAATAAATAGTGCTTTGGCCATGGAAAGAGCAGAAGGCTCTTTGGAATATGGGTCTTTTCCTGTTGCAATTATTGACTCCATTAATACTTTTTTTTACTTTGATAACAATTCCATAAACATATTTGGAAGGGCCTTTTCTCCCGATTTCGAGTATTCTAGAGTTTATCTAGGAGAGGGCGTTTACCCCACTGAATGGAATCTTATTTCTGAAGAAAACGTTTTTAGTTCAGAGGGAGGGGATTTAGGAAATATTTCTTTTCCTGAAATATATTCTTTTGGGCTATACCAAATGAAATTAGTTGTTGGAGATGCTTTTGGGCAAGAAGCATATGATACATATACTTTCTTCTATGGTCCCTCAATAGAGGAGCATATTTTGACTGTTGTTGATGGAGAGGTCAGACAACCAACTATTGGCGATATTGATTATGATGATGAGTTAGAAATTATAATTTCTACAAGTAATCAGAAGGTTTATGCTATAAATTCAGACGGGCCTATTCTTGATGGTTGGCCTATTGATTTTGAACAACATGGCCCGGTTAGTCGTTCTTCTCCTCTTGGTAACTTTGATGAGGATCCCCAATTGGAGATTGTTGTATCTGTTTATGGGGGAGAGGTTTATGCTATAAATTCGGATGGAACTTTTGTGGATGGTTGGCCTGTCAATATAGGTGAACCTCTTAGTGATCCAGTCCTTGCTGATATAGACGGAGATTCTAAACTTGAAGTAGTTGTCTCTTCGAATGCTCTTCATGGGTCTATTTATGCAATAGATGATAATGGATCTATTCTTGACGGTTGGCCCATCGACTTCGAGGAGGACTTTCAATATCTTTCAGATTTTGCTATTGGGGATATAGATGGAGATGAAGAATTGGAAATTATTGTAGGCACTGCTTTCCCAGGATATCTCTATGCTATAAATTCGGATGGAACCTTTGTGGAGGGCTGGCCCATCGACATAGGGGTTAGATCTCTTGGGGCTCCCGCCATGGGGGATATGGATGGAGATTCAGAATTGGAGATTATTATGGGCACCTATGATGGAAATATAACAATTGTTGAAATGGATGGGTCTTTTGTTTTCTTGCCTAGGGAGGTAGCGTGTTTGTCTACAGCAAGGTCCCCTATTTTAGGAGATGTAGACGATGATGGAATGTTGGAAATAATCTCTTATTGTTATGACGATAAACTTTATGTGATAAATTCGGATGGCACACCTGTGGAGGGGTGGCCTTATGAACTTCCAACTTTCACGATGTCTGGTCCCTCTCTTGTTAACTTTGATGAGGATACTAAATTAGAATTTGTTATTGGAAGTCCCGATAATGAACTTTATATCCTTGATGATGATGGGGCTTTCTTGGGCGGAGGGTTCCGTTCTTCCCAAGGTGATTTGAGTTATTCTTTTCCAGCAATAGCAGATTTGGAGGGCGATGGAAATATGGAGATTATCATCGGTTCTCGTAATGGTCGTCTGTATTCTTGGGAAATGGAGGGGCTGGGCTATCCTGTTGCTTGGCCATTTTTTAAGCACGATATACAAAATACTGGCAATTATAATTTTTTTGATAGCGGTTTGTGTTATTCTAATTGCTCTTTAGAAGGTTGTGAAGGACAACCTTGTGGTGAGGATAGAACTTGTAATGGAGGGGGTTGCGAATGTAATCCAGGATTATCTGATTGTAGTGGAGAGTGTGTTGATACGATGAATGATGAAACTCATTGTGGAGAATGTTGGAATCCTTGTGAGGAAGATCAAGTTTGTTTGAATGGT
>CAYZTT010000031.1:0-3586 GCA_964481835.1 Candidatus Woesearchaeota archaeon
TATTCTCCAACTTTTATATCTTCTATGTTTTTCTCTGTATTGTCTGCCATCAATATCTTTGTTCCTTCTGGGAAACAAGAAGATACCTTGTCATGGCATAGGAAACTAGCACAATTTTCTATTTCGCAGATGTTTCTCCCCTCGTCCACTATTGAACTTTCTGCGGGGAAACATTCAACGTCTATCGAAGGTCCAGGCCATACTCGGTTTGCTTTTAATCTAGTCGTTGGGGAATTGTAGATTGTTATTCCTCTTCCGTCTGAATTCATTATGTAATTTCCTTCTATCCAAGCATTTGTTGAGCCTCCAATTGATATTCCTTCGGCAGCATATCTTACTATGTTTGAAATTATGGCTATATTTTCTGTGTTGTATAATGAGACTGCGAAATCATAATCACTAAACTGGCATCCTAGTAGTGAAACATTCTCTACACTTTGTATGTCTGCCCCCACACTGTTTCTTTCTCCTCCACTGTAAAAGCGTGTCCCTTCACAGATTACTTGTACGTTGCTTGTACCTACTGAGAAACCCCAAGGAATTTCGTAGTTTCCTGAACAGAATGTTGTGTCTTCGGTTATATACATATTTTCAGTTGGGATTGTACATGCGCCTTCAAATTCATGGTAATCATAGGGGTCTGTGAGGTATTCTGGATAGGCAGTTGCTATCCTCCCAAAGTCATCCTCTTGAATATAAATATAGGTCAAAAAATATGGTCCGTCTGTTTCTGACTCTGCTATATGCTCTCCAGAGTACGTAAGGTTTAGTGTGGTGTTTCCTTCTTCTAGGAAAATGTATTCAGGGTAGTAGTAGTATTCAAAGTTGTCCTCAAAATCTTCCGGGTAAAGGTACCCTTTTAGTCTATAGTATCCGCCTTCTTTGACTTGTACTTCGGTTTCTATTTGTAAGTAATCATATTTTCCATTTCCGTTTTCATCTACACCATAGTCTTGATAGTTTCCAATTATTACTGCCCCCGGCTCATCAAAGTCTGTGTAGTTATATGGGTAGGTTTCATAATAAAACTCGGATTCAAATACGTCCCCCTCGCCCCACTCGTTAATTTCAAACCATTCCGTGTTGTAGGGACCATTTTCTCCTTCATCATAAATTTCTAATCCTTCTGCTGTAAGATTTATCAAATGTATCCCTTCTTCCAGGTAGTGAAATCCGGAATCTGCCTGAGTTATATAATTTTCACCATTTTGAGAAAATAAGTTTACGTTAGAGTTATAGTCTCCTGGTTCATTTACTTGGATTTCTGTTTCTAAAATTAATTTATTGAATTTTCCATCCCCATCCTCGTCTACCCCATAATCCCTTGTTATGGTTACTAGTTCTGCTTTTGGGGGATCAAATTCGTCAAAGGAATAAGCCTCTGTAAAATACCCGGGATTCCAATTTGTATTAAATTCTCCTCCCCTATGAAGATAAATATCACTAAAATTATAGGGGCCATTTGAAGCCCCGTTATAGATTTCTGATCCTGGGAAGAGAAAGGGGATTGTGTGAATTCCTTCTGTCAGGTAATCATAATATTCTGTGTCCACGTACGTACCCCCATACCCCCCATGGCCACCGGTATCTGAAATCTTCAAATCTCCATCAAAGAAATAATAGCCAGGATCATTTACTTCAACATTAAACTCTATTGCTAAATTATCATATAACCCATCTCCGTCTTCATCTACCCCGTAATCAGTGTAGTTACCTATTAATTCTATTGGTGGCGGAAGTATCTCTATGGGAATTATTTCAGATACAAAAGGAGAAGGATAAGTTGTATTTGGGGTCCCGTTGTATTTTATTGTCAAACTATATATCCCTTGTTCTTCAAAGGGGTTCTCCAAAGTTGTTTTTTTTAGTCTTATTGGCTGTTCATATACCCCGTCGATGTATAAGTCAAAAGATAGGTGTGAACAATCCTCTCCTTCCGAATCGATTGCGCTACCATTTAGGTAGTAGATTTGGTTTGGTAGAAATTCTATGTCCTCATCTTCCCCTGAAGGGTCTGGACTTATTTCAAAATCAATTGTTGCTACTTGCCTTTGGATTAATGCAATTTTATCAATTGTGTATTCAACCGAATTTGGCCCATAATCTAGTTCAATTTTTAGGCTTATGTCTTTTGCATCGTTAATTTGACCCAAATTAGCTGTAACAGTTGGGAAAGCCATAACGGGAACTACCGGTATCCAATCTGGATCTTCTTTTTTATAATAAACATTAATATAGTCTGGCTCCCCAAGGTTTCCCATTGTATGTTTTATATTAAATTCAATTATTTTATCTTCGTTAACATCGATGTAGGGCTCGGCCTCCGTGAACTCTAAGTATGGAAGCTCATAAACAAAAGGATTTTCTTCTTCAACTAATATTTCTCCAGAAATAGTTTGATTCCTTATCCTTAGATGAGAAGGGTAATTAAATTCGAAAGAATACATTGAACCGGGTTCTATAGAAATTGGGGTGGATAGATTGAAGGTGGCATTTTCTTTATCAAGGGGGTAGTAATAATAGCTTTTTGGTTCGGTTGTTGTTTGGATGTGTTCCCCATCGATGTATTCGTCAAGTATTGGAAATCCTGTTCTGAGCGACCACCTTTCTTCATCAGTCTCCCATTGTATTTCTTCGTAGGCAAGTGCGTAGGTGGTATTCTCGAGATTTTGGAATAAAAATGTATTTAGGAACAACGCATAGGTATCTTCGCTCATATTTCTGAGAGAAAATCCTGGGGTAATAAGAGGCAAATCAAGAAAAGTTATATTTTCTGTAGTGCCTTCTGAACCAGGGACAAGTGTTTTCGCATACTCTTGTTCAAAAGCTTTTTTACTGGTGTTCACCCATATTTCGTCCATTCCGAGAAGTTGGTTGTCATAATACCTTACATCCACCGAATTACGCCAATTTAATTCCTCTCCATCATCCAATAGGTAGGGAGGGTAGTAATCTATACTTCCATCCGGGCGGAAAGATTTTCCAATAACATGGAATGAAATCTTGTGGGGTAATCTTGCGTTAATAACTTGGCATCCCCCTCCGGTTTGGGGATTAAAAAGTAAAGAGCATACTGCCACCTGGCCGAGTCTTCCGGGAACTAAACCAGGAATATTTATGTCTATGTTGAAATTTGTTAATTCACTTGGGTCATAATCTATAGTTGTAGGAGTATTCTCAGAAATGTTTTCTAGGAGGTAAACCATCTGATATTGTTTTTCTATAAAATCATATGAGGGAGGCCAGCCACAACTAGCAATAAATGAGGCCATTATTATTAGCCCTCCTAAGATTAAAAACCTTTTATTCATTTTCTATTCCTTTTATATTGAGTAATATTTCTATCCCATTCGGAAAGTCGGCTGGTTTATTTGATAAGTATATTTCATGATCCCCAATAAATGGGTCTGTATAGGTGTGGCTGGATACTCCGGGGAAATGGATTGCCTTTTCGTATTCCCCGATAAATAGTTCATCTCCTTCGGGGGACTTACCTGAAATTGTGAATAAACGATGATTAGAGATGTTTAATTCTTTTGTGATTGCAGTGTCTCCTACATGGAACGTTTCGTAGATTATGAAATCG
>CAYZTT010000032.1:0-3580 GCA_964481835.1 Candidatus Woesearchaeota archaeon
CGATTTCATAATCTACGAAACGTTCCATGTAGGAGACACTGCAATCACAAAAGAACTAAACATTTCTAACAATCGTCTATTCACAATTTCCGGAAAATCTCCCGAAGGAAATGAACTATACATTGGGGAATATGAAAAAGCTATAAGATTTACAGGGATATTTGGCCACACCTATATAGACCCATTTGTGGGGGATCACGAAATATATTTGTCTAACAAACCAATTGACTTTCCAAATGAGATAGATATTGTGCTTAGTTTAAAGGGAATAGAAAATGAATAAAGCAGGGTTCATATTGGGAGGGCTAATAATTTTAGCCTCATTAGTTGCTAGTTGTAGCTGGCCACCCTCTTACGATTTTATAGAAGAACAATACCACTCAGTCTACATATTGGAAAATATTTCGGAGGAGACGCCAACTACACTGGACTATGAACAAAACGAGCTAACAAGTTTCAATCTTGATATAAACATCCCGGGTCTAGTCCCTGGAAGGCACGGCCAAGTAGGGATATGTTCTTTACTTTTTAATCCTCAAGCGGGCGGAGGGTGCCGAATAATTAATGCAAGGCTCCCCCATAAAGTTTCATTTCACATTGTTGGAAAAAATCTCCATCCAGATGGCAGCATAGACTATTATTCTCCCTACCTAAGGAGCGATGGGGTAGAAGCAAATTGGAGTAACCGCGTAAGTGTAGACTATTTTGACAATCGAATTATTGGAATGGATGAACTTTGGGTGAATACAAGCAGAAAAACATTTAGCCAAGAACACGAACATCCCCTTAGGCCTGGCTCAGAGGGGTCTACAGCCGATCTAACTTTTTTTGACCTCCCCCTAATGACTCCCGGATTTTACCTTAAAAATATGAGTGAGAACAACTATGCCCTATTTCTTAACGCTTACCTATTCCAATCTCCCGACAATACTACATATGGGGAGGCTTACGAAGAGATACAGTGGGAATCAGATGAAGAATGGGGGGAATTTAGAACGGGTTTCCCCGTATTAGATGAATACATAGATGGAGACCACATACAAACCACTTATGAACCAAAATCATATTATTATTATCCTTATCTTATCAAAGAGAGTACCACATTAAACTTATCTGCCCCGATAACGATAGAGCCGGGTTCAATGTATTCTTTTGAATTTAATTATCCATCTCAATTAAGGATGTGGAACCAAACAATCTCCGGGGAAATACTAGTCGAAGAGGAAATCCCCTTTGTCTATGAACTGCCCTATTTAGAGTTTACAGAAGCCGAACCTTACATTAATATTAATGAAGAAAAAATAATAGAATTTGATATAAAACACACCACGAGCAACCCAGGAGAACCAGATTACATTAATGTCCATTATAAAAAAGAAGACTCGGAATGGATATCTGTAGTTCCCGTTATGACTTTCCCAACTGTTACAGCCAATTTAGGTCAAATTGATGATGCAAAAGACATAAGCCTAAAAATAAAACTAGAATATGGTCCAAACTCAGTAGAATATGAGATTGATAAGGTTGCTTTGATTCAAAGAGAAGTTGGAATAATAGATTTTGAGATAAGCCCCGATCCTGCTGGAGAAGAAGAGGACATAGAATTCCTGCCCAACCAAATCTACTATTTAAACGGAAGCTCTTTTGACACGGAAGGAGAAGATTGTTCACACCTCTCTCTCGATCTATACATTGATGGAGAATACGAGCAACCAATAAGACTAAAAGAAACAACATTAGAGACCCCATTTGAAGAGCCAGGGACATATAGCCTAACCATAAAATACAACGGAACTCCAGATTCAACCTATCCATACTCATTTACATCCGACCCACTAATTGTAGAAATAGCAGCCCCCCAAGCATATGTTTTAACCGAAAGCATAGTTGACTATGGGGTCGACGATGATGGAGATGGATTATACAATTACCTTGGAACAAACTTTAGCGTGGCTGTCAGCGAGCCGGAATATTATTGGATAAGGGGGAACTTAAGAATTCCAAACATAGAAGATCCACTTAGTGCACACATAGAAGATGAGATATACCTCGAAGAAGGGCTACATGAGATTCAGTTACTATTCGAAGGATTTCCAATATATTACTCTGGAGAAAATGGCCCCTATTTCTTAGAGGAAATCAGAATTTCCTCCGATGGAGGGGATTTTAGCGATACAACCAATCCAGATTATGAAACCTATCCGTATGCTTATGATGAATTTGATCCGCCAAAAGCAGAACCAATAGCCATAACCGGGGATTATGGGGTAGACGAAGATGGAGATGGAAAGTTCGATAAACTGGTTCTAGAGGCAGAGATCCAAGTAAACGAACCCGGAGAATACAGTGCAGAAACAAGTCTTTATTCCCAAGATGGCGAAAACTACATAACCTGGGCAGAATCAGAGTTTCAATATTTGGAACAGGGGAGCCATTCGCTAAATTTGGCCGCGGAAGGACTTGAAATTTATAACGAAGGAGAGAATGGTCCCTACGTCACAAAATGGTTCGAGATCAACGAATGGGGCGAGGGAGACATATTTGAATCCGAGTTTTACTATGAAACCTATCCATATAGCTACACTGACTTTGATGAGCCGGGGGCAGTAATAATTGGGAACTATCGAGATTATGGGGTTGATGAAAACGGAAATGAAAAATATGATTATCTTCAAATAGAAACTGAAGTACAAGTTAATGAGGATGGGCACTACAGATTAAAGGGATATCTCTATCCAGAAGATTTCGAAGAAGATTTTTACTATTACTACTATCCCGAATACGTTTTCCTAGAGGAAGGGAACTCCATACTAAATCTTACATATTCTGGAGAGCATATAGTGGAGTTAGAAACGGATGGGCCTTATTACTTGACTTACGTTTATCTCCAAGAAGGGGGTATCGGGAGGATAGATAATCATTTCCCAGAATACCTAACTGCCCCTTATGGCTATCACGAGTTTGAAGGATCCTGTACTGAGCCATACGATGGAATGATTATCGATTCTAATGTAACTTTCTGCCCTGGAACCTATTCTTTGCCTTGGGGAGTTTATGTCAATGCAAACAACATAGGGGTCCAATGTGAAGGAACAAAATTGGATGGAGATGGACCTAGAAACAACTATGGAATAGATATACAAGGCGTAGAAAATATTTCAGTTAGGGGATGTGAATTTTATAATTATGATTTTGGAATATCTCTTTATGATACCGATCGGGTAGCAATAATTTCCAATATAGTTAGATATGCTGCAGAAGGAATTATGGTAATGGATTCAACAAATGCATGGATAGAGGGGAATTATGTAATGAATCCAGAAGGAGTTGGGATAAGTATATCTAGCTCACCAACAACAAGATTAAAAGCAAATAGAATTTGGCCTACCCCTTCATGGGATGTAGCTTGCTTCCCTGCAGAAAGTTCAATAGTGGATGAAGGCGCAAATATTTGTGACACAGAGAATTGTGCAAATTTCAGATGCCATGTCAAACCTTCCTCTTGCTTCCCTGCAGGAACAAAAGTATTGATGGCAGACAATACAGAGAAAAACATAGAAGATATAAAAGTTGGAGAATA
>CAYZTT010000033.1:0-3168 GCA_964481835.1 Candidatus Woesearchaeota archaeon
GGCTGAGGCCCGGGTTCAAATCCCGGCTCGCGCATATTCAAAAGTTTTTTAATTCGTTAAGTTTAGAGAGTTTTATGGATAATAAGGAAATTGCTAGAGAAAGGATTAAGAAATTGTTTTCTGAAGCTCAGGAAGTCTTTCCTAAGGATAAAGAATTGGCGAATAAATATGTCAAGTTAGCTAGAAAGATTGCCATGAAGTTCAATTTGAGAATGCCACGTGGATATAAGAGGAGATTCTGTAAGCATTGTTATTCTTATTTAGTTCCTGGAAAAAATTTAAGAGTTAGAACTAAAGATGGAAAATCTGTTTATTATTGTTTAGAATGTAAGAAATTTATGAGATTTCCTCTTTCAAAAGGTAGTAAGTAGTCCACCATCTATTTTTTATCCAGTCTTTTTCTAATTTTAATAAGAATGAGAATCCCCTGTTTTTTAGCTCTTTATCCACTACTCCTCCTTGATGGGGATGTTTGAATTGTTTTGGAAGGGGAGAGTGGAAACCATGCATATAGTGTATTAGCTCATGTGCGATTGTTGTGTCTATAATAAATTCTGGGATTTGTTCGTGCCTGAATAGATTATTTACTACTATTTCTGTTGAACCATCTTTTAACCTTTTTATGTGGCCAAATTTAGTTTTCCAGTTTCCCTTGAACCTTATCTTTATTTCGTTTAATCTATTTACCTCTGGCATTAGAACATTCCAGATTCTTTCTAATCGTAGTTGTAGCCAGGTATCTGATCTCATAGCGAATTCTCATGATTTATGGTTTTAAAGATTATTAAAGAGAAGAATATAGTTAAAATTTCTTGAATTTAGATACTTTTTCCAATAAGTCAATATGTCCCAAGAATAATGCCCTGCAACAATATCTTTCTATTCCTAATTCATCTAAGACTTTCTTTGGATCTTCTCCAGCTTCTACCTGTTTAGTGTATTTTTCCCAGAGGTGGCCCACTGGTTTTCCACAGCTGAAACATCTTATTGGTATTATCATTTTTATCTGTAAGATTTCTGTCTTTTTGCTCTTGCTTTAGAGTCGTTTGGTTTACACATCTCTTTTCTTCTTGTATCTGCTACAATTAAATGTCTATCGTAATCTAAAAACTTTTTCCTTAGTGTTTTATTTGTCTCCACTAGGCATCTTGCGATTGCTAGCCTTGAGGCTTCTGCTTGTGAGGACCATCCCCCGCCTTTAACTGTGACGGTTATATCGAATGTTTTTGTTTGATCGCCGGCAAGAATGATTGGTTCCATGATTTTCATTCTGGCTATCTCTGGAGAATAATTGGCTAATAGTATTGAGTTTATTCTTACAACTCCTTTTCCTTGGGAAAGTGTAGCTTTTGCTATTGATGTCTTTCTCTTTCCGCTCCTATGTATTGCCTTCATCTTTTTAGTAGCTTGCATAATCCTTCGACTGTGATGTATTTAAAAGTTTTACTTTTTGTGATATTTGCGATTTCAATGGTTTCTAATTTTTCAGCCTTTAATTTTTCTGGCACTCCCAGGTAACACATTATTCTTTCGAATGCTAGTTTTCCTTTTTCTTGTTTATATGGAAGCATTCCTCTAATTGCCCTTCTAACGAATCTGTCTGGCATTTTTGGTAAATATGGCCCCTTTAATGGAGTTCCTCTTTTGTCTTGTTCTTTGTATTTCTTATAGACGGTTACTTTATCACCAGTTATGATGGCCTTTTCACAATTAACTAGATCTATCTTTTCCCCCATTAGTGCCCTTTTTGCGACTACTGTTGAGAATCTTCCTAATATTAAATCTGTTACATCTATTGTTGCCATTTTAACCAATTATTCTAATGTTTTTCCCTTTTGGATCTTTTTTTATTAAATCATGAATTGAAACTAGACTTGATTTTAATTTCTCTTTTGCTGATTCTGTTGCTGAAAATGCAGCCACAGTTAGTTTGTGATCGAGATTTCCAGTCCCCAGTAATTTTCCAGGAACAATTGCTAATTCATTCTCTTTTGTATGGATGTTTAACTTTTCTAGGTTAACGTGCCTTGCGTTTCTGGTTGGCCTTTCTAGCTCTTTTGCTATCCTTTTCCAGAAATTAGATTCCTCTTTATTAGAATGTATTTTTAGTTCTTCGATTAATGATGCTTTGTTTATATTTGATTTCATTTTTTAAGAATATTTTTTATTGTTTTCTTTGTACCCTTTAGATTTTTTACGAATTCATCTAATTTATAATCGAATTCCTTTAGTGAACCTTTGAATATTTCTTTTGGATCTAATTGTCCGAAGGATTCTATTGTGAAAATGAATGAATCTTCTATGTATTCTATTTTTACTAATTCTGGAGAAATTGATTCAATTGCTTCATATAGTGTGTTTTCTATGATGGATTGCTCATCTAATTTATCATTCTTAAATGCCTGTGCAGGAATTAGATCTTTATGTTTATTGATTAGCTTATCATCTTTTGTTAACTTTAGTTTTGGGGTGTGTTTGTATAGTATTACGCCTGGCGAGAACTTCATATGGGCCTTGCCCTTTCCTAGCTCTGCAGTTGCGATTAGCTTTATTTCCTGGTCTTCAGTCAGGATTACAATTGGGATGTCTTCATATACAGGCTTTATGCTAGGGTCTTTTGATTTTAATTCTGATGCAAGGACTGTCTTTGGTCCTTTTGTTTCCAGTGTTAATTTGACTTGACACTTTGCACACCCTTTTCCTTTACAAGTGCATCTTTCTTTTGGAACATAAGATTTTGTGTCTGTAGTTAATGGGATTAAACCTAATCTGTGGGACAGGATCTCATCATATAGTGCAGAATCGTTTTTTGCGATTTCGACTTCATCTATTGCCATAACTGGAAGTTCGGCAACCATTAGCCTTCTAAGTGTATTGGCTTGAACATCATTTATTCCAGCGATTTCAAATACTAATTGCTTATCTTCTTCTTTTAATATTTTTATTTCCATTTTTATGGACGCCTTCCTCTTTTTCCACCCTTCTTTCTACATCCGTCATGTGGAATGGGGGTCACTTCTTCGATGTTTCCTATTTTTAATCCCGCTCTCGTTAGAGTTCTTATTGCTGCTTGTGCACCTGGGCCTGTTGACATTGGGCCATTGTGTCCGCCAGGAGCTCGAACTTTTATGTGTACTGCGTTAATGCCCCTTTCAATTGCCCCCTCTG
>CAYZTT010000034.1:0-3135 GCA_964481835.1 Candidatus Woesearchaeota archaeon
GCGAGAGCTTCTCTCGCGCTCTCTTCTTAGACGTTTTATTTTAAGTAATATATAATACGTGAAGTTTATAAATTAAATATATTTAACAAAAACAGAATGATTGACGAAGTACTATCTTACAGGGAGATGTGTGATGGGGAAGATGTTCAATCCTTACAAAGAGGGATGAATTTCCGGCTAAATCCAAGGTATAGTGTTATTTTAATGTCTAGGCGGAATAATGCTCCCTACAATGATCATATCCACGAAGATGGGATAACCATTGAATATGAAGGACATGATAAATCCAAGAGAGAATGCTCCAATCCCAAATCAGTTGATCAACCAAAAACTACAAAAAATGGTACAATCACTGAGAATGGGAAATTTGTAAAATCTATTGAAAATTTTAAATCTGGGAAATCGGAACCCGAATTGGTAAAGGTTTATGAAAAAATACTTCCCGGAGTTTGGTCTTTGAAGGGGCTATTTGATCTTATTGATTATAAAATTGAAAACGATGGTTCTAGAAACGTATTTAAGTTTATCTTGAAATTGGCAAAAGAACAAGGCATGACAAAAAAAGAAAATATAGATCTACAACACACTCGTTTAATCCCTTCTGAAGTAAAAAAAGAAGTATGGAAAAGGGACAAAGGAAAATGTGTTCTTTGTGGTTCAACTAAGAATTTACACTTCGATCATGACCTTCCTTTTTCAAAGGGTGGAACAAGTCTAACTAAAAAAAACATCAGACTTCTATGTATGAAATGTAATTTGAAAAAATCTGGAAAAATTGAATAAAATGACTTTACTATCAAAATCCAAATATCTAACAGGATTACAATGTCCAAGACACTTATGGATTGCTGTAAACGACAAAGAAAAACTCCCAGAGTTCGATGCAGCAACTCAAAAAAGGTTTGATGTTGGTCACGAACTAGAAGAATACGCAAAAAAACTATTTCCCGGAGGAATTGACATCCCCACAGATGATTTTAATGAAAACTTACAACTAACTCAAGCATTATTAAAAGAAGAAAAACCTTTATTCGAACCTGCCTTCATGATTGACGATTTATACTCCAGAGGAGATATCCTAGTTCCTAACGAAGATGGTTGGGATGTAATTGAAATAAAATCTGCAACAGAAGTAAAAGAAGTAAATTTACATGATGTTTCTTTTCAAAAGCATGTTTATGAGAAATGTGGCCTAAAAATAAAAAATTGTTACCTTATGCACATTAACAATGAATATGTTAGAGATGGAGAAATTGATCCTTCTAAATTATTAATTAAGACAGATATAACTTCTCAAGTTGATGAGTATATTGTTGGAATTGAAGATAGAATAAAAAAGATGAAAGAAATAATTTCTGATCCTATACTTGTTGAAAATAAAATAGGTCCTCACTGTACCGATCCTTATGAATGTCCTTTGATTGATGATTGTTGGTCTTTTTTACCTGAAGGACATGTTTTTCAGTTATATAACGCTAGGAAAACTAAATGTTTCTCCTTAATTGAAGATAAGATTTATGCTCTGAAAGATATTCCTTCAGATTTTAAGTTGAATGATAAGCAAGGAATTCAGATTAAGTGTGAGAAATCTGGAGAAACTCATGTAAATAAAGAAGCTATTAAGCATTTTTTGAATGGTTTAGAATATCCTATTTATTATTTAGACTTCGAAACTATAAATCCTGCCATTCCTATGTTTGATGGTTCTAGACCTTACCAACAGATTCCATTTCAGTTCTCGTTACATGTAGTTAAGTCTCCGGGCTCTAAAGTTGAACATCATGAGTTTTTGTATTCTGGTAATTCTGATCCTCGTGAAGAGTTTGCTTCTGCTTTAAAAAAAGTAATTGGTTCTTCAGGATCGGTTGTTGTTTATAATCAATCTTTTGAGATTTCTAGGTTGAAAGAATTGGCTTTGTTTTTGCCTTCTTGTAAGGAGTGGGTTTCTGATGTAATTTATAGAATGGTTGATTTGCTTGTTGTTTTTCGTGGATTTGCTTATTATAATCCTAAACAGGAAGGTAGTGCTTCTATAAAGAAAGTTTTACCGGCCATAGTTGGAAAAGATTATTCTTCTTTAGAAATTTCAGAAGGGGGAGACGCTTCCTTGACTTATTTAGAGAATTTTGGTGATATTGCTTCGGTTGAGAAAGATTTACTTGAGTATTGTAAATTAGATACTATGGCAATGGTTTGGATTGTTGAGAAGTTGGAGGAGATTGTTAAACAATAAAATTTAAATATGAAAGGGAAAGGTCAATAAGATGGTAAGTGCTAAGTATTCCGTAAATAACCAGCAGCTAGATATAATTTTTAGTGTCTATGCTTTTAGTAGATCACTATTTTAAGAAATATAGCGAAATTAAGAGATTCTGGCTATATTTATTGGCTGTTACAATCATTACAGTTCCAATTGAAGCACTTTTGTTGAATGTGGGCATCCGGGCCTACGATCCAGTTTTGACCAGTACTATGACCGGGATTTCATTTTTAGCTGCCCCAATAGAAACACTATTTATAGTCCCCATGATCGCCGCCTTAGTAATACCTTTTTTCAAAGTATTCTCCGGTTACTTCTTCATGAATTTCATATGAATCTTTTGAAGTTAGAACGTTTAGAATTATATTATTAGGCCCCATTTCATTATTTTCATTGGAATTTATTTCAGTGTTTGTTGATTCTGTTCCTTTAGAATTATTTGTAAGTATAAAAGCCACTGTTCCTAAAGCCATGATAAAAATTATTATCCCTACAACCAACCAGGTTACTTTTGATTTATTTTGAGATGGCGGGTAGTAGGGTTCTGCTTGATTGTCGTCTTGATATGGATCATTATAATCTTCCATGACTAATTTGGGGGTTTATTTCTATATAAGGGTTTTGTAGGTATTGTAGTTAATTTTAAATAAATGCCTTACCCATTAAGGCTATGGAAAATGAAGTTTTGAAGGAGTTAGAAGATTTCTTTGGAATGAAATTAGATAGGGCTCCCGAGATAATTTTTGTTAAAACTAGAGGTGAGATTGATAAATTAAAAGGTAAAAAGACAGAACCGTGGGTTGTTGGTTGGGCAGAATCCGGAAATGTTTATATTTTAGATAAGGATAATTTTGAAAGGGAAAGTGATCATAAGT
>CAYZTT010000035.1:0-3033 GCA_964481835.1 Candidatus Woesearchaeota archaeon
AATTTCTACCTTCCCTTTGAACTTCTTAAATTTCCCTAGGTGATCTAAAAAAATCCCTAAGGCCGCAACTTCAGAATGTGGCTGGTTGCCAACCCCCAGATTATAATCTGCCATCCCATAGATTTCGGGAGGAACCTTTTCTCCCCCGACAATAATCAAAACATCTCCCTTAACCTTGCCAACATATTTTTTAAAATCTGCACCATACATAGTCAAATGGACAATGGTTTTATCTTTAACCAGATCTGAAACGCTCTTAGCATGACTAACAGAAAAATCTCCACCAAAATTCTTAACAATCTTAGCAACCGATTCTTCCATTCCTTTATCTCTCTGCCCGGTATAAAAAAGCCTGTCTGCACCAAAAGCACGAGCAACTAACGCCACATGTGTGCTAATCCTCTTATCCCTCTGGATACGATGCCCCAATCTTAGTATTTCAATCATCAAAACCAAATAATACAAAAACTATTTAAATGAACCTCTTTCTCAGAATCCATATGAAAATTGAAGAATTGATCACAACAAAATACAAGAAATTACTATTAATTCCTTTAGCACTATTCATAATAAGTTTAGCAATTCTGGGGGTACAATACGCCACAAATGGCCAAATAATAGATAAGGATGTAAGTTTAGCCGGCGGAATTTCAGTAACATTGATCCTGGAGGATTATAATAAAGAAACTATACACTCTCTCCTGGCAGAGAATTTCCCAGATTCAGATATTTCAATAAGGGAACTGACGAATTTAGGAACTGGAAAACAAACTGGAATAATAATCGATATGACCTCTGCAACTTCGGCAGAGCTTACCCCAATCTTAGAAGAAAATTTAAACTATTCTGAAATATCCATACAAGAAATAGGCTCCAGCCTTGGAGATTCATTCTTTAAAGAAATGATTGGGGCCATAATCTTTGCGTTTGTCCTGATGGCAATAACCGTATTAATCATTTTTAGAAAATTGGTTCCATCTCTAGCCGTAATCTCTTCAGCAATATTAGACCTAACCGTGACTTTGGCGATAATTAGTTTGTTCGGGGTGAAATTGTCCTCTGCAGGAATCGCAGCATTCCTAATGGTAATCGGTTATTCTGTAGATACTGATGTGATGTTAGCAACTAGATTAATAAAAAGAAAGGAAGCGGGAAGTCTAAACGAGAGGCTAAGCAAAGCATTCAAGACCGGGCTAACAATGACTCTTACAACATTAGTGGCACTAATAGTTGGCCTAGTAATTTCAAATTCTCCAATCATAAAACAAATGTTTGGAATTATCATAATTGCACTTGTAGTTGATTTAATTTCCACATGGGTAATGAATGCATCCATGTTAGTCTGGTATACAAAGAAAAATGAAAAAACTATTTAAGAAAACAAGGATCTGGATATTAATATTCTTCCTAGTAATTAGTTATTTCGCAATCAACCCCCAATTTTCATCAGAAGGGGTATCAATAAAGGGAATTGATCCAGATTCTGCAGCATACCAGGCAGGAATGAGGTCTCCCCAACAAGAAATTTCTCCAACAAACTATGAAAAGATATTGGAAATAAATGGGGAACAAATACTCAATATGGATGATTATTCTACGGTCATAAGTCAAATAACACTAGGTGAAACCGTAACAATAAAAACAGATGTCCAAGTCTATTCTCTAACAAAAGGAACAGAAGAGTTGGGACTCTCTGTACAAAAAGTTGCAACAAACAATATAAGAAAGGGTCTTGAATTGCAAGGGGGAACAAGAGTTCTATTACAACCTGAGGGAGAAATCACCGATCAACAAAGAGACGAGTTAGTCCAAGTAATGGAATACCGATTAAATACATACGGGTTATCAGATATAACAATCAGAAAGACAGATGATCTACTAGGAAATAAATATATTCTTGTTGAAATCGCAGGAGCAACAAAACAAGAAGTTTCAGATTTAATTGCATCCCAAGGAAAGTTCGAAGCAAAAATAGCAAACGAAACCGTCTTCAGTGGAGGAAAAGAAGATATTACATTTGTATGTAGAAATGATGGTACTTGCGCAGGGATATCTCAGTGTGATACCGACCCACTCTCTGGATCCGAGTTCTGTAGATTCGAATTTGTAATCCATTTATCTCAGGGCGCAGCCCAAAGGCATGCGGATGCCACGAGAGACCTAGAAGTAATAACTTCAGAATCGGGAAGTCAAATTCTTTCTGAACAAATTGACTTCTACCTAGATGAGACAGTAATTGATTCACTAAATATTGCTGCAGGATTAAAGGGGGTAGAATCCACACAAATTCAAATTACCGGTCCAGGATACGGGGAAACAAGACAAGAAGCAATCCTAGATGCTCAACAACAAATGAACAAATTACAAACGGTGTTATTAACCGGTTCATTCCCATTCAAACTTGAAATAGTAAAGCTAGATACTGTATCCCCCACACTTGGAGGCACTTTCGTAAATAATGCAATTCTTGTAGGATTAATTGCAACCTTTGCTGTAGCCCTTGTAGTTTTCTTAAGATACAGAAATCTAAAAGTTGCAATCCCAATGATAATTGCAATCCTTTCCGAAATAATAATTATACTTGGAATTTCTGCACTCCTAAAAAGAAACCTAGACATGGCCGCAATTGCAGGAATAATTGCCGCGGTAGGAACCGGAGTAGATGATCAGATAGTCATCATAGATGAAGTGTTCTCAAAGGCAGAAGCATTTGCAGTAAGTTGGAAACACAGATTAAAAAGAGCATTCTTCATTATAATGGCGGCCTATTTTACAACATTCGCTGCAATGTTGCCATTATTCCGAGCAGGCGCAGGATTATTAAGAGGATTCGCATTCATCACAATAATTGGAATAAGCATTGGTGTGTTCGTAACAAGGCCAGCTTTCGCAGCAATGATAGAGCGATTTGTAAAGAAAGACGAAGACCTATAGAGTTCTCTTAACTTGATAAACCATCTTAAAAATAATATACAAAACAATCAGTCCGCCAACAACTCCAACTAACCAAGCCAAATTCTTTACCGGACCATA
>CAYZTT010000036.1:0-2483 GCA_964481835.1 Candidatus Woesearchaeota archaeon
ATTACACATCAAGCCCACTTCACAACAAGCATCTTGATTCCCATTATGACAAGCATCAAAATTACATCCTGTCTGGTCTGTGCAAACCCCACAAGGCAAAATACAAACTTCATTATAACCACAATCCTGATCATTCTCACAACCGCCGCCCCCATGTACCCCATCAACATCATCATCCCCTATTCCAAGAGGCACATCAAAAGTAACCTTGCCAATAAAAGAATTAACAATTCCTAGACCCAAAGCAACAATAACTAAAAAAACAACTACCAGAAATATTCTTTTATCTTTGGCATCCATAACAAGCAAAACAAATACATGTATATAAATATTTCTATAGCGGGCCCGAAGGGATTCGAACCCTCGACCTCTTCCTTAGGAGGGAAGCGCTCTATCCAAGCTGAGCTACGAGCCCACAATATCATCAAAAATAAAACAGTTATAAAAGTTTTTATTCTGAGAAATAATGTATTTCAAGTTGGGGCCATCCTTCCCAATAGGGATATTCACTGGAATCTATCTCTCCAGCAATCAACCCTCCATCAGAATGATAAGGAAAAATAGCCACCCCATGGTTCTGCCCCGGATTTTCCACCCACTCTTCAACCAAATCTGTGATTATCCATGAGTACCAATTTGTAGTACCAAACGCACCAAAATTATTATTCACCCATAAAGAATCTCCAATTAAGTGATTAGAATTGTCCCATGTTGCGGTGTCCTCATCCCATTCACCGATCATTTTATGACAATAAACTCTTCCCGGATCAAGAAAAGGAGGAACTCCTCCCCGGACACTAAGTCTCGCCAAAGTAATATCTGCACCTTGAGGCAACTCAGATAAATCAAATCTCAACAACCCCCTCTTCTGATAAAGAAACTGTCCATTTTCCGTAAAATACTCTTCTAAAAGAATCGAATCTTCCCCCCCATGATTTACATCCATATTCTGTTCAAAAACTATATTCTCTTGTGCATCATAACAAGTCCATCTTTCAATATAAGTATCCTGTCCCTCGCCATCTCCGTGTTTAATAAGTAAAGTTTCAAGTGTAGAAGGGATATATATTCCACTTTCACTCGCGGGAGTCCCATCCACTCCCCCCCTATCATCAACTGCCACAACATTAAAACTGTGGTGCCCCCGAGACAATCCTTCCTTAATTATCGAAAACTCAGAACCATGGACTGTATCGGGCTCCTCAGAATCAAACCAATATATAAATTTCTCAATATATCCATCTTCATCCTCCCCATTACCATAGGCAGAGACCACATATGGAGAAGATTCAGATACCTCTACAGAAGAAATATGTGTTTCTGGAAGTAAATTTAAGGGAATTGAAGGCTCTTCTACCGGCGCAATAGGGTTATTCTCCCTAGAACATGAACCCAAAATTAGTGGAGTCGCAACTGCAATTGCCGCCATACTAAGTCTAAGTAATTTTTCCAGTTTATTTGGTAAAATTGACATGTCATCATGTAGTGGTAACTTGGCTTATAAATGTTTTTATTTTCTATTTCGTATATAAAGTATCAATAAACTTACAGAAAAAATTAAGGACAGGGTAAGCGATCTAGAAGTATCCACAACTATAATCCTCAAGGGCTCTATTAAAGTTAGCCTAAAAAAACTATAGGAAGCAAAAATACTCAACGCCATATTTCCAGGGTTATTAACAAAAAACTTATTATTCCTAAAAAGGAAAAATAACCCAAAAAGAACCAAACTCAAAATAATAGAGTAAATTTGAGTTGGATGAACAGGAGGATGGCCTCCAACTATTACTCCCCAAGGCAATGTAGTTTCAACTCCCTTACAACACCAGTTAAAAAAACATCCCACCCTTCCAATAGCAATCCCTAACAGCATAGATAAAGAAAGTATATCAATATATACATAATCCTTCTTCGCAACCCTAACAAAAACTAAAGCAACAAATAACCCGGCAAAAATTCCTAGAAAGGAAGAAAGGCTACCCATCCCCAATCTAGGTATAACCAAAGAGAATAGAATAATAGAGATATCAACCAAAAAAATAAGCTTCAGCATAAAGAAATAATCCAATTTTCTCTGTTTTGTATAAAGAAAAGCAAAAAGGCTAGCCACAAGAATTGCCAAAAAGAAAATTGTCTCCCAAAGCGGTAAATTCTTGCCAAAAATTTCAAAATATTTAACAGCTTGGTGATAAAAAACCATCTTAAATTAAATTACCCACCAAAAATTAGCTCCAGTAACTTCTCCCAAAAAGAAACAGGGCTAGACTTTCTTTTCTCTTTTCCAAAAGTCACATTCGCCGTCTCATTTATGACAATATCATTAGGCCCAATATCGGACTCTCCCTCTCCCTCAAGAGGAACACCTCCCTCATCATAAGGTGGCTCATCATCATCATGCAAGATCATAGAAGGCATATGCATCATCTTATTATGCACCAAAACTCCGTCCGCATAGAATGTACTTCCTTCAACAGATTTTAGAT
>CAYZTT010000037.1:0-2269 GCA_964481835.1 Candidatus Woesearchaeota archaeon
CTTTCGAAGCAAGTGCATCAAGCGACGGATCAATTAGCTTAGGAGTATGTAACAGGCAACTTAGAGATGATGTAGCAAAACTCCTTATAGAAGATAGATTAAAAATAACGCAATACACAACAAAGAAAAGAGAAGGGAATATTACACATTGCTTAATAACAAAAAACAACAAGGAGCCAAGCCAAAAAAATAAATTCAAAACTTACTTTGAAAAAAACACCATAAAATGGTTTAAAATGTTGGATTTTGAAAAGGGTTTTCCAGATAAACCAGTAAACAAACAAGACGCAATAAATAAACTTAGGTTATTTTTCTACAAAAATAGAAATATTGAAATAGAAAATATACTAAATAAATGTGAGAAACTAGAAAAATTTGACATCTATGATCTTCTTAAAATAACAAGTTATCCAAGAGGGACTTTAACAAAATATATTTCTTTTCTATGCAAAGCAAATATATTGCAAAAAACAAGAGAAAAAAGGTCTGAATACACGTTCAATAATCAAATAACTGGATGGAGACTTCCCACCACCAAATTTCACAAAACTAAAGATCTAACTTTTCCAGAAGTTTATCCAAATTAAATTTTTCAAGGTCTCCAAGTCCCTGTCCAGTACCCAAAAATAAAATAGGTTTGTCCAAAACATAACTAACAGAGATTATCGCTCCCCCTTTTTCATCAATATCTGCCTTACTCAATAAGAATCCATCAATACCAATTCCCTTCTCAAAAGCCTTTGATTGAAAAATCACATCATTTCCAGTAATCGATTCAGCAACAAGTAATTTAAAATCAGGTTTATTTATCCTAACTATTTTATCCAACTCTTCCATGAGGTTCTCGTTTGAATGCATTCTTCCGGCAGTATCTGCTAAAACAACATCAATATCTTTTAATTTAGCTTTCTTAATAGTATCAAAAATCAAAGCACAACTATCACTCCCACTAGGCTGCATCATAACAGGCATATCTAATTTTTTCCCTAACTCAACTAATTGGATGTTACCGGCTGCCCTAAATGTGTCTCCAGCCGCCATGATTACAGACAATCCGTTGTTTTTCAGATATTTCGCTACTTTTGCCACACTCAACGTTTTACCAGAGCCATTTACGCCTAAAAACACAATAACATACGGCTTCTCACTTTTTTTAATAATTTCAACCAAATCAACTTCCTTCTTAAACAATTCCTTGATATTCTCTTTTAATTTTTCCAAAACAAAATCATCGACCTTCCCTTTAATGGGAACATCAACAATTTCCATCTTCAAGCCTTCCTTTAATTTATCTATAACTTCAACAGCAACATTACTCTCAAGCAAACCCATTTCCAATTCCCAAAATAACTCTTCAAACTTTTTCTCTGAAATTTTCTTAGAAACAGCTTTTTTTAGTTTCTCTTTAAAACTTAATTTTTCTTTGGGCTTTTCCTCGACTTTAGGTTCTTCTTTTGGGATATCTTCAACAATTTCTTCTTTTGACTCTTCAACAACTTCCTCAGCAACCTTCTCAGCAACTTCAGGTTCAAAACTTTCCTCCAACTCTTCAGAAATCTCTTCTTTAACTTCTTCCTCAACTTTCTCCTCAGGCGTTTCTTCTACTTTAGAATCTTCTCCAACGACTTCCTCTGCCTCTTTAGAAAACTTCTTCGCAGCATCCTTTAATTTATCTTTCAAAAACTTAAACATAAAAATAACTCCATCTAAAAACTATATAAAATTAACTAAAAACTCTTTCATGCAACTTCCTAGCACTATCAGAATCTCTTTTACGCAAGGCCTTCTTCATAACCTTAATATCGGTTTTAGCTTCTTCACTATATGCTCGCATCTTAAGCAATTTAAGTTTCAACTCCTCTCGTAAATTTATCAACTGCCTATAAGTTTCTTTAGTATCAATCCCATGGCCACTCATCTCTCTAAACTTTAACATAATCTTGGGGAACAAATGTAAGGCCTGATCATAATTCTCCTCCCCACGAAGTTTATACACTAATTCAAGTAATTCATTCATCTCACTTAAAACAATCCTATAATTAAATTCATTCAGATATTTCTCATACGAACTCATAACAAATTTCCGATAGTTTCCCGGCATATCAAAAGTAGTATTATTCAGATAATCCATCTCATTTAGATAGTCTCTCATCAAATCCAAATCATCCCCTTTGATTACCACTCTCAATTCATCAATTTTCAAATATAACATAATCTGCTTAACCATAGAATTAAACTCATACTCATGCATGTCCTTATCACTATCATC
>CAYZTT010000038.1:0-2249 GCA_964481835.1 Candidatus Woesearchaeota archaeon
AATAATTATATTCATGAATCACAATATGTAATTAATGAAGTTTTATCTGACCCCGGCGATCTAGAAATAACAGGTCCAGATGTCGTTGTTGAAAAATTAGATACATTTACAACAAATTATTTAACATATGCAAAACAACGTGCACCAAACTTACAACTACTATATGCCTACTCGGATGGAGACAATATTTTTCTAGTAAACAGGTTTGGGGAACAGGTTGGAGATTTTGACAAATTTGATATCCTGGGTTCGAATCAAGGATTGATACAAGATATTTCAATTGAGGTTGGTGGCAAAGATTTTTCGTATAAAGTTCCCGTTAAAGCGGAAAAGTTTGGAAAAGATTGGTACCAAGAAACATCTTTCCCCGGCAATTTTGACCTAAGCATAGGAGGAATTATTCACCCATTTACATTCAACGAAGGAACTCCAGAATTAAGAGTACTGATACGATTAGTAAATGGGGAAAACCCCTTAGAATACACATACGGAGAAGGAGAATGGAATCCACAATACAGTCCCCCTTTAGAAGAGAAAGATATAAAAACAAGGCAGGTCAATATAAGATGATGAAAAGAGGAATTTCTCCATTAATCGGTTGGGTAGTTCTAGTTGGTTTCGCAGTTGCAGCAGGTTTATTAGTTACACAATGGGCAATCCAACAATTTCAAGATATAGACTTGCCTGATGACAAAGAAGGTTACTGTGACAGCGTTGAAATCGAATTAGATAGTATATGTCTAAAAAACAACGGACACGAAGTAGATTTAACAATAAAAAATGAAGGAGCATTCACAATAACAATAGCCACGTTTGGAAGACAAATTCCCGAGGATGCCAAATCTTGGTGTATAGATCTATTGAACCCAGACATTACACCTGACACAATTTCTGGCCCGCTAACTTATGAGATCACAGCAAACTCCGGAGACTATGAACACATGTACGCAACTCAACCTTGCGAAGGATTAAGTCAAGGCCAAGACGAAAACGGTGCAGCAGTAACAGTGGAACTTGGCGGGGATATAGTAACGATTGAGTTTGTTCCATGGATAAATATAGAAGGAGATGATTTTGCCTGCTATGATAAAAGGATAATTTTAAATAGTCAAATAACCGAAGAGTGTACATAATAAGATGAAAAACAAAAGAGGAATTTCACCATTAGTTGCAACAGTTCTTTTAGTTGCAATTGTAATCATTATCGCAATTCTATTATGGTTCTGGTATCACAATTTTATTGAAGAACAACAACAAAAAGCGTCAACAGAACTTGCACAAGCATGTATGAATGCAGAAATTAGAGTTGAAGATGCCCTGTGTTCTGGCAATGTAGTAGATATAGAAATAGCAAATATCGGAACTTCACAAATAACAAGTTTACTATTTAACGGACTCTTTGATGATGGCTCTCAAGCCTTTGAAACGGGGGATCCAGTTCCGGCAGGGGCAACAACAGGATTACTTCAAATTGAATTTGATAATCACCCTGGAGAAACTTTAGATAGGGTCGAAATAATTCCTGTAGTAATGATTGGTGGCCAATCAAAATACTGTAATGATCAAAAACAATATTCTTCATGTTAAAACAAAAAACTTTATATACTCTCTTTCTTAAAATTTAACTATAATATTAAAGAGGAGGTGTATTAATCTTGTTAAACAAAAAAGGTATAAGCCCATTGATAGCAACAGTTCTTATCATTGGTTTTACGATAATAATAGCAGTTCTAGTTATTACGTGGGTGAACAACCTAGTGGGTGACCAAACTGATGTACAACAATGTCAAGCAGAGGCAGGAGCAAAATGTTCAGACTACTATAATCTACTAACTTTCGCTGCTCAATATTCTGACGAAGAGCCCGGTGATGCTGAACTAGAGGTCCTTGCGAAAGTAACAAATGCAGCACAAGACAATCCAGAGGTTGTAGTAACTTACTTGTACAGCAACGATATTTCTGCAGGAACAGCCACAATTTCTTCATATACGGATGGAATTGGTTCAGACTTCTACGATCAGGGCAACGGTGTAGCTTCCCCGCCAGGCATGCTAGTAAAGTTCCTAATAAAATCATCAGCAGAGTATAAAGGTGAACCTTGCGAAGTTGCTTGTGGAGAAGGATCTGTAGTCACGGTAACCGGAACTGCAGGCTAATTAATTTTTCTTTTTCTTATTTTAAACAAAAACTTTAAATACTCTCTTTCTTAAAATTTAACTATAATATTAAAGAGGAGGTGTATTAATCTT
>CAYZTT010000039.1:0-2246 GCA_964481835.1 Candidatus Woesearchaeota archaeon
TAATTGTAGCAGATACAAGAAGAAAAGAAATGTGTAAACCAAACGACTCTAAAGCAAGAGCAAAAAGACAAAAATCTTACAGATAAAATGATAATACCAATAAGATGTTTCAGTTGTGGAAAACCGGTAGGTCACCTCTGGAAAAAATATACCGAACGTATAGAACAAGGAGAAGATCCAAAGAAAGTTCTAGACGATCTAAAGATAGAAAGATATTGTTGCAGAGCATTATTCTTAGGGCATATTGACTTATTGGAAAAAGTATCTAAATTTAAGAAATTCTAATTACTAATTTTCTTTACTAATTCCGGATAATTTGGGCCCCTAGTGCCCAGTTCCCTAATCGCCCCCCTACGTTCAAAAAAATCCGTAATTATATTTATACTATCGAATTGCTCTGGAGTCAAGTAGAAATAGCTCTCATCGGGAGGCCCCTGGGCGAAAACAAGGGCATTGGCTGTAGATGCTGTATAAAAATGCCTCTTTACTCCGCCTCTAAGCAAATTTGTCATCCTAACTGCTCCTTCTTCCCCTTCCCCGGTTAAATGAGTTGCTTCATGAACAAAATTCATAAGCGGATCAAATTTCACATTTTCAAGATTTTTCCCCAACGGCCTTTCAAAAGTCATTTTAGATTCCTTACCCAAAATAAGCCGATTAGTGCCCTTGACAGCACAACTTCCAAAAAATGTAGGATCAGATTCCTGAGTACTGACAACCTCAAACAAATCCTCACTTTCAATAAGTGTATTAAATACCTCCAAAATTTGTTGCTGCCTTTCGTCTCCAACATAATTAAGGTCTCCATCCATAATAACGTGTCCCTCATCCCCCATTTGCAAGACATCTGCTCCAAAAAAATCATTGAGTTCAGAGATCCTATTATTGGCTAATTGTCTATTTATATCTGGATCAGAATCATAAAAAGATATCAAAAACTGAAGTTCCATACCATCAGGATCAACTAAATTCATAGGGTTATTAGCAACATAACCATATGGCAGATTCCCATCATTCCCTGCCATGGGATCTACAGAAGTAAATCTCCCTACATTGTCATCATAATATCTAGCACCAAAATAGTGCAGCCCAGATTCATCTTCTTCTTTCCCAGTAAACGGATAATCTACTCCAGAATTTTCAATCATCTGACCAAAGGACAAGGATTTAAACTCTTTATCCAAATCTCCCGAGGAATCAGTGGTTATCCTATTGCTCATTCTTCCCTTGTGATAATATTTTATCCCAGGCTCTTCAACAGAAGCAATAATATTATTTCCAGCATAAACAAATTTCTTAACCCCTGGCCCCTCCAAGGGGGCATCCGGTTCAGCTCTCTCGCCTTTAGTTATTCCTGGAATATCAATAACATCAGCGTAAGAGATTGGCATACTCAAAACCAAGAACAATAACAGAATCACTTCTCTTTTCATGAAAATAAACTAAACTAAAAACTATATAAACCTTATCAACTTACAAAAATAAAAGAGGGAAATATGAGATCAGATACTTGGCTACAATTAAGATTAGAAAGAATTTGGAATGTTCTAATGCCGGATGTAAATAGATTAAACGAGATAAAAATAAGATTTAAAGGAAATTGGAAAACTAAATTTGGCCATATAAAAAGATTAAAAGATGGATCAACCGAAATAGTTGTAAACAACCTTTTTAGACATGAACAAATTCCAGAGTTTATAATTGATACAACAATCGCACATGAATTAATACACTATATGCATGGGTTCCATTCACCATTACCAAAACAATTCAAACATCCCCATCAAGGAGGAGTTGTAGATAAAGAGCTAAAAAACAGAGGGTTCTCATTCTTACTAAAATTAGAAAAAGATTGGATAAAAAATAAATGGTGGACTACTTACTACCTTTTGAAAGAGGAAATCTCATAAATTTTTTACACTCTAAACAATAATAAACAGATTTCTCATCTCTGGTTCTAACTCTCAAATTCTTTCCAGGAACTAAATAAGAATAACAATGCTTACAGAATCTACGCTTATATCCTCTTGGCATCCTCAAATTAAACTTCATGGCAATCTTTCTAGCTAACTTAACATATTTATTGGCCAATTCTTTATCTTTAGGAAAGATTTTTTCAGCCTCAGAAAACAACTTCTTTATCCTCTGCCTAGCAATTTCCTTGTTATCCATAAAACAAACTAAACTTAAGGAATTAAAAAACTTTTGAATATGCGCGAGCCGGGATTTGAACCCGGGCCTCAGCC
>CAYZTT010000040.1:0-2106 GCA_964481835.1 Candidatus Woesearchaeota archaeon
TCCAGTAAGAATGGATGCAGATGGAAGCTGTATAATTGGTATAGAGGACTTGGCTGCCTTGAGTTCTGCCTTTTAGTAGATAAATTTTTATAGTTGTTTTTATTTTTCTTATTATGAAAAAATTAGTGGTGATATTACTTATTTTGTTAGTTTTACCTATTTCGTATTCTAAGACTATTGAAATTCCTGAGGTTTCTGAGGGAGGAATTGGAGCAACCAACATCATGGGCAAGAAATCAGGGGAAGTTACCCTATTCAACTTGTTTAAAGAGTCATTTAGACAAAATCCAGATTATGTACTTGTGGGGAAAGTAAACCCTGTTACGACAGGCATATGGAATCCTGCAAAAAGACTAAGTTAACTACCTATGACGAAGGTTCCACATTCATATATCAAATAGAACGCTCTCAAGGAGGCAACTGCATAGTAAAAATAACTCTTTTATCAATGGCGGAAGAAGCAGATCAAGACTCCAAATTATTATTTGAAGGAAAATCAATGACATGTGCAATTCCAAAAGAGACCAAATTTAACGCAGAAACCCTGCCTATTGTACTGGACCATTAAAAGAAGCAATATATGAATTAACAATCTAAAAAATGTACAATATCATTGCCCAAAGTCTTGGGGATATAATGAAAGGGCTATAATTGTTACTACTTATCAAAAATAACAAATAGAAAGATTTAAGTACTGTAAAATGCCTTAATTTCTATATGAAATCTATACCTATAATCCTAGGAATAATGATCGGAAACGCCATAATTGGTACTGCTATTAAATCATATGCTTCTGAGCACATTCCTTCTGGACCGTTCAGCACCTATGAATTCGGACTCGGTTTAGCTGGAAATTCATCTCCAGCATTAACTCTTGGAGGGAGTATCGGTGTTAAACGCCCAGACAATACAACTCTTTCTGGATCATACTCTATACAAGGAGATAGTGGTAATCTTGAACAAGTATTAAGTATCAAAGCAGGAACAACAGCAGATAAAGCAACTCTAGAATTACAAGGTTCCTTACACAAAGTTAGGATATGTGAGCCGGAATTTTCGTTGCCTGAAAGTGATGGAGGAGGAAGGTATTTCACTATTGGTGCAACAGCCAGTTATCCTTTAACAGAAAAAGAAAATGTATTCCTATCATTTCAAAAACCCATAGGTGAATCAAAAGGAATTAATGAAAATTATAATCAATCAAGAATTTTACTAGGAGTTAGACACTTCATATAATCTATTCATAATAAGTCCCAGGAATATCTTCTTCATAATTACCGGGAACAATTTCTGCCCAGAAGAATCCTGTTGATCGCCTATTTTCACTCCAAGAAAATCCCATAGGCCCATACATTAGAAATCCTGGGCCCCAAAAAGAATCAAGATGTACATTGACTCCCAAAATATTTGGGCGGCTCCCAAATAATCCATCTTCATTATAACCTCTCCAAATTGAAGACATCATTGTTGCTTGCAATGGATGACCGGATTCATGGCCAAAAATCGCATCATATGCTGGCGCATAACCATATGAATCATATAAAATCATTGTACTCGGCAAACCCATGCCTGCATACCAAGATGAAGCGGCTACAGCACTATCATAAACTTTAGGATTATGAACAACAAAATCTCCTGATTTAAAGGATTTCCCCCATTGAATATCTTTTCCAAGACTCACCAGTAAAGCACAACCAATATCTGCCGCTTTTACTCCAAAATTCCATTCACCTCCACTTCTCTCTGCAACCATGCCCAAATAATTAAATTGCATTGTATCAAATGGGCCTTTGTTTTGCATAGTATTTGCACGAATTGAACTTACTATATCTTCAGCGAATCCTGCAAATAAGACGCTCCCTTCAGAAGGGTTTTGAATTGCAAGTCTTTGTATATCAAAACTTGCTACTCCTGTAGCAAAACCATATCCAAAAGCTTTGAACCGGTCTCCCCAATCCCCTCCATTATTCCATGAGGCCCCAAAAGAAAGTAATCCCCCACTCACTCCATACCCCCACCTTATATTGCCTTCAGGGTATTGAGCTTCTTCTGAAGTCATTCCAGTCGGATCTACATAACCCATAGGATTATTAGAAACATAAGAAT
>CAYZTT010000041.1:0-2095 GCA_964481835.1 Candidatus Woesearchaeota archaeon
AGAGTGCTAGTGCTCCAGCCACATGAGGGGCAGACATCGAAGTTCCTGAAATTGCTGTGTGTTCGTCATCCATACATTCAGAATCTTGCCAGGCATCTTCCCACTGGGATGCACAAATGCTTACTCCCGGTGCGACAATATCTGGTTTGGGATAGGTATCTGAGCCAGTAACAATTACTGGGCCCTTTGAACTAAAAGAGGCAATTGGATAAGAGTAGGCACATTCACTAAACTCATGTTCTGGTTTACAAGAGGCTCCAACGGTTATTGCAGTTCTTGCAGCACCTGGTGAGCCAATGCTAAAGTATTCGTAATTATTTCCAGCCGAGATTGCTGAAGCTATCCCTATTTCTGTTGCAGCATCTATGGCCTGGGAAGTGGGGTCATCTGGACCGCAATCCTCGCTATAGGTTCCACAGTTTGCTCCAAGGCTCATACTTATAACATCTACGTGATCTTCGAAATTGTAATCTCCGTTGGGATCCATTGCTGCTTCGATTCCCTCCACAACACCCCCCATTGAACCGGATCCACTTTCACTTAAAACTTTGAAAGCGTATAGCTTTGCATCGGGGGCCACGCCGATTAGACCTTCTTGGTTTCCGTCCGTACTTGCGGCTATTCCCGCACAGTGCGTTCCGTGACCGTGGTCATCCATGGGGTCTGGGTCTCTGTTTATGAAATCATATCCTCCTAGGACCTTACAATCTGGACCAATACACCCCCCTAGGTCTGGATGAGTATAATCTATACCCGTATCTATAACCGCTATTGTAACTCCCTCCCCCGTATAACCCGTGGCCCACATTTCGTCGGCACCAATCATTCCAGTAGAATCTAACAAGTTCATATAAACCCGATAATTTGGCCATATTTTTTTTACTTTTGGATCTCGCTCTAGATCTTTTATTTGTTCTTTTGTCAGATCTTTAACTACAATTCCATTAAATGCTTTTTTGAATTCTTTCTTGACCTCTATTTCTTTTTCTGAAAGGAGGGACTTGAAAGAGGAATGTTCTAATTCTAGAATTTCTTTTTGGGGAGCCCTTATTGATTTTTCGGTTTTGGCTAAAGGATCTTCAGCTAACTCGATTATAAATCCTTCGTGATACTTTAAGCTGAAGTCATCGATTCTCTCATCAATCCCCCCTACATTAATTTCTCCGGATTCCGATTTAGAGAATGTCACTTCTAGTCCATCTTTATTTTTTATTTTATAATCCCCTATTGTGAGATCTGTAATTATCTTATGATTATAGTTTGTTGTAGAAATTTCAAATATTTGGGGGCCTGTTGGCTCTTCTTCACTAGATAAGGTGGGGCTGTACTGAATAAGTTCACAACTTGAGATAAAAAAAGCTAAAATGATAAGAATTGCTACTAATTTCCCCCTTTTCATGTATATCTCTGAGGATTAATAGTTTATAAGTTTTCTTGTCTTTCTTTTTCCCGATCTATAAATTTGTAAACATTTCCGTGGGGAGTGCCGTTAAGTAATTTATCCAGGGCTCTTTTTGCTAAGTGAACATCTTCTACGTTTCCTATTATAGCTATTGTTTTTCCGTAAACAGAAATATGTGTATTAGTCATTTTCTCTAGAGTTGCTCTTGCTTTCCCTTTTGTTCCAATAACTCTCGACTTTATTCTTTCTTCTTGTTTTTTTGATTTTCCAGAGAAGTCGTGAATGTTAATCATTTCGAGAACGTGATCATCTTTCAACAATTTTATTGCAACATCTGGGTTGAAACCACGAGCGATTGCCCTTACAATGTTTGTGGATAAGAAAACCTTGTAGTTGTCTTCCGAATCTATAAAAACATCTCCCTCGTCAGAAGAGACTTCTATCTTTGTATCTGTTAATTTTTGTATTCTTCTCTTTGTTACACCTTTTTCTCCAATTAAAACTGCTATTCTTTCTTTAGAGATTTTAATAGTAATTCTTCTGAAATTGGAGATAGACAGTCTGTTGGCGGAGACATAAATTTTTGTTTTCTGATTGCCTTTAGCAAATTATCTGCCTCCTGCTTTGCAATCCTAGATGGTCTTGCATTTGGGTATAGATTTGCCTCTTCACATACTTTTTTTGCTGTGCCTG
>CAYZTT010000042.1:0-2075 GCA_964481835.1 Candidatus Woesearchaeota archaeon
ACCGCCCCCAACTCTTTTTATTTCTAAAGTGAAAATTCGATTGAGTTTAACATCGGGCTTAAACAACCTGAAGGGCTCGAGTGGAACGTAGTGACCTCGAGAGTTTTTCCGTAGGAAAAATTTGGGAAAATCCTGCAAGGATTTTCTGTTTAAGCCCTGTTATGTCTTCCGAGCGTTAGCGAGAGCCTGCAAGGCGTGACAAGAAAAATCTTTGATTTTTCGCAGAGTTGTTCGAAGGCACTTGTATTAATTTTAAAGATGGCACTTCAGGACGGCGGGACGCTGTCTAATAAATAAGAGATGTGTGCGTCTTCTTTGCTTCTTTCTTTCTAAGAAAGAAGATGAAATAATCTTGGGGTGGAAAATTTTCCTTTATATTAACTATTTAGTAGTAAATAGCGAAAGATTTAAAAAAGGTTGTTTATTCCAATTGTTATGGAATATCAAAAACATATTGCATCGAATAATGAGGATAATGTATTTTTACATAGAACCCATACTTCATTGGTTGATGCCATAATGCAAGAAGGTTTAGGGTGTGGTGCAGGAGATTTGTTAAGCACTGCAACATGGCAGCCTAGTGATTTAGAAAGAGCAGAAGCGTTATATAGACAAACACATAAAGGAAATAATGCTGTTGTGGTGATTAAAATTCCAACATCAAGAATAAAAGATTTGCCTAAAACTTCTAGAAACTCTATTGCTACGATTAAAGGTATAGGATATTTTCATCCAAATAGAGCAGAATTTACAATAAGACCCGAATTTGTTAATGGTTGGATTAATCGAGAAACAGATGTTTATACTCCAAACCCATATGAGAATAGAAATCCTGTTGAAGGTTATGAGCAATTTGAAGATATGTTTGATTAAAAGATTGCTAAAATAACAGTATAAACGACAAAAACAAGATACATAAACAATAAAATTCCTGCTTCTTTTTTCCCAAGTTTATGATCATCTCCAAAAAAGTATAAAACTAAAATTGTAGAACCAAGAAGTCCTAAAACAATTTCTAAGTTTGTGAAAGTGATTCCAACTGCACCTTTATAGATAAAATAGATTAATAGAGGCAAACCAAGTCCAACTAAAATATCAAAAATATTTGAGCCAAAAACATTTGAAGTTGCATCATCAATGTCTCCTTTTCTTGCATTAACTACAGATATAATCGTGTCTGGTATAGATGTGGCAGCTGCAATGATTGTAAAAGCTATAATGATTGGAGAGATTCCCAAAGCATGAGAAAGGTCAATTGCAGAATCTGTAAGTAAAAAAGTAAATACTCCAATAACTGCCATCAATAAAAAGAATATTAAAAGTTCTTTTCCAAACTTTATTTCTTCGGAAGTTGTATGTTTATGTTTTTTCTTATGGGCTTTTGTGTGGCTAATAATTTCTTTGATGTAAAAGAGATAGATTGATAATAATATAAGAGCAATAATTAACCCCCATGTTTTAAAATATATTAAGCAAGTGATTAAAACAAAAACAGCAATCATATAAAAAAGAGCATCTCTACTTAAAACTTTTTTTCCGACTTTAAACGCTACTGGGGCGGCAAAAACACAAATTCCAGGTATGACTAATAAATTAAATAGAGCAGAACCTGCAATTGTCCCAATACCTACTTCAAATTGTTTGAAGATGACTACAGAATAAATAGCAACAAGCAATTCTGGAAGAGAACTTGCAATAGCATCAAAAGTTGCTCCCTTGACATCACGAGGTAAATTAAAAAAATCTCCAATTTTTGAAGAACTTTCTGCAAATCTGTTTCCAGCAAAATAAATAACAATACTTGAAAGAAGTATTATTCCTAAGGCTATTGATATACTCATGTTAAAAACAAAAGAGAATAGAAGTTTAAAAGTTTATTGTTTGTTTTTGAAAATTTTGGGGGGAAAGATTATTTCAATTAAATCCTTTTTCGAAGAAAAAGACTATCTGTTTTTCTGAAAGAAAAACCAAGCACATATCTCCAAATCAGGGGTGGGTGGTCGGGGGTATTGAAGTGCCATCTTTAACTATCTTTAATTCTCAAAGTTTAGTGCCTTTGAACAATTGGACATAAC
>CAYZTT010000043.1:0-1958 GCA_964481835.1 Candidatus Woesearchaeota archaeon
ATTAATTTGTTTACATCTGGCCAGATCATGTAGTGTTCTATTATTCCGGCCTTTTCTAAAGATTTTATTCTTTTTATTATTGCATCTGGAGAAAGATTTAGTTTTTTTGCTATTTCTACTGCCGGGATTCTTGTGTTTTTTGAGAGTTCGTTTAGTATTTCTAGATTTGTTTCGTCTAGATTTGTTTCTTGTAGTTCTTCCCCCCATTTAATTTTTCTTTCTGTGGTTGCTTTTTTGTCTATTAGATAGTCTCTGTAGAAGTGATGTGCTGATAGTATGGTTGCGTTGTCTTGATTTAAGATGAATTGGTTGTATTTGTTTGTTATTTCTCTTAAGATGTTGTTTAATTCTTGCATATTTTTTGCTTTTGGCCCAAAAACTAAAGAGTATTTTCCATCACAAGAAGCTACCCAGGCTATGTCTTTATTGCTTTTTAGATCATTTATTAGTTCTTTTTCTTGGGTTTCTGTTATGTTGTGTAATTTTATGTAGATTTTAGTGAAGAAGTAGTTTAGTTTGGACATGTTTATTACAGTTAGAAAGTCTCTGATTGTTTTTTCTTTTTTGTATTTGTTTAATCTATATAATATTGATTCTCTGGAAAGGTTTGCTATTTTTGCTATTTTTGATAAGGGCTGTTTTGCGTTCTTATCTAGCTCGTAGAGTATGATTTTGTCCTTTTTGTCCATTTTTAATTAAAGTTGGTTTTGTTTTATAAATATATCGGTTTTCATTAAAAATTTACTAAATAGTTTAATATATGTTTGTTGCCACTTATTAGTTATAAGTCATTACCTCAGACTTAAAAGAGGTGGAGAAAAAAATGGAAAAAATAAGAGAGTATACACTTGCAGAGGCAGTTAGAGGGTTAGGTAGTAAGGGACACCCAGTACATCCTTTGTATGCAGTGAGTAATTTGGAACAAACAGCCAGGATGCAACTAGAGTCAAAAAATCCTGTGGAAAACGTCAATGGTCGTTATTTAATTAGTCAAATGGATGAAATGTTAAATACACCTTATGATCAAAAAAATTTATCAGAGGGCGTAGACCATATAATGGCAGATAAATATGATGCTGAGTTCGTAAGTGGAATCACCACACTTCTTGGTTTCGGTGGGGCATTATGCTTATCCACAAATACCGGAATCCCCCACAGCGGCCTTTTAGGATTGTCTTCATTGATTACCGGAATATTGGGGGGAAAGTATATAGATAAAAAAATAGGCGATTTTGGAAAAAATTCAAAGAAAGGTAGAGCACTTAGATCCAAACTCGAAAAATTTTGCGAGAGTATGTCAAAAGAATCTATTGAGGAACCTTACCATGCCGAAGAGTTTACACCCGAGCAATGGGAAACGAAAAAAGAAGAATTATATAATGCTGAAAAGCTAAATTAATCTTTCTTTTCTAAATACCTCCCAGACAAGTTAAAAAACGTTAAAAAATTCTTACCCTAGTTTTTCCATTATGCTTTTCATTTGAAGTGCACCTATGTCCTGACTATCTTTTGATTCAGATATCAGTGTTGGAAAAATTTTAAATTCCTTTATCAATTCTGCAAATGGCTCAAACCTGGGGAAAACATTTTTCTCAGTAACCGCCCTATGAACTTTTTCTCCTTTGTCTGTAAATTCGATTGGATAAAAATGACAATGAAGGCCCCTTACAGATTTCTTGCCCAATCTTTTTTCAATTTCCAACAAAGCCCCCCGAAACTGCTCCTTATCTTTCATTTTTCCTAACGTCCTGGCGTGTAAATGTCCAAAATCAACACAGGGTTCAGATTCTGTTTGCTTACAAATGCTTAAAATTTCCCCCAAGCTCCCCAATTGACTTATTTTTCCCATAGTCTCAGGGCAGATGGTCACAGATTTTGGCTTATCCTTTTCAACTTCCTTTAGTCCTTTCACTACCTTTTCAATTTCTCTACCGAACCCCGGATGGAAAACAACTTTT
>CAYZTT010000044.1:0-1926 GCA_964481835.1 Candidatus Woesearchaeota archaeon
CTAAAACCAACATCACACTCTTTTTCATATTAGACAACTACAATATATATATATAAATGTTTCTAAGAAAAAAAGAAAAAGAAGAACCTATTTATTCAATCTCAAATTCTTGATAAAATACAAAATTCTTAATTTTTACATAATCATCTGAACCTGCACCTATGAGCCCCCAACCAGTTACTTTAACAGTTAAAGTATGCTCTCCAGCCAATAAAATAGCAGAAGAACCATTAGAATAATCTCCACAATCAGGAGTACATCCATTCAGATGCCACCAACCACTACAAATTCCATTAGTT
Source organism: Candidatus Woesearchaeota archaeon (assembly GCA_964481835.1). Lineage (GTDB taxonomy): Archaea > Nanobdellota > Nanobdellia > SCGC-AAA011-G17 > PNOQ01 > JABIBT01. Next base: position 300 of record CAYZTT010000044.1, read on the forward strand.
TGAGCCCATTCAGGAGCCGCATTATAACTAGATGAACTGATGGTCCCAATATACATATCTGGATTTGAAGGATTATGATTTAAGTCATAAAAATAAGAATCTTCTTCAATCCAGACAGAATTACTTTCATACCCAAAACCAAAACCATAACAACTTTCTGGAACTGGCAATCCATCTATAAACAATTCAACATCCAAATCATCGCCATATTGTTCTTCCCATCCTTGATAATAAACATCATACCTAACTCTTAATTCATCAAAAGAATAATCTTCATTCGTTGAAAATTGTTCATTCTGATAAATATACTCAACTCTATCATTTGCAGTAAATCCAATTTGAATTTCATTATCTAAATCATTAAATATATATTCACAGTTAATAGAACAATAAAGATCATCTCCAAGACCATACTCACAGTCCTCAGTATCTGCTAAAAATTCATCACCACACACTTGAATCGGACCTCCACAACCATAAGCACCAAGACAATAAGATCCATGCTCACTACCTAAATAACATTGATCGGTTGGATTAGTACATTCAAGATCATTATACCATTCGTTTCCTCCACAATCTGGAACCTCCATAGGATATTGCCTCATACATCCACCATTAGAATAAATTCCAGACCGATTCAATAAATCATACAAAACAAACTCGTAACTATCTTCCACCCCACAATCTCTCACAATTGCTTCAATAGAATTATCTAAATAAGCAGTATCATTAACCAAAAAAACTCCCTCGAAATTTGTTTCCGGACCATAAATCTGTTTATCTAAATTTAAAGAAGCAAAAACACTAGCGCTAAAAAGTACAATTACCAACGCCAAAAACAACCTTTTCAAAGTACCACCTCTCTAATTAACTTCGGAAAAATTCTTTATAAACTTTATCTTTTTTCTAACAAAATTATATTTATCACTAACGCATAAATTAAAAGAAAAAATTAGAAAAGAGCTCTAAAGAAATTCACAAATGTATTCCAGAATCCCCCTTGTAATGGAGCAGAACCAGAACATGTTGCTCGATAAACACAGGTGGTCGAATAATCATCCGGGTTTTCAGCACAATCCGAACTCTGTGAAGTTGCCCAATCAAGCGGCTGACCTGGTTTATTATGACAACTAACTTGTATTTCAGAACAAACCCTTTGCTGTTCTAAATCACAAGCTTGATCTCCCGAATCATAAAGAGGAATAGCAGGATCAGACTCATCAGTTACACAAACATGATCCTCATCAGAACCACTACATTGATCTGTATCTTCTTATTCCGTGACAGTAAGCCTTTCAGAATATACATAGGCATAAGGCCCAGAGTCCTCATCTAATTTAATACTAAACCTAAATTGGGGGTTAGTTTCCCACAACTCATCAACACAACACCAACCAGTAACCCATGTTGTAGCAAAAGTATTTCCATCAAACTCCCCTCCGTCCAAATAACAACATAAATCGTCTGTAGTCCAATAATCTTCATCTTTAATTGTAATAGTAGATAATAACTCCCCATCACAATTTCCCTCACCGACCACAGTCAAGGCAACTTCCGTCCCTTCAACAACAGTCTCTTCCTCACCATCGGCTCCCCAGTAGGCATCAATCAACTCACAATCACCAGG
>CAYZTT010000045.1:0-1685 GCA_964481835.1 Candidatus Woesearchaeota archaeon
TTATTGGTCCTTTTGTTGCTAGGAAGTTTTCTAGGAAATAACAACTCTTTTTAAGGTTTCTAGATTCCCTAAAATATGGAGAAAAAGTTCAAAAGTCCACTGAGTGTACATTATGAAATAACTCAAGATTGCGATAATGATTGTAGCCATTGCTATAATCCATTTAGACATGAAGGACAAAATATCCCTATTTCTGTAAGGGAAGGTATTTTGAAAGAGGTAATTGATAATGAAATATTTCATGTTGTTATTACTGGCGGAGAGCCTTTGACAGATAAAGAAGGAGTGCTATATGCTGTTGAAAAATTAAGAAGTGAGAATGTTAAAGTTTCTTTGAATTCTAATTTAAATTTGATGGATAGCGAAACTGCAAAAAGATTGGCCGATTTGGGTGTAGAGAGCGTTCTAACGAGCGTTTTGCATTATGATTCGAAAGTCCATGATGGAATAACAAGAAATCCTGGAAGTTTGGAAAGTTGTTTGAGGGGTATTAGCACTGTAAGAGAAGCAGGAATGAGAGTTAGTGCAAATATGGTTGTGGATAAAGAAAGATTGCATGATGTTTATGCAACAGGAAGGAAATTGATTCCGTATGGAATAACCGGTTTTTGTGCGACAAGAGTTGCTTCGCATGGGAAAACTGAAACTTTGGATTCGGAAGAATCTTTATTCATGTTGGATGAGTTATTGAGATTTCAAGAGGATTACTCTATTCCTGTTGCTAGTTTGAATCCAATACCTATTTGTTTAAGTTCTGATTCAAAATATGATACATTTATGCTCCGAGGATGTTCTGCCGGGTTAATTGGGGCAGATATAACTCAAGTTGGGGATATGAAAGCTTGCCAACATCAAAGTGAAACTTTTGGAAATATTTTAGAAGAAGGATTAAGAACTGTTTGGCAGAGAGTTCCCATTTTGAGAGATAAAATGCCGGAATACTGCTCTTCTTGTGGGGGATGTGGAGGAGGATGCAGAGAAATAGCTGGAGAAGATGAATTGGATCCCTTGGCAATTGGTGATTTTGATAATAATCAAGAAAAGGTAAAGGAAGACGTTGATTCTAGCACTAGATTCAGGTTCATTGGAGGCGTAGTTCATCGGGATGAGGAAAATGGAACAGGGACTTTGTTTAGAGCACCCTCTAGTTATGCTAATCTAAAAACTGATCAGTATGAATTGGCTTTAATGCTATCAAAAGCGGTATTTTCAGTGGATGAATTGGTAGAAAGGGGGTTTCCACCCGAAATCAAAAAGTTTATTAATTTCCTCCACTTCCGTAAATTGATTAGGGAGGCTTAAAATGGTAAAAAAATTAGAAGTTGAACTAAATCCTTTGGGAGAAATTCTGGAGGAACGTGAGTTTTTATTGAGAACAGATTTGTCTTTTGCAGGGCAAGCTATTGATTTTAGAACGATTGATTACGATTGTGATGATGGTTGTGACAATTGTGACAACGTTTGCGATTGTGATGAACAATACGACTGGCTGCAAAAATCTGGTGAAGACAAGTATGCGAAATAAAACCTTGGGAAGGTCTCTCTCAAGAGTTTTGGAAGAGTTTTTTGGAATAAAGTTAGATGTTTCTCCCGAGATAATTTTTGTTAAAACTAGAGAGGAGATTGATGGATTAAAAGGAAAGAAAACAGAGCCTTGGGTTGTTGGTTGGGCAGATTCTGGAAAT
>CAYZTT010000046.1:0-1649 GCA_964481835.1 Candidatus Woesearchaeota archaeon
CTAAAGTTTCAGAAGGTAGTGGAGAAGAAATTCCTATTCCTATCGTTCAAGAAGATGATGAAATTGTTAGATATTATTATTCTGGAAATAGTTTAGTTTATTCTTCTAATGGTGAAGAAGAAATATTTTATTATCAAGATAGATTGGGAAGTAATCGAGTTTCTATAAATCAAAATGAAGAGGTTTCTAATTTTAAGTCATTGCCTTATGGACAAATAATTGAAGATGGAATTCAATATGGTTTTACTGGAAAGGAAAAAGATGAAAGTGGTTTGCATTACTTTGGAGCTAGGTATTATGATTCTGATTTAGGAAGGTTTACTTCTGTAGATCCTGTTGCAGAGAATGAACCTTATTCTTATGTTGGAAATAATCCAATGATGTTTGTTGATCCGGATGGAGCAGTTGTTCAAAGTGCTGCGTTGGGTTATGTGGACTGCTATGATCCCACTTTTGGAGGATTTTCCCCTGGCGGAGGCGGTGGCACAGTTAATGTTGTTGGGGGAGCCGGTTTGTTATATTTGATTTCTTCTAATATGGAAGAATTGAGGGAATATCTTTCTCCAAATTATGGAATTTCTGAAAATGATTTGAGTTCTGTAATTCCGGAAGTAGATTTTAGTGATAGTGCTTTATTGGATTATTTTTATACATTTGATCCTCTTGGTGAGGGATTAGAAAAGGAAGGAACACTTGATGATGCTGATTTGAATGAAGAATTAGAAATGGATTATTTTGGAAGAATGCCTGAGCCTCCTGAGGACCCCAGGTTCAAAAGAAGGCCGGGCAAGAGAAATAATAATCCTAAAGAAAAATTGCTAGATAGAATTCTAAAGGAAAGATATAACGTTAAGAAGGGTACCCCCAAGTGGGAGCAGGGTAAGAGGGCGGTAGAGGGGTATAAAATGGAGGGACAACAGCATCTTTCTGAAGGAGAAATTATTGAGATTTTAGATTTCACTTATAAGGTTCCCCTTCCATAAACTTTATCTTTTTTGTTTTGCGTAATTTGTCAAATTTTTCCAAGAAATACTAACTAGACCTTTTTTATTTTCTCTCTCTAAATCATTTACAAGGTTGTGGAAAATGATTCTTTTTGCTTCTAAATCATCTCCTTCCTGAAATCTTGAAATATACCATATCATATAATCTTGATTTGTCGGATTTCCTAAATTGTTAAGATAAACATTAATATAATCTTCTGTTGTTAATGGTTGTAGACTTTCTAATTCTGAGCCGATTGATTGGGTGGTCCATATTGTTCTTGAGGCGCATGTAGTTCCGAATAAATCAGTTAGCTCTTCACCTTTTATTTCACCCAGCATTTCTTTTGCTTCATTTATTCTGTTTAATACATACCTATATTCAAAAACAGGATGTAGACCAAATTCTTCGTTTTGGTACATTTCTTCTAATGTGGCTTTCAGATCTTTTTCACTCCAAGTTGCTTTGTCTCCCCACTTTTCAATAGCAATTTCTTTTAGTGCTCTGAAATCTCGTGGTTGATATATTCGGAATGACATTTTTAACCTCGAATGTTAATTAGTGGTGATAACTCTTCTACTTTCTTTACTAAACCTTTTTGATTTTTCATAACTTCATTTATATTTTTGTATGCTTGGGGTGATTCGTCCAAAACATTTTCGTCT
>CAYZTT010000047.1:0-1509 GCA_964481835.1 Candidatus Woesearchaeota archaeon
TATTCATAACAAGAAATCCAAAAAGAACTATTTAAAAGTTTCGAAACAAAAGCGGGCCCGAAGGGATTCGAACCCTCGACCTCTTCCTTAGGAGGGAAGCGCTCTATCCAAGCTGAGCTACGAGCCCACAAACATATGAAAAATAAAGAATTAATAAAGTTATCCTTTCCTATTTCTAAAATATAACACCAAGAGGGCTATACTAAATATAACTGCCAGAAATATAGATCTAGTAGACTCGCCAACTCCCATCCTTAAAGGTTCTATCAGAATCAGTCTAAAAAATGAATATGAAGCAAAAACACTTAAAGTCAAATTTCCAGGATTTTTCGAAAAAAACTTATTATTTTTAAAATAAAAGAAAATTCCGAAAATAATCAAGTTCATGATAATAGAATAGATTTGGGTAGGGTGTGCTACTATACTCTCGTTTACAACAACTCCCCAAGGCAACCCAGTGGCTATTCCCCCACAACACCAATGAAAAAAGCATCCAAGTCTCCCAATAGCAAATCCTAGGGGCAAAAACAGAGCAATCACATCAAGATACTCATATCCTTTCTTTCTCAGCTTTAAATAAGATAATGCAACAACAACACCCACAAAAATCCCCGCAAAGGAAGAAAAGTTCTCATTTAACATAGAAGGGATTTTCCAAGCAAACAAAGCAACAAAAATTCCAACTAAAAAAACCATCTGCAACATAAAAGCAAAATCCATTTTTTTTCTTCTAGTGTAAAGAAAAGACAATAATCCAACAAGAAAAACAGCAAGAAAAAACATCAAAGACCAAACTATTACATCACTATTAAATAAACTTAAACTAATCACGCGATCATGATAAAAAACCATTTTTCAAAATAAACTTATTAACAAACACCACAAGATTCACAACACCATTCACACCCCGGACAATCACAACATCCACAAGCATAATAACAATCCAAGCAGCCTCCACCCTCCGTAGGAATAGCTTCCTCTTCCTTATTATGTGCTAAAAAACCATTAGCAAAAAAAGTATTTCCCTCAACAGACTTCAAATTATATGTCCTAATTTCGCCTCCAACATATTCAATATCTTCAATCTCAATCCAACCATCAAGTGTCTTAACCTCAATCATCTCATTCAAATCAAGAACACTCATGCCAGAATCCAATTCAGTTTTTTCAGGGATTATAGAAGACCAACTCTCCTTTTCTGAATTTCTCGCATACAGTGGATGTTCATCAGTAACTCCTAATTTATGCCCTTCCTCAAAGGAAACCAAATAATATCCTTCCCTTACAGGGCTCTCTATCTCAAAAACCTCTGCCTTTCCTTCTCTCCCAACCACATAATCTCCAACCTGAACATCCTCTATATCCTTCTCAGAACCATCTGACATTAATATTTTAGTTCCAGCAACAAAACATGATCCCCCCCCGCCTCCAACACAAGTACAATGATCATACTCATTACACATCAAGCCCACTTCACAACAAGCATCTTGATTCCCATTATGACAAGCA